>CANPWP010000011.1 GCA_947584595.1 uncultured Clostridia bacterium | reverse complement strand
TTTTGCTACTCATTTTTATCCTTCCTTTCCTTGTCCTTTATTTTATCACACTTGTCTACTTTTTTAGTATACATCCATGACTTTGCGATGATAGGAGTAAAGCGACGCCGCTGATTGCGGAGCCCCCGAAAAGTCGAAAGACTTTTTGGGGAGAGGAGGAGCAGCGAAATGAGTGAGCTTTTCGTGCCTACACGGAAACGAACGATATGGAGCTTGCGACGACGAAGAGCAGGTATACAAAAACGCAGTCGGGCAAAACGGCACTGAAAGAAATTATGGAAGGAGATGCGCCTGTGGTACTTAAAATCACGCTTAAACAGAGCAAATGTGTAAACGCCCTTATCCGTCGGCTTTGCTGTAACTGCGACGACGGAAACTGCCTGTTACTCGATGACGGCGAACTCCACAGCTGCGTCCAGCTTATCGGCAGATACGGTATCTACTGCAACTATTCAAGAACGCCGTATTGCCTGCGGATAAAGAACTGTATGCAGAGATCATCAATGCCGCAAAAGGCAAACGATGCGTCCTCTGCGCTTCGTATTTCTTGCCAAGAGCGAAGAACCAAAGATATTGCCCCAAATGCGCCGAGAAGCAAAGGCGCATAAAAGCTGCGGAGCGACAACGCAGAAAACGCGCCTCGCCGTCACGCTTTTAACGTGCCGAATACGGCTTGTTACAAGGCTTTTACAAGTCGAAAACAAGGTCAGCAATACAGCAATACCTTATCCCTCGAAAATGCAGGATAAAAGCGTGACAGAAAATCAGAAAGGAGGCGATCCGTTGAATAAATTTTTTACAGCTCTTGAAGCCGAAACCTACGTTTTTTACAAAGTCCCGAAAGCGTTGTTTACAGACGAGAAATACCGCTCTGTCTCCACCGATGCCAAAATGCTCTACGGACTGCTACTCGACCGTATGCACCTATCCGTTAAAAACGGGTGGACGGACAAATACGGCAGGGCCTATCAATACTTTACCGTAAAGCAGGCGCAGGAGCTTTTACGCTTCGGACACGAAAAAATCTGCCGTCTCTTCTCCGAGTTGGAGGCGGCAGACTTAATCCTTCGCAAAAGGCAGGGGCAAGGGAAACCGAACATCATCTACGTCAAGAAATTCTGAATTCCGTTTTTCGGATCTCTTACAGTCCCAAAAACGGAAGCTATTAAGAACAAAAGAGCAAGATATTTTACTTGCCGAAAAAATATATATCAATCTCTTAAAAGAAAGGAAAATCCATATGAAAGATAAAGAAACAATCGAATATGTAAGCACGGAATTATTAGTCCCGTTCAAAGACCACCCGTTTCAGTTAAGGGACGGAGAGGAAAAAGAACAGCTGCTTGAAAGCATCAAATCACAGGGCACGATAGAACCACTTATTGTCCGACCTTCTTTTCCGGCGGGTAAATACGAAATTATCAGCGGTCACAGAAGAATGGAGGCGTGCAAGGAATTGGGCATTAAAAACGTGCCGGTCATTGTAAGGAATTTGACCGACGAACAGGCAGCAATCGCAATGGCTGACGCAAACCTGCACAGAGATAACATACTGCCAAGCGAAAAGGCGTTTGCCTACAAGATGAAACTTGAAGCGGTTAAAAAGCAGGGGCAGCGTACCGATTTAACTTCGTCCCAACGTGATACGAAGTTCAGAAGCGACGAGCAGATTGCCAAAAGCTTTGGTATCGGGAAAGAAACGCTTCACAGATATATCCGTTTAACACACCTTATCTCCGAACTGCTTGCGATGGTGGACGAAGGACGCATCGCTTTAACGCCCGCCTCGGAGCTTTCCTACTTAACAGAAAGCCAGCAGAAGGCGCTTTATGACGAAATCGAATACACACAGGCTACTCCGTCGCTTTCACAGGCGCAGAGACTTCGTTCTCTTTCAAGGCAATGCCGTCTGAGCCGTGACGCCGTCTATGCCATTATGAGCGAAGAAAAAGCCAATCAAAAGGAACAGGTCAGGTTTAAGGTGGAAGATTTACGAGGCTTTTTTCCAAAAAATTACACGCCGAAGGATATGATCGAAACTATTTTCAAGCTGCTTAACGAGTATCGCAATCATACGCTTGCGAGAAAGGCGAAAGAAAGAGAGGAGCGCTGAGTATGGAGAAAATCATTGAGATGAAAAACAATATGCCGGTTTCCTCTCCGCTTTTTCCCACAGATACCGAATCCGTCACCGTCACCAAAATAGGCAGTACCTATTACGAGGTCTATACCCATTTTAACGACAGCGGAACCGAAACGATATTGCAGCAGTTTATGGATTTGTTGAAAGAAGCGAACATCCTTTGACTTCACACATTGGACAGGGTCGGGCATTGTGAGTATGCTGAATGGGTCTTGCAATGCCCGGTTGTCGGAAAGGAGCGATCATTTACAATGACAATAACAAATCAGAACGGGCAGCAAAAAGAGAAAATCACAGCCCTGTACTGCCGCCTTTCGGTGGACGATATCAAAGAGGACAAAAACGGCGTAAAGAAAGCCGACGAGTCAAATTCCATTACCAATCAAAAACAGATATTGCTTGCGTACGCAAAGCAGCACGGGTATCTGCACCCCGAATTTTTTGTGGACGACGGCGTCAGCGGAACGACCTTTGACCGACCGGATTTCAGGCGTATGCAGGCGATGGCGGAGCGTGGAGAGATCGGAACGATTATCGTAAAGGACGTCTCCCGCTTCGGGCGTGAGCAGGTGGAGATGGGCAGACTTACACAGGTGGTTTATCCGTCTTTGGGCATTACCTTTATTGCCATACAGGAGAATATCAACTCTTCCACCGGAGACGGAATGGAAATCTTGCCGTTTTACAGTATTTTCAACGAATGGTACGCCGCCCAAACCTCAAAGAAAATCCGAGCCGTCAACGAACTGAAAGCGTCGCAGGGAAAGCGCGTTGCTTCGACCGTCGCCTACGGATACAAGAAGTCGGAAAGCGACAGAGAGCAGTGGATCATCGACGAACCGGCGGCAGAGGTCGTGCGAAAAATCTACGCCCTGTTTCTCGGTGGAAAGGGACCGTTACAGATTGCCAAACAGTTGGAAGCGGAAAAGGTTTTAACGCCGACGACATATTTTCACTCGGTCGGGAAAAAGACGAGCAATCCGGTTTCGGCAGATATTTACGGCTGGAACAGCAGTACGGTAACGGGCATTTTAGACAACCGCCAATACACCGGCTGCACGGTCAACGGCAAATCTTCCACGGTTAGCTACAAGGTGCACAAGGTGATTGAAAAGCCGAAAGAGGAATACCAGATTATTCCGAATACGCAGGAGGCAATTATTGAGGAAAGGGTGTGGCTTAGAGTACAGGAGCTCAGAGACGGCAAACGACGCAATACGAAAACGGGCAGAACGAGTCTCTTTTCAGGGCTTGTTTTCTGCGCCGACTGCGGGGCGAAGCTTCACTTCTGCGCTTCAAAGTCACTGAAACGCAATCAGGAATTCTTTCGATGCGCCAATTACAAGAACGGCAGAGGAAACTGCTCCATTCACTTTATCCGTGACGTGGTATTACAGCAGATTGTTTACGATGAAGTATCGGCACTTGCGGATTTCGTGAAAACATACGGCTCGGTATTTCAAATCATTCGCCAATACCGTCAGGGCGATATACGCCGAAAGAAGGAGTCGTAGCTTCGTCAGAGCATAGACTCTGCAAAGAAAAGGATATCCGAGATAGACAAGCTGTTCTCCCGTATTTACGAGGACAACGTACTCGGAAAGCTGGATGACAACCGCTATACCCGAATGGCGGGCGAATACGAAAGAGAGCAGAAAGAACTTGAAGCTGCAATTACGCAGGCGGAACAAGAACTCAGTGAAGCAAGCAAGGAAACCGTCGATTACAAGCTGCTGTATCAGGGGCTTGCGGAGTTTTTAGAGATAAAAGAACTGACGCTTGAAATCGTGAATAAGGTCATAAAACGCATTGAAGTTCACAGTCCGGAGAAAAAACATTCCCATAACTGCGTGAAAATGGACATCACCTTCACCGCTATCGGGTTCTTTCGCAAGGAAGAAGAACAGGAGCTTTTACGCCTTGCAAAGACGGCGCAGGAAAATCCGCAGATCCTGTGGCAGCTTTCCGCATAAAACAAGCGGAGCAGCCCCTATCTTCGGGGTTGCGCCACCGTCTACATTTAATACTGCCTTATGAACACCGGGCTATATACTGACATTTTTTTTTAAGGGGTGTCAGTTTTGTTTTAGTTTGGATTCCATAGTTATTGTAGAAATTGATGTAGTCGTCTATGATCAGGTTCGCCTGCTCATATGTTTTAAGTTTAACCCTGTTGATACATTCTGTTTTGAGAATTGAGAAGAAATTTTCAGCTAAAGCATTATCATAAGGATTTCCACGTCTTGACATTGATTGCTTTATACCGTAAAATTGTGTTAGCGTATAATATTCATGAGAAACATATTGTTCACCTTGGTCACTGTGGAGTTGTAGCCCTGCAGTGACATTTTCTTTTCTCATTGCAAGCTTAATTGTGTCAAGCACAAGCTTAAAAGTCATATTCATTGATAATTTGTATGAGACAATACTATTATCGTAAAGGTCTCTGATTACCGATAGATAACAGTTACCTTTCTGTGTTTGTATGTATGATATATCCGTAACCCGTTTTTGATTAGGTCTGTCAGCAGTAAATTCTCGGTTAAGTATATTAGGATATTTATGCAGATGTTCTGAAACATACTTGAATCTCTTTCTGCGAACTGCTGACAACAAATTGTATTTCTGCATTATCCTAAGAACAGTTTTGGGATTTCTATGTATTCCTTCTCTTTCAAACCATATATGTACTCTACGATATCCGTATATTCTATGATTATCGGCTTGACATTCTTTTATCTTTTCGGCAAGTGGTAAATCTCTGTCAGGAATATCTTTTCTATTCAGATAGGCATAATATCCACTTCTTGATACTTTAAAGAATTTACACATTTCTGATATTGAATACTTGTTCTTATGCTTGCATATTACCTGATATTTTACTAATGGTCTCACTTCCTTACTGTGAGCGAGAGAAATCCCGCAGCAATTCATTCTTCATTTCAACCTTTTTATGTATCTTTCTCGACTTACCATTACATATCTCATTTGGGCAAGTTTATCAAGATTTTGAATATATGGCGGCTTCTTTCTCTTTTTTACACGATCGTCCTTTTGCGGTTAATTTTCTTCCCTGCTTCAATCATTCTTTGTCTTTTATTTTATCGGTATTTAAAATCCCTCATTTCCTTATAGGTGAATCCCAATTTGTTTCCGATTTCTTTTAATGTTATTCCCTCGTTAAACATTTTGATTATTTCTGTCTCGTATTCACTTATTTGCCTATATTTTCTACTCATAAAAATTACCTCCTATGGTATTTCTATTCTACCATAGGAGGCCCGTTTTTTCTATTGTCTACTTTTACTGGAGCGGTTCATGCCATCGCTTGTTCATTTATTCTTTTCTTTTTCAGATTTACCCTAACTATTGACATAGAACCTTTTTATTTTGCAAATTCTACTGCACGTTTTTCTCTTATAATATTAACCTTGATCTGACCCGGATATTCAAGCTCTTCTTCAATCTTTTTACAGATTTCTCTTGCCAGCGGTATCATTCTTTCATCATCTACAATTTCAGGCTTAACCATAATTCTGACCTCACGTCCTGCCTGAATGGCAAATGAACGCTCAACACCTTCAAATGATGATGCGACTTCTTCAAGTTTTTGAAGCCTTTTAATGTAGTTTTCGAGATTTTCTCTTCTTGCACCCGGACGAGCCGCTGAAATAGCGTCTGCTGCCTGAACAATACAGGCAACAACAGTTTTAGCCTCAACATCGCCGTGGTGAGCGTGTATAGCGTGAATTACTGCATCGCTTTCTTTATACTTTCTTGCAACATTTACGCCCAGCTCAATATGAGTTCCTTCCATTTCGTGGTCTAATGCCTTACCGATATCATGCAATAAACCAGCACGCTTTGCAACTGTAGGGTCAAGACCCAGCTCAGAAGCCATAATTCCCGAAAGATATGCAACCTCTACAGAATGGCTCAATACATTCTGACCATAGCTGGTACGATATTTTAATTTTCCTATAAGTTTTATAAGTTCAGGGTGAATACCGTTTATGCCGACTTCCATAACCGCTCTTTCGCCCTCTTGTTTAATTGTTGCGTCAACCTCTCTGCGGGCCTTATCAACCATTTCTTCAATTCTTGCAGGGTGGATCCTTCCGTCTGTAATAAGTTTTTCAAGGGCGATCCTTGCAACCTCTCTTCTTACCGGTTCAAAGCTTGATAGAGTAATTGCCTCAGGTGTGTCGTCAATAATAATGTTAACGCCTGTAATTGTTTCAATCGCTCTGATGTTTCTGCCTTCTCGGCCGATAATTCTGCCTTTCATTTCTTCGTTAGGCAGCGGCACAACTGATACCGCAGCTTCCGTTACGTAATCTGAGGCAAGCCTTTGAATTGATAAAGAAATAATATTTCTTGCGAGCTTGTCAGACTCATCTCTGAGCTGTTGTTCGTAATCCATAATTTTAACAGCTTTTTCATGAGTCAATTGCTGTTCTAACTGTTCAAGCAGATAATTCTTAGCCTGCTCGGCAGTATAACCCGAAATCCTTTCAAGCATTTCAAACTCGCTTTTCTTGATCTGCTCAATTTCTTCAAGTTTACTTTCAACATCTTTTAGCTTTTTGTTTACAAGTTCATCCTTTGCCTCAAGATTGTCAATTTTCTTGTCAAGAGTTTCTTCCTTCTGCTGGATTCTTCTTTCCTGTCGCTGAACTTCTTTTCTTCTTTCAGCAATTTCTTTGTCGTTTTCATTTCTCAGACGGTGGAGCTCGTCCTTACCCTCTAAGAGTGCCTCTTTTTTCTTAGCCTCAGCAGTTTTTATAGCCTCGGAAACAATTCTGTTTGCTTCCTGCTCGGCACTGCCGATTTCTTTTTCTGCAACACTTTTTCTGTAAACAATACCAACTGCAATACCTGCTGCCGCACCTATCAGCAACGCTGCTGCAATTAATACTATACTCAGCCAAAGCTGCATACGTGACACCTCCTTGATTTGATGTTTTCTAAAGTTTAAATACGATCAAAATCAACTCACTGGTGCCGTTAATTTAAGATATTCACTTTTCCCAAAAATATTTTATTCATTATATATAGTATATATGTAAGTCCGCCCGAGGCAGAAATAAAGTTATATTGTTTTTATCTGCACTAAACGGACAAAACAAAATAAAGAAGGTTTATAAAAATATCTATTAATAACGGCTCTTAACGAGTCTGATTAAAAAATAAGAATGAGATATGCTTATTTTTTATCGGCAAACAATAAGCAAACCCACTCTGCACCATTTTATTATGGTACTATTATATTTTATATTATAAGCATTTTATTGTCAAGAATAATTAAACAAAAAATTACAAATGATAATTATAAATTAAAAGTAAACGTAATTATATTTACATTTTTCTATACAAATTTTTCTATTTATACGGCATTTTTTAATTGTAAATTATTAAAATGGAAAAATTTTTGTTAATTTTTTGTCAAAGCCCTTGAAATCCCTACAAAAATGTAATATCATATAATTACCTTAATTTTACAGGAGGAATTTTTTTATGTCAGTAAAAGTTGCAATTAACGGTTTTGGCCGTATCGGTCGTCTTGCATTCAGACAAATGTTTGGTGCAGAAGGTTATGAAGTAGTAGCTATCAACGATCTTACAGATCCTAAAATGCTTGCTAACCTTCTTAAATATGATACTGCTCAAGGCGGTTACTGCGGTAAAATTGGTGAAAACCTTCATACTGTTGAAGCCGGCGAAAGCTCAATTATCGTAGACGGCAAAGAAATCACAATTTATGCTAAACCAAACGCTGCTGAACTCCCATGGGGTGAACTCGGCGTAGATGTAGTTCTTGAATGTACAGGCTTCTACACATCAAAGGCTAAATCTCAGGCTCATATTGACGCAGGTGCTAAAAAAGTTGTTATTTCTGCTCCGGCAGGCAATGACCTTAAAACTATCGTTTACAGCGTAAACGAAAATACTCTTACAACTGAAGATACAATTATCTCTGCTGCATCATGCACAACTAACTGCCTCGCTCCTATGGCTGATACTCTTAACAAGTATGCAGAAATCCAGAGTGGTATTATGTCAACGATCCACGCTTACACAGGTGATCAGATGATTCTTGACGGTCCTCACAGAAAGGGCGATTTAAGAAGAGCAAGAGCTGGTGCTGCTAACATTGTTCCTAACTCAACAGGTGCTGCTAAGGCTATCGGTCTTGTAATTCCTGAGCTTAACGGCAAACTTATCGGTTCTGCACAGCGTGTTCCTGTTCCGACAGGTTCAACAACAATTCTTACAGCTGTTGTTAAAGGTACAGATGTAACAGTTGAAGGCATTAACGCTGCTATGAAGGCTGCTGCTTCAGAGTCATTTGGTTATAACGAAGATCAGATTGTTTCTTCTGACGTTATCGGTATGCGTTACGGTTCACTCTTTGACGCTACTCAGACAATGGTTTCAAAGATTTCCGACGACCTTTATGAAGTACAGGTTGTTTCCTGGTATGATAACGAAAACAGCTATACAAGCCAGATGGTTAGAACAATCAAATATTTTGCTGAATTAGGCTGATTATTAAAGATTATTTATTTAGGCAGAGTTTTTACACTCTGCCTTTTTGTTTGGAGAAAAACTATGAATGTAATTATAAGAGAATTTACAAAAGATGATATCCCTGCAATCACCAAAATTTGGAATGAGGTTGTAAAAGACGGAGTTGCCTTCCCTCAGATTGATTTGCTTAATGAAGAAACTGCCTTGGATTTTTTTGCTTCTCAAAGCTTTACAGGCGTTGCAGAAAATACCGATACAAGTAATATTTTAGGTCTTTACATACTTCACCCGAATAATGTGGGAAGATGCGGACATATCTCAAACGCAAGCTATGCGGTATCATCAAAGGCAAGAGGCTTTGGTATCGGCAAAATGCTTGTAAAACATTCTATGGTTAAAGGCAAAGAGTTGGGTTTTAAAATTCTTCAGTTCAATGCCGTTGTAAAAAGCAATAAAACGGCTATACATTTATATGAGCAATTAGGGTTTGAAAGATTAGGCGTAATTAAGAATGGATTTCTTCTCAAGAATGGGAATTATGAGGATATAATACCTTTTTATCATACATTGTAAATGGTTTTATTTTATAAATAATCTTGAACATATAAATCTGAACAAATATTTATATTGCTTTTTGGGGCGTTCTTTTGAACGCCCCAAAACTTTTTCAGACATAAAATTTGTACTGACAGCACAAAAAACATCCCTATGGTAGGAAATATAAAGTTTAAAAAAGGAACAGATTCCGTTTCTACTGGTTTGATACATATCGCTTGACAAGTTTTTATTATAGATTTAAATTTTATTTCTTATATTGAAATATTATATTAATATAGCGGTCTGAATTTTGTGAAAAACAACTTCTAAAATTTTATAACAACTCATTTATTTTTTTAAAGTAAAAACGACAAAAATTAACAAATTGCCACAAAACGTGCCTAAAAATCACATATCCTGCCAAATTTATTGACTTTAATTTTAAATAATCTATTATTATATATGTCAAAGCAATGTAGCTTATCTCTTTTTTATCCTTAAATTTCTATTTTACTATCTTTTGCACAACAGATTGCTTCATTGCTGTTTAGACATAATAAATGTGTTTGTAATGATTTGTAAAGGATTGCGGCCTTTGCAAAATGTTGTTCGCTCCTTCTTCAAAAATTTGCGGCAACGCAGTTATAAACCAGAGGGTACAATCCTTTCGTCTGTTGTGCAATAATGATAGACAAAAGGCCTTCCCTTAACGGAAGGTCTTTGTGTTAATATTTTTTGCTATCTTACATTTTTTCTTTTTGTTACGCAGGCTAATTGATTAGTATGTCAGTTAGCCTGTCTTCCTTTTTTACTTAAAGATATCCGTTTAATTGGTATTTATTATAAAATGGAGCTGTCTGAAAACTGTTTGTAAATCGTTTTCAGACAGCTCCTGCTTTTTAAAACAAAATATGCTTTTTAAATTCGTGTCTGCATTTCGGGCAACGGACTGTGTGAATGCCCTTTTTTCTGGGGACTCTAAGCTGTGCCTTACAATTAGGACATTTAAAATAGCATAACCTTTTTATATCCTTGATTTTCTTTACTTGTAGCGTTATAAAAGAATTTACCTTTTTATAAACAGGTAAAAACTTATTATTTTCGTACATTCTTCTTGTAATGTTTCTTGACAAGGCTCTGTATAAACAAAGTCCCAGAGGAATAAGCCCAATAATACTTAAGACCCAATTTCTTAAAAACAGGTTCAGTATATAAATTACTCCCCAAAGCACAAGCAAAAAAATATTAAGTTGGTCGTTTCCGTATCGTCCCTGCATAAAATAATACAGCCTTTGTATTAACCCTCTCATATGAAATATCCCTTCTGTATGGTATAAGCTAATACTAACATATTTTACCTAAGACGACAATACATAATTTATCTTATTTTAAAATTTCTTCAGCAAGCTGATTTAATGCTTCCATATCAGACGATTTCAGTGAAGATTTAACGGCTAAACTGCTTTCTGTAACTTCTACTTTCATTGAACCTAAAATTTCAAGCATTTGCTTTTTAGCAGACGCCGCCCAGCTTCCGTTGTCAAAAACAGCTACCTTTCTGTCCTTTAATGCGTGAGCCTTTAAGTCAAGCAATAATGTTTCCATTTTTGGATAGATTCCGCCGTTATAGGTTGGCGCAGCAAAAATAATTCTCTTATATTTAAATGCGTCGCTTAAAATATATGATACATCGGTTTTTGAAACATCGTAAACCTTAATATTTTTAACGCCTTTTTCTGCAAGAACAGTCGCAAGTACATTAACAGCATTTTCCGTGTTGCCGTACATTGAAGCATAGGCTATCAAAACCGAATCAAGCTCAGGCTCATAAAGACTCCATTTATTGTATTTATCAATAATATATTCAAGGTTTGTTCTCCAAATCGGACCGTGAAGAGGACAAATCATTTTAATATCAAGCGATGACGCTTTTTTAAGAAGTGCCTGTACCTGAGCGCCGTATTTGCCTACAATATTTGTGTAATAACGGCGGGCTTCCTCTAAAAATTCCGCTTCAAAATCATATTCATCGTTAAATATATTTCCGCCTAAAGCTCCGAATGTACCAAATGCGTCTGCGGCAAATAAAGCCTTTGTATATACATCATAGGTAACCATAACTTCAGGCCAGTGCACCATAGGAGCATTTACAAATGAAAGCGTATGCTTGCCGATTTCAAGGTTATCGCCCTCTTTTACCGTAATGAAACGCTCTATTACATCTATATCGTAAAACTGCTCAATCATTTTGAGAGTTTTAACATTGCCCACAACCTTAACCTCAGGATATCTTAAAATAAGCTCATCCAGATTTGAACAATGGTCAGGTTCCATATGATTAATTACAACATAATCAAGTTTCCTGCCGTTTAATACTCCTGCAATATTATCAAATCCCTGCTTGCTTACGCTGTCATCCATTAAGTCAAGAAGTACTGTTTTCTCATCTGTAATTACATAAGAGTTATAGGAAACTCCTTTTGGAATCGGAAAAATATTTTCAAATAATGCAAGTCTTCTGTCGCTAACTCCCACATAAAATGTGTCCTCTGTTACTTTTCTTGAAAAATTCATAATATCACCGCCATATATAATTATCATTATATTATCCGATTTTTCTGATAATATCAAAATTTATTAACAATATTATATCGTAAAAACGACTGTTATTATTCCGTACAAGAAATTAATTTCCAATTGAATAATATTAAATAATAACAGCAAAATAATACCATAATAATTTGAAAGGTTTGATATTATGTCTAAAAGCGGAAGAAAAGTAGTTTTAATCGGTACAGGAATGGTTGGAATGAGCTTTGCATATGCAGCTTTAAACCAAAATATATGCAGTGAACTTGTTTTATGCGACATAAATGAGCAAAAAGCTATCGGCGAAGCTCAGGACCTAAACCACGGGCTTGCCTTTTCCAATTCAAGTATGAGGATTTATCAAAGCGGATATGAAGCCTGCAAAGATGCAGAAATTGTAGTTATTTGTGCAGGTGTAAACCAGAAGCCGAAGGAGTCTCGTCTTGAATTATTACAAAGAAATGTCAAGGTATTCCAGTCTATTATTGAGCCTGTTGTAAAATCCGGCTTTGACGGTATTTTTCTTGTTGCAACAAACCCTGTAGATATTATGACAAGCGTAACCTGTTCGCTTTCGGGCTTTGAGCCTGCAAGGGTTATAGGCACAGGTACAACTCTCGACACAGCAAGACTAAGATATCTTTTGGGAAGTTATTTTGAGGTAAGTCCTCGTAATGTTCACGCTTATGTTATAGGGGAACACGGCGACAGTGAATTTACACCATGGTCGCAGGCATTGGTTTCAACAAAGCCGGTTCTTGACATTGTTGAGGACAATTCCAATCTTTATAATTTAGAGAGTCTTAATGAAATAAGCGAAACCGTAAAGAATGCGGCACAGGAAATTATTGCCGCCAAGGGTGCAACTTATTACGGAATAGGTATGGCAACCGCAAGAATCGTAAGAGCCATATTGTCAGATGAAAATTCCATTCTCACAACATCTGTTTTGCTTGAGGGCGAATACGGACAAAATGATGTATTTGTGGGAAATCCCTGCATAATCAACCATTCGGGAATAAGCAGAAAAGTTGAGCTTTCTTTAAAAGACAATGAGCTTGAAAAGCTGAATAATTCCTGCAATATTTTAAGGGAGAGCCTAAATAATCTTTAAATAATGCCTAAGGTTTTATGTTTTAATTATAAAAGGTTGTTTCTATTAATTAATAAGCGATAAAGAGCTTTGCCCTTTGAACCGCAAGCTTTTGAAAAGGCCAAAACTTTTACCTTTCTCAATTGAAACTTTAAGCTTTGCCCCGATTGTTGAATTTAACAATCGGGGCACTTTTACTTTATAGGAAACTGCTTTGTAACAGTCGGGCACAAAAGAGCGTTTATATACGGTGCTGTATGCCCGAATATGTTTACCTTATCGTCTGCTTTTTATTTTAGCCATGCAAGATCGGTATCTGTTGCAAAATTGTCAATTCCGTAAAGCACTAAAACTTTATCAAATTTTTCTTCCTTAACAATTTCTGAAACCGAACCTTTATAATACCTTAAATCCACAAGGGTAACGCTGTTAAAATTATCTGCTGTAAAGGGTGCAAAACAATGGGAAAAGCTGTCCTTTATAATTAAGAGCCTGCCTGACTTTACATTTGTATTTGTTATATATTCAACAGGATGGTTACCGTCAAGAAAAATCGGGTATTTATCATCCTCTTCAAGATGATTTAAGAAATACATACTGTGATATGTTTCCTGCGTGTCACCTTCAACTATATCTACCGTAATATTCTTTTCTGTATTTTCAGGGTTATTCCATATTTGAATCGTATCGGGCTTTGTAAACCAAAAACCGCTTGTTGAATAGGTCGTTCCGTAAAAATCATTGTAAGTATCTATATTAAATGAATCTTTGTTTGTAGGCGTAATACCCCACTTTTTGCAAAGATGTTCATATCCAACGTATGCTCCGCCTGTTGTCCAATGGTGGTCGGTTTTATAATAAAGCTGTGTGCCGTCGTTTGCGATTTGCTTAAATGCTTCCCTTAAATCTATAAATTCAATATTATTATTTCTGCAAACGTCTATAATCTGATTAAAATAAACATTGTCATTGTAATTAAAATGATTTAAAGGCAGTTTATCATTCATAATATAGCCCGTGCTTGGAACTATCTCTACCGTAACCGGAACGTCAATGCTTTTACTGAACTTTGCAACAGTATTTATATTGCTCTGAACTCTGCTTTCCTTTTCCTCTACGGGAACATTTATTAAATAACCGTCGTTTCCGTTGTAAACCCTGTCTGCTCCGTTATTACCTATACAGAGATTATAATATGAATTTAAACCTTTCCAGAAATTTCTTCCGAAAAACTGGTCAGCAAGATAGGTTTCAAAATTTTCTGTAAATTCACCGCTGAACAAAGTTTCTGCGGAAAACTTCGGAAACTGCTCTAATTTTCTTTTCTCAGTTGAGCTATAATCACTTTTGGGCATTACTAAAAAAAGTATACAAAATGTAAAAATAAATACAACAAACAAAACTAAAGGTGCAAATCTGAAAAAACTTTTATTTTCTTTTGTATTATCCATAGTTATAGCTCCTTTCCGAAAAATTTAAAATCTGAAATATAAGAACGGATTGTAGCTTTGATTTACCAATGAGGCTGTGCATAAAATCAACACAACTGCACAGTAGGCAGTTTCGGGAAGCCATACAAAGCCGTTATATTTTATTTTTTCGTATAATTTTGCTCCGAGAGGCGTACTTGCCAAAGCCGCAGCAATAAACAACGGCAGGTAAGAAATTGTAATGGACAGTGCTTTCTGACCTATAATACCCTGAGTAAAATCAAACATACAATATAGATATGACGCAAGCTGACCCATATCTTCAAAATAGAACAACGTCCATCCTATCATTACAATAAACAATGTGTATATATGACGAATTGCCGAGGGCAATTTTTCAAGCCATTTCAATAAAATAAACTTTTCTATAATTAAAATTATGCCGTAGTAGAGACCCCATAATATGAAGTTATAAGCCGCACCGTGCCAAAAACCTGTTAAAAACCATACGACAAGCAGGTTAAATATTTGGCGTTTGACGCCTTTTCTGTTTCCGCCCAAAGGTATATAAACATATTCCCTGAACCAAGTGCTGAGAGAAATATGCCATCTTCTCCAGAATTCAGTAATTGTTTTTGAAATGTACGGATAATTAAAATTCTTTAAAAATTCAAAGCCGAACATATTTCCCAGACCGCACGCCATATCGCTGTAACCGCTGAAGTCAAAATAAATCTGGAATGTATAGGCGGCAATACCGATCCAACTGCCTAACACTCCGTTGGCTTGTCCTGTTTCACGGATAGCGTCCCACATAGCGCCCATCTGGTTTGCTATTAAAACCTTTTTGCCTAAGCCTACCATAAACAGCTTAACACCGTGGGTGACCTGGTCAAGTGTTTCTCTTCTGTGGTCAAGCTGATAGGCAACATCCTTGTATCTTACAATAGGTCCTGCGATCAGCTGAGGGAATAACGCAACATACGTTCCAAATGTAATAATATTTTTTTGAACGGGAGCGTCGCCTCTGTAAACGTCTATTGAATAAGACATAGTCTGGAATGTATAAAAGCTGATACCGATCGGCAAAGGTATTGTTAAAACAGGAAGATTTACAAAGGGCAGAACATTTAAAGTATTTGCTAAAAATCCTGCATATTTAAAAAATCCAAGCAAAGAAAGATTGATAACAACCGAAGATATTAAAAATCCCTTTGCTTTTCTTTTATTAGCTCTGTATTTATTAATAAAGTAGCCGTGAGTATAATCCACTGCCGTTGAAAACAGCATAAGAAGAACGAATATCGGTTCTCCCCAACCGTAAAAAATCAGGTTGACGATAAAAAGAAATAAATTCCTGAATTTTCGGGGAACTATATAATAAATTAAAAGTACAAACGGCAAGTACATAAATAAAAATATAATACTTGAAAATACCAAGCTATGCTCCCCTTTCTATAAATAATTGCAGTCAAAATTTTCCTAATATAATTTTAGAGTAAAAAGCATAAATAGTCAATCAAAAGTTATATAAATTGAAAATAATTTCTTAATAAGCAAAAAGGTCTGTCTCAAAACAAATTAAGTTTGAGCCAGTTCCTCCGCCTGTTGAAAAAGCGCTTATCAAACAACAGCTTGATAAGCGCTTTTTCAACAGGCTGTAACTTACCCATATTAGGGTAAGTTTTTTATTTTTGCAGAAAATTTTTAATCCATTTCCTCAAGCTCTTTTATAATTTGTGAAAAGGCGTCATTCCAGCCTTCAATTGCGTTTACCCCGCCTCCGTTTACACTTCTTAATTTGCTGTCGTTCATATCTTCACCATATGCAAAAAGCTCACCGAGATAAATTTCAAAGCCGTTTTGCAAGCAAACGTCACAAAAGCTTTTCATAGGGTCTTTATCATTAGAAGAATTAAGCAATGCTTCTCTTAAATTTTTATCTTTCTTGGCTTTTTCACTAAGACGAATAAGCTCACTGTATATAGCCATAATCCCACCAACCATTTTAAAGTTCGTACAGCCTTATTAATAATTTAAACATTAGTTAAGAAGATAACCTCCCTGTGCAAAGTTTTGCAAAGGGAGGTTTGGAGCTGATGACGGGACTTGAACCCACGACCTGCTGATTACGAATCAGCTGCTCTACCAACTGAGCTACATCAGCGTGTATTTAATATTATATATTAAAAAAATTTTATTTTCAATACCCGAAAGAATAATAAAAACAAGAAATGTGCATAATAAACATAATAAACTGAAAAAAATAAGAAATTTTCAGTGATTATACTTCACAATATGTGTCACAAAAAATTTTTCCATTTATAATATAGTTAAATTGAAAAATTTGTCGCAAGGAGGTATGAAATATGGTTATGAAAAGAAATGAAAATCGTGAAAAATTTGGTCAGCGTCTTAAAAAATTAAGAAACAACAATGATTTTACACAACAACAGGTAGCTGATGCTTTAAAAATCGACCGTTCAACATACAGCTACTATGAAACCGGAAAAACTGAGCCCAACTATGAATCTACATTAAAACTCGCTAAAATTTTCGGTGTAACCGTTCAGGAACTTTTAACAGGTGAAATTCCGAAAAGCCCCGGTGTATCTGAACCTCCCGCCTTTAATTTACCGTCTACGCTTAACGATAATTTGTCCAATGAGGAAAAGTTCCTGATAATAAATTTCAGAACTCTTCCCAAGGAACAGCAAAAAATGATTTTAAACACTATTATCAACAATAAAAATAATTAAGATGTCTGCTTTTAAAAATAATTTCAAAAGTTTTTCCATTTTTTACTTTACTTTTTTAAATCACTGTGATATAATGCAATCACTGTGCTGATTTCAGTTTAAATATTGAAAAGGATTTTCATTAATTAAGTTGATATCAACAACAGCCCCTTTCTCGGATTCCGGATTAAGCCGCAATGCGGAATTTCACAGCCCTTATCTGAGATTGAACGGGTAAATTTTTAAAAGGTGGAATTAAAATGCTTAAAGAAGAAAAGCAGGCTATTATGGCCGAATATGCAACTCACGAAGGCGATACGGGTTCTCCTGAGGTTCAGATTGCATTATTAACAAAAAGAATTAACGATTTAACCGAACACTTAAAGGTTCATAAAAAGGACCATCACAGCCGCAGAGGTCTGTTTAAAATGATTGGTCAGAGAAGAAGTCTTCTCAACTACCTTATTAAGATTGATATTGAAAGATATCGTTCAATTATTTCAAGACTCGGTATTCGTAAGTAATTATAAAACTCTTAGGGCAGGCGGTTTCCGTTTGCCCTATGTTACGTTTTTTACAGGTTTTTTATGTTGGCACTTTAGCGGTAAAACGAGCTTGTATTTTTTTATTTATAAATGCAAATTGGTTTTATTGCTAAAACAACGTAAAAATCCTGTTATAATATAAATTGAAAGCTGTAGTTTTGCTTTCGGAAAGGATTTTTTATGAATAAACAAATGACATTTGACAAGTACAAGGTATTTGAAACAGAATTTGCCGGCAGACCTTTAATGGTTGAAACAGGTAAAATGACTCAGCTTGCTAACGGTGCGTGCCTGATTCATTACGGTGAAACAGTAGTACACGTTGCCGTTACTGCATCTGATAAGCCAAGAGACGGAGTTGACTTTTTCCCTCTATCGGTTGATTATGAGGAAAAGCTTTATTCGGTAGGCAAAATTCCCGGCAGTTTTTTAAAGCGTGAGGGCAGACCTACAGAAAAGGCTATTTTAACAAGCCGTGTTATCGACAGGCCTATCCGTCCCTTATTCCCTAAGGATATGAGAAACGACTGTTCGGTTGTCTGCACGGTCATGGCTGTTGACCCTGACTGCTCACCTGAAATAACCGCTATGATCGGTGCGTCAATTGCTATTTCAATTTCAGATGTTCCGTGGAACGGTCCTATTTCCGGCTGTTCGGTAGGTTATGTTGACGGCGAATTTATTATAAACCCTACAAGTAAGCAAAAGGAATTATCAAAAATGGCTACTACAGTTGCTTCAACTGACAGCAGAATTGCTATGATTGAAGCAGGTGCAGACTGCGTCAGCGACGATGTTATGTACAATGCTATTATGGCAGGTCATGAAGCTAACCAGAAAATTATTGAATTTATTAAGGGCATTCAGGCGGAGATCGGCAAGGACAAGTTCACTTATCCAAGCAATGAACCTGATCACGAGATGTTTGAGGCTATTATGGAGTTTGCCGAGGATGATGTTAAGATAGCTCTTGATACTGACGACAAAACAATAAGAGATGAAAGACTTTTACCGATTTATGATGCTGTTCACGCTAAATTTGATGAAATTTATCCTGAATGTGAAGCAAAAATCGACGAGTGTCTTTACAAAACACAGAAAACTATCGTACGCCGTTGGTTGTTAGACGAACAAAAGCGTGTTGACGGCAGAGGAATGGACGATATTCGTCCTCTTGCTTCAGAAGTATCAGTGCTTCCGAGAGTTCACGGTTCAGGCTTATTTACAAGAGGTCAGACACAGGTCCTGACTGTTGCAACATTAGGTCCTGTATCAGACAAACAGCTTCTTGACGGCATTGACGGTGAAGACGAAAAAAGATATATGCACCACTACAACTTCCCAAGCTATTCCGTTGGCGAAACAAAGCCAAGCAGAGGTCCCGGAAGAAGAGAAATCGGTCACGGCGCATTGGCAGAGCGTGCTTTAGTTCCGGTCATTCCGTCAGTTGAAGAGTTTCCGTATGCATTAAGACTTGTTTCCGAAGTTCTTTCATCAAACGGTTCAACTTCTCAGGGTTCTATCTGCGGTTCAACTCTTGCGCTTATGGACGCAGGCGTTCCAATTAAAGCTCCTGTTGCAGGTATTTCCTGCGGTCTTATTACAGAGGGCGACCGCTGGATGACTATGGTTGACATTCAGGGACTTGAAGATTTCTTCGGCGATATGGACTTTAAGGTTGCAGGTACTCACGACGGTATAACAGCTATTCAGATGGACCTCAAAATCAGCGGTTTAACACCTGAAATGATTAAAGAAGCTCTTGAAAAAACTCACAAGGCAAGAAATTATATTCTTGATGAGGTTATGCTCAAGGCAATTCCCGAGCCGAGAGAAGAGCTTTCAAAATATGCTCCGAAAATGTTTACAACAACAATTCCTGCCGAAAAAATCAGCGAGGTTATCGGTAAGAGCGGTAAGGTTATCAAAGAAATTCAGGCAGAATGTGAAGTTAAAATCGATATTGAAGAAGACGGCGAAATCGGTCAGGTATTTGTATCGGGTCTTGATACTGAAAAATGCAAAAGAGCAGTTGAGATTGTTAATACTATTGCAAGAGACCCTGAGCCGGGTGCAATCTTTCTCGGTAAAGTAACAAGAATTATGGACTTTGGTGCATTTATTGAAATTGCTCCGGGTAAAGAAGGACTTTGCCACATTTCTCAGCTTGATGTTAAACGCACAGAAAAGGTTACTGATGTTGTTAATGTGGGAGATATTATCAGAGTTAAGGTTCTTGAAATTGACGACAAGGGCAGACTAAATCTTTCAAGAAGAGATGTTCTTATTGAGGTTGACGGTTTAACTCCAGAAAATGGTTCAGATTCAGACAATTCACGCCCAAGAAAGTCCTATAACGACCGCAGAGGCAGAAACAACAGACATTAATTAAATTTAAATATTTAATCAAAACCACCCGTTGAACGGGTGGTTTGCACAGCCCCTATAAGGGGCTATTACAGGCTTAACCCCTGCAGCAGTGGTATCGAAATTTGACAACGCATTACAATCTCAAGCAGCCGCTCACGTGCGGCTGTTTATTTTTGCTTAATTATTCCTGCTACCCGTGAACGGGTCTATATATTCTTTTAGCGTTAATTGGTCATTTGCACAATCTTCCGTAAGCTGATTCTTTATGTATTCTGCTCTTGTCTTTTTGTTTCTCCCTACTGTATCTACATGATATCCTCTGCACCAAAAATGTCTTGATTCGTATTTATACTTTAAGTTTGCGTGCTTATCACATATCATTAGACTGCTTTTTGTAGGTTTGTCAATGATGTGTTACAGAAAGAGGGAAAGAAGAAAGTACCTGTATAGGCGATTGCCAGTTAAGCGGACGCATAGGAAAATTGTTGTATTTTCTGTTGTGAACAGCTAACTGCGTTTTGAAATCTTCAAAGGAATAGAACTTGTGCGTAGTATAAAAATATTCGTTGTCCTTGCGGTGACTGCGCTCAACCTTGCAGTTGTAAGAAAAATATGGTAAAACTATTTTAAATAATCCGTGAACTTGCCCAATAAAAATAAAACTTTATTTTAATTGGAGGGTAATATGAAAAGATACAAAATATTATGGAATGTTTTAAAAAGAACCGGAGCAATAAAACTTTTATATGGTTATTTAATTGCTTTCCTGATAATTTCTGCGGCTATAGTTTTTATTGAACCAAATATAAATACATTTCAAGACGGCTTGTGGTATTGCTTTAATGTTTTAACTACAATAGGCTTTGGCGATATAATAGCCGCAACCTTAGCAGGCAGAATTTTAACAATTGTTTTGTCTGTATATTCAATAATAATAATAGCAGTAATACCGGGTTTGATAACCAGTTTTTATCTTGAAATTGTAAAGTTGAGGACAAATGAAAGCATGGAAAAGTTTATGTATGATTTGGAAAGACTTCCGGATTTAACAAAGGAAGAGCTTGAAGGTCTGTCACAAAGAGTTAAAAATTTTCAAAGAAAAATAAAATAATTTTATAGGAACAATCCTTAAGGTTGTCAGTAAAAATCAAAAATTTGAAAAAAATAAACATTTATAAAAAAAATTTAATGTTTTTACAAAAATATAACACTTGCTTATTCGAGCAAAATAGGTTAAAATTAAAGTGATAAAATTATAGAGAAAGGGGTGATACCAGTGCCGCAAAATCCGATAATCACAATTGAAATGGAAAACGGAAAAACTATCAAAGCAGAGCTTTATCCCAAAATTGCACCAAATACTGTAAATAATTTTCTAAGCCTTGTAAAAAGCGGATATTATGACGGTCTTACTTTTCATAGAGTGATTTACGGCTTTATGATACAGGGTGGCTGTCCCGAAGGAACAGGTCGCGGCGGACCTGGATATTCAATTAAGGGAGAATTTTCGCAAAACGGTTTTAAAAATGAGCTTAAACATACTCCCGGGGTATTGTCAATGGCACGTTCAATGATGCCTGATTCAGCGGGGTCGCAGTTTTTTATAATGCATAAAGACGCACCTCATCTGGACGGACAGTATGCAGCGTTTGGAAAAGTAATTGAAGGAATGGAAACAGTAAACGAAATTGCAGAATGTGATACTGATTTTTCAGATAAGCCGCTTGATACACAGACTATGAAAAAAGTGACGGCAGAAACATTCGGGGAAACATATCCGGAGCCTGAAAAGGTATAAATTATATACATATATATAGAAAAGGAGAATTTCAATGAATGTATTGCTTACCGGCGGAGCCGGATATATAGGCACACACACCTGCGTAGAGCTTATAGAAGCGGGACATAAAGTGATTATAGCGGATAATTTTTCAAACAGTAGTCCCAAAGCGGTAGAACGTGTTGAAGAAATAACCAACACAAAAATACCGTTGTACAAAATAGATGTGTGTGATAAAGTGGCTGTGGAAAAGCTTTTCAGTGAAAATAAAATTGAAGCGGTTATCCATTTTGCAGGCTTAAAAGCAGTAGGAGAAAGCTGCGCAATACCTCTTGCATATTACAGGAACAATATTGATTCAACGCTTACCCTTCTGGAGGTTATGCAGAAATATGGTGTCAAAAACTTTGTGTTCAGTTCATCGGCAACGGTATATGGAATTCCCGAGAAGGTACCGCTTGTAGAGGGAATGCCCACAGGCTGTACCAATCCATATGGCTGGACAAAGCTGATGAATGAACAGATATTGCAGGATGCGGCAAATGCAGATAAAGAGCTGTCCGTAGTACTGTTAAGATATTTTAACCCCATCGGAGCACATGAAAGCGGCAGAATAGGAGAGAATCCAAACGGAATTCCAAATAATCTTATGCCGTATATAACTCAGGTGGCGGCAGGCAGACTGAAATGTTTAGGGGTATTTGGAAATGATTATAATACCCACGACGGAACCGGCGTAAGGGATTATATTCATGTAGTTGACCTGGCAAAAGGTCATGTTAAAGCTATAAACTATGCACAGGAGCATAAGGGTACGGAGATATTTAATCTGGGTACAGGCGTAGGATATAGCGTATTAGATATAGTAAAGGCATTTATAAAGGCAAATAAAATAGAAATTCCATATGAAATCAAGCCCAGGCGTGCAGGAGATATCGACGAATGTTACGCAGACCCAACAAAAGCAAGAGAGGTTTTAGGCTGGCAGGCTGAAAAAAGCCTTGAAGAGATGTGCAGAGACTCATGGAATTGGCAGTCTAATAACATAAACGGTTATGATTGACAAATAAATAGTCAATTTGCTTAATTTAATTAAAAATATATGTGCATTTCGTACAAATTTGAATTTTACTCTTGATTTATTTAACTTTATATAATATAATTAACCTACCGATGATGTCGGGAAGAATTTTTTTTAGGAGGAAAAACAAAATGTCCAAGAAGATTATTAGTGTCGTACTTGCAGTAATGCTTATGGTTTCTATGATTTCAGTAGCAATGATAAGCGTATCTGCAACAGACCTAAACGAAAGTCCATCATCTGCTGATGAATATGTTATAACAGGAACAATTACCGGCTCAGACTGGAATCCTCAAGGTGATAATAAGTTAACAGCAGGTTCATTTGATTTTGATGGCAAAACATGGCCTTACAAGTATGATGCCGGAGAGCAAGAGGCTATGACACACGGATTCAAAATTACAGACGGAAAAAGCTCCAACTGGGATGAATGTAAATGCTGGGGTAAAGATGGTAAGGTGTCCGGTCAAGGCGGAGATAACTATACTTTTACTCTCAGCGAAGCATGCAATGTAACCGTTTACTTTAACCCTACCTTAGAAGAAGGAGCTATTGCTGTAGACGCAGCCAGCCTTACCGATTATAAAATTGAAAGTATTTGTACAATCGGCGGCGGCGATGATCCGTTCTTACACGGTGTAAACTGGGATCAGGACGGTTGGGATGCTGTAATGCAAAATAAAATGTCTGATGCTGATGGTGACGGAATATACGAAATTTCATACGATGGCGTATTTGCAAGCACTTATCAGTTTAAATTTGCATTTAACGGTTCATGGCAGCCCAAAAACTTAGGTACAGATGCAGCCGGTGTTAAGACAGGCAATGAAATCAAATTTGATGCTGTGCTTGACAGCAACCCTGGTAATATTGAATTTGAAGTACCAAACGACAATTCAAAAGTAACAATTAAAGCTGACCTTAATAACTTTGACATTGACAAAAGCAAAACAGTACCTGTAACAATTCTTATTGAAGAAGGTTCAGCTCCGGCAACAGAACCTACTACAGCTAAAACGGATTCAACAACAGCACCTACCACAAATCAAACACAAGAAACACAGAATACAGAGGGTACACAGGGTACAACAGGTACACCTTCTTCTACTGCCGGATTCACAGTAAATGCTAAATCTAACATTTCTGATACAGTATCACAAAAATATACTACGGCTGATAAGAAAGTAACTGTTACTTATTACTTAAAGGCTCCAAAGCCAATCGGTAATACACAGTTCAACATTTCTTACGATCCTCAAGTTCTTGAAATTGACAAGGCTACACATACTTCAACAAATGCATTTGGTGATATTAAAGAAGTAAACTTTACACCTATATTTGACAAAGTTGGCGGTACAGCTTCTAACATTCTTGAGGGTGCTGGTTACGGTACATTCAACACATCATCAGGTGCTAATCCATATGACTTCTTATCTGGTGACCTCACTGACAATGTATTTTTAACAATCACATTTAACATTGTAGGTAACTATAACAAAGACGTTGATGTATTACTTGATGTAAGAGTTCTCAGTACTGTTGTTAATGGTGATTCAGAAAATACAAAGGATGTAGTTGACTATGTATATCAGGGTGAAGTACAACCTTTATTTAACCAAGATTGCCAGACATTAACGAAATTATCAACACCTTCAGATGCTCCAGTTACTCCACCATCTGATAAGAAATCATTCAAAGTAAACGCTACTTCAAACTATGCTGCTTCTGATACAAAAGTTTATTCAGAAGATAGAAAGACTGTAACAGTTGAATATACATTACAGGCTTCTAAGCTCATCACTTCAGGTCAGTGGGAATTAACATATGACCCATCAATCCTCAAGCTCAGCGCAGCAACATTTGATGCTAACGGCAATGCAGTAAAAGACGTATTACCAAATGTAGCAGCCGGTTCTGTAATTAACCTTTCAGATGAGGCAGCTCAGGGTAAAGGTTATGGTAACTTCTCAGATATAAGTACCTTAAATGACTTTACTTCAGAGAAGACATTAATTAAGTTAACATTTGACATCGTTGGCGATTACACAAAAGATACAACAATTAACTTTGACCTTGTTGAACTCGTATATGGCGAGAAAACAGGAGATACATTAACTGTTAGCGAGTATATTGCAAACGGCGTTATTCAGGACAGTTTCAAAGCTGAAGGTTCCGGTAAGGCTATCTTAGACGGTGATCCTGTTGATGTTGAACCTGTACCAACTGAAACAACACCTGCAACTCCAGAACAGCCAACAACAACACCTACACCTAAGCCATCTACACCTGCAACACCGGAACAGCCAACTACCACTCCTGGTGGTCCAGGTTCTTCAAACAACCATGTTTCTTCTGGTAACGGTACAGTTCAGACTAGCGATTCGCCAATGGCATTCGTTCTTCTTAGCTTACTTGTAGCAGCAACTGGTGCAATTATTGTTCTCCGTAAAAGAGAATTAGAGAAATAATTGATTTTGATTAATTAATATTTAGCCCTTACATTTTTGTAAGGGCTTATTTTTTGCTGATAATAAGCTTCAAAATAAAGGCTCTATGTCAATAGTTGGGGTAAACCCGAAAAAAAGAAAAGGCTCTATGTCAATAGTTGGGGTAAACCCGAAAAAAGAGAATTAGATATAAAGAAGCGATAACAAATTAAGCTGTCGCTTGTTTTTGTATCTGATGAGAAAAGATATGAAAAATACTATTACGGAAACGCATGAAATTCCTGTAACCGTAAGCATTGCGTTTAAGAACTTTAATCTTGTTGCATCCTTCGGTAAAGCCGTTAGTAATAGATGAAGAAAAAGAATTGAGAATACCTGTAAGCCAGTTAATCATAGTTTTTGCACACTTTTCAAACTGTGGGATTCCACAATCTAAAGTATTGTTAATCCATTCGGACATAGCTTTCTTAGCAGCGGTTCTATCTTTGCAATCAAGAATTTTGAGAAAGTCTTCTTTAAAGAAATAAGCGGTTGAAAGATTAGGAGAAGCATAAAGCATAATATTAACCTGTTGTTTTTGTTCATCAGAAAGAAACTGGAATTTCTTAATTAAAAGCTGTCTGGACTTTTTGAAATATCTGCGATGAGATTTACTGAATTTCTTTTGTTCCTATTTACGAACAGCCTCAAAAGCCCAGATAACTTGCCGTATCCAATGATATTTATCAACAATTTGAATAGCATTTTTAAACCAGACAGAAGAAATATTAGAGTAAGGTTTCCACATATCAGAAACAAAATATTTAACCTTGTTTCGTTCCTCTTTTGAAAATGCGTAAAAGTATTTTGTAAGATAACTTTCGTATCTTATAGGAAGTATATCTAAAACAACTTTGTTAACAGGGTCTGTGAGAATGCATTGGTATTTTTATCCATTTATATTTCCTTTAAATTCATCAATAGAAAGAGCCACAGGGAGTTCTTTTAGAGAATAGAAAACTAAATCGAATATTCTGATAACAGTGCTGACGGAGAGTTTAACCTCACTGGCAAGGCTTGAAAAAGATACTTCATTTCTTAATTTGTCAATGATATACAAGCAAAGTCTGTTAGTCATACGATAATATCTTGGAAGGAAGGAGTTCTTCTCAAAGAAGCGTTTGCCGCAAGAACAACTATATCGTCTTTTTTTGAGATGAATATAAAAGAATTTGCCGAAAGCAGGAATATCTTTTATAACTTGTTCACGGTAATCATGAACTTTATCAGTCAGTTCACCACAGCAAGGACATTTATGAGGTTTTCGTTTTAAATGACAGAAAAGATGAATAGAATTATCAAATTCCTCAATTTTTTCAATCTCAATGTCTTGCAATCCTATGAGTTTTTCGGTAAAATGTTTGTAGAGCATATTTTAAGACCTCCGTTTCTGGTTTATTGTCAATTCCATTTTAACGGATTTGTTTAAAATATGCTCTACATTTTTGCTTTCTTATTATTTCTATTTTTGTAGGCTCTATTTGTTACCCAAACATTTATTATAGAGACTGAAAAATCCACCTCCCTCTGACGAGGGAGGTGGATGCGGCGAAGCCGCAGACGAAGGGAGAGAAAACTCCTAAAGTTTAGCGACATTATTTCAAACGCAAAAAACGATTTAAATATTATAATGTTTATTTTAAAAAGTTAAAATTATTGAATATCTCTCCCTCAGTCAAAGCTAACGCTTTGACAGCTTTTTCTGCGAAAACGGCAACCCTTTTGTCGCTTTGCGACATTTCCCCTTGCAGGGGAATTTCTCATCAGAGTGAGCCTATAATTAAACTAAAATGTTGCTAAAAAATATGCCTCCCTCTGACGAGGGAGGTGGATGCGGCGATGCCGTAGACGGAGGGAGAGAAAACTCCTAAAGTAAAGCGAATTTATTTTAAACGCAAAAAACGATTTAAATATTATATGTATTGGGACAAACCTCATTTATTTTTTCTCTCAACTTTAAAAAGTCGTCAAAAGCTTCTGGCTTCTTTCTGGGGTCTCTTAGTACTGCGGCGGGATGAAGCATAGCCATCATAAAAATACCGTTTCTTTCAAAAAAAATGCCGTGTTCCTTAGTTATTTTAATGTCACTTTTAATTATTCTTGCGGCTGCAATTCTGCCTAAGCAAACTATAATTTTTGGTGAAATAAGCTTTGTTTGATTTCTCAGCCAATCAATGCACATTTCCTGTTCCTCGGGTCTTGGATCTCTGTTTTGAGGCGGTCTGCATTTAACTATGTTTGCTATGTAAATATTCTTTTTTCTGTCTAAATCAACAGCAGTAAGCATTTTATCAAGCAGCTGTCCGCCTCTGCCGACAAACGGTTCTCCCTGTAAATCCTCATTTTCACCTGGACCTTCTCCGATGAACATTACATCGGCATTCTTATTTCCCACACCTATAACAACATTTTTTCGTGTTTTGTACAAGTCACATTTTTGACATTTAGAACATTCGTTGATTAAATCTTCCCATTTATTAAACATTTATTGTCCTCCTTATAAAACAGTTGAAATTTGCATACTTTAGGTGTAAAATGTTACTATAAATTAAAAACTGCAATGCAGAATATTTTAAAAGTGGTGGTAATTTATGAAAATCATGGTTGAAACATCAGCAAGACACATTCACGTTACGAAAGAAGTTTTAGAAACACTTTTCGGCAAGAATGCAGTTTTGACAAAAAAGAAAGACCTTTCCCAGCCGGGACAGTTTGCCTGTTCAGAGAAAGTGACAGTTGTAGGGCCAAAGGGTGAAATGTCAATGTCTATTTTAGGCCCTGAGCGTTCGGCAACACAAGTTGAGGTTTCCCTTACAGACGCAAGAAAATTAGGTATACCAGCTCCCGTGAGAGAGTCAGGTGATATAAACGGAACACCGGGCTGTAAGCTTATCGGCCCTGCGGGTGAATGTGAAATTCAGTGCGGTGTAATCGCTGCAAAAAGACATATTCATTTGGACACTGCAACTGCGAATAATGCAGGGTTTAAAGATAAGCAAATCGTTTCAGTTAAGGTTGGTACGACTGGTCAAAGAGCATTAACATTTGATGATGTTGTAGTAAGAGTGAGCGACAGTTACGCTCCAGCAATGCATATTGATACTGATGAATCAAATGCGGCAGGTCTTACCGGGACTGTTGACGGCGAGATTATAGCATAATTATTAAATAAATTAAAGGGCGGTTTATACTATAATCCGTCCTTTTTTACATTATAGGAAACTCCTCGAAAACAATCGGACATAGAAGTACGTTTATATATGATGCTGTCTGCTCGAATATGTACAGCAAACAGGCTGCTATGCCATAATTTCAAACAAAATTGCAAAAAAGTGAAATGCCGAACCTGCAACAGTAAATAAATGCCATACAGAATGAAAATACTTAATTTTTTTAATTGCATAAAATATTATACCTAATGTATAAAAAACGCCGCCCAATAGTAAAAATGTCATAAAAAAGGGTGTTGTTGCATCTATTAAAGGTTTAATTGCAAAAATAACGACCCAACCCATTAAGATATAACAGACAATTGACGGCTTAGAAAATTTTTCAAGGTCAATAGAATTAAAAACTATTCCTATAATTGCAGCGCCCCATACAATTCCGAAAAGCACCCAGCCTAATGTACCTCTTAAAATTGCAAGGGTGATAGGGGTATATGTTCCTGCAATTAAGAAAAATATAGTGTTGTGGTCCATAATTCTGAAAAACATTTTTGCTTTTTTATTTGTAATTGCATGGTAAAGCGTACTCATTGTGTAAAGAATTATTAAGCTTGCGCCATATATTGCAGAGGAAACCACAGCCCATACGTCGTTAAAAATTGCAGAAACAATTATAAGCACGACTGTTCCTCCAACAGCTAAAAGAGTTCCGGCTCCGTGAGAAACTGAATTAAAAATTTCTTCGCCCAAGGTATATCTGTTTTTCAGTTTATTTTTATTTTTGTTTTCCATAATAATTACCTCTTATCTCTATAAAACAATTATAACATTAAAATTTTTTAATAACAACAATAATGCAAATTTTAAATTAAAGAAGTATGTATTCATATTTTTTAAATTACTAACTGATTTAAATATGCAAATCCTAAACTTTTTAATTGAATTATAATTGTTGTTTAGTATAGTCATAAAGAAAAAATGTTTATGACAGAAAAACAGCCTGCTCAAAAAATTTATGAGCAGGCTGTTTTGGGTTTATTAGAAGGGAGAAAAATGAAAAGCTAAATAAATATAAAGGTATTAATTCATTTACTGTAACTATATAATAATACCATAATGTGACAGATTTTAAAACAAATGGTGAAAAGTATAAAAAACTTTTCTGGATATAATAAAACATATTTTTTTGCCAATACTTACGTTGAGGTGATTTTATGCTAAACAAAAACGAAATGCTTACTTACATTGCACAAAATGCAGAGATGGGCTGCTGCGGTATTGCAAATATTAAAAACTATGCTAAAGATGACGGACTGAAAAAGGCATTACGAATACAGCTTATTGAGTACGGAAAAATTTACAGCAACGCAAACAATATGTTGAGGAACAGTAATGAAAATGTGCAGAGGGTGAATCCAATTGTAAGAAGAATGACGAAACAAGTCACAAAAAGGCATATGGAGAGAGATAATTCCGATTCTCATATTGCACAAATGATGATTAACGGAAACATTAAAGGCGTCAGTAAAATTGTTGATAGAATGAGACAGTACGATAAAAGCGACCCGAAGGTTGAAAACCTGGCAAAAAAACTTTTGGAAACTGAATATAATAACATTCAGTCAATGACACCGTTTATATAAAGGAAAAAACGAGACTAAAACTTATAATATTCTTAACAAAAATTTTTGATAAAAAACAACCCTATGCAATCATATTTTGCACAGGGTTGTTTATCAGTTGTGTTCGGAAAAATCCATAATATACGTTTTCAGAGGGTCTTTCAGCATTTCTGCAATATTGTCAGGTTCGTCTGGCAAAACAATCAACAATTGTGTACCGCATCTGAAAATAAAACCGTCCTGGTAACCGTTTGGATTTTCAATTTTTTTCATATCGTTTAAATTCTCATAAGCTAACGCCTTAGACAAAACATTTTTAATGCCCTGTTTATCAGAAAACTCAAGTCCGCCTATAATAAAACATAAATTGCAACGCTTAAATGTTTCACAAAGTAACGTGCCAAGCTGAATTGAACCGGTGGAGAAAAAGGTTTTTGAAAGGCTTATGTTAAAACTTGTAAGCTGTTTTTTTAAAACCCTTTCGCACATACTCGTCTTTTTTGCTAAATAAAATATAAGTTCACAATTCATTGTTATCTCCGAAAATTTTTATTCTCTCAATACCGGCTCATAGTTTCCGGCAATTACCATATCTGATTGAACATTTGTGTAATCAAGCTGCCAGCCTGTAAAAATGTAGTCATAATATTTATCGCTCTTGGTAGGGTTGGTATCCGGAGGTGTTGCTGATTTACCCTTTTCAACCTGTTCAGTCTTAATTGTATTGCCGTCAAAGTCAATAAATGTAACCGTATATTTAATAACAGCAGGAGCTTCAGTTGCCTTATTGTTATTGTTTTTGTCAGATTCGTTTGTAGTTGGCTCTGTGGGAGGTTCTTCCTTGCCCTTTAACTTTGTAGGATCTCCTGTACCGTCATACCATTTGATATCACCTGCTTTGTATGCAGTTTTAAAGGTTGTTACTTTTGGTCTTGTTCCGCCGTAGCTTGAATAATAAACATCAGGCCATACGGGATTTTTGTTAAGTGAGGCCTTAGAAACATCAACAGTAGGATCTTCTCCGATTCTTACCTTTCTTGCGACAACAACTGTTCTGAATTCTGAAAATTCATAAGAACAGGTTGACAGAGTAAGAAGGGTATCGTCTTCATTTACGGAAACAGGGCAGTTAAACAATGAACGAATCCTTACATTATATACAAAGTTCATAAATTCGGAATCAGAGTTAAAATTGCCTATCATATAGTTGAAAAACTCGCCGTGGGCAGACAATGAATTTGTTTTAAATACAGAAATAATTTTATATGTAGCGTCACCGTCCGGAGTGTCAAATGTTATGGTAGGAGTTTTTTTGTAAAAGCTAAGCTCGCCCGTAGTTTTACCGTAATTAAGTAAATTTCCGAACATACTTCCGTCATTCATATGGTGGCCGTGGAGAACGACATTTTTACTGTCGGTTCCTTTTGTACATCGGTAGTCAACAAAAATACTTCCGTATCCGCTGTATTCTTTTTTATAATTATGGTTTAAGTAATACTGATAATTCTCATCATCATCTTTGTTGCGCAGAACGGGGTAATCAATAACTGTATTATCAAGCTTGATCCAGCCTACTATGTCTTTGTTGATTTTCTTTAATGCTTTCCAGTCTTTTGTTTTAGCGTTCGTACCGCCTTCTTTTGAACCGTCATCATTGTAGAAAACCTTTTGAATTTCGCTTTGAATTGCGTTGTTCATCATTGGCAGAAAAACCAGATTATAAAGCAACAGTACTGCAGTAACAAAGAAAACGAAAAATGCGATCAGAGAAATACTTTTTCTTGTTTTTTCCTTTTTGGAGTCATCTTTACAGGGAAAAATTCTTTTTGCAAGGCTTTTCTTTTTAGGTTTTCCTTCAATTAGATTTATACCGCCGGGATAAGCCTGTTCGTTTCTGTCAAAAATTTGGGTAGACAGCAAAACGCTGTTATAAAATAATTCATCGGTTTCTTTGCCTGTTAAGGATGTTTTAGGGAGAACAACAACACGGATTCCTTTGTATGTAAAGCAATAGCCGTTGTAGCTGTTGCCTAAGTCTCCCATTGAAAAAATCTTTATTTTTTTGATGTAGTATTTGTTATCTTCTGCATCTTTGTCCTTTTTAGATTTTTTAGGTGCAGGGTCTTGAATTTCGTTTTCATACTCCGCAATAATATCTGCAAACAGATTTTTAAATGATGAACTGTCTTGACTTGTTAAAGCATTTGCAACAACTATAATATCAGGCTTGTTTTCTGACTCAATGCTCGAATTAAGAGCATTTTTTATACGCTGTTTATTAACGTCAACTTCTGTTTTATATTTTACATAAAACCCGTCTTTTGCAAGCCTTTCAGATATATTTCTTAAATTGCTGCTTATGTTTTCAATATCCTGTTTACTTGTTCTGAGAGAAAATATTTCAATATTCATATATTAGTCCTCCCTTTGATTAATATTAGTGATTTTTAGATTTTGCAAAGCCTCTTCAATCATATTTCCAAAGTTTGCTGAATCCTCTGCCTGTTTAACATATTTTAAAACCGGTCTAGTACGTGGATGCTTTGGCGTAAATACAGTGCAGCAATCCTCATATGGTTCAATAGATGTTTCAAATGTGTCTATTTTATAGGAAATATCAATTATTTCCTGTTTATCCATACCTATTAACGGTCTGAAAACTACCATATTCGTGGCTTCATCGGTACAGCCGATAGCGTGGATCGTTTGGCTGGCAACCTGACCTAAGCTTTCGCCTGTAATTAAGGCTGAACAGTCGTTATCCCTTGCAATTTTTTCGGATATTTTCATCATAAGCCTTCTCATAATAATTGTGAAAAGTTCTTCGGGACATTTATCTTTAATAGTTTCCTGAATTTTTGTAAAGGGTACTGTGTACATTGTCATAGGACCGCTGTAACGGCACACCTTTTTAAGAAGTTTAACTACCTTTTGTTCGGCTCTTTCGCTTGTATATGGAGGACTTGCAAAGTGAATAGCGGTAAGTTTAACTCCACGTTTAGCCATCATATAAGCGGCAACGGGGGAATCAATACCGCCGCTGATTAAAATTGCGGCATTTCCGCCTGTTCCTACGGGAATGCCCCCTGCACCTCTGACGGGGTTTGTATGAATATATGTTCCGAAATCTCTTACCTCAACTGTAACTACTGCATCGGGGTTATGAACGTCAACAGTAAGATGAGGAAACTTTTCTAAAATTGTGCCTCCTAATTCCCTGCATATTTCAGGTGATTTATAAGGGAATTTTTTGTCTGAACGTTTTGCTTCTACCTTGAAGGTTTTAATATCTTCAAGCTGTTCTGCAAGATATTCAGGGGCAAAATCTAAAATTTTATTTAAATCTTTTTCACAGACTCCTGCCCTTGAAAAAGAAACTATGCCGAATATTCTGGAAACTCTTTCACAGGCTTCGTCTAAATCAAAATCATCTGACAGTGGAATAACATAAGTTGTTGACTGAGCCGAGGTGATTTTGAATTTTCCTAAGCCGTAAAGAGAATGCTTGATATTCTTTTTTAAGACATCCTCAAAGGTTTTTCTGTTGAGACCTTTAAGGGCAATTTCACCGTCTTTTATTAAAATTACTTCTTTCATTTTTACCTTCCGAATTTAAACTGAACTTCAATTAAAAGATATCCACTTTTACTAAAGTTTAATATTATTTTTTAACGAGAATTTCTAAGCCCTGTTTAATATATTTTGCAAGAAAATCAATATCTTCTTTTGTATTGAGTTTTGAAAAGCTTATTCTTAAGGAGCTGTCTGCAACATCTTTATCTATTCCCATTGCATTTAAAACGTAACTTGGTTTTCCTTTTGCACAGGCGCTTCCGCTGGAAACATAAATTTTATTTTGAGCAAGAAAATGAAGCATTGTTTCACTCCTTATTCCTTTTACCGAAATATTTATAATATAAGGGAGTGCATCGTTTTTGCTGTTGAAAGAAACACCCTCTATTTCGGACAATTTGCCTTTAGCATAACTGTTTAAAGCAGAAATTTTTTCATAACTTTTTTCAATTTCAAGTTCTGATACTGCTGTGCCGAACGACCCAATCAAAGGAACCGATTCTGTGCCGGGACGGAGCTTTTTTTCTTGTTCTCCGCCAAAATGCAGAGGAGAAATTCTTTTCCCTTTTCTTATGTACAATGCACCGATTCCTTTTGGACCGTGAATTTTATGGGCGCTGATTGTCATAAGGTCAACGCCTGATTTTTTTGCATTAATTTTGATTTTTCCAAATGCCTGTACGGCGTCTGTGTGAATCAAAGCAGGAGAATTATTATTTGAAACTATCTTCCGTATTTTTGTAACATCATTTATTGAGCCTGTCTCATTGTTGACTGTCATTATTGAAACAAGAATCGTTTTATTATCAACGGCATTTTTAATTTTATCTAATGGAATAATTCCGTTTTTGTCAGGTGAAAGGTAAATAACCTCAAAGCCTTGATTTTCAAGTTCTTTCATTGCTTCCAAGACACTGCTGTGCTCTATAGATGAAGTGACAATTTTATTGCCCCGTCGTTTAAGTGCCTTTACAGCTCCAAAAACTGCAGTATTGTTGGCTTCTGTTCCGCCGCTTGTAAAATATATTTCGTCGCTTTCACAGCCGAGAAACCTTGCAATTATTTTTCTTGAATTTTCAAGCTCTGTTTCCGCTTTTATTCCCAATGAATGCAAAGATGAGGCATTACCGTAATTTTCACACATAAGCTCAAAAGCCTTTTCTGCCGCTGCCTTTGAAACCTTTGTGGTTGCGCTGTTATCAAGGTAATGTTCCAAACATATTTCCTCCAATAAAGGTTTATTACACTTTATTATACTATATATATGCGAAAAAATAAACAACAAAATTAAAAAATATTACTTTAAATAATAATAAAATATTTGGCAAAAATAAAAGCAAATACATTCAAATAAGGGAGGAATTATATGATATCGAAAAAAGAATATCAACAAATTGTGACAGACAAGTCAAAGAAAAGCAAAATTTTCGTGAATTGTATTATGGCGTTTCTTGTTGGAGGAGCAATATGTACATTGGGACAGGTTTTAACAAACTTGTATATATCTGCAGGGCTTGATAAAGAAATGGCCAAAACGGTTACTTCTGTTTCACTTGTATTTTTGGGAGTGCTTTTTACTGCTATCGGCTGTTATGATAATATTGCAAAACACGCAGGCGCAGGTACACTTGTTCCAATTACAGGCTTTGCAAATTCTGTGGCATCTCCTGCAATAGATTTTAAAACGGAAGGATTTGTGCTGGGGCTTGGTGCAAAAATGTTTGTTATTGCAGGTCCTGTTATTGTTTACGGAGTATCGGCAAGTGTATTATACGGTTTAATAATATGGATAATGAGTCTGTTTGGAATAATAGTCTATTACTGATTAAATTTAATTATTTATAAGAATAAAAACCTGTAAAACAAAAAGCTAACAAAAGATATAAAATTACATTTTTAAAAAGTTCAAACTGCGCCGGGCGTTTCTTTTTTGTAAAAAAATAAACCGCAGAAGCGTTTTAATGCTTCTGCGGAAATAAAGTCAAAAAATACATATAATTAATTAAAAATTTGACAGAAACCACTTGACAAGTTGACCGAAGGGTTATAAAATTATAGAATGTACCATAATGGGGGTATGTACCGAAAATTTATAAAAAATCTACTGCAATAAAGGAATATTATCACGCAATATGCATTGTTGTCAAGAGATTTTTTAAAACAATTTTGTTACATTTTCCTTTTATACTAATCGAAGATTAGTATTATATAAAACCGATGCAGTTCGGTTATGGAACGACTATATTAAAGGAGTGGTTAAACGCCTATGGTTAATGTCAAACCCGTAAAGCTTGGCAACAACGAAAGGATGAGCTTTGGCAAAATTGATGAAGTTATCGATATGCCGAATCTTATCGAGGTGCAGAAAAATTCTTACAAGTGGTTTCTTGAAGAAGGTCTGAAGGAAGTATTCAAGGATGTTTCTGGTATAACCGATTATACCGGCAACTTAGTTCTTGATTTTACTGACTATTCTTTGGACGTTGATAAACCTAATTACAGTGTAATTGAGTGTAAGGAAAGAGACGCCACATATTCTGCAGCACTCAGGGTTACTGCAAGACTTCTCAACAAAGAAACCGGAGAAATTAAAGAATCCAATGTATTTATGGGAGATTTCCCTTTAATGACTCCAGGCGGCACATTTATTATTAACGGAGCCGAGCGTGTTATTGTATCACAGCTTGTAAGAAGCCCCGGCGTTTACTACAAAATGGAGCATGATAAGACAGGTAAAGAACTGTTCAGTTCAACAGTTATTCCTAACAGAGGTGCCTGGCTTGAATATGAAAACGATGTAAATGACGTTTTCTATGTGCGTATTGATAAAAACAGAAAAGTTCCTATTACTGCATTTATAAGAGCCTTGGGATTAGGCACCGACGCTGAAATTCTTGAGTTTTTCGGTGACGATGACAGAATAAAGGCTACTATTGAGAAAGATACCACAAGCTCTGTTGAAGAGGGTCTTTTAGAGGTTTACAGAAAGTTAAGACCGAGCGAGCCTCCTACGGTTGAAAGCGCTCAAACCCATCTTAACAATTTATTCTTTGACCCTAAGCGTTATGATATGTCAAGAGTAGGACGTTATAAATACAACAAAAAACTTGGTATTTCACAGCGCCTTACAGGTCAGATCCTTGCTGAGCCTGTTGCCAACCCACGCACAGGCGAGGTTATGGCAAAAATAGGAGATAAAGTTTCAAGAGACCTTGCGATTGAAATTGAAAACGCAGGTGTAGATACAGCTTATGTAAAGCTTGTTGATAAAAACGATAAAATCGTTAAAATCGTTTCCAACGGAATGGTCGACATTAAAAATTATGTTGACTTTGACGCAGAGAAAGAGTGCGGAATTAACGAAAAGGTTAAGTTTGCTGTTCTTTGTGAAATTCTTGATAATGCACAGGACGTGGAAGAAATTAAGGAAATGCTCACAAGCCGTTATAATGAGCTTATTCCCAACCACATTATCATTGACGATATTTTTGCTTCAATAAATTATATGAACTGCCTTGCCGAAGGTGTAGGCTTAACAGATGATATTGACCACTTAGGCAACAGAAGAATACGCAGCGTTGGCGAATTGCTGCAAAATCAGTTTAGAATCGGTTTTTCACGTCTTGAAAGGGTTATCAGAGAGAGAATGACCCTTCAGGCTCAGGACTTGGAAACACTTTCACCAAATACACTTATTAACATAAGACCCGTAACTGCTGCAATTAAAGAGTTTTTCGGTTCATCACCGCTTTCACAGTTTATGGACCAGACTAACCCCCTTGCAGAGCTTACACATAAAAGAAGACTCTCAGCCTTAGGTCCGGGCGGTCTTTCAAGAGACCGTGCAGGATTCGAGGTTCGAGACGTTCACTATACCCACTACGGACGTATGTGTCCTATCGAAACCCCTGAAGGACCAAACATCGGACTTATTTCATATCTTGCAACATTTGCAAAAATCAACAAATACGGTTTTATTGAAGCTCCTTTCCGTAAAATTGATAAGGAAAAGGGAGTTGTTACAGATGAAGTTGTTTATATGACAGCCGATATGGAGGACGAATTTGTTGTTGCACAGGCTAACGAACCATTAGATGAAAACGGTCATTTTAAGAACAGCAAGGTAGTAGGCAGATACAGAGACGGATTTATTGAGTATACTCCGGATAAATTTGATTATATGGACGTATCTCCGAGAATGGTAGTTTCTGTTGCTACTGCAATGATTCCTTTTCTTGAAAACGATGACGCAAACCGTGCTCTTATGGGTTCAAACATGCAGAGACAGGCTGTGCCTCTTATGGTTACCGAATCACCTATTGTAGGTACGGGTATGGAGTACAAAGCAGGCGTTGATTCGGGTGTTTGCGTGCTTGCAGATGACGACGGACTTGTGCTTTCTGTTGACGCCGACCACGTTCGTGTTCAGTATGACAATGGTAAAATCGTAGACCATGAGATTATTAAATTCCTTCGTTCCAACCAGGGAACCTGTTTTAATCAGATTCCTGTTGTTTCTAAAGGACAGAGAGTTGTTAAGGGCGAGGTACTCGCTGACGGTCCTGCAACAAAGAACGGTGAAATTTCCCTGGGTAAAAATGCACTTATTGGATTTATGACTTGGGAAGGTTATAACTACGAGGACGCTGTTCTTATCAATGAAAAAATCGTTAGGGACGATGTTTATACATCTATCCATATTGAAGAGTATGATACAGAGGCAAGAGATACTAAACTTGGACCTGAAGAAATCACAAGAGATATTCCTCAGGTAGGTGAGGATATGCTTAAAGACCTTGATGAAGACGGTATTATTCATATTGGTTCAGAGGTTCATGCAGGCGATATTCTTGTAGGTAAGGTTACACCTAAGGGTGAGACAGAGCTTACCGCAGAGGAAAGACTCCTTCGTGCTATTTTCGGTGAAAAGGCGAGAGAAGTAAGAGACACCTCTTTAAGAGTTCCTCACGGAGAAAGCGGTATCGTTGTTGACGTTAAAGTATTTACACGTGAAAACAGCAGAAATGAATTACAGCCCGGTGTAAACAAGGTTGTAAGATGCTATATTGCTCAGAAGCGTAAAATCAGCGTGGGCGATAAAATGGCAGGCAGACACGGTAACAAGGGTGTTGTATCAAGAATCTTACCTGTTGAGGATATGCCGTTCCTGCCTGACGGTACACCGCTTGATATAGTACTTAACCCGTTGGGCGTACCTTCCCGTATGAACATCGGACAGGTGCTTGAGGTTCATTTGGGATATGCGGCAAAGGCTCTGGGTTGGAAGATTATGACTCCGGTATTTGACGGAGCTCACGAGCAGGATATATTTGAAGCGTTAAAAGACGCAGGATATAACGAAGACGGCAAGACATGGCTTATAGACGGCAGAACAGGCGAGAGATTTGATAACCCAGTAACCGTAGGATATATGTATTATCTTAAGCTCCATCACCTTGTTGATGATAAAATTCACGCAAGAAGCACAGGTCCGTATTCACTTGTTACACAGCAGCCTCTGGGCGGTAAAGCGCAGTTCGGCGGTCAGCGTTTCGGTGAGATGGAAGTTTGGGCGCTTGAAGCTTACGGTGCAGCTTATACATTGCAGGAAATTCTTACTGTTAAATCCGATGATGTTGTCGGCCGTGTTAAAACTTATGAAGCTATTGTTAAGGGTCAGAACATTCCTGCCCCCGGAATTCCTGAATCATTTAAGGTTCTTATTAAGGAGCTTCAGTCATTATCACTTGACGTTTCTGTTCTTGACAGAGAAAACAATGAAATAGACTTAAAACAAAAATTTGAAGAAGATGAAGATCTTCCGGTAGCAACTGATGAACCGACTCTTAATGAAGAGAATGTTATGACAACGATGGACGGTTTCCTTCTTGATGAGGATTCAGAAGAAGGCAATATGTTTGACGAGTCATCAATCATTGCTGATGAAGATGATACACTTGTTATTGACGACAGCGACGAATTTTAAGGAGGAGTGTAATAATGGAAAATATTGTTTTTGATTCAATTAAAATCGGACTTGCATCCCCGGACAAAATTCGTGAATGGTCATACGGCGAGGTTAAAAAGCCTGAAACCATTAACTACCGTACACTTAAACCTGAACGTGACGGACTTTTCTGTGAGCGTATTTTCGGACCTACAAAGGACTGGGAATGTCACTGCGGAAAATATAAGAGAATCCGTTTTAAGGGTAAGGTCTGCGACCGATGCGGAGTTGAAGTTACAAGAGCAAAAGTAAGAAGAGAGCGTATGGGTCACATTGAGCTTGCCGCTCCTGTGTCACATATCTGGTATTTCAAGGGTATACCCTCGAGAATCTCTCTTATGCTTGATATTTCTCCAAGAAAACTTGAAGAGGTTTTGTATTTTGCATCATATATCGTAACTGATCCGGGCGATTGCCGTGACCTTGTAAAGATGCAGTTCTTAACTGAATCTGAGTACCGTGATATGCGTGAAAAATACGAAGATGACTTTGAGGCTTCTATGGGTGCTGAAGCCATTAAAAAGCTCTTGGAGGAAATTGACCTTGATGTGCTTTCATCACAGCTTAAAGAAGAGCTTGAAGTCGCAACGGGTCAAAAGAGAGTAAGAATTTTAAAAAGACTTGATGTTGTTGAAAGCTTCAGACATTCAGGCAACCGTCCCGAATGGATGATTCTTGACGTAATTCCGGTAATTCCGCCTGACATCAGACCGATGGTTCAGCTTGACGGCGGTCGCTTTGCAACATCAGACTTAAACGACCTTTACAGAAGGGTTATTAACAGAAATAATCGTCTTAAAAAACTTATAGATTTACAGGCTCCCGATATTATTATCAGGAACGAAAAACGTATGCTTCAGGAAGCTGTTGACGCACTTATTGACAACGGCAGAAGGGGCAGACCTGTTACAGGACCTAACAACAGAGCGTTAAAATCGCTTTCTGATATGCTTAAAGGTAAGCAGGGAAGATTTCGTCAGAACCTTTTAGGTAAGCGTGTTGACTACTCCGGACGTTCCGTTATCGTTGTAGGACCTGAGCTTAAAATGTATCAATGCGGTCTTCCTAAGGAAATGGCACTTGAGCTTTTCAAGCCGTTTGTTATGAAGCGCCTTGTTGAAACTAAAGAAGTAATTAACATTAAAGCCGCAAGAAAGGCAGTTGAGCGTGCTAAGCCTGAGGTATGGGATGCTCTTGAAGTTGTAATTAAGGGACACCCTGTTCTTCTTAACCGAGCTCCTACGCTTCACAGACTTGGTATTCAGGCATTTGAGCCTGTACTCGTTGAGGGCAGAGCGCTTAAACTCCACCCGCTTTCCTGTACAGCTTATAACGCAGACTTCGACGGCGACCAGATGGCTGTTCACGTACCTCTTTCCGCTGAGGCACAGGCAGAGGCAAGATTTTTAATGCTTGCCGCCAATAACCTGCTTAAGCCTTCAGACGGACGTCCTGTTGCAGTTCCTACACAGGATATGATACTCGGTTCTTATTACCTTACGCTTGATAAGGACGGAGAATTGGGAGAAGGCAAGTGCTTTAAAGATGTAAATGAAGCTATGATGGCTTATCAGACAGGCGTAATTGAGCTTCATTCTAAAATTAAAGTTCGCCGCACAGTTGAATTTAACGGGGTCACTGAAAGCGGTATTATTGATACAACAATCGGTAAAATAATTTTCAACAATCCTATTCCTCAGGATTTAGGCTTTGTTGACAGGACAAATCCTGAAAACAGATTCAAGCTTGAAATCGACTTTCTTGTTAAAAAGAAAGAGCTTGGTAAAATTATAGACGCCTGTATTAAGGTTCACGGTACAGAGAAAACATCTCAGGTGCTTGACGCAATTAAATCTCAGGGTTATAAATATTCAACAAAGAGCGCTATTACGGTTGCTGTTTGTGACGCTGAGATCCCGCCTGCAAAGAAAGCTCTTATTCAGGCTGCGGAAGAGCAGGTTGATATTATAAGAGATGAATATATGATGGGTCTGCGTTCAGATGAAGAGCGTTATGAAGAAGTTCTGAAAATTTGGGAAAAGGCAACTAATGATGTTACCGACGCTCTCCAGAAGAACCTTGACAGATATAATCCTATCTTTATGATGGCTGATTCAGGTGCCCGTGGTAGTATGAGCCAGATTCGTCAGCTTGCAGGTATGCGTGGTCTTATTGCAAATACATCGGGTCAGACAATTGAAATTCCTATTCGTGCTAACTACCGTGAAGGTCTTAACATTTTGGAATACTTTATTTCATCTCGTGGTGCTCGTAAAGGTCTTGCAGATACAGCCCTTAGAACGGCTGACTCAGGTTACCTTACAAGAAGACTTGTTGACGTATCTCAGGAAGTTATTATCCATGAAGACGACTGCGGTACTCACGAAGGTCTTGAAGTGTTCGACATTAAGTCAGGCAACAATACTATTGAAACAATGCATGAGCGTTTGATGGGCAGATATCTTGTTGAAGATTTCTGTGATGAAAACGGTAATGTTCTTGTATCCAAAGATGTAATGATGGGCGATGATGAAGCTAATATTATCTGTAATTCAGGTGTTAAGAGCGTAAGAATCCGCAGTGTTCTCGGCTGTCGTGCTAAACACGGCGCCTGCAAAAAATGCTACGGTGCTAACCTTGCAAACGGTATGCCTGTTACAGTCGGCGAGGCTGTAGGTATTATTGCAGCTCAATCAATCGGTGAACCGGGTACACAGCTTACAATGAGAACATTCCATACCGGCGGTGTTGCATCGGCAGAAGATATTACACAGGGTCTTCCCCGTGTTGAGGAGCTGTTTGAATCACGTAAACCTAAGAGCCTTGCAATTATCAGTGAAATTGACGGTGAAGTTCGTTTTGAAGATATTAAGAATACACGTCACGCTGTAATTTACAATAAAGAAACAGGCGAAGAAAGACAGTATCTTATTCCTTTCGGTTTCCATGTTAAGGTTACAGAGGGTGAATATATCAAGAAAGGTGACAAAATTACAGACGGTGCAGTTAATCCTCACGATATTCTTGAAATTCTCGGTACAGATGCAGTTCAGGATTACTTGATTTCCGAAGTACAGAGTACCTACCGTTTACAGGGTGTTGATATAAACGATAAACACATTGAAATTATCGTTCGTCAGATGCTCAAGAAAGTTAGGGTTGACGAGGCAGGAAGCACAAAATTTATGCCGGGTCAGATGTATGACAGAAACGAAGTTCTCCTTGCCAATGAAGAAATTCAGAAGAGAATTGCAAACGGAGAAACAGACCTTCAGGAAGCAACGTTTACACAGCTTCTCCTTGGTATTACAAAGGCGGCTCTCGCAACAGACAGCTTCCTTTCTGCTGCATCATTCCAGGAAACAACAAGAGTTCTTACAGACGCAGCTATTAAGGGTAAGGTCGACCCGCTGCTCGGTCTTAAAGAAAATGTTATTATCGGTAAGATAATTCCGGCAGGTACAGGTATGAACAGATACAGAGATGTTCAGCTTGAAGAGAACACATTCCTTTCGGCTCCTCAAACCGTTAATCAATAATATTTATATTAATAAGGAAACTGTCTCAAAACAAATCAAGTTTTGAGACAGTTTTTGTGCTTTTGTTGAATAAAAGTAAAAGACCTCAGCCATAAAGCTTAGGTCTTTTATCTTATCTTATAATCAAATTGTCCGGAAACATTCGGGCACAAGAGAGTGCTTTTTATATATTGATGTCTGCACGGATAAGGTTAACCACTGACTGATTTTTACTTCATCAAATGTATTGCTGTTTCTGCTTTATCAATAATTCTTAAATCATTATCGTAAGTACAAAATTTTCTTGCTTGTTGAATATCTACCCATATATAACTGTCTATCTCAGACTCCTGAATTTTTACATTATCCGTAAACGCTCGGGCTAAAAAGAATACAACCCTTTTTCTTATTTTGCCAAAAGGACAGTATTCGCTGATTTCTCTGAAATTTCCGCAAATCTCCACATCAAGGTTTGTTTCTTCTTTAATTTCTCTTACCGCAGTTTCCTGTTCGGTTTCGTTTATTTCAATATGACCTTTAGGAAAGCTCCAATATCTACCGTTATTGTTTTTAACAAGCAGAAGATTTACATTATTCTGACGGCTTTTATGAAAAATAACAGCACCGCAGGATTTTTCGTACAGACATTTAATTTTATCTACAACTACATTTTTAAGCACAGATAAAATTTCCAAAAGCTCAGGCTCATAAAAAATCTCGTTGTCAGGGGAAACTATAGGTCTTTCTTCACCGTCTTTAAAAGTAACTACTGCAATAACCGTACCGTTGAAATAATCAGCAGGCTTTTTTCTGGAAACTATATATATGCTTTTATTATTTTCGGAATCTGTGTCGGCATATCCGGTATAAAGACCGAATTTTTCTGACAATATTCCGAAAATATTTGCCTCTGCTCTTTCTCCAAGCACGGTATTACCTCCTTTTAACTTATTTTATGGTTTATCTGATCAGAACAAAGAATTCATTGCCCGTATCTGTAATGGTGTATTTGCAGACATAATTCCATTAATGAATAATACCTCGTCAATTCCGTTCTCTCTGCAATACTGAGGGAGATTGCCTGTCCAGTGTCTGAAATCAATTACATGAACCTCATCATAATTATATGTAAGATAAGGTACAAATGCGTTGCCGTAGCTTTCTTTAACAACGGCAATTTTCTTGCCGGTCTTTCTGTCCGATTTTAAAACCGACAGTGGATTATCACCGTAAATAAACACACCGTAAGCGTTTGAGCCGCCTGTTTCACCCTGATAATAAACGGAATCGTAAGAATCAAGCTCTCCTTCCGAATCAGAAGTCATATCCATTGTTGCTGTATAGGGAAATTCCCAGTATGAAACGGTATCAGTACCTAAATCTGTATTTACCATATTTGTAAATGAGCCTGTAAAGCCTTCTATTTTTTTCTCTGTGCAGTCGGAAAGCGAAAGGACTTCCTGATTTGTTGTTTCGGCAAATGCTTCATAAGCATAATAAGAACCCAATCCTGTCCAGTGATGATCGGTATTAAAATAAATATACTCGTTACAATGCTTAGCTAAATTATTATAACAGTTTACAGGTGTAACATTTGAGTTAAATTTGCTGTAAATTGTTTTAATATTTTCTGCTTGAGACGTTGATGAATAATCGTCGCCGTTTTTAAGTCTGTCAGGCAATCCCATTTCTGTATGATTAGGAACTACCATATTGTAGACCTTAATTGATGGGCCGAGACTGTCAGCATAACTGTTAATTGAATCAGCATAGCTGGTTGCACTGTCTTCAGAGCCGTAAAAAAGCTCAAATGCCGTATTATTCCAAATCAGCAATCCCTCATCAAGAAATGCGTTTTTATTATTATCTTCAGGCTTTGGAGTTAAAAATTCGGTTGTACTTGTAATATCAGATACATTATCCGTTGTTGTGCCGTGTGTATTTGTTTTTGATGAGCTTTTAGATGCTTCAGTTGCGGGTGCAATAGTTGCGGTAGGAATTGTTGCTGAAGTTTGTTCTTCATTGCCAAAACAGCTTCTGAATATAAGCGTCAGCAATAAAATAATCAAAACAAGGATAATAACCATTGACGAAACAATTATAATTCTGTTTCTGATTCTTTTTTTGTTGCGTCTTTTTCTGTTTTTTCCGTTGTAATTACTGCTTTTGTAATTTCTGTTATAATTTCTGTTATACCCATTATTTGTCACGACTTACCTCCTTATACTAAACTCCAATAAAAGTGAATATCTTTCAGTCATATTAATATTAATTTTAAATTGAATTTTAATATTAAATTTTATTTCCCCTGTTATCATTTATAAATGTTATTATACTACAAACCGTATATAAATACAATGATTTTTTACAATCTTGAATCTTTTTCTATTGACAGTTGTTTTGCGTAAATGTATAATGTATTCAGATATTTTAAACCGTTGAGCAAGAGTAGTAAGAAAAAATTTTTGTTTCAAGAGAGCCGTGTTTGCTGAAAATCGGCAGCAAAATTTTTCCCAATGGACTTGTGAGGGCAGAGCGAAATTTTACGAATGAAGTGTGAATATGGCACTAAAACATTATTAGAGAGTAGTATCTGACGGTATCCTCCGTTACAGGAAGCATTTTTGCAAAGTGGATGTTATATTACATCAATTTGGGTGGCACCGCAGAGGTTTATCAGCTTTTGTCCCTTGTTTATAAGGGATAAGAGCTTTTATTTTTATCAGAAAAGTTTAATTTATGAAAAGGTGATTTAATTGGATTATAAGTTCTCAGAAAGAGTGAAAAATTTAAAGCCCAGTGCAATCAGAGAAATTTTTAAATACGCATCAGATCCCGAGGTTGTTTCCCTTTCTGCCGGAAATCCCTCTCCTGAAGCTTTCCCCTGTAAAGAAATTGAAGAAATTTCCAGGAGAATATTTGAGGAAAACCCCATTTCCGTTTTACAGTACAGTGTTACGGAAGGTTATGCTCCGCTGAAAGAGCACCTCAGAAAGTATTTAAAGGAGAGTCAGAATATCGGTTCACAAAATGATGATATTTTAATTACTTCAGGTGCACAGCAGAGTATGGATTTATGCTCAAAATCATTTTTAAATGAGGGTGAGGCGGTAATCTGTGAATCGCCGAGCTTTATCGGTTCTTTAAATACGTTCAGAAGTTACAACAGTAAGCTTGTAGGTGTTACTGTTGAGTCAGACGGTATGAATATGGAAGCATTGGAAAAGGCATTGCAGGAAAATAAGAACACAAAATTTATTTATACTATTCCTAATTATCAAAATCCCTCTGGCGTTACAATGAGCCTTGTAAAACGAAAAAGAATGTATGAGCTTGCAAAAAAGTATGAAGTTCTGATTATCGAAGATAACCCATACGGAGAACTCAGATACAGCGGCGATGCAATCCCGTCAATTAAATCATTTGATACAGAGGATATTGTAATTTATGCAGGAAGCTTCAGCAAGGTTGTTGCTCCCGGAATTCGAGTTGCGTACACCGTTGCTCCAAAGGAAATAGTTTCAAAGCTTGTTGTATGCAAACAGGGAAGTGACGTTCACACAAACATCTGGGCGCAGGTTGTTTGCTATGAATATATGACTAAATATAACTTTGAACAGCATCTTGAAGATTTAAGAAACATATACAGCAAGAAAGCAAAGTTTTGTATGAATTTGCTTGATAAATATGCTCCGAAAATAAAGTACCATAAAATTGACGGCGGCTTATTTATATGGTGTGAACTTCCGGAAAGTGTAAATATGCCTGAATTTTGCAAAACGGCAGTTCTAAATAAGGTATGTGTTGTGCCGGGGAATGCTTTTTTAACTGATGAAACGGAAAAATGTCAAAGTTTTAGGATTAACTTTTCTACCCCTACCGATGAACAGCTTGAAAAGGGAATTAAAATTTTAGGCAGACTTGCAGACGAAATCATAAAATAATTAATAGGGTGATAAAAATGGAAAATGCAGAAAAAAGAAAGGTTGTTTTCAGCGCAATTCAGCCAAGCGGAACAATTACTTTGGGAAACTATTTAGGGGCTGTAAGAAACTGGGTAAAAATGCAGGATGAATTTGACTGCATTTATGCTCTTGCAGATTTACACACAATTACCGTAAGGCAGGAGCCTGCACAAATGAGAAAAAATATAATGGACGCTTACGCTTCTATTATGGCTTGCGGTATTGATATAGAAAAAAGTCTCTTTTTTATTCAAAGCCACGTCCACACACACGCTGAGCTTGCATGGATTTTAAATTGTAACACTCAGTTCGGTGAGCTTTCAAGAATGACTCAATTTAAGGACAAATCTGCAAAACACGCTGATAACATCAATGCAGGATTGTTTACTTATCCCTGTTTAATGGCGGCAGATATTTTGCTTTATCAGGCAGATTATGTACCTGTCGGTGCGGATCAGAAACAGCACCTTGAATTGACCCGAGATATAGCTCAGCGTTTTAACGGTATTTACGGAAACGTATTTAAAGTACCAGAGGGATATTATCCGAAGCACGGTGCAAGGGTTATGAGCTTGCAGGATCCAACCAAAAAAATGAGCAAAAGCGATGAAAATATAAACGGATGTGTTCATCTTCTTGATGCACCCGAGGTTATTATGAAGAAATTTAAGCGTGCAGTAACAGACAGCGAAGCGTGTGTTCATTATGCAGAAGGCAAGGACGGAGTTAATAACCTTATGTCCATTTACGGTGCTGTAACAGGGCTTACGAATGATCAGATAGAAAAAGATTTTGAGGGAAAAGGCTACGGCGATTTTAAGGCAGCTGTAGGTGAGGCTGTTGTTGAAACACTCAGACCTATAAGAGAAAAATATGAACAGCTGATTAAGGATAAGTCATATCTTGAAGAATGTTACAGAAAGGCTGATGAAATTGCTCTTAAAATCAGTAACCGAACCCTTAATAAGGCTATGAAAAAGACCGGATTTATTCTTTAATTTTGTTATTTTCTTTAGTTTTTAAATCTTTTTTATTTTTATAATTATTTATAATCAAAACTTCACCCCAAGTATTAAATATTTAATATTTGGGATTAATTGCTAATTTATGTTTAATTTGATAATATATTTATATGAAATTTTTCAATATGTATTGACAAAATGTCAAAAATGGTCGATAATGTAATTAAATAAAACAGGAGGTAAATATTATGTCTAAAAAATTTTTATCAATTTTATTGGCAACTGTAATACTTTCAAGTTCTGTTGTAGGAATTTCACTTGTAAATGCTAATGCAACAACTGAAACTAAATATTACCTGTTTGGAGATATTCACGGAGCACACTACTCTCTTCCGGATTTGGTTGATAAGGACTCCGAAATAAATTTAGATGAGTGTAATTTCACGGACAACGGTCTTCTCACCGTAAGTTTTGCTGAAGAAAGTTACGTTGCTGTAAAAGATAGTAACAATAATTACTATATGACGGATGGCTTACAGAACAATCAGTCAAATTCTGCAATACTTTATAAAACCTCTGAAACAGATATAAATGATATAACAAAAATGCTTTATGTTCGTGCTGAAACCAATGCTACATTTACTCTTACGGAAAACTCAGACGGTACGCTGACACTTTCGTATAATTCTTATCCGTATACCAAAAATGACAGTCGTACAAAATTATTAAAATTGTTAGAGTTATATTGTTGGGATTTTGATTATACTCCTGACTTTTGGTACGATTTTTATACAAAAGAAAGCTATGACGCTTATCTTGCAGCAAAACAAAAAGCCGAGAAACTTCTTGCTGACGAAAATGCTGCGGATGAAGAATTGGAAGCCATGATAAATGAATTTAAAACTGCACGAAAAAATCTTGTTCAAATTGCTGAAGAGGACAGTCGTACAAAATTATTAAAACTGTTAGAGTTATATTGTTGGGATTTTGATTGCACCCCTGAATTTTGGTACGATTTTTATACCAAAGAAAGCTATGACGCTTATCTTGCAGCAAAACAAAAAGCAGAGAAGCTTCTTACCGACGAAAATGCTACGGATGAAGATTTCAAAGCTATGATTGAGGAATTCAACAACGCACAAAACAACTTGGTTAGTGTTGAAGATACGAAACAGCCGGATATTACTATAAGCGAGCTTAAGAGTGAAGTAGAAATGTTGGAAAGGTCTTTTCCGGTAGGCAGTATTTTCAGAAATGAAATGGAGTTTTGGGAAGCAATAGATTTTGCTCAGGAAATTGTTGCAAAAGAAAATCCAACTCAGGAAGAACTGAATACTGCATATTATAATTTAATTTCTACATTTGAAAACTTAGAATTGATTGGTTGGAACGCCTCACCTTATATGTTAGGTGATTGTGACTTAGATGATGATGTAAATGTTAAAGATGCTACAAAAATACAGTTATTATTATCAAAACTCGATACTATTACTTATTATTCAAGAGCTGATGTAAATAATGATTTTAGTATAAATGTTAAAGATGCTACAATGATTCAGTTATATTGTGCAAATTTCACCGATGAAGCAAGCTGCGGTTATACGGGAACTTATAGAATTAGTTACTATTATAATGAATTATATAATTTATAATGCTTATAAACAAACACCCTGATGTTTTATAACATCAGGGTGTTTTTTTACTTTATAGAAAACTGCTCGGAAACAGTCGGGCACAAGAGATTGTTTTTATATGGGATGGGGCTGTCTGCTCGGATAGGGCTATCCACTGGCTGCTTTTATGCTTAAAATTAAATTTTTACCATTAATAAGCTTTGTGCACCTAAAGTAACCTTATGGCTTTCTACCTTGCTTTTGTTGATTTTGTAAACTGCTTTTTTTACAGGAATATTAAAATTAACAGAAGCGTTATTTAAGGTTGGGTTTACAAATATTACAAATCGGCCTCTTTTATATACAAAGGGAACTTTATTCTCCTCCGCATAAAGCACTTCAAAATCGCCGTCTGCCTGTAAATCTTCATTTTCGTGGCGAAGTTTGATAATATCCGTTACAACCTTATAAATGCTGTCAGGGTCATTCTTTTGATTTTCAACAGTTGGTGCGTCAGGAGAACTGTCAACGGGCAAATATGGATTATCTGATGTTGAAAAGCCTAAATTTTTCCCGCCGTTCCATTGCATCGGGGTACGAGTTCCCGTTCTGCTGAAACCGCCCTCTTTGCTGACAAGTCCTTCTATATATTTCATTCCGATCTCATCGCCGTAATAAAGGAACGGAACACCCGGAAGCGTGAAAATTACCGCATAGCCAAGCTTAATTGCCTCTTTATCAAGGTAATGTGTAATACGGGGTGTATCGTGGTTACAGGTAAACATACTGATATACCCGTTACCTTTTGTTTTTTCATAATCGTCAAGGTATGTTCTTGTAAAGTCTTTAATATTACCTTTTCCGTTTTTATTGAAAAATCCTTTATTTTCTCCGTTTTCTGTAAAACGGAAAAGATAGTTATTTGCATTTTTAAAATGGTCAAGGCAGAAATCCATATGGAATCCTGCGTTATTAATTGCTCTTACAGGGTTAGACCATTCTGCAACAAGTGCGGCTTCGGGATAATCCTCATCAAGCATTTTACGGATACCCCTCCAGATTTTTGCAGTTGCAATTTTTTCTTCATCATTTTTTACAAGAGAATCAGCCATATCAACTCTGAACCCGTCAGCACCCATATCAAGCCAAAAACGAATTATATCCTTAAGTGCTTCAACGGTTGCAAGGCAGTCGGGGTGGTCGCAAGGCAATTGCCAGGCAGGATGGGTAATATTGTAAAAGCCATAATTTAAAGCGGGCTGTGAACTGAAAAAGTTTACAAGATAGTTGCCGTCCCTTTCACAAATACCACACATTAAGCGGTATTGCGGAGGTGCTTCCCATACACTGTCTGTAAAAATATATCTGTTTGATAAATCGCTTCTTTCTGCCTTTTTTGCCTGTTGAAACCACGGATGTGTATCTGATGTGTGTCCCGGAACTAAATCAAGGAGGATTTTAATTCCTTTTTGGTGTGCAATATTAAAAAGCCTTACTGCGTCTTCATTTGTTCCGTAACGCTCTGCAACTTTTCTATAATTTCTAACATCATATCCTGCATCCATAAATGGTGAGTCGTATATAGGATTAAGCCAGATTGCATTACAGCCTAAACCTTTTACATAGTCAAGCTTTTGAATAATACCCTCAATATCACCGATGCCGTCACCGTTTGTATCATAAAAGCTCTGAGGGTAAATTTCATAAAACACTGCATCTTTTAACCACTTTGGCATAAAAAGAACATCCTTTCAAAACGGAATTAATATATAATAAATAATAACATTTTATTATAGCAAATGCAATGTTTTTTAATTAAAAACACAATTATTATACAAAATTTTAGATAAGAATATGCAAAATTTAGTTTCCAGTAATATTTACTTGCAAATTTTAATAATTCATCATAATATGGTAATAGAAACTTTATTTTATTAAGGAGATAATTATGACAATAGAGCAAATAGACAGCTCAAAGGTGTTGATTGCACTTTGTAATCAGGATATGAAAGATTACGAACTTGAATTTGACTCTATGGGCTTTGAAAATACTCATTCCAAAAGGGTACTAAATAGATTTATAACAATGGTATGTAACAAAACCGGTTTATCTACTAATAATAAAAAGCTTTTAATGGAGGCGCTTCCGCACCAGAATGGATGTCTTATATTGGTGACTTTTATGGAAAAACGCATTCCGAGAACAAAATACAGAATAAAAAGGCCTAAGGAAAATACTTGTTTTTGTTTTGAAAATACTGATGATTTTTTAAAGGCAATATTGCTTATTTACAATGAAAATATTTATGTGCGATCAAGCAGAGCATATTTATTTAAAAAGGAATATTATCTTGTATTTGATTATTACCCGATTCCTCAGATTGCAAAAAGGATTTTAAACGAATACGGTAAACGAAAAAAATGCACGAGAGCTTTTCTGTCTGCATTAAAGGAAGCAGGAAAAACAATATGCGATAAAAATGCAGTAGATACCATAGGCAAAGCATTTTCAAAGTAGGTCAGAGGAATATTTGAAAATTTTCAATAAAGGCGTTTAAGTGCAACAAAAAAGGCAAGCTGATTTCAGCTTGCCTTAATTTATTAAAGTAAATAATCAGTACGAATTATTCGTTAATAGCGATAACTGCACCTGAACCTACTGTTCTGCCGCCTTCACGGATAGCGAAACGAAGACCAACTTCAATAGCGATAGGAGTGATAAGCTCAACATCCATTTCAACGTTATCGCCAGGCATACACATTTCTACGCCCTCAGGGAGTGAAATTGTACCTGTAACGTCAGTTGTTCTGAAATAGAACTGTGGACGATAGTTGTTGAAGAATGGTGTATGACGGCCGCCTTCGTCTTTAGTTAAAACGTAAACCTGACCACGGAATTTTGTGTGCGGGTGAATTGTACCGGGTTTAGCAAGTACCTGACCTCTTTCGATTTCAGTTCTCTGTACACCACGGAGAAGTACACCTACGTTGTCGCCTGCTTCAGCATAATCAAGAGTCTTTCTGAACATTTCGAGACCTGTAACAACAACTTTTCTCTTTTCGTCTGTAAGACCAACGATTTCAACTTCTTCAGAAGTTTTGATCTGACCTCTTTCAACTCTGCCTGTAGCTACTGTACCACGACCTGTGATTGTGAATACGTCCTCAACAGGCATAAGGAAAGGAAGATCAGCTTTACGCTCAGGAGTCGGTATGAACTCGTCAACAGCGTCCATAAGCTCATGAATGCATTTGTACTCTTCAGCGTTAGGATCATTTGAAGTGCTTGTAAGAGCAACATAAGCTGAACCTTTGATGATCGGTGTATCATCGCCGGGGAACTCATACTCGTTAAGAAGATCTCTAACTTCCATCTCTACAAGCTCAAGAAGCTCAGGATCGTCAACCTGGTCGGTTTTGTTCATAAATACTACGATATAAGGTACGCCTACCTGACGTGAAAGCAGAATGTGCTCTCTTGTCTGAGGCATAGGACCGTCAGCAGCAGATACAACAAGGATAGCACCGTCCATCTGAGCAGCACCTGTGATCATGTTTTTAACATAGTCAGCATGACCAGGGCAGTCAACGTGTGCATAGTGACGCTTAGCTGTTTCATACTCAACGTGAGCTGTGTTGATTGTGATACCACGCTCTCTCTCTTCAGGCGCACTGTCAATGTTAGCATAATCCATAAATTCAGCTTCGCCGTTAAGGTTAAGAACCTTTGTGATAGCAGCTGTAAGAGTTGTTTTACCATGGTCAACGTGACCGATAGTACCAATGTTAACGTGTGGTTTATTTCTTTCAAATTTTTCTCTTGCCATTGGAAATTTCCTCCTTAATGTGTAAAAATTTACTTAATAATATTATAGTTATTTTAACAAGGTTTTTTAAAAAATGCAATAGATTTTACGAAATTATTGCGTGTAAAGCTAAAGATTTTACTGAAATCAGTTATTTTTAGCTCTTTCACTCATAATTTTCTCTGCAATGTTCTTAGGAACCTCTGCATATGTGTCGGGTTCCATTACATACTGACCGCGGCCCTGTGTCTTAGAGCGCATATCAGTTGCATAGCCAAACATTTCAGAAAGCGGAACATGAGCGTTAATTCTCTGTGCACCGTTCTCTGCTTCCATACCTTGGATCATACCACGGCGTGAGTTAAGGTCGCCTATAACATCACCCATGTATTCTTCCGGAACGATAACGGTAACTTTCATAATTGGTTCAAGCAATACAGGGTCAGCCTTTTTCATAGCTGATTTAAATGCCATTGAACCTGCAATCTTAAATGCCATTTCTGATGAGTCAACTTCATGGTAAGAACCGTCGTACAACTCAACCTTAACGTCAACTACGTTGTAGCCTGCAAGTACGCCTGAAAGCATTGCGCCCTGAATACCTTGGTCAACAGCAGGGATATATTCCTTAGGAATAGCACCGCCCACAATGTTGTTTACAAATTCATAGCCTTTGCCCGGATTTGGAGATACGTTGATCTTAACATGACCATACTGACCCTTACCGCCTGACTGTCTTGCATATTTTTCATCAACAGAAGCATTTGTTCTGATTGTTTCCTTATATGCAACCTGCGGCTTACCGATATTAGCTTCTACCTTAAATTCACGGAGAAGTCTGTCTACGATAATTTCAAGGTGAAGCTCACCCATACCGGCGATGATGGTCTGTCCTGTTTCTTCATCTGTATATGCCTTGAAAGTAGGGTCTTCTTCTGCAAGCTTTGCAAGAGCAATACCCATTTTTTCCTGACCTGCTTTTGTCTTTGGCTCAATAGCTACACGGATAACAGGGTCAGGGAATTCCATTGATTCAAGGATAATAGGATGCTTTTCATCACAGAGAGTGTCGCCTGTTGTTGTATTTTTAAGACCAACGGCTGCTGCGATATCGCCTGCATAGCAGCAATCGATATCTTTTCTGTCGTTAGCGTGCATCTGAAGAATGCGGCCTATGCGCTCGTTGTTATCCTTAGATGAGTTATATACTGTCTGACCTGCATTGATAATTCCTGAATAAACTCTGAAGAAGCAGAGCTTGCCAACATACGGGTCAGTAGCAATTTTAAATGCAAGAGCTGAGAATGGCTCTTCGTCAGAAGAATGTCTTACGTCTTCTTCGTCTGTTTCAGGGTTTACACCCTTGATAGCAGGAACGTCTGTCGGAGCCGGCATATAGTCAACAATAGCGTCAAGGAGTTTCTGAACACCTTTGTTGCGGTAAGCAGTACCGCATGTTACGGGAACCATTGTGTTTTCTATTGTGCACTTACGGATAGTAGCTTTAATTTCTGCTTCTGTAAGCTCTTCGCCGGAGAAATATTTTTCCATGAGGGCTTCGTCCTGTTCTGCAACAGCTTCTATAAGCTCATCATGGTATTTCTGTGCGATTTCCTTCATATCTTCAGGGATTTCTTCTTCTCTCATATCTTTACCGAGCTCATCGTAATAAACTTCAGCTTTCATTTTTACGAGATCGACAATTCCCTTAAATGTGTCCTCAGCGCCGATTGGCAGCTGAATCGGAACAGCATTACATTTTAATCTGTCTTTCATCATCTGAACGACTCTGTAGAAGTCAGCGCCCATAATATCCATTTTATTTACGAATACCATTCTTGGAACGCCGTAGTTGTCAGCCTGACGCCAAACTGTTTCTGACTGGGGTTCAACGCCGCCCTTAGCACAAAGAACAGTAACAGAACCATCAAGAACTCTTAAAGAACGCTCAACTTCAACAGTGAAGTCAACGTGACCGGGAGTATCAATGATGTTAATTCTTACCTTATTGTTGTTGCTGTCATTCCAGAAACAAGTTGTAGCGGCAGAGGTAATGGTGATACCTCTTTCCTGTTCCTGTACCATCCAGTCCATTGTTGCGCCGCCATCGTGGGTTTCGCCGATTTTATGGTTGATACCTGTGTAGAACAGGATACGTTCTGTAGTTGTAGTTTTACCGGCATCGATATGTGCCATAATGCCGATGTTTCTTGTTTGCTCAAGTGAAACCTGCCTTGGCATAAAATCCTCCCTCTTCTAATTTCATCAAAAGATTTATTACCATCTGTAATGTGCGAAAGCCTTGTTAGCTTCTGCCATTTTATGTGTATCGTCACGCTTCTTGGCAGCGCCGCCTGCACCGTTGACAGCATCAAGAATTTCGCCTGCAAGTCTTTCTTTCATTGTTTTTTCATTGCGGGCTCTTGAGTAAGTTGAGATCCAGCGAAGACCTAAAGTCTGTCTTCTTTCGGGTCTGACTTCCATAGGAACCTGATAGGTAGCACCGCCCACACGGCGTGCTTTAACCTCGAGAACAGGCATTACATTTTCCATAGCCTGCTCGAAAACCTCTAACGGGTCTTTACCTGTCTTATCCTGTACGATTTCAAACGCACCGTAAACGATTTTCTGAGCAACGCCCTTTTTACCGTCATACATAATGTTGTTGATAAGACGTGTAACAAGTTTTGAATTATAAAGCGGATCGGGTAATACGTCACGCTTTGCAATAGAACCTCTTCTTGGCACTTTGCTTCCCTCCTTCACAATAATTGAGATATCATAGGTACTCGAAAGCGACAAACTCCCGTATGCCAACAAGACATTCTATTATATAATGAAATATATATAAAGTCCTGTATAGCATTACAGTTACTAATTAACTTAAATCAGGGTAGTTTTGTCAATTCCTTATTTACCTGCCTTTGGACGCTTAGCACCGTATTTTGAACGGGCCTGCATACGTTGAGCAACACCCTGAGCATCAAGGGTTCCTCTGATAATGTGGTAACGAACACCAGGTAAGTCTTTAACACGGCCGCCTCTGATAAGTACAACAGAGTGCTCCTGTAAGTTATGACCGACACCCGGAATATAGGAACTGACTTCGATACCATTAGAAAGTCTTACTCTGGCAATCTTTCTGAGAGCTGAGTTAGGCTTTTTAGGGGTAGCTGTTTTTACAGCAGTACAAACACCTCTTTTTTGCGGGGAGCTCTGGTCGATAGCGCAGCGCTTCTTTGAGTTCCAGCCCTTTAAAAGAGCAGGTGCTTTAGCTTTCTTTTCAGTTACCTGTCTGCCTTTGCGTACCAATTGGTTAAAGGTTGGCATATGTTTCCTCCTTTCAAGAAATATTATATGTTAATCGGCACTTATTATTATGTGCCTAAATAACAACAAATATGAAAGCAGCCTTTGACTGCACCTGTCAGTGCAGATATAGCAGTATAAAAACGCCCAATTATATCGACTGTTTCCGAGCATCTTCCCGTAAGCGAAAAATGTCGTAAATAAACATAAAAAATTTAGTTTTTATCTGCATTTTTAGCCAGTTTATATACCTGTACAAGCATAAAAAATGATACTGCTCGACAATTAAATATATTATCACAAATGTTATGGATTTGTCAACTTTTTTTAAGATTTTTTGTTGTTGCGTATGTAGGATTACAATTGATGTGTTACAGTAAATAAATAAGGATAGCGAATAGAAAACCTCTGTGTTACAGTTAAGTTGTGAAACAAAAGCAACAGGAGGGAATTATTCGCTATG
>CANPWP010000010.1 GCA_947584595.1 uncultured Clostridia bacterium | reverse complement strand
GCAGATGGAGGACTATATCGTAAAGGCGTTGGAATATTACGCCCGTTATCTGCAAAGGCAGCGGGACAGAGAAAGGTGAGGTGACGTGACGTTATGGATCGCTATATCGTCGGGCTTTGCCCGGATATGAACGAATATGTCATAAACGGCGTTCGGTATATCGTGGAGCACCGCTATGAGCCGATGGATTTACGACACATGAATCAAAACACCCGAATCGACCACCGACTCCAAAATTATCTGAATGGTGATTTCGCAGAATTGACGCTGCTCCCGTCTTCGGATACAATGAAAGCCGAATCTGTGCGTTCGGCTGCCGGAGAGGAGGTTTACAATGCAGCCGAAAAAGAAAATTGAATCTATGGGGATCACGGCGCTCTATTGCCGCCTGTCCCGTGATGACGGCGTGGACGGCGACAGCAACTCCGTCACCAACCAGAAAAAGCTGCTATCACAAAAGGCAAAGGAATATGGGCTAACCAATACCCGCTACTATGTGGACGACGGTTATACCGGCACCAATTTCAACCGCCCCGGCTTTCAACAGCTGATTTCGGACATTGAAATGGGCTACGTTTCCGCCGTGATGGTAAAGGATTTATCCCGTCTCGGCAGAGATTACGTGTCCGTCGGCAATTACACCGACAGTTACTTTCCCGACCACGGCGTGCGCTTTATCGCCGTGAACGACGGCATCGACAGCGACGAGGGCGAAAGCGAAATAGCGCCTTTTAAGAACATTCTCAATGAGATGTATGCGAGAGATATATCCAAAAAGTTACGCTCATCTCACCGCTTGCGAGGCAACGCCGGAGAGCCGCTGTCACAACCGCCTTACGGGTATATGAAAAGTCCCGAAAACAAGAAAAAGTGGATCATTGACCCGGAAGCGGCAGCCATTGTGAAGGACGTTTTCAAAATGGCCTTAGAAGGCAAAGGAGCGGAAACGATAGCCCGCATTTTGCAGGAGCGCAAGGTGCTTGTCCCTATGGCGTACTGGCAAAGTAAAGGACTGCCGAGAGGAGGTAAGAAAACCCAGCCGAACCCGTACCGATGGTGCAAGACCACCGTGCAGAAGATTTTGACCCAGCAGGAATACTGCGGAGACGTTATCAACTTCAAGACCTACTCCAAGTCCTTCAAGAACAAAGCGAGGCTGGAAAACGCCCCGGAAAACTGGGCGGTGTTCAAAGACGTTCACGAACCGATCATTCAGCGGTCAGATTTTGAAACGGTGCAGAAACGGATTGCCAAAACCAAACGCCGAGCGCCCAAGCCGGAGAACGGCGCAAAAAGCATCTTCTGCGACCTTCTGTTCTGCGGAGACTGCCACAAAAAGCTGCGGTATCACACCAACACGATCAACAAGGATATTCATTATTTCGTGTGCGCCAACAATGCCGTGGACTACCGTGGCAGCTGTCCCAGACGGCATTATATCCGAGCGGACGCCGTCGAGCAGGTGGTGACGCTGGAGCTTCGGCGTATGGCGGAGATGCTGCGGCGGGACGAGAGCGCTTTTGCCGATCTGCTTGCCCAAAAGAGCAGCAAGGAGCTGCTCAAGGAGCAGAAACGGTGCGAGGCGGAACTGCAAAAGGCGATTGCCCGAAACGAAACTGTTGCTAATCTCTATGAGAAGCTCTATGAGGACAATGCCACGGGCAAGGTCAGCGACGAGTGGTTCATGCAGCTTTCGCACAAGTATGAAACGGAGCGGTTAGAGTTAAAGTCTAAAATCACCGCCCTGCGAAGGAAGTTGTCGGAATCAGGACAGCAGAAGCAGGAACGGGAAGGTTTCATCGAAGCCGTGCGGCAGTTCATGCGGATGGAGCATCTGACAGCACCGCTGCTGCGGGAACTCATCGACCACATTGACGTGTTCGAGACGGAGGGCAAAGGCAAAAGCCGCACCCAGCGGATTTTGATTTACTACCGCTTTGTGGGGTATATCGAGATGCCGGCTGCACCGCCGAGGGAAAGCTACACCGCCGACACCCGCAAGGGCGTCGCCGTTTCGTACCTGACCGACCGGCAGACGGCATAAACAACGAGCAGGCACCAGCCTGCTCCATACATAGATAAAAAGAAATCGAGCGTTCATAAAGTGAAATCCCTTATGAACACTCGATATGGTGCGGGTGACAGGACTTGAACCTGCACGGTGTTGCCACTAGAACCTAAATCTAGCGCGTCTGCCAATTCCGCCACACCCGCATTTATATAAAATTTTCAACTTGTATATTTTACACTTTATTTTTTTAAAAATCAAGTAGTAAATTTATTATATTTTCATTATTTTATAGTAAAATTTTTCAGCTTTTATACAATTATTGTCGGCATAATATGAGCATATTTTCAAAGAATAAAATTGAAAATACGAAAGGAGATCATATTATGTTTAAACACGAAAAACAACTTTTTCACCCTGTTGCAGTAGAAAAGGCAAACCCTCAATACGCTGTGCTTTTACAAGAGCAATTAGGCGGCGGAAACGGTGAACTTAAGGCCGCTATGCAGTATATGTCACAGAGTTTTAGAATTAAAGATCCTGAAATTAAAGACCTTTTCCTTGATATTGCGGCAGAAGAGCTGGGTCATATGGAAATGGTAGCTCAAACAATTAATCTTTTAAACGGACACGATGTTGACTATACACAGGTTGATGCAGGAGAAATTCAGTCTCACGTAATTTTAGGACTTAATCCGGGTTTAATTAACGCATCAGGTTATTCCTGGACAGGCGACTATGTTACGGTAACAGGTGATTTATGTGCAGATCTGTTGTCAAACATTGCATCTGAGCAAAGAGCAAAAGTAGTTTACGAATATCTTTACAGACAGATTGAAGACAAAAAGGTAAGAGAAACTATCGACTTTTTATTAAACAGAGAAGAAGCACACAATGCAATGTTCAGAGAAGCATTCAACAAGGTACAGGATACAGGTTCAAACAGAGATTTCGGAACAACAAAAGCAGCAAAAATGTACTTTAGTATGTCAGAACCGTCACCTAACGGCGACGTTTTTGCAGATTCAAATTTCAAAGCACCTGCGTTCAACTAAAAACTTAACCAACTTCCTAAAAAATATAAGACTAAATAATATCGTTTATACTTTATAACATTCAGAAAAAATTATCCGCAAGCAGCCAAATGCCTCGAAAGACCTTTCTTTCGGGGCATTGGCTGTTTTTATAAACCTTTATCAGAAAAATTTACTATATATTGATTTTTAAAATTGCTATTATGATTTTAATATACCTGTACTAACGGCGTCTGTTCTGATTTATCTCCTTTTTCTGCTGCAGCTATGTAGCTTATAGCCTTTGCACAGCCTTTAATTACACAGTCCTGAGGATTTTCCGCTACAAGTACATTGATATTTGTATTTTGAGCAATTAACTTGGAAAAACCGTAAATATTCGCAAGTCCGCCTGTAAAAATAATGCCGTCTGTATAAATGTCCGACATTAGCTCAGGTGGAGTTTCCTCTAAGACATTTTTTACTATTTGAACCATTCCCATTGCAAGTTCAGTTAAAACCTCTCTTATTTCTTCTGAGCTTACGTCTACAAACTTCGGAAGTCCTGTTATTGCATCTCTGCCTTTTAATCTGAATATTATTTCTTCAGGCAAAGGCATAAGCGAACCGATTGCCTTTTTACAGGATTCTGCCATATTATTGCCTATGATAAGAGAATATTTCTTTCTTGCAAATTTAATAATTTCCTCGTCCATTTTTCTTCCGGCTTTATTGGTGGTTTTTGAAACGGACACTCCGCCTAATGATACTACCGCCGCATCTGCTCTTCCGCCGCCAAAGTTTGCAATCATTTTACCTCTGGGACTCATAACATCTAATCCACAGCCCATAATTGCGGCTTTTGTTGAATCTATTAAGAAAATTTGTCTTACTCCAAGACTCGATATCGCATTGATTACAGCACGCTTTTCAACCTCTGTTACACCGCTTGGTATTGACGCAACTGAACGAGGTTTAACCATTTTTCCTGTCGACGTATTTTGCAACGTAATTTTAAGCATATCCTCTAAAATTCTTGACTCCGCTATTACTCCGCTGTCAAGAAGATACATAGCTTCAATTTTAGAAGGAGTTTTGCCGAGCATTTTATAGGCTTTGTCTCCTACTGCGAAAATTTCTTCTTTCTCCAAATCTATTGCGGCAACTGTTGCCTCATCTATAATTTTTCCTTTGTCGGGAATAAATACTCTTGTCCTTGTGCTTCCTAAGTCAATAGCCAAATCCATAATATTTCTCCTTATCTAAACCTTTATGTAATTATATTATAACTTATACTAAAGTTCAATTAAAAATGAGATAAAATTTAAAAGCAGGTTTTATGTCAGACGAACGCCGTACTGCAAAAACTGATTTCTTTTGAGGATATAGTACGATATACGGCACAAAATATGCCTGAAAATATTCATTTTTTATTAGAGTTTAATATTAATTCTTATTTCAATATTTATTTTACTGTGTCTTACAAAATGCACAACACATCACTTGATTTTTAGATTTTTTCAAAATCCTTGTACATTCCTCAAGAGTACAGCCTGTTGTAACAATATCATCTATAAGTAAAATTCTTAAATTTGTTATATCTTGATTTGCTGTCTTATAAACACCCTTAACATTTTGCTTTCTTAAATTACTGTTCAAGGAATGTTGGGGTTCATTATCTTTTATTTTTACAAGACACTCCTTATAAGGAATATTTAAATATTCTGAAATTTTTCTTGCAAGAATTTCAGATTGATTAAAGCCTCTTTCAATTCTTTGATTTTTGCTTAAAGGAACGGCAGTTACATAATCAAATTTATCATCATTATAGTATTCTCTTATTGCTTTAAGCATATACAAAGAAAGAGTTTCTGCATTTTGAATTTTTCCATTAAATTTAAAGTTTATAATTGCATCTCTGTAAATACTGCAATAAGGAAACGGGCTCACACAAAATGTATTATTAAGCACGGTCGTTATAGATTTTACACCGTTTATTTTACTGTTACATTCTTCACAGCAGACCTTTTCTTTATCCGTTATTTTATTACAAAAGGCACATCTTGAGGGATAAAACAAATTAATTATAAAATTAAATATTCTGTTCATTTCTGCACCTGATTAAAAATTCTTTCAGTCCGCTGTAACGCTTTGAACGGCGGTTGTTGTTTACCATATATTCAACCGTATTTTTATCGCCTACTAAAATTAAAAGCTTTTTTGCTCTTGTTACGGCTGTGTACAGCAAGTTTCTGTAATAAAGCTGAGGTGCGCCTTTATGCATTGGAATAATTACCGCCTCAAATTCATTTCCCTGACTTTTATGAACGGTACAAGCGTAGGCAAAATCAAGGTCTGAGACGCTGTCGCTGTCATAAACAGCAATTTTATCATCAAAAATCACTTTTATAATGTTGCTCTTTTTGCTGATACTTTCTAAAATTCCTATATCTCCGTTAAAAATTCCTGTGCCTGTTTCTCCGTTTTCCTTATACCAGTTAATATCATAATTATTTTTTATCTGCATCACCTTATCGCCTTTGCGAAAGTTTTTTCCGTTTACGGTAAGTTCTTCTGCATTTTCTGTATTTGGATTTAAGGCTGACTGCAATTTTTTATTAAGCTCAACTGTACCAAGCTCTCCCTTTTTAGAAGGAGCAAGCACCTGTATATCTTCAAAAGGAGAATAGCCGTAGGAATTCGGCAAACGTCTTTTGCACAAATCAACAATAATATTGCTTATATCATACTGATTATAGCAGGGCAAAAAGAAAAAGTCTTTATCCTTTTTTTCAAGGTCGGGCATTTCTCCGTTTACAATTTTATGAGCATTTGTAACTATCAGGCTTTCCATTGACTGACGAAAAATTTCATTAAGGGCAACAATGGGAATTGTGTTTGATGATACAATATCCTCTAAAACATTTCCGGGTCCTACTGACGGAAGCTGGTTTGAATCGCCTACAAGGATAAGTCTGCATCCTAAAGGCAGTGCTTTCATAAGACTTTCAAAGAGAAAAACGTCCACCATTGAAACTTCATCTACAACAAGCGCATCACAGTCAAGTAAATTTTTCTCATTATGCTTAAACGCCATTTCTTCCCCTTTTGTAAAGTTTACCTCTAAAAGCCTGTGAATCGTTTTAGCCTCACAGCCTGTAACCTTGCTCATACGCTGTGCCGCACGTCCTGTGGGAGCAGTTAAAAACACCTTTTTTCCGCAATCCTTTAAAATTCTGATAATTGCGTTAAGCGTTGTGGTTTTACCTGTTCCCGGTCCTCCCGTAAGTACAAGCATACCTTTTGATAAGGCGTCGTTTATTGCTTTTTTCTGCAAGTCTGCATATTGAATATTTTCCGTATCTTCTATATGTTTTATTCTTTTATCAATATCGGGAATTCTATCGGCAGGATATCTGCAAATAAAATTGATTCTTGCGGCTATGAATTTTTCACATCTGTGAACATACGGAATAAAAGTAAAAGTCTTGTCGCCTATCTCATCTTTTGCAATCGATGAATCTAAAATCATTTCATCTAATATGGATAAACAAAGCTCTTCTCTTATACCTAAAAAATTGGCAGATACTTTAACCAAGGTATCCTTTGGAAGACAGGTATGTCCGTTTATCATATTGTGATTTAATACATAGGCTAACCCTGCTCGAATACGGTACTCGCTGTCAGCAGGTTTTTCCTGTGACATCGCAATTTTATCCGCCTTTTCAAAAGAAATATTAAAGCCGCCGTTACAAAGAATATAAGGGTTTTCTTTGATTCTTTCTATCGCCTCATTGCCCAGAGCTTTATAAACAGCCAAAGCACTGCTTGGAGAAATATCATAACCTGCAAAATACACTAAAAGCTCTCTTACACCTGTGTTCATTTTTATTTGTCTGCTTATTTCTTTTGCTTTTTCTAAAGTAATGCCCCTCATCTTAGCAACACGCTCAGGCTCGTTTTCAAGAACTTCAATAGTTTTTTCTTTGTATTCCTTTACAAGCTTTTGGGCAGTAGCCGGACCTATCCCCTTTATTGCTCCCGATGACAAATACTTTAATATGCCTCCTAAACTTTTTGGAATACTCTGCTCACAGGAGGCAACTGAAAACTGCATACCGTATGACGGATGATTTTTAAACGTGCCGGTAAGTTTAACCTCTTCTCCAACATTTAACAGGGGCATAATGCCTACTGCCGTAATTGCATCATCGCCTGAAAGCTCAATTACCGTATAACCGTTCTCTTCATTTCTGTATATTACAGACTCTACAACGCCCGTACATTCATAAACGGTGTTACTTTCATATTCTTGAATCATAAATTACTCCAAATCAAAAATATTAAATATATATTGTTGATAAAATATAATTTTTATTATATAATTATAAAAGTGTAAAAATTTAACTTTTAAAATGTTGTTTATTTTTTATAAACAATCGGAGGTAACGCTTAATGGAATTTGTTGCAAACGAAGGAAAAAATGTTGAAATTACCGTAAACGGCACTACATATATGCGCCATGCCATAAAAACACATTTTGTAAAGCAGGGCGAAGATTATATTGAAATATTTAAAAAATATGTTTCCCCCATTTATGAAGATGGCGATATCGTTTCTTCCAGCGAAAAAATTATTGCCCTTTGCCAAAACAGAGTTGTAAAAAGAGAAGACCTTAAAATAGGCTTTTGGGCTAAATTACTTTCTAAATTTGCTTCTCACCCCACAACGGGCGTTGGTGTCGGAGAAACAATTAAAATGCAGTATGCAATCACAAAAGTAGGTCTGCCAAAAGTGCTTTGGGCAAGCTTTGCAGGAGGCATTTGCAAAATATTTGGTAAAAAGGGTATTTTTTACGAAATTGTCGGACAAGAAGTATCAGGTCTTGACGGATTTTATGACCATGTCTGGGAAGAATACAGAGATATCGGCATTGAGAACCCTGAAAACCCCTCAGGCGTTTGCGATGAAATTAAAGAAAAGCTGGGTATGAGCTGTATGATAGTTGATGCCAATGACTTGGGTCAGGAGATTCTGGGTTATTCTTCAGACATTAATTTAAGCGAAGAAGAACTTTTAGGACTTATCAGCGACAACCCCTGCGGTCAGGGTCACGAAACAACTCCGATTATTTTAATAAGAAAAAAATCATAAATTATTATAATTCTATTATACACTATTTTGGAAATATATACAATAAAATATTACAAAATTCGGCACTTTTTCCAGTGCCGATTTTTTATAATAATATTACTTTATTATTAAATATCATATATTTATTGTTGTAGAAATGGATTATGAAAATATATAATTGCTATTGTTTTTTATTACTCTCCGTTGTTTTTGACTGGATTTAATTTTTATTTATATGAAAGATCCGGATATACAAAAACTTAACGATATGACTGATAATTTTAAAAGTAAATTATTCGATTAAAACTTAAGGCTTCTCAACCAAGTTAAATTGAGAAGCCTTTAATTTTCAAACATTATACGCCGTCTTCTTCGCCATATAAATATTTTTTTGCAAAATATACTATACCTAAAACGGCTCCGATTAACAGAATAAACTTTTTCATTTTACTGTACTCCTTTCATTCCGCCTTTTCTGAATATAATAAGATACTCTGGTCGTGAGCTTTTCACTGCTGAAATGCTGAATAAATTTTGTGAACTTCATTAGCTTGCCCGGAATAATTATCATCTTTCCTTTCAATGCTTTTTCAACTGCATATTTTGCTACATATTCGCTTGAAAGACCCCCTATTGCAAAATTAACCTTTGCGACCTGATTAAATTCCGTATTAACAGGTCCGGGGCACAGCACGCTTAACTTCACATTGCTTTTATCCTTTCTCAATTCTTCATAAACTGCTTCCGTCATTCTTACAACATAATTTTTAGATGCATAATAGCTTGAAAATACAGGTCCGGCCATAAATCCTGCGGAAGAGCCTACATTTAAAATACATCCGCTGTTTCTCTTTACCATATCTTTAAGGTAAAGTTTAAATAAAATATGCATAGCTTTTATGTTTGTATCTATAAGCCTTAACTCTTCCTCAAGAGGTGTATCGCAAAATCTTCCGCATACTCCAAAGCCTGCATTATTGACAAGAAAATTTATACTTGCATCTTTTGTCATCTCATAAAGCTTAAAACAGTTTTCTGTTTTTGAAAGGTCAAGAGATATAACTTTTACATTTGTTTTAAGCTGATTTTTAAGCTCCAGTAATCTGTCTTCACGCCTTGCAACAAGAATTAAATCATAGCCTTTTTCAGACAAATATCTGGCAATATCTCTGCCGATTCCGGAGCTTGCTCCCGTTATCAATGCTTTCATATTTACTCCTTTTCACCTATTGCACAAAGCCAAGTTGTGTTTTCTTTTATATAGGTCTTGATATTACTGAAACCTGCTTTTAATAGATTTTCTCTTATTTCTGATTCCGTTGGCGCTTTTATTTCTGCCAATTTTTCGACCTCTGCCCATTTATTAGGTTCGTTTTCTCTTTGAAGCATTTCAAATATAAGCAACAGCTTTCCCTTTGGTTTTAAAGTACGGTAAATTTCTTTTAAATCGTTAATTTTGTCAGGCCAGAAGTAGTAGGTTTCAACAGCTGTTACAAGGTCAAACATATTGTCGTTATAAGGCAAGTTTGAAACACTGCCGTTATCAATTTGTACCCTGTTATTTTTTATACCCTTTTTATTTAGCTTTTTTGATTTTTTAACTGCTGCTTCTGAATAATCTATGCCGTAAACTTTACCCTTTGGCACGACTTCGCTTAATCTGAAAACTGTCTTTCCTCCGCCGCAGCCAACATCAAGAATGGTAAAATCGTCTTTAATTCTAATATGCTCAAGTCCCCAGCCTGTAACGCCGTAATGCCCTTTATTCATTGACCTTATCATCATTCTGCCCCAAAATCCTTTTGGATTTCTTGCATTAAGAACTAATTTATAGTATTTCATTTTCTCATCTCTTTTATTTTACAATTAAATCACAAAATTAAATATTAAATACAGTATTCCGTAAATTACAGGCTGATGTACAATGTAAATTATAAAGCTGTATTTACCGATCACGTTAAGTAAGGGTATCTTAATTAACATTAAATTTTCTGCTTTTGTGTCTTTTATTATTCTCCAAAGAAAATATCCTGCAAAATATAAAAATAGCCATGGTATTAACGGAAAATAATCACTTGAAGTAAACCCCTGTCCGGGAAATCCCATAAATGCAAACAAGCTGTTTAAATATAAAAATTCAGGAAGATTTAAAAAAGGAAAATCCAAAATGCCGATAAATTTTCGGCTTACTCCCTTTGTGACAAAAAAAATAATAGTACTTAATATAAAACCAGCAATAGGGTTTATTTTTTTAAAGTGCTTATCAAGTAATATGGTAATTAACATTGCAAATCCAAGCAAATTTAAAATTCCAAACCAAATGGATTCTTCGGGCATAAACAGGTATGTAAACAATGATATACCGCAGCCGCAAGCAAAAACAATTAATCCGCGCCTTAAATTGTGCCTGCTGAAATGCCATGAAATTCCGCTTATTAATATAAAAGTTATGCAAATAAACTGCTCCCATATATATACTCCGTATCCGGAAAACCCGCCGATATCAACTTTGAATATTCTAACTAAATCATACATCAAGTGATAAAGAACCATATTGATTATGGCTAAACCTCGAACTGAATCTATTAAATTATATCTTGTGTTAATTTGTTCCATAAAAAATACCTACAATCTGTTATTATTGTATCATATTTTTGAGATATAACAACCTTTAATTTTTAACTTTGTCCAATATACTGCATATTATATAGTGAAGTTTTAATAAACTCACAAATAAAAGGAAGGAGAAGATTTTATGGAATCTTATGAAAATGCTGTATTTAAGCAGTATGGAATATCTCCGCTGCCAAGCGATACAGTAGAAGCTATGGCATATGTTCCGTTTCAACCAAACAACGCTGCGGTTTATAACCCCATGCAAGGCTTTGAAGCAGGAACAATGTTCCCAAGTCTTGATAAGCCATTCTACGGATGTAAATGTGAAGGTGGTAAAAATGACTAAAAGACAAATACTATTAAGAAAAATTTCAACCTATTCATTTGCAATGTTGGATTTGCAGATATTTTTAGATACACATCCAAACGATGAAAAGACTTTGGCAAAAATAAGAAAATACAGAGAAATGCTCATGCCCCTGAGAGAAGAATATGAAAGAACCTACGGCCCGCTTACAAAAAGTGAAGACACAAATAACTGGGACTGGATAAATTCTCCATGGCCATGGGAAAAGGAGGGTGAAAAATAATGTTTGTATATGAGAAGAAATTACAGTACCCTGTCAACATTAAAAAACCTAATCCGAAGCTCGCTAAAATAATTATTACTCAATATGGAGGTCCGGACGGTGAATTAGCAGCTTCTTTAAGATATTTATCTCAGAGATTTACAATGCCTTTACCTGAGCTTAAAGCCACACTTACAGATATAGGCACTGAAGAACTCGGTCATATGGAGATGATAGGAGCTATTGTTTATCAGCTGACAAAGGGATTAACAGAAGAAGAAATTAAAAAAGCAGGTTTTGACACTTATTTTGTTGACCACACTACGGGTATTTATCCTCAAAGTGCAAGCGGTACACCGTTTACTGCTGCATATATTCAAAGCAAAGGCGACGCTATAACTGATCTTCACGAGGATTTGGCCGCTGAGCAAAAAGCGAGAACAACCTATGACAATATACTTCGTTTCTGTGATGATTATGACGTTATAGACCCTATTCGTTTCTTGAGACAAAGAGAAGTTGTGCATTACCAGAGATTTGGTGAAAATCTGCGAATTTTAACAGACAATTTGGATTCAAAGAATTTCTATGCATTCAACCCTGAATTTGATACAAATTGCTTCAAGAAAACAAGAAAAAAGTAATTTTATATTATAAATTAAAGTGCCGCAGTTATTCTGCGACACTTTTTTCTTGTTTATATTAATCGTGTATTTTCATATTATTGAGCATTTTAACAAACTCAGGGTCACTGTGGTTTACGATTTCGCTATGACCTAAATCAAGCTTTGCAATCTCATGCATATCTTCATCGCTAAGTGTGAAATTCCAAATGTCAATATTTTGTTCCATACGCTCTTTATGAACAGACTTTGGAATAACAACTACACCACGCTGTGTATTCCAACGCAGGGCAACCTGTGCCGCTGTTTTACCGTACTTTTCACCGATAGAGGTTAATACAGGGTGAGTAAAAATCCCGTGATTACCCTCAGCAAACGGTCCCCATGCTTCAGGTACAACATTAAATTCTTTCATAGTAAAAAGTGCTTTTTCCTGTTGAAAGAAAGGATGAAGTTCAACCTGATTTACTGCAGGCGTAACTTCTACATTCATACATAAATCAGCAAGACGTTCCGGGTAAAAATTACAAACGCCGATAGAACGAATTTTCCCATCCTTATAATAATTTTCCATTGCACGATATGCGCCGTAATAATCTCCCATTGGCTGATGTATAAGATACAAATCAATATAATCAAGTCCAAGCTTTTTAAGGGAGGTATCAATTGCTATTTTGGCAGCTTCAAAGTTTGCATCCTGAACCCAAAGTTTTGTTGTTATAAACAGTTCACTCCTGAGGACTCCGCACTTTTGAATAGCCTCTCCTACTGCTTCTTCGTTCATATAAGCGGCTGCTGTATCGATCAAACGATAACCACTGCTGATTGCATTTATAACTGACTGTTCACATTGCACGGGATCCGGAACCTGAAATACTCCAAATCCCTCCATAGGCATTTTTATTCCATTGTTTAATGTAATAAATTCCATACCAATTTATTCTCCTAATAAATTTTATATAAGCTGCGCCCCGTCTTTAAAAGCGTTGCCAACCTTTTCACCCAATTTAATATATGTATTTTGAACCGGGTCAAATGCAATTGCCTGAAGCTTTGCAGGATCAATATTACCATCATTATTTAAGATACTTTCATCTGCACTTACATTGACGATTTCTCCGATAATATTACCGTCTTCATTTACTTTTACAAGCTTACATTCAAGTGCCAACGGCAATTCATTAATGATTGGTGCATCAACATATTCACTTTTAATTGTATTAAATCCCGCTTTTTCCATTTTATTATCTGTATCGTTTGCAGAAACTATTCCTACATAATCTGCTTCCACCACATGAGCAGCATCTGCAAAACTTACAGTAAATGCACCTTTAATTTTAATGTTCTTTGTAGTTTTATGACCTTCGCTAAGGCAAAGTACTACTTGATTTGAATCATATATACCGCCCCATGCAGCGTTCATAGCGTCAGGCTTACCATTCTCATCATAAGTACCAACAATAAGAACTGGCAGCGGATAAAACCAAGTTTTCTTTCCGAAATTTTTTCTCACAGTTAAATACTCCTATAAATTTATTATACTCGGCGCTGTCATTAAAATAAAAGCGTCTGTATAAATAATTATATTGGAATAATAAAGGCTTGTCAATAAATGGAATTAAAAAATTTTAATTTTTATAAATTATATTTTTTATACCAAATGATTTTTCTTTTCAACCATTCTCCATGTTCAGCATATTCTTATAAGAGAGAAAGAAGAATAAGGAGACTTTTTATGAAAAGATGTGTTCCTTTAGAGGCGGCAGCTGAATCTGTTTGCGACCAAAGTGCTGTACCGCCTCTAATTTTCCAAATACCACCCGAGCAGGGACGAGAAGTTTTGGAAAAAGCACAGGATACACCTGTATATATGTATCCTGCTGACATTTCGGTCAGCGAAATTGACACAGGAAAATGGGGTACGATTCCCGTTTATTTTGTTACACCCAAAAATTCTCTTCCTGTTTGCAGTGTGATTTTTTATATTCACGGTGCAGGCTGGGTATTCGGCAGCTTTCATACTCACGAAAAGCTTGTCAGAGAGCTTGCAGCAAGGACAAATTCTTTAGTTGTGTTCCCGGAATACACCCGATCCCCTGAGGCGAAATATCCTGTCTCAATTGAGCAATGTTATTTTGTACTTTCGCATCTATGTCAAATACTCGGAAATCGCTTTCCTAACATTAACCGTGATACTTTGACTGTGGCAGGTGACAGTGTTGGCGGAAATATGGCAATAGCTATGGTATTGATATCAGAGCAAAGAAACGGTCCTAAAATACAAAAGTTACTTTTGTATTATCCCGTCACAAATGCTTGTTTTGATACTCCCTCCTACAGAAAATTTGCCGTTAATTACTATTTGTATCGAGCAGGTATGCAATGGTTTTGGCGGCAGTATACCAAATGTGAATCCGATAGAAATCAAATTACCGCTTCTCCACTTCGGGCAAGCTTGGACTGCCTGAAAGGTTTTCCCGAAACTATGATTATAAATGGTCAAGCAGATGTTTTGCGCAGCGAGGGCGAGGCTTTTGGAGAAAAACTCAGATGTGCCGGTGTTAAGGTTACGGCAATACGGGTACAGGGGATAATTCATGATTTTGTAATGCTTAATGCACTCGACCAGACGAACGCTTGCCGTACAGCAATGGACGCTTCAACAGAGTGGATCAACCGCAAAAACCATTGTGTTGATAAACAGGAGAGAATTTGACAATAGTCAAAAAACGGTCTTGATTTTCGCAAGACCGTTTTTTCTTTAAAAATTACTCTTTAAATTTAAAAATACCCCAAATAAAAAGTTTTGTTATTTATAGAAGTATCACAAAGACAATTACAAAGGTGATTTAGTATATTTTTTTAAATTAATCCTATAATGTATTTACTTAATTATTATCCACAAGGATAAGTTTAAAATTAAAAATATAATGTTAACTACTGAAAACACAAGCAAATATTTTGACAATTTCACATTTTCTTTTTGGATAAATTTAAATGATAACAAACTTGCCATTGAAGCTATAATAGTTCCTAATCCACCAAGGTTTACTCCAATTAAAAGAGTATACGGATTATTTGTAAAACCGGACAAAAGTATTGCTGCGGGAACATTAGAAAACACCTGACTTGTAATAACTCCTGTTATAACCTCATTACCTGCAACAATCTTATGCAAAAAATCACTTATACTTGGAATGTTTCCTAAGTTTCCGATAAAAATAAACAAAAATACGAAAGTCAACAGCAAGCTGTAGTCAACTTTTGCAAACACTTTTTTGTCTATAATAAACACCACAACAAGTATTAATGCTAAGAGAATTAAAAAATGCACTATTCTGAAAACACTTAATAACGTTAAAATAAACATTAAAGTATAAAAAACTAATATTTTGATATTTATTTTTTCAGATTCATAAGTATTTCTGACGCTTACCTTTTTTGTTCCTGCAAAAATTGTTGCTATGATAAGTAAAGCTAATGAAAGCAATGCATATGGGACTATAGTTTTAAAAAAGTCCGATATACTCATATTATAGGCAGAAAATAAATATATGTTTTGCGGATTGCCAATTGGTGTAAGCATACTTCCGAGATTTGCCGCAACAGTTTCTAAGGTAACTGTATAAATCAGTTTATTGCTCTCTCCTGCCATTTTAAAAGTAACTATCGTAAATGGTACAAAAGTAATAAGTGCTACATCATTTGTAATTAACATTGAACTGAAAAAGCACAGAAAAACAAATGTCAACACTAAACCAAACAAAGTATTGACCTTACAAAGCAATTTTTCTGCCAATAATTTAAATACACCAAGTTTGTTTAACCCTGCCATAATTATCATAAGACTCAACAACAATGCTAAAGTTCGAAAATCTATATAGTCTATGTATTCCTTACTTGGCTTCACAAAAAATGCAGATGCTGCTGCCAACACAAATGACAGCAGCATTACTATTTCCTTTTTTATAAATATAACTAATTTTTTCATTTTATATCCTTATTAAAAACTATATAAAATTTAATTATTTTCTAATAAACAAAATTCCCAGAGTATTCGGTCCGCAATGAGTTGTAATTGTACAGCCTGCAGTCGTCTCAAGTATCTCTTCAAAATCGGGATATAACTCATTTATCTTTTTACGCACAGTTTCTACATCTTCTTCCCTGCACTTTGTGTGAGTTATAAATACACGGTGTTTATCAATATCGTCTCTGTCACGAAGTCTGTCCGAAACATAATTAAGCATAACTCGGCTTATGTTTCCTCTGTATTTTTTGCCGGGTTTCATTTTTCCGTCTGTTACCTCAATACAAGGCTTGAGATTAAGAAGATTTGCACCGAATGCCGCTAATGCAGAGCATCTTCCCCCTTTATATAAATAATCAATACTGTCAACAACAAAGCTTGCCTCTACTTTTGAAGTCAATTCTGTACAAGCTTTTTCAATTTCTTTTGCTGTGCAACCTTTACTTGCCATTTCTGCACCGTGTAAAACAAGCAGTCCGTTTCCCGTTGATAAATTACGAGAATCAACAACATACACTCCGCCTGTTTCTTCTGCCGCAATACAAGCATTATGATATGAACTGGAGAAATCGCTGCTGATACAAAACTGTACTATTTCATATCCCTGCTCACGCCATAATTTAAAAATTTCAAGATAATCGTTAATATTTGGCGCACTTGTAGTTGGAAGTTTTCCCTTTTCTTTTACATAACTGTAAATTTCTTCGGGAGTAACTTCAATACCGTCTTTTTTCATTTGTTCGTTCATTATCACATATAAAGGAACAATTGAAATATTATATTTTTCAAGAAGTTCTTTTGAAAGGTCGCAGGTGCTGTCAGATATGATTTTTACTTTCATAATTATTTCTCCAAACTTATTATTTTTAAATTTCCGCCTAAATTAATTAATTGTATTAAGTATATCATTTAAAATTTTAATATTCAATATAAATACGACAAATTAAATAAAGCTCTCTTTTATTATTGACACAAACAGACTGTTTTTATAAAATTAATCAACTTATTTTAACGCAAGTTGCATATTTAATAAGTTTTTTGAATTGATACCTGTTAAAAACAAAAAGGACAAGTTCTACCACCTGTCCTTTTTCATATTTGAACTATTTCAAATCAATATTTTTCTGCAACTTCGCCTTGTTTTTTATAAATGCTGTTTTCAGGAACATAACCCCTTACCATTGAAAGAGGATAAACATTTGTTCCTCTGCCGATTACCGTTCCGGGATTTAAAACGCTGTTACAACCAACCTCTACATTATCTCCAATCATAGCACCAAATTTTTTAACGCCTGTTTCTACCTTTTTACCGTTAAAATCAACTGTTACAAGGCTTTTATCTGACTTTAGGTTAGATGTAATAACACCTGCTCCCGTATGAGATTTATATCCTAAGATACTGTCACCCACATAGTTATAATGGGGAGTTTGTACGCAATTAAACAAAATGGAATTTTTAAGCTCTGTGGAGTTTCCTACAACTGCGTTTTCTCCTACAATTGCACTCCCTCTAATAAAAGCACAATGGCGGACTTCCGCATTATCGCAAATAATTAATGGTCCATGCATATAAGCAGAGGGTGCCACTTTTGCAGTTTTGGCAATCCAGATATCCTCCCCTATTTTATCATACTTTTCAGGAGCAAGAGTCTTGCCAAGTTCAAGGATAAAATTCTTAATTTTAGACAAAGCCTCCCATGGGTATGTAACACTTTCAAATAACGGTTTCGCAATAGTCTGTTCATAATCAAACAAATTTACCGCTTTTAATTCTTCCACTTTCATTTCCTCCAAATATTTAGTTTTCAAAAAACAGCCAGTTGCCGTATTCATCCTTACCGGCAATAAATTCAAGCTTTTTCTTTCCGTACTCAATGTAATATGAAGAAAAGCTGTACATTTTTCCGTTTTCAGGATTAACTACACTTGCGCACTCTCCTCCTGAATACCATCTGTATCTGAAAAGGTCAATGCCTTTTATGCAAAAAACATCTTCTTTTGTACTGCCTATAAAATTATGAAATTTCATTTTTATCCCTCCGAACTCCTAATTTATCTATTTTTTCCTGCAACTTAAATTTCTTAAACAAGTAACAAACTATTAACGCACACAAAACGCCAAGAATAATTCCGCACAAAACATCAGTCGGATAATGGACATAATTATAAAGACGTGAAAATGCAATTAACGATGCAAGAACAAGTGCAGGTATTCCAAAATGTTTGTTCATTTTTAGGATCACCGTTGCTGCGGCAAATGACGAACAGCTGTGTCCTGACGGAAAACTGTAACTGCGGGGCTTTGAAACAATCATCTGAATATCAACAATATAACAGGGACGAACTCTGCATACGATGTTCTTTACAGCAACCTCTCCTATAAGATAACCTAAAAGCATTGCAAGAAGCAACATTATTCCCCAGCTTCTTGTCTTTCTGAAAAAGAGCATTATCAAAGAAATTACAATCCAAACTATTCCGCCTTCACCGATAGCACTTAAAAAAGGCATTGTCACATCAAAAAATGTACATCTTAAAAACTCTCGAATAAAATTAAGAATTGCAATATCAATTTGAGTTACAAAATTAAAAAACTCCATTAACTCAATCCTTTTTTAATCACTTAGTTCATTCATAACCAATCCTGTTATCATTTTCGGATAAAAGTATGTTGACTTTTGGGGCATTTTTTCTCCCGCTAATGCTACATCTCTTATCTCTGTCACCCTTGTGGGATTTAAAATAAATGCACATTGGAATTTTCCGCTGTTTACACCCTCTATGGCTTCTTCAAAATATTTTGTATATGTTAAGTTAATTTGATTTGCCATATTTTCTTTGTCAATTTTAAATATCTTTTCAAGTATTAACGTATGTAAAACAGTAACATCCAGCTCCTGTGAAGCTTTGCTTAAATCAGGAAGTAATTCTTTAATTGGCCTAAAATCTTTTAATACAAGTTGAATCCAATTGCTACCGCCGCAGAAAAATCCAAATGCTTTTTTACCTTGCTTATAAAGAACATCAAGTTCCCTTTCCATATTTTCTACATCAGTTTTTTCTTCAATTTCAAAGTATTCTTTACATTCATTAAGAATACTCTCTTTATTAAATGACTCTAAATCTCTTACAAGTCTATGTGTCGGGAATACTACAAGTCCGGGATGCTCCATATCTACAAGATATATCATCTGGTAGTCCTGAGCATCTCCTTCTTTTGAAAATCTTTTTTCTCTGCAATAGTTTCTGTAATTAAGAGCAGTTTCATATCTGTGATGACCGTCTGCTATATACAGCTTTCTGTCTGTAAAATCAGATACAAGCTTTGCTATTACTCCTTCATCAGTAATTATCCATAATCTATGGGTTACGTTATCATTGTCTGTAAATTCTAAATCTGCCTTATCCTGTGAATGTTTGTCAATTGTATTTAAGGTAGTATGGGTTTCGTCCATATACAAAGCGTAAATTTGACTAAAGTTACAGTTTGTGGCCTTCATAAGATTAAATCGGTCTTCCTTTGCTTTTGAAAGAGTAAATTCATGAGGAAGGATTACCCCTTTTGAAAACTCCTCTAATTTTACTCTAACGATTATTCCTTTTATACTTTTTCTCTTATTATATGCTGTAAATTCTTCTTCATAAATATAAACGGCAGGCTTATCTTCTTTAATAAGAATTCCATTTTCCTGCCACATTTTTAAAATATTTGAGGCATTATTATAAGGATTTTCTCCCTTTGGCAATTCAAGACGAATAATATTATTTGGATTTTTCTTTAAATATTCTTCTCTTTGACTATCGCTGATAATATCATAAGGAGGACAACAAAGTTCCTTAATTTCTCCTGCATTTTTGCTGTAACGCATACCTTTGAATGCTTTAATTACTGCCATTTTATATTCTCCTTATATTATATACAGTTTAATTTTATTAAAAGGTAGTTTCGCCGCACTGCGGCGACAAAGGGCTTCTCGCCCTTTGAACCTCGGTCTGTCGCTTTTTGAAAAAAGCGACGCAAAAACTTTTAATATTCTTTACAAAAACCTTTAATTTTTTAATATAACTCTATCAACATTTTTACGTTTTCAGTCAGTGAGAAAATCTGTTTAAAAAAGTAATGCAAAAACTTTTAATATTCTTGACAAAAACCTTTAATTTTTAGTAATTCTATGTTGCTATTATATCACAATGATATTTTTATTACAACGAAATTTAATTGAAAAAGTCTTATTATTATACTATAATAAATAATATTAATTTTGAAGGAATGATTTTTATGATTATCGGCTGTCATCTTTCTGTATCAAAAGGCTTTGAAGCTATGGGGAAAGAAGCTTTATCCATCGGAGCTAATACGTTTCAGTTTTTTACACGAAATCCTCGTGGCGGCAAAGCAAAAAAAATTGACAAAGATGACATTGACAAGCTCATAAAATTAATGAAAGAAAACAATTTCGGTAAAATTTTAGCCCATGCACCATATACGCTTAATCCTTGTTCTAAAGACGAAAAAACAAGAGAATTTGCATTAAATACAATGATTGACGATTTAAAAAGAATGGAATATTTGCCGAATAATTTATATAACTTTCATCCCGGCAGTCATGTAGGACAAGGTATTGATAAAGGTATTGAGCTTATATCTTCACAGCTTAACAAGGTTTTATATGAAGATATGACGACAACCGTTTTATTAGAAACTATGTCAGGCAAAGGCAGTGAAATAGGCTCTAAATTTGAGGAATTAAAAGCTATTATTGACAACACAAACCTTAAAGACAAAATGGGGGTTTGTCTTGATACCTGTCATGTTTTTGACGGCGGATATGATATTGTTGATAATCTTGAAGATGTACTTGAGGAGTTTGACCGTATAATTGGATTAAAGCGTCTCAAAGCCATTCATATAAACGACAGTATGAACTATCTTGGATGTCATAAAGACAGACATCAAAAAATAGGCAAAGGCGGTATTGGTATTGATGCTTTTGAAAGGATTATTAACCATCCTGCATTAAAAAATCTTCCTTATTATCTTGAAACCCCAAATGAACTTGACGGTTATGCTGAAGAAATCAGGTTGTTAAGGAACTTACAAAAAGACTGATTTTATAAAAAATACGCTGTAACAATTCTTTCGTTTTTGTATAGTATATAGTGTAAAACGAAAGGAGGAAATCACAATGTGTAACGGTTTATTAGGCAACAACAGCTGTACTTGGGTAATTCTTCTTGTTATCATTCTCGTATCTTGCTGTGGCAACAACAATAACGAAAACAGCAACTGTGGATGCGGCTGCTAATTTTTGATAATTAATTAAAGGAATAATAATAATAAAGGCTCGGTTAAACTTAAATTTAACCGAGCCTTATTTTATAATAAAATTATTAAACAGATTTAAAAATCAATATATCGTTAAATATACTGTATAATCATCTGATTTTTTTCAGGTTTAGTATTGTATGTTACTATTAACCTTAAATTTCTTTTTCTTCACCAACATGAGAACCTGTTGACTGTAAATTTGCTGCATAAAGCTGAATTAATGTTGCATCTTTTACATCAATAACTTTGCTGAAATCAGTGTCAGCAGCAATTAATTGCTCATCATTAAGTGTACTCAAGTGTGCTACATAAAGCTGAAGTAATGTAGCGTCTTTAACATTAATATCTTCATCAAGGTCTACATCACCAACAAGAACTTTAACAGGCTCCGTAAGACCGGCAGGAGTAAAGCTGATTTCTGTCCAATCTTTGCGGCTCATAAGATGAGTTTTTCCTTCTAAGAGAAGTCCTGGCTCATCTCGAGCGGGATACTGTTTATTGCCGTTATTGTTGTTGATAATTACCATAGTATTTGCAGAATCTATAAAGTTTTGTGATACTTCATAATAATAGTATCCTGTCTCTGCGTCATAATCCATTTTTTCTCCAGGCCAAGCTGCATTTGTAACAGTATTTCCAGGAGTTGTTAATTCGTCATACATATAAACGTAGAACGGTTCTGTCCAATTACTTTTATTTTCATAGCATACGTAAACACCCGTTCCTTTAGTAGCGGTTTTTACATATTTATATACAGCAGTTGTTTTCTGTTCTCCGTCTGTTGCAGTTAATGTTAATGTTATAGTTGAACCGTATTCAACGCCTTTACCAAGTACTACATCGGTTGAACCAGTATATTCTACAGGCTCTGCATCATCAATCTGATATGTACCTGATGTTGCAAATACAAGACCAAGTGTAACCTTTAATGTTTGACCCTTAAATATGCCGCTGTCAACTGAAACAGTGTTTACAGGAGTTGGTTTTGCATCATAAACTACAGCAACACCTGTGGAACCGATTGTACCTGTAACGGTACCGCCGCTTACTGTAAACTGGTTGCCTGTAACTGTATCTGTATATGTGCCGTCAGCAAGACCTGTATCAGCTACGCTTACTTCACCTTCCATACCATTACAGTTTACAAGAACAATACCCTTGTCGCCTCTTGCAACATAAGCTATTGAACCTGAAGCTCCTGTTTTATCAGCTGTTCCTACAAATGCATTATGGAACTTGTTAACTTCGCTTACAGCAGTACTCTTCCAAGTTGTATCTCCTGCTGCTTGGCCCATAAGAGCATCGCCCGGACGAGCAAAGAACAATGATGTTGCGTCACTCTGAGCTGCTACCAAAGCCCATGCCTTGATAATGTTTTCGTCTTTTACACTTTTGGATTCTCCGCCCATATAGGTGTCGTGAGATTCAGCCCAAAGAACAGAATTTTTGGAAGCTAAATCTGAAGAGAGTCTATGTGAATCTGCATTTTCTGCCGCATTTGTTGCAGCACCCTTCTTCACTGCGCTGAGTGTAGAGTTACCTACTGCGTTATCTGTTACATTGATATATGGTGTATAAGCGCTTGCCTTTCTTCCGTTACCGCAGGTATTAAGAATTTCACCATAGTAATATAAGGTTTTTCCGTTGTATTTATCACTGGCATATTTTGAAGTAGTGCTTGTAACATTTGGCCAGAAATTTGAAGCGTATGTACCGTCATCAGGTGTTTCAATATGTTTAGCAGCATCAAAACGGAAACCGTCAACACCGCAGTCAACACATGATTCAAGAAGACCGATTACTTGATTCTGGATAAGTTCACTTCCTGTATTAAGGTCAGGACATTGTGAAACATATCCCTGTACTACTGACTGTACTGACGAGTCGCCTGCCTCATTCTTATAAGAATGGAGAGCATCTTTCTGATTATTGTAAATTTCAGGATCTGTATCAGCAATTTTACTGTAAAGAACACCGATATTAGCGCTGTCGCCGTCTTTTGTAATGTTATTTGCAAGGTGGTTTGCAACTATGTCGCAAATAATCTTTACTCCGTATTTGTGTGCTTCTTCACAAAGTGAAGCAAGCTCTTCTTTTGTACCAAGCCATGTTTCTGATGCAATAGAAAAAGATAACGGCTGATAAAGCTTGTGCCATTGGTCAGCAACATTAAACCAATCACCGTAATCCTTTGGCTGTTGTACAGGTGAAGTCTGTACTGTTGAATAACCTGCTGCAACAATTGCAGGAAGGTTTTCTTTAATTGTATTGTAAGACCAGTTAAATGCGTGTAAAATAACACCGTCCTGGACATTCTCTTGAAGCTTAGATTCAGCAGCAACAGCAGCTTTACCTGTATCCTTAGCGTTTACAGTAAATCCGGTAATTGCCAGACATGACATAAGCATACAAAGAATCAATACAAGACTGATTAATTTTGATGTTTTTGTTTTCATCTGAAATTCCTCCAATAAAATTTGATTTCTAACATCTATAAGACATTAAAATTATCAATATAATAATACTAAAAATTTTAAAATTATTCAATTAACTAAATGTACAATAAAGTAATTATTTTTTTGTCAATTTTTACAATTCTATATTTTGGCTTTTTTTAATGTAATAAAAATTATTAATAATTACTAAAAAATTTATTCATTTATTTCCAAAAATTAAGGGATTGCAGAAAAAACTGCAACCCCTTAGCAGAATAATATAATAAGAAAGTCTGGTTTCATTTGCAATTTCCACAGAAATTACTGCCTAATGAACAATTACAGGAGACGATACAATTTCTTATTATATTTTAACTCCTTGCCTTTAAATTTTCAAAATATTGCTTATTATAAATATAATTTTTATCATACGGTTTAATTTTTCCTGCTAAGTTATTTAATTCCTCTGCTTTTTCAACATCTCCCAAACGATCATAGCAAACGCACAACTGAATTAACGGAATGAAATCATAATAATCCTTTTGAAAAAATCCATTATCCTGTTTTTGAGGACATTCCATTGCTGTTTTATACCAGAATATTGCCATTAAATATTTTTTATTTCGGAGAAAGCTATCTGCGATTTTGCAGCATACTTCTCCGCGGGGAGTGTCATAAGAAAAACTTTTAAAATACATATTAAGTGCGTTGTCTTCGTCAGATAATTGAAGGTAACAATCTCCTGCAAGCATACAGGCTTGAATATTGTCGTTTAAATTATTGCTGTTTTCTGATAAAAACTGCTTAAAGTTTGTAACTGCGTTAAAATAAAATTTATTATAATAAAGCTCTCTGGCATAATAGTATTGCTCTCTGGGAGAAAGCTGTTTTCCTGTAGATATCATCTTTCTGAATATTTTCAAATTCCTTTGAGGGTCGTTTACTTTAAGCTTTTTATGGTTTATTTCTATATCACTGTATTCAATCCTGCCTATTAAAGGCACTGTCTCGTGAATTGCACCCTCAAAACGATATTGATCGTTATTTCTAAAAATTCTTTCACGATAAAAACTGAATACCGGATTGCCAAATTCATCAAATCCTGTATTATATTTCATCATAATCAGATCGGTTTCAGGTTTTACAGAACTTTTCAGCTCTATTATTTTTCTGATGTTTTCATCGTCTATTACGTCATCTGCATCTATCCACATCACATAATCGCTTTTTGCCTTTGACAGTGAATAATTTCTCGCTTTTGAAAAATCATCTTGCCATTCAAAATCAAAAACCTTATCAGTGTATTCAGATGCGATTTCCCTGGTCCTATCCTTTGAGCCTGTATCCACAACAATTATTTCATCTGCAAATTTCATAATACATTTAATACATCTTTCAATTACAGGCTCTTCATCTCTGACAATCATACACACACTTAAATTCACTGTAATACCACCTTATACTAATCATTGATTAAACGGCCGATTAGTATTACATTTCAGGTTCTCTCCCCGCTATTACAATATATGTAAAAAAGTTTTTTATGTGATAATTTGTCCAATAAAAAGCGGCCGGAAGTCTGTGCCTATCAAAGCAAACAGCAACCATATTTTAACTTTTTTATTCTGACTGTTTCCGAGCAATTTCCTAAAAAGTAAAAACTGCCTGTTATAAAACAGACAGTTAAAAAATATATTAAATTCAAAAATTTATTACTCCTAAATGCTCAAGTAAAATCTTAATTCCCAATAAAATAAGAATCAACCCTCCCACAATTTCGGCTTTTGACTTATATTTCATACCGAATACATTGCCAATTTTAACTCCTGCCATTGACAATGCAAATGTAGTAATTCCAATAAAAATGACTGCGTACAAGATATTTACATTTAAAAATGCAAATGTAACGCCTACTGCAAGTGCATCAATACTTGTAGCTATGGCAAGCAAAAGCATTGTTTTGATTTCTAAGGAAGCGTCCTCCCCTTCTTCATCTTTTGAAAAAGATTCTTTTATCATATTTACGCCTATTAAACATAAAAGAATAAACGCAATCCAATGGTCAATTGATGTAATGTAGTCTTTAAACTGAACACCGAGAAAATAACCTATTGCAGGCATTAGTGCCTGAAATCCTCCAAACCACATTCCCACTATCGCTGCATTTTTTACCGTAATTTTATTTAATGCCAGTCCCTTGCAAACCGAAACTGCAAATGCGTCCATAGAAAGTCCCACTGCTAAGATAAACAGTTCAACTATGCCCAATGCTTTTCCCTCCGTCAAATTACAATAAAACATTTACATATTATTAAAAATAATATTCTTTTTGAATTTTTATGATTATATCATAAAATATATAACCTTGCAATTGGGATAGCATTATATTATAATAATTGATATCAAAAAGCTTGAACGCTATAATATTGTCTTGACAATAATTAAATTGTTATTTAGGAGGAAAGCAATTGACTGCATATAAAAGATCAAACTATTTAAAAAGGGACAAATTGTTCTATATAGATATTGCTTTTATTATACTTATGATGTGTGCATTTTTATTTTCTTTTTGGAAATGCAAATACGGCTTTGGCGGAAATGATGAAGCATTTTATCTCTGCACTCCACAAAGATTAATACTTGGTGATTCTTTATTAAGTGAAGAATGGCACCTCTCACAGTTGTCTGCATTTTTACTATATCCCTTTGTATGGCTTTTTACAGCCATAACAGGCGGAACAACAGGAATTATTCTCGCCGCAAGGTATACATATATTATGTTGCATTTTGCAGTGAGCATTTTAATTTATGTAAGACTAAGAAAATACGAATTAGGTGCTCTTGCGGCGACAATTCTTTTCTTTTTGTTTACTCCTTTTGATATTATGTCTTTAAGTTACAACACTATGGGAATTGATTTAGTTGCAGTAACAGGTGTACTTTTAGCAACTGCCGATTACAAAAATAAGGCTGTACTTATTTTTAGCGGAATTGCTTTTGCAGGCGCAGTACTTTGTCAGCCCTATTTGATTATGGCTTATGTATTATTCGCTTTATGTGTTACAGCAAACATTATTCTGAAAAAACTAAAGAAAAATGTAAACTTTTTTGCTCAGGATTACTTTTCACTGAAAACATTTTTATTTTTCACTTTAGGTGCTGCCGTTGTTGCCGCAATATTTTTTACCTTTCTTCTGTCAAGAGCAGGTATCGGCGAAATTATGCAAAATATTCCTTATATACTGTCAGACCCCGAGCATCCGGAGCTGACTGTTTTGACAAGAATCAGCTACTTGTTCAGAACAATATGGGAAAGTGCCGATTTATTTAACATTTCAATTGTTGCTTATTTTATAATTCTTTTTGCAATGATAATTGACGAAAAACGCAGAAACCACAGGGGACTTTATCTTTTATTAACAAGTATTACAGTAATTTTTGCTTTAATAACTTTTATTCCCAGACTGATAAATTATAATTACAATTTCATTATGTTCCCCTTTATTTATCTTGGAATTTCAAGCTATATACTTTCAGAAAATAAAAACAGAAACCTTATGGCATGTTTATTCTCCTTAGGTATTATTTATTCTTTCGCCCTGAGTTTTACCTCCAATCAGTATTTTTATATTGTATCTTGCGCAATTTCAGCGTCAAATATTGCGAGTTTCGTTTTTTTAGGAAATGTTTTAACTGAAATGAAAAATGAAAAGGAAGATGAAAACGAAAAAAAGGTTACTATTGTTTCCTACACTTCGGGTAATGAAGAAAAAATTATTTCAGCCGCTCCCAACAGAATTTTTTCTGCGTTTGCAATAATATTTGCAGTGGTAACCATATTGTTTCAGGCTTGTTTGCAAACTGTAGTAAAGGCAAACCATTGTTTCTGGGAACAACCTATGGAGTATCTTAATTCCACACTTTCCGGCGGGCCTGCCGACGGAATCATTACCTATGAAGCAAATGCACAGAATTATCAAAACCTTCTGTATGATATAAATCAGGCTTACGATGACAAACAGAATGAAAATATACTTTTCCTTACCCAAACAACATGGACGTACCTTGCAGCAGAGGATATGAATTATGCTACATTTTCTGGATGGATCTCAGGTGAAAATAAAGCTGCAGCTTACCGTTTGGAACAATACTTTGCTTTACATCCCGACAAAATACCCAAATATATTTATATCCCCAAAGCGTCAGAGTGGGATTTAACAAATCTTCAAACTGAAGCCGCTGCAAAGGGTTATGCCGTCAATGAAACCATATACAGCTATCAGCTTGAAAAACAATAAAAACTTAATAAAATTAAAAAGGTCTGTTTCAAAATCATCAATTTTGAAACAGCCTTCCGTTTTTTCTGCAATCATTATCTGCAAAACAATAAAGCATCTGCAAATCAATGCAGATGCTTTAATGCACCAAAAAAATAAAAAGAGAAAGGAGATTGTATGACAAAAACAATCTTTAAATGAAAAACAAAAATAAATGGAGGATTATTCATTCATGATGAAATAACTATAACATATATTACACAGAATTGCAAGAGGTTTTAAAATATTTTTATAAACAAAGTATAGGTTTTATTATTTTTATTTCTGTAATTGAATAATAAAAGTGTTTTAATTGTTTAAAAGAAATATAATTGCAATAATAAGGTTATTTTATATACATATTATACAAATATAACGCCTAAAATTTGTAAGCAAATCCTCTCAATTTTTAATTATTCTATAACTTCTTCTTGTGGGCAATCGCCAATTTTTCTGTATCTGTTATATCTGTTATTTATAAGTTCTTCTGTTGAAACAGACATATTTTTTTCAAATGTTCTGCTGATAAGCAGTTTAAGGCTTTCAAACATATTTTGATTGTCGGCTTTTGGCTCTCTGATTATACGCTCAATAACGCCTAAATCAAATAAATCCTTTGCAGTCATTTTAAGGCACTCTGCGGCTTCTGCCGCCTTTGTGCTGTCTTTCCAGAGAATGCTTGCACAGCCCTCGGGTGAAATTACAGAATAAACTGAGTTTTCAAGCATCCATACTTCATCAGCTACTGCTAAAGCCAAAGCTCCTCCGCTACCGCCTTCGCCGATTAAAATTGAAAGAATCGGAGTTTTTAAGGTCATCATTTCCATAAGATTTTCTGCAATTGCCTGACCCTGACCCCTCTCCTCTGCACCTATTCCGCAAAACGCACCGCTTGTATCTACAAGACAAAGTACAGGGCGATGAAATTTTTCCGCCTGTTTCATAAGTCTTAAAGCTTTTCTGTAACCCTCGGGGTGAGCAGAGCCGAAGTTTCGTTCCATTCTCTCTTTAGTGCTTCTTCCCTTTTCAAGTCCGATTACGGTTATGGGCATATCGTACATCATTGCGATTCCGCCAACTACTGCTTTATCGTCTGAAAAACGTCTGTCGCCGTGACATTCAAAAAAGCTGTCGCCAAAAAGGTGGGAAATATAGTCAACTGCCATTAACTTTTTTGCATCACGGGCGGCAAGCACCTTATCATAAGCTGACATTTATTCTCCCTCCTTAGCTTCGTAATTATGTAAAGTCAAGATTTTTACTATTGTTTTCTTTAAATCCTCTCTTTTTACAACTGCGTCAATAAATCCTTTTTCAAGAACAAACTCCGCCGTCTGAAAATCTTTTGGAAGTTTCTGACGTATTGTTTGTTCAATTACTCTGGGTCCTGCAAAAGCAATCAAAGCATTAGGTTCTGAAAGAATAACATCTCCCTCCATTGCAAAGGAAGCAGTTACTCCGCCTGTGGTGGGGTCTGTTAAGACAGTTATATACAAAAGACCTGCGTCGCTGTGGCGTTTAACTGCACCTGAAGTTTTTGCCATCTGCATAAGAGACAGGATTCCCTCCTGCATTCTTGCTCCGCCCGAAACGGTAAAAACGACAACAGGCAATTGATTTTTGGTTGCATATTCAAATGCCCTGGTAATTTTTTCACCCGTAACGGTACCCATACTTCCCATAATAAAGTCAGGGTTCATTACGCAAAGTACGACCTCTATACCGTTCATTAACGCTCTGCCTGTTACAACAGATTCATTTTCGCCCGATTTTGACTTTGCATCGGAAAGTTTTTTATCGTAATTGGGAAAATCAAGAATATTTGTACTTTCAAGTTCTTTGTCAAATTCTTCAAATGAATTTTTATCAGTAAGAAGATTTATTCTTTCTCTTGCATTCATTTTAAAATGATGACCGCATTTGGTACATACTTTTAAATTTTCTTCCATATCCGTTGCGAGAAGCATTGTGTTACATCCGGGACATTTTATCCACATTGCATCAGGAACAAACGGCCTGTTTTGCTTGGAATTTTCCATTGATGATTCTAATTCATTTTTAGGCTTTATAAAAGTAAAAAAATCCATTACAGTTCGCCCCTATTCACTATTCTATAGTATTATTCCTTGCGTTTCTCTTCAAAATCTGCCATAAAATCTGTTGTATATGTGCCGTCAATAAATTTTTCATCAGACAAAATCTCAAGCATTAAATCACGATTATGTTTAATACCGTCAATATTTAATTCGGACAACGCCATTTTCATTTTTCTTATAGCCATTTCTCTTGTTCTGCCCTGAACTATAAGCTTGCCGATCATAGAATCATAAAATGGCGGAACAATATAATCCTGATAAATTGCAGTATCAAAGCGGACAAACGAACCGCCCGGCAAATGGAGTTTCGTGATTTTTCCGCAGCTTGGCCGGAAATCAAAATCAGGATCCTCTGCATTTATTCGACACTCAATTGCGTGACCGTGCATAAAAATACTTTCCTGATTTCTTGTAAGCTTCATTCCTGCCGCAACTCTTATTTGCCATTGAACTATATCAAGTCCCGTTACCATTTCTGTAACGCCGTGTTCAACCTGCAAACGGGTATTCATTTCCATAAAATAAAAGTTTTTATCCTTATCAAGCAGAAATTCGACCGTACCTACGCTATTGTAATTTACTGCTTTAGCCGCTTTTACTGATGCTTCAAACATCATATTGCGGATTTCTTCGGTAATTGCGCTGCTGGGACTTTCTTCAATAAGCTTTTGGTTCTTTCTCTGAACTGAACATTCACGCTCCCCAAGACAAACAACATTTCCATATTTATCGCATAAAAGCTGCATTTCAATGTGCTTTACCGGAAACAAAAATTTTTCTATATACAATGCTCCGTCTCCGAAAGCACTTTCCGCCTCGGCGTGAGCCTGATTATATGCATTATCAAATTCTTCTATTGAATCAACTCGGCGAATACCCCTGCCGCCGCCGCCGGAACGAGCCTTAATAAGAAGCGGAAAACCAATTTTTAATGCTTCCTCTTTTGCCTGTTCAAGGCTTTTAAGCACATCTGTACCCGGTGTTACGGGGACACCTGCCTTACGCATTGTTTTTCTTGCCATATCCTTATCTCCCAAAAGGGAAATCATTTTTGAAGCAGGTCCGATAAATTCAATATTGCACTGTTCACAAAGTGAAACAAATTTTGCATTTTCGGAAAGAAGTCCGTAACCGGGGTGAATGGCCTGTGCACCGCTTTCAATGGCAACTGTTAGAATTGCCGGAATGTTAAGGTAACTGTCTGATACCTTTGACGGTCCGATACAGTAGCTTTCGTCTGCAAGCTGTACGTGCATTGAGTCTTTATCTGCCTCTGAATATACGGCAACCGTTGAGATACCCATTTCACGGCAGGCTCTTATAATTCTTACTGCTATTTCGCCACGGTTTGCAATCAATATTTTTGAAAACAATTTATGTCACATCCAAAATTATTCTTATACTAATCGAAGATTAAAAAGAAGTCATCTGTTTAATCAGATATTATTCTTTATTTTCAATAAGCGCAAAAGAAAGCTCCGCAGAAACACACAGTTTTCCGTCAACATAGCCCTTTGCGTCTATAAAATAAAACGCACCTCTGTTTTTTGTAAGAGTACATACGCTTTCTAATGTATCGCCTGGTTTTACTACGTTTTTAAACTTGACATTATTCATCTTTGTAAAATACGGAGTACAGTTTTTTGCTTTGTCCGACAGAAGAACACAGCTTGACTGTCCCATCATTTCACAAAGTATTACACCGGGAACAACTGGATTTCCGGGAAAATGTCCTTTTAAAAAGAACTCGTCGCCTGTAATTGTATATTTACCCTTTGAAGTATTTTCATCAATAATTTCTGCCTCATTTACCAAAAGCATATTATCACGATGAGGTAAAATTTCCATAATTTCTTGTCTGTTCATCATTATTTCTCCGATTATTTAATTTTGAAAAGAACCTGACCGTATTCAACGATATCTTCATTGTTTACACAAACTTCAGTTATAATACCGCTTTGCTCTGCTGTTATTTCATTCATAAGCTTCATAGCCTCAATAATGCAGACTACATCTCCCTTTTCAACCCTCTGCCCAATAGTGACAAAAGGATTGCTGTCAGGTGAAGCCGCCGCATAAAATACACCAACCATGGGAGATTTTATTGTACTGCAATTTTCAGATTCAGATAATTTTTCAACGTCTGTATTTTGCTCGGATGATGCAGACTGAACAGGTGCTTGTACAGGAATTGTCGCAGTCTGAGCTCCTGTATTTAATGCAAAGTTGTTAACCGCAGGACTGCTTGGCTTTTCAAGACGAATACTGCCGCCGTTCTTGTCTGTTAATTCCAAAACAGCAAGCTGGGAATTTTCTAACATTTCAATCATTTCTTTTATCTGGTCAATTGAATACATTTATATTTCAATCCTTTCAAAATAGAGGTTATTATTCGTTATATGCCTTAAAAACCAAACAGGTATCGTGTCCGCCGAAGCCAAGATTTGTTGAGGCTGAAACCGTAATATTTTTTGAAACAGCCTTATCTGAAATCGTGTAATCAAGGTCGCACTCAGGGTCAACATTCTTTGTGCCGATTGTCGGAGGTATCTTTTCGTCTTTAACCGCAAGAACTGCAACAATTGCTTCTACTGCACCTGTTGCGCCCAGCATATGACCTGTCATTGATTTTGTAGAACTGATTGAAACCTTATAAGCCTGCTCTCCTAAAGCCTTTTTAATAGCCATAGTCTCGGTAATATCATTCATATGAGTGCTTGTTCCGTGAGCATTGATATAAATTTTATCATTTTCCGTAACATTTCCCTCTGCAAAAGCAATTTTAATTGCATTTGCAAGGCCTTCTGCCTCAGGGTCGGGAGCAGTTACATGGTAAGCGTCACATGTATTGCCGTAACCGACAAATTCGGCATAGATTTTTGCTCCTCTTGCCCTTGCGTGTTCATATTCCTCTAAAACCAACATACCTGAGCCTTCGCCCATTACAAAACCGTTTCTGTCTACGTCAAAAGGAATTGAGGCACGTGAAGGATCTTCTGTGGTTGAAAGAGCCTTACAGTTTGCAAAACCTGAAATTGTCAGCGGATGAATTACCGCTTCTGCACCGCCTGCAATAATAACATCAGCATAACCGTCTTTAATTGCGTGAAATGCTTCACCAACCGCATTTGCGCCTGTTGCACAAGCTGATACGGGAGCAAGAGACGGCCCCTTTGCCTTATATGTCATTGCAATTCTTCCTGCGGCAATATTGCCTATCATTTTCGGAATAAAATGAGGTGATACTTTTCTTGGACCGCCGTTATAGTAATTTTGGGTATTTTCTACGAAAGTATAAAGTCCGCCGATACCTGCGCCAACATAGACTCCGAAACGTGTTTCATCAACAGTTCCCAGTACTTTACTGTCCTCAACTGCCTGTGCCGCCGCACCTAAAGCATACTGGCAGTACATATCGATCTTTCTTGCTTCTCTTTTTTCAATATATTTAAGAGCGTCAAAATCCTTGACCTCTCCTGCAACATGTACAGGAAGCTCTGATGTATCAAATTTTGTAATTTTGTCTATACCGCAAACGCCGTTGCACATATTTTTCCATGTTTCGTTTATATCGTTACCGACCGGTGTAATTGCACCAAGCCCCGTTACAACTACTCTTCTCATAATTAACTCCTTTTTAATTACATTGCCATTCCGCCGTCAACACGAATAACCTCTCCTGTTACATATGATGACTCTTCACTGCAAAGGAAAGATATAACATTTGCTACATCTTCAGGCAGACCGATTCTCTTCATAGGGATTCCTGCCGACATTTCTTTTCTTACCTTTTCAGGCAGTACGCCTGTCATACTTGTATCAATAAATCCGGGGGCAACTGCATTTACGGTTACACCCCTGCCTGCAAGCTCTTTTGCTACCGATTTTGTCATGCCGATAATGCCTGCCTTAGAAGCCGAATAGTTAGCCTGACCTGCATTTCCGTTAATTCCAACAACAGAAGCTACATTTACAATTTTACCGCTTCTTTTTCTCATAAAGTGAGAATATGTATGCTTGATCATATTAAACGCACCCTTAAGGTTTACGCTGATAACTGCGTCAAAGTCTTTTTCATCCATTTTCAAAACAAGGTTGTCACGGGTAATTCCTGCGTTATTTACAAGAATATCAATTGAACCAAAGTCCTCAAGAATTTTATCTACTGTTCTCTTTGACTCTTCAAAGTTTGAAACATCACAGTAGTAAAGCTCTGTTTTCACGCCTAAAGCCTCAACCTTTTCCTTCGCTGCTTTGCCTTCGCTCTCATCACCCACATATACAATTGCAATATTTGCTCCCATTCCTGCAAGCTTTAATGCAACTGCTTCTCCGATACCTCTTGAACCGCCTGTAACAACTGCTGTTTTATTTTCAAGACTCATAAATATTCTCCTTCGTTTTATCATATAAACTTTTATATTTCTAAAGCATCAAGGTCTGCTTTATTTTCTACCTTTATTGACTTAACATCTCCGTTTATTCTTTTAATAAGACCTGTGAGAGTTTTGCCAACGCCTACTTCAATAAATGTATCTGTGCCTTGTGCTATCAGGTTTTCAACGATTTTCTGCCATTTAACGGGGTTTTCTACCTGCGACTTTATAAGCTTTTTATAATCCCCTGAATATGGCTCTGCCGTAAAGTTTGAATATACTGGAACACAAGGGTCTGAAATTGTTTTATCGCTTAAATATTTATATAAACCGTCAGCGGCTTCACTCATAAAGGGCGAATGAAAAGCTCCGCTTACTGCAAGCTTTTTAGCTCTGCCCTTTGCCTCTGTTACAGCTTCAATTACTGCGTCTGCGTTTTCTTCGGTTGTCGCAACAACCGTTTGAGCAGGGCTGTTATAGTTTACGGGGTATGTCTTTTCAAATTTTGAGCAAATTTCTTCTGTCTGCTGAGGTGTAATTTTCATTACTGCAAGCATTGTGCCTTTATTTTTATGTGCGGCTTCATCCATAAGCTCGCCTCTTTTGCAAACAAGCCTAAAAGCATCCTCATAAGACATCATCTGAGAAAATGCAAGAGCGGCAATTTCTCCGAGTGAAAACCCTGCTACAAAATCAGGTTTAATGCCCTTTTCCGCAACTGCACAGGCCGCAGCTAAATCTGCCGTAAAAACACATGGCTGTGTATTTACTGTTTGTGAAAGCTCCGAAACATCTGATTCAAAGCACTGTTTGGACGTATTTTCTCTGATGCTGTCCGCCATATCAAATACTTTTTTTGCAGCGGGTGAAGCCTCATAAAGCTCCTTTCCCATACCTGTGTACTGAGCGCCCTGTCCTGAGAAAACAAATGCTATTTTACCCATTTTGACGCACCGCCTAACACTTCTTCTGCATGAGCAAACATTTCTTCAATTATTTCTCTTGCAGGCTGTTCCTTTTTTACCATTGAAGCCACCTGACCTGCAAGTACGCATCCGTTTGATACATCGCCTTCTCTTGCGGCTATTCTTAACTTTCCTGCCGCCATCTGTTCAAGAGTTTCATCATCGCAGGATGACCTGTCATATTCACATTTCTGATATTCTCTTATAAAGCTGTTCTTAATTGAACGAACAGGATGTCCCAAACGCTTTCCTGTTACAACTGTATCAATATCCTTTGCTTTTATGATTTTATCTTTATATTCCTGACTGATTGTACATTCGTTTGCAACGAGAAAACGAGTACCAACCTGAATTCCAACTGCACCTAACATAAATGCTGCGGCAACCTGTCTGCCGTCTGCAATACCGCCTGCGGCAATTACGGGAATATCTACTGCGTCAACTACCTGCGGAACAAGAGCCATTGTTGTTAAATCGCCGACATGACCGCCGCTTTCGCCGCCTTCTGCAATAACTGCATAAGCGCCGTTTCTCTGCGCCATTTTTGCAAGGGCAACTGACGGAACAACAGGAATTACCTTGATTCCTGCTTCATTCCACGCTTTCATATATTTACCCGGATTGCCTGCACCTGTTGTTAAAACCTGAACTTTTTCTTCAACAACAACCTTGGCAACTTCTTCAACAAAGGGACTCATAAGCATAATATTTACGCCGAATACCTTATCGGTCATTTGTCTGCATTTTCTTATTTCTTCTCTGAGCTGTTCTCCGTTTGAATTCATAGCGGCAATGATACCCAAACCTCCTGCATTGGAAACTCCTGCCGCAAGAGAAGCATCTGCTACCCAAGCCATACCGCCCTGAAATATCGGAAATTCAAGACCTAATTCCTGATTTATAACTGTTGAAATCATATGTAACGCTCCCGTAATTTAATTTTGAACTTAAAACTTAATAAAAATTTTTAATGCAATTTATGAAAAAGGAAAAATAAATGCGGTATTTTCTGCTCACCTTGCAAGATATCAGCATATATTACAAAAACTATTAAAATATTTCCGAGGCAGACCCCTTAAGTAAGCATAGAAAACCACAATAACAAATAAATTTTACTATTTTATTAAGTAAAAGTCAACATATAAATCAAATGAAGAGCGTCAATTAATTTTCTTATTTTGCATAATTATAAGTTAACTGCAATAATCTTCTAATGCCTTATGCAGTGCCTTTTCTCCGGTAACCTCTATTCCTTCCTCCAGCTTTTTCTGATCCTCTTTCGGCAAAACAGAAACATTGGTATCGGTATTTAAAACAGGCTTGTCCTCACCTTTCTCATATACACAAAGCATTCCTTCGTTATTTTTAAGCACATAAACATCTTCTTGCGATTCCTCTATAGCCTCAGTGAGCATTTCAATATTTTCATTGTCGGCCTTTGCAGGAATAACTACTGACGATACTATTACGCACGATAACAAAATAATACCGGTAAATAAAATCAGTTGCTTCATTACTTTCACCTCAAAAGCTATTTTTTCGTAAATTTGTGCTATTATTCATATTTTTTTAAAAACTGCTTCCTTTAATCTTTATTTATATTAACGAAAAATTAAATTAAAAAAATGTTTATTTTTTTGCAGAATAATGGTATAATATTTTTTATTAATGTGGAAACTAATGTTTATTTGTATTTTACTTATTTGTTTTAATTTAGTTAAGGAGGTTTAACATATGCGTGAAACCGATATCAGTCAATATGTAGAAAAAAATGAGCCTTCGGACCTGAATCTCCCGCCTAAGAAAAATCCTGTAGGCGCCTTCTTTAAAACATTATTTAAAATGATACTTACTATATTTATGGTTTTTGTAACTGCATTTATAATAATTGGAATATCTATGATTGTTTACATTGCAGGAATTTCCGCTGAACCCACCGGTATTAACCTCAAAGCAAAGGAGCTTAATCAGACAAGCCATATTTACGTTAAAAGTGAGGATACCGGAGAATTTGAAGAATATCAGGCGCTGTACAGAGATGAAAACCGTGTATGGATAAGCTTTGACAATATGCCCAAGGCGATGAAAGACGCAATGGTTGCAATTGAGGACAAGCGTTTTTATGATCATCACGGCGTTGACTGGACAAGAACCTTTGGTGCATTTTTGAGCCTTGCAACAGGTACCGACAATTACGGCGGTTCTACTCTTACTCAACAGCTGATAAAAAACATTAAAGACGATAATGACGTCAGCCTGACAAGAAAAATCCGTGAAATCGTTACTGCATTAAAGCTTGAGCAGGAATACACAAAGGATCAAATTCTTGAAGCGTATTTGAATGTGGTAAACTTTGGCAGTAACTGTCAGGGAGTTGAAACTGCTTCTCAAACATATTTCGGAAAATCAATATCGGAATGTTCAATAGCAGAATGTGCTGCAATTGCAGGCATTACCCAGAACCCTTCAAAGTGGAATCCGTTAATTTATCCCGAAAACAATAAAATAAGGCGTGAAACTGTTTTGGATGAAATGTACGGACAGGGAATGATAACAGAAGACGAATACAATCAGGCCATGAAGGAATCAGAAATTATGACATTCGTTGACCCTGATGATAATGACGATGACGACAACGATGAAGAGGAAGCAGCAACAAGAAACTGGTATCACGAACAGCTTTTTGACGACCTTAAAAGAGATCTTGCTAAATATTACAACATAAGCAAAAATGCTGCTGAAGATATGATTTTTACCGAAGGTCTTAAAATCTATTCTGCTATGGATGTAAAAATGCAGAAATTTGTTGAAGATGCAGCTATAAATATTGATAAAAGCTATGACCCCGGGTTGCAGACAGGTATGTGCTTAATGGGACTTGACGGGCGTGTTATCGCAACAGCGGGCAGTTCGGTAAAGAAAATGGGCGACCTTGTATTCAGCCGAGCTACAGACGCTGTCTTACAGCCGGGTTCTTCAATAAAGCCTGTTGTTGTTTATCCTTATGCAATTGAAAGAAAGGAGCTTTATTATTCTTCATTTGTGCAGGATGCTCCTATTGAAAAATATAAAATAGTTGACGGCGAATATCAATCCGGTCCGGATAACTGGTATCCAGGATATAAAGGAAATATGCTTTTACCTGACGCTATCGAGATTTCTTCTAACGGTACAGCGGCTCAGGTTATGAAAATGATAGAACCGGAGAACGCATATGATCAGGTTGTCACCTTTATGGGATTCAGAAATTTAAGTGAAGAAGATAAATTTAACATCGGCGGTCTTTCAATAGGTGGTCTTAACGGCGGTGTAACAGTAACGGAAATGGCTGCCGCCTACACATATATGGGAAATGGAGGCTTATATTATGAACCTTATACCTATTATTATGTAACAGATGCAGATGACAATATAATTTTAAGTCCTCAGGATAATATTCCAAAACAGGCTTATTCTCCCGAAACTGCATATATCATGAACAGACTCCTTCATTACAATGTAACATACTCCGTAAATACACGTGCAGGCAGTACAAGAATTTCAGGCTGGGATATTATAGGCAAAACTGGTACAACTGACGAGGACAAAGATTCTTGGTTCTGCGGTATATCACCTTATGCAGTTCTTGCAATATGGGCAGGCTTTGATACTCCTCAGACAATTTCCGTAAACGGACAGAGTGTTCCTACAACAAACTTTAAACTTATTATGGAAGAATATCTTAAGGACAAGGCTCCTAAAGAATATGTAAAGCCCGCAAGCATTGTTGAATCTTACTATTCGCCTTATGACGGACAGATTTCCTCTTACGGTTCAGACAGATACTTAGGATATTATACCGAGGACAATATGCCTCGATATTCAGGAAGTTATGTTGATTACGCTCTTTACGGCAATGATGTATCCCCGCAAGGTCAAGATGACGACAGCGGCGATTCGGACTATGACGATAATTCAGGAGATAACACAGATAATGGTGAAGATGCAAATTCTCCTAATGACGATTCAAGCTCCCCAAATGGAGATGAAGGAAACGACAGCACGGAAAATCCCGGCGACGGAAGCGATAGCACGGAAAATCCTGATGACGGAAATAACTCCGGAGAAAATAACGGCGAAGATAACGGCGGCGGAAACGGCGAATCTTCAAATGCCGGAGGAGAAGCCGCATAATCATCGTTTAGAAATTTTTGCGTAATATTTGTATAATAATTTGCATAATAATTTATTTATGCTTTATAATAAACGTCAATTAAAAACGAGATAAGAATCCAGAGCAGATTTTGTATTAGACAAGTGCAATACTACAGAAAAACTGTCACTTTTCGAGGAATGGTCACAATATATAATGCAAATATGCCTCAAAAATATTTACTTTTTAATTGCAGTTTAATATTAATACCTATAAAATAAAAACATATCCCTGAAAGGAATGATTAAGATGGTGTCTGTTGCAATTATGGGACACGGTGTTGTAGGTTCAGGAGTAGCTGAAATAATTACAACTCACAAAAATAAACTTTTTAACAGCGTAGGAGAAGAAATTTATATCAAGAAAATTCTTGATTTAAGGGAATTTCCCGACAGTCCCCTTGCTGACCGATTCACAAAAAACTTTGATGAAATTTTAAATGACCGTGAAATCAGAATCGTTGTTGAGGTTATGGGCGGAACTAATCCTGCTTATGATTACGTTAAAAAATGCCTGCTTGCAGGCAAAAGCGTAGTTACCTCAAACAAAGAACTTGTTGCTAAACACGGTGCAGAGCTTCTTTCTATTGCAAAAGAGCAAAACTGTAACTTCTTATTTGAAGCAAGCGTCGGCGGCGGTATTCCTATTATCAGACCTATGAACCAATGCCTTGTTGCCAATATTGTTGATGAAGTAGCAGGTATTTTAAACGGTACTACAAACTTTATTTTAACTAAAATGATTACAGACGGTATGAACTTTGACGACGCTTTAAAGCTTGCACAGGATTTAGGCTTTGCTGAGCGAAATCCCGAAGCAGATGTTGAAGGTCACGACGCCTGCAGAAAAATCTGTATTCTTGCATCTCTTGCTTTCGGAAATCATGTTTACCCTGAGTTTGTACATACAGAGGGTATTACAAAAATTACTCTTGACGATGTTAAATTTGCCGAAAGCTATAATAGCGTTATTAAGCTTATCGGAAGAGTTAAGCGCCTTGAAAACGGAAAATTAGATATAATTGTTGCTCCTATGATGATTCCTAATTCCAGTCAGCTTGCAAATATTGATAATGAATTTAACGGTATTATGGTAAGAGGAGATTGCACAGGCGATGTTGTATTTTACGGCAAGGGTGCAGGAAAACTCCCAACGGCAAGCGCTGTTGTTGCCGATGTTGTTGACTGTGTAAAACATCTTAAAACAAGAAAATACTTATTCTGGACTGACGGTACGGACGAAAAAATTATTCCATATACTCAGTCACAGACTTCTATGTATATCAGAGCTAAGTCACAAAACAAAGAATTTGCATATTCTAAAGCTGAGGAGATATTCGGCAATATTAAGCCTATTGAAAGAAACGATGCAGCAAATGATGTATTTGCATTTGTTACCTCTGAAATGGCTTATGAAGAAATCGAAAATAAAATACAGCTTCTTGAAAATGATAATATAATTGTATTATCACAAATCAGAATAGGTAATTTGTAATTGGAGGATAATATATGAGTTTAATCGTTCAAAAGTTTGGAGGAAGTTCGGTTGCAAATGCAGAACGTGTCATGAACGTAGCAAAAATTGTAACCGATACTTACCAAAAAGGAAATGATGTAGTAGTTGTTGTTTCTGCTCAGGGCGATACAACAGACGACCTTATTGAAAAAGCTAACGAAATCAATCCTAAGGCATCAAAAAGAGAAAAAGATATGCTTCTTGCCGCAGGAGAGCAGATCTCCATTTCACTTCTTGCTATGGCTATTGAAAAGCTTGGATTTCCTGTTGTCTCTCTGCTTGGCTGGCAGGCAGGATTTGAAACTACTTCTGCACACACATTTGCAAGAATACGCAAGGTAGTTCCCGACAGAATCAGAAAAGAACTTGACAAGAAATCAATTGTTATTGTCGCAGGCTTCCAAGGAATCAGCAAATATAATGATATTACAACATTAGGCAGAGGCGGTTCAGATACAAGCGCTGTTGCTATTGCGGCAGCTATGCACGCTGACCTTTGTCAGATTTTCACTGATGTTGAGGGCGTTTACACGGCAGACCCGAGAAAAGTTAAAAATGCTAAAAAACTTGATGAAATTTCTTATGACGAAATGCTTGAGCTTGCAACTTTAGGCGCTCAGGTTTTAAATAACCGTTCTGTTGAAATGGCTAAAAAATATAATATTGAATTAGAAGTGCTTTCAAGTATGACAAAAGCACCCGGTACAATTGTAAAGGAGAAATCTAAAATGGAAAAAATGTTGATAAGCGGCGTTGCTAAAGATACAGATGTAGCAAGAATTTCAGTAACGGGTATTCCCGATAAGCCGGGTCTTGCTTTTAAATTGTTCTCAAAACTTTCTGCTAAGGAAATAAATGTTGATATTATTCTTCAGTCAATCGGTCACGACGGCTTAAAGGATATATCATTTACAGTTCCAAAAGACAGAGGCTCTGAGGCTGTTGAGGCGCTTAACGATTTTGTTTCAACCTTTGGTGCCGAAAATGTTCTTTATGATGACAAAGTCGCTAAAATTTCTATTGTCGGTGCAGGTATGGAAAGCCACGCAGGCGTTGCAACAAAAATGTTTGAAGCTCTTTACGACAACCAGATTAACATTCGTATGATAAGCACAAGCGAAATCAAAGTATCCGTTCTTATTGATATTAACGACGCCGATAAGGCTGTAAGTGCAATTCACGAAAAATTCTTTGATTAATATAGTTTAATAAATGTAGGGAAAACCATATAATGTGGTTTCCCCTCTATTTATAATTTTACGTTTCTGTTGCCCTACTCAATTGCTTTTTTAATGAATTAATGGGTAAGTTTCGCCGTCGCTGACGGCGACAAGGGCTTCGCCCCTTGACCCCACGAGCTTTTGAAAAAGCTCGACCAAAACTTTTACTTTTTTCCACTAAATTTTTTATTTTTATTAAAGGATTAAGATATGTTCAAAAAAATTGATTATACACAATTTATAGAAAACGTTTGGCAGGAAAATCAAAAAGTTAATTTTTCTGAAATAAAGCCAGTTAATTTAAAATATATTCTTTTAAAGAATGGTGGTCCGATATTTCAAAAAGAAAAAAGCATGGAATTTCAAAATTTAGATATTCAGGATTATTATAGTCTTGTTGTCGATAATTCTCATCTTTTTACCAGTCTCTGCAATTTATATTTTCATCTTATTAACTTTAATATTCCTTTAACCTGCCATTTAATATGCAGTGCTTTAAATATGAGTGAAAAAGAAATTGAAAAAATATGTTATTTATTTGAAAGCGTAATTTTAGCTGAAGACTATCCTATATTTAAAGATAATAAAATTTTTGATTATATGCAGTCAATACAAGTAACAGGACTTTCAAATACAGGTAAAAAGGTTGCAAAAAAATTAATAAGCGAAAATGAAATACTTAACAGTTTATTTAACAGCAAGGTCTCAAACGATTTAAAAGAAACTGCTTTCTTTCAGTTTGAAAATTTGGACAACCATGTATCTGCAAACAATGATATTTATAAACAATTTGTAAGTGACCTGTTTAAAAACGATTATTTCAAGCAGTGCGGAAAACTAAATGTATCTTCCCTATCCTTTGAAGAACTGACCGCTCACCCTCTGTGTATTGAATTAAGCAAGCAGGTAAACACCCTTTATCTTTTAAATTATGATATGGAATATAACGAAAAATCTGTTTTTGTAAAGTATCTACAATGGAAGTAAAGGTCAATCCCCAGAGTTAATTAAAACTTTAATGATTTAGTGACTTAATAAATCTATTCAATTTTTTATCAAATTAAACATAATATATGTAAACCCGAACTTAATTTAAAGGTTGACAATATAAATTAGTTTTGGTATTATATTGTAAACTAATATTTATAAAGAGGTTTACAATTATGAATAAAATGCAAAACTCAAAAGTTTATTCTATGGCTTTAATCGCTTTATTTGCCGCCGTTACAGCAGTTTTTTCACAAATAGCTATTCCTATTGCTCCTGTTCCAATTAACCTTGCTCTTCTTGCTGTCTTTGCCTGCGGAGGTGCTTTAGGTTGTAAAAATGGTACTATAAGCATTGCAATTTACATATTGCTTGGAATTGCAGGCGTTCCTGTATTTTCAGGATTTCAGGGCGGTATTGCAAAGGTTGCAGGACCGACAGGCGGCTACATAATAGGTTATTTGTTTACTGTATTTATTGTAGGTTTAATGTGCGATAAGCTGAGCAGAAAAATTTGGGTTCTGACTGTTTCAATGATTTTAGGTTTGATTGTATGTTACGTATTCGGCACAGCTTGGTTTGTATTTTCAATGAAACAGGGCATCTGGGAATCACTTATGTTATGTGTATTCCCCTTTTTACCCGGTGACGCTGTCAAAATTGTAGGAGCTGCACTTATAGTCAAAGCACTTGAAAAAACTCATCTTCCACCTTATAAAAAATCTATTTCTACTTAATTTACTTTCATCTATACTTAAAATAAGCAACATTAATTTTAATGTTGCTTATTTTTTGTTTGTAAACTAATACTTTAAATTTTAAGGTTGTTTTTTATAAAATTTTTAGTCTCCTAAAAAAACAAAAATATCCTTTGAAATTTTTCCTAAAGTTACTTTTTAAATATTTATAAATCATTTTTAAAATACAATAATACTTATAACCAAGAAAATTAAATTTTTTATAATTTATTCTTAATAACTGTTTTTTCTTTTGTAATTTTATGTTACAATAATAGTTAAAGGTATGATTTATATGAAATTAGGTTATGAATTTTATCACCGTGATGTTCAAGAAGTTGCAAAAGACCTTGTGGGAAAGATTATTTTCTGCAAAAACCAAAACGGTGAAATAAAGAAATTAAGAATAACGGAAACAGAGGCCTACTGCGGAGTTGATGACACTGCCTGTCATGCCCACAAAGGCAAAACAAAACGCAATGAAGTTTTATATATGAAAGCAGGGACCGTATATGTTTATTTATGCTATGGAGTTCATTGGCTTTTAAATATTATTACCGGAGAAGTTGAAGAACCTCAGGGTGTTTTAATCAGAGCCTGCGACAACGGTGCAAACGGTCCGGGAAAACTTACTAAGGCATTAGGAATAGATAAAAGCTTTAACAAGTTATGTGTTTATAACAACGATTTCATTTGGATCGATGACGACGGCTATAAATGTAAAATAACAAAGGCAAAGCGTGTTGGAATCCAGTATGCAAGCCTTAAAGACCAAAACAGACTTTTAAGATACATTGACACAAATACTATAAAATAATTTTAAGAGAGGTTAAACAATGGCAAATCCTCAAACTACAATAATCCCGAAATACAGTGTAAAAAATGCAATTGTAAACTATTATCTTCTTTTGATGTTTACTGTCTTTCCCCTTGCATTTTCCAGTCAATATCAAAACATAAGAACCGACAAATACGTTCTTTTTTTAACCTTAACAATGATAGTTGCAATTGTTGAGTTCTTTATGATTTTATCCGAATCAAACACAAAAAGTCCTGCTGATGACGTAAAAGCAAAAAAATGGTATCAATCTTTCAGTTTTACCGACTGGTCAATGATTGCTCTTTTGTTTGCAAACTGTATTTCTACCGTTCTTTCATCTTATCCGTCAGACTCTTTTTTCGGCACACAAGGCAGAAATAACGGACTTTTACTGATGTTTGCTTATGTTGCAATTTACTTTATAATTACAAGACAATACAAGTTTTATGAATATGTTTTCGCAGGTCTGGCTATTGGCGCAGGACTTGTATTTTTACTTGCTGTTATAAATTATTTTTACATAGACCCTCTCGGTATGTTTAAAAACTATGATGATCAGGTTATAATGGATTTTACATCTACTATCGGCAATAAAAACCTGATGGCGAGCTTTGTTTGCATATGTTTGCCTGTAATTATGATGTTATTTATGAACACAGCAAACAAAAAATTCAAATGGATTTATTATGTTTCAATGATAATCGGATTTTCTGCTTTGCTCGTTGCAGACAGTGACAGCGGATTTTTAGGATTTTTTACCCTTATGATTATATTATTAATTTATTATATAAGAAAGCCTAAGAAGTTGTCTTTATATTTCTTTTCTGTATTTTCAATGCTTGCAGGTGCAAAAATTTTAAGGTTTATTTCTTTAATTTTTAATGATAAAACAAAAGAAATGACCGAAATTCCAAGACTTTTTGTTTACGAAAACGGAATTTCATATATTCTTATAGGTTTTACTTTATTGATGTCCGTTTTATTCTACTTTATTTCAAAAAGAAATCCTGACTTAATCTTTCCAAAAGCAGTTTTTATTACTGCTTTAAGCATATCAATTTTGGCAGCTGCAATAATTGTTTATTTAATTATCAGATATACATTTATTGATACAACATCAAAATTAAACGAAGTTATGTCTTATTTCAGATTTAACGATAAATGGGGTACTCACAGGGGATATATGTGGAGAAAATCTGTTGAAATATTTTCAAACTTTAATTTTAAGAATATGATTTTTGGGTGCGGTCCTGATACTTATTTTTCCGCCTTTACTCCTTATTTTTCCGAATTATTCAACTTATACGGAGATGAAGCAACTAACTGTGCTCACAACGAATATCTTAATTATCTTGTAACAATCGGTATTTTGGGATTAGCCGCTTACCTTTCCGTAATTATAAGCTTTATTATAAGAGCCGTTAAAGCAGCTAAGGTAAATTCTCTCGCTATAATATGCTGTGCAGGAGTTATATGCTATGCTGTTCAGGCAATAGTAAACATCGCTCAACCCATTACAACTCCGCTTTTCATATTGCTTATATGTATTGGAGAAGCAGTTTGCAGACAGGTTAAAAATGATAATAAAAACACCTTTGTTAAGCAGACTGATACTAAACTTCAATAGTTATAACTCAGTATTTTCTGTCGGTATATAATTATAATCATCTATAATTTATGTAAAACAAAAAAAGCAACAGCCGTTTGACTGTTGCTTTTTCGTTTTAAAGGGGTTTAGGAGTGTATATTATTGAATTAGTACTTTATCGGTTAAAATAATCCCAGATAGAGCCGCCTCCGTCTTCAGAAAACCAATTGTTGCTGTCATCATTAAGGGAATTTTGCGCAGGATTGTATTCTTCCAGTGTTAATGAAAGCTCTCCCGAACGTGTGCCTCTTGTTACTGAAAATTTAACGGTATCCCCCACATTAAGGTTATTAATAATTTTGTTTACTTCAGATACAGATGATACACTTGTACCGTTTACTTTTGTAATAAGGTCGCCGCTTTTGAATCCTGCCTTTTCGGCACTTGACCCGGAAGTCACACCGCTTACATAAACGCCGGGTTTATATCCTGTTGTAGATTGAACATCAGTTAAATTCATTCCAAGCTCAACTCTGCCTTTTACATAACCGTACTCTTTTAAATCATTTAATACATCTAAAACATTGTTAATTGGTATTGCAAATCCAAGACCTTCAACCTCTGTGGTAGAACTTGAAGCCTTTGCGCAAACAATTCCTATTAATTCTCCATTTGAATTAAACAAGCCGCCTCCTGAATTACCAGGGTTAATTGCAGCGTTTGTTTGCAGAAGTCTCATAGTTTCGTTGTCAACGATTACATCTCTGTCAAGAGCACTGACAATACCGTCTGTTACAGTTCCGCCTAACTCACCTAACGGATTTCCTATTGCAACAGCATAATCGCCCACCTGAATTGTACTTGAATCTCCGAAAGTTGCAGGTGAAAGATCTTTTGCATCTATTTTCAGCAAAGCAACATCCAACTTAGAATCCGCTCCGATTACCTCTGCATCGTAATCTTTACTGGCTTTAGTTGTTACTTTCACTGTGTTTGCCCCGTCAATAACATGGTTGTTTGTAAGAATATAACCGTCTTTAGAAATTATTACACCGCTTCCTGCGCCCTGTGCAACATACTGCTGAAAAAACGAACCTGTTGTAACTGTTTCTGTTGTAATTTCTACAACACTGTTTGCAGTCTTTGAAACAATTTCAGAAGTCGATAATCCGCCGGTTTCATTTTTTGAATTTGTAGCAGAACCTTTGGTTTCATTGTCCGAAGATGTTTTACTTATTGTTATACTGTCGCCGCCAAAATATTTAGCCGCAAAAAAACCGCCGCCGATTCCCAACACTCCTGAACAAACGATACTCAGAATAAGAATTGCCGCTAAAGCACCTCTTGTTACAGGTTTTTTTTCTTTTTTAGGTTTAGGAGATTTTACACTTTTGGGCTTTTTAATATTACTGTTTTGATTTGTACCGTATTGGGTTGAATAAGGTGAATTGTAACTTTGTGTACCGTAAGAGTTGTAAGAATTACCTGTCTGTCCGGAACCGTAGTAATTTGAATAAGCATTACCGTTATAGCCGTTCGTACGGTTATCATATGAACTTCCGTAATTAGTGCTTTGATTGTTGTATGAAGAGTAACCGTTATAAGAATTATCGGAAGGAATCTGTGATCCTGTAAAATGATAGGTATTGTCATTTTCTGTTGTTTCAGATTTTACTTCTTCTGTCTGGACGCTTTCTGTTTTAGATGGTGATGTATCATCGTGTAATGTTTCAGACCGGTTATTGTTAATTTCAGATTGCGATGTTTCAGTCTGATAGTCGTTCATATCAGAAGATGTACTTGTATCTTCTTTTTGGGAATTATAATAATTTTCCACATATTCATTATCAAGGTTGTTGTTTTCATAATTATCTGACATTATATTTACCTCCTATGGGAATTAACTTTTGTTTTGTTGTATTTATAATAATTTTGTAAAGTGAAAACTATATGAAACCATACTGAAATAAAACTGAATTAAACATTTAGTTTTTGTGACAAGTCCATTTTCAATTGTAGTTTAGTATTATTATTTTAACGAAAAATAAATATGCTTATTCAAAATCAGATATAGCATAATTTAACTTTGTTATTGTGTATTGCAATGTTTTTATGTTATATTAATAATATGAAATATTACGGAGGTTAATTATGGAATTTGATAAAACTATTGAAACAAGAAGAAGTATTAGAAACTATGACGCAACAAAAGACGTTACAAAAGAGACATTAGAAAAGCTTATTTACGCCGCTATTCAGGCCCCTTCATGGAAAAACACTCAGACTGCCCGTTATTATTGTGTTGTTTCAAAAGAAATGACTGAAAAATTCAGAAATGAATGTTTGCCTGAATTTAATGCTAAAAGATGTGAAGGTGTATCTGCATTTATTGTTGCCGCATTTGAAAAAAACATTTCCGGATTTAATACGGAAACCGGCGAAAAAACTAACGAGCTTGGAAACGGCTGGGGTATTTATGACCTGGGTCTGCATAATGAAAATCTATTGCTTAAAGCGGCAGATTTAGGTCTTGGAACCCTTGTAATGGGTATTCGTGATACAGAAAAAATCGCTCAAATGCTAAACATTCCCGAAAATGAATGTATTGTTTCCGTTATTGCAGTAGGATATCCTGCAAAAGAGGCTGTAAAACCTAAAAGAAAACATATTGAAGATATTGCAAAATTTTTCTGATAACAGGAGGTAAATATGGATTTACTTAAAATAATGGAAAACCGCAGAAGTGTAAGAAATTATACGGGCGAAACAATTCCTGAAGAAAAGATTGATAAAATTCTCAAAGCAGGACTTCTCTCTGCTTCGGGCAGAAGTAAAAAGCCTTGGGAATTTATTGTTGTTAAAAATAAGGACACTCTTTTAAAATTATCAAAATGCAGAGTTGGTTCTGCAAAAATGCTTGAAGGTGCAAACTGTGCAATAGTTGTAATTGCAGATACGGACTTAACTGATGTTTGGATTGAAGACTGCTCCATTGCAATGGCTAATATGCACCTTATGGCTGACAGCTTAGGAATAGGAAGCTGTTGGATTCAGGGCAGATTAAGAGAAGCAGAAAGCGGGGAATCAACTGAAAGCTATTTAAGAGGTATATTGAAGTTCCCGGATAATTATAAGCTTGAAGCAATATTATCTTTGGGATTAACGTATAATCACCCTAACCCGCATAAATCAGATGAACTACCGTTTAAAAAAATTCATAAGGAAATTTTTTAATAAAGTTTATTACACAAGATTTTCTTATAACAGCCGAATGCCCCGACAGACTATTCTGTCGGGGCATTGGCATTTTTAAGAAGTATAGAAGCAATTAAGTAGATAGCTAAATATTAAAAATTGTTTGGATTTTTATGTATCCATCTATATATACCTTGTGTTTTTAAACAATGTAACAAATAAACATTGCAGTTAAAAAACAAGGTCGGACATATATGTTTTAAAAGCTAAACTTCATTAATAAATTTTTGTCAAATCAGGCTGACGGCGGCGTTACAATAAACTCGGGTTTTACCGTACCTTTGCCTGTTTAAAAATTGAAGCCGGTAACATCTAATCTGAGTGTTACTGTTGAACCGTCTTGTGCTACAGTATTTCCAGGCTGAGGATCCGCCTTATCAAGTGTACCGTCAATTCCCCAGTTATACGGCTGCCATGCGCCGTTGCATGCAAATTTAACCTTATAGTCTGAGCCTTTCTTTACGTTTTCAAACGAAATTTCCCAGATTCCCGGTTTAACCTCTTTCATTTTGTTAAGTTTAGTTGAAATATTCCAGTCTTCACCGTTTAACCATGTTCCTGAACCGTTTCCTGCTGCAAAAATGTAATCAAGTTTCCATGTACCCAAACCGGCAGAGTCTACTGCTATTTCATTAGATGATGAGTTAAAGTAAATTGTTACATCTGCTTTAGAATTAAGAGTAAAGTTATAGTTTGAAGAAGGCCATGATCCTGTATCATATGAGCCGTTTTTGAGCAATTTAAAATCACAAAATCATTAGGCATATTTTGATATTTGTGAAACTATATAAGGCAAAAATTTTTTCTTTATTTTTGACACCTCATTGACCCCTTATTTTTAATTTTTTTCATAAAAAATGTTAAAAAAAGCTAATTATAAGTTGATTTTAAGTCCATAAAAGAAAAATAAATAATTTTTTAAAAAATATATTGACTTTCTTGGTCGAAAAGTGTTATATATTGATGAAAAGAGGTAAAAAAACAGCAAAAACTCGTTTTCTGGAAATACCGAAATTCATGAAAAATTCGTCGTCAAAACAAACTGCTTTTAAAAAGCAGTTTTTCTTTTTTTATGCAATATATTCAATTGTCCTTTTAAACGTAAAAAATAAAAAAATGGCTGTCTCAAAACTTAATTCGTTTTGAGACAGCCTTTAACTTAGCCTACAAATATGTAAGCCGTTATTAACCGTTTAAACCAAAAGAAATTGAAATTGCTTTATCTATTTCACCCATAGAATTTTCATCTACTGTTCCCATTTTTTCTTTCAATCTTTTTTTATCAATAGTTCTCACCTGTTCCAAAAGTACAACGCTGTCCTTAGATAACCCGCTTTCAACTGCATTTATAGAAATGTGCGTAGGAAGATTGGCCTTAGACTGCTGACTTGTTATTGCAGCGGCAATAACTGTTGGACTGAATCGGTTTCCCACATCATTCTGTACTATTAAAACAGGTCGTATACCTCCTTGTTCAGAGCCAATAACAGGACTTAAATCAGCATAATAAATATCTCCTCGTTTAACAGTCAATTTATTCACGCTCCATAAAGTTAAAATTCTTTAATAATATTTTTGCCACATAAATTCTTCTTATACAGCCTGTTACATATTATTTGAATTTTTAACAATGGGTGAATATTAATAGAGATTATTTTATAAATTAGTTTTCCTTAAACTTTTTCTGATTAAAAAACTCCGCTTTCATAGCATCATTTTCTATTTTAGTGATAATGCCTGTATCTGTTTGAGTGTAAACACTATATGTATTTTCACTTGATTTAACATTATAAACTGCCGACTGTTCATCAAATGAGCTTAAATTTGTATTTTCTTCATTATTAAGATTAAACATACAGTCGTTAAGCAGATTTATAAAATTATCCGAGGGCAAATTTCCCAAAACAGTTTCGGTTGTTATACCCTCAAAACTAACTGTAAGCACTTCATCCTTGTACTCATACTTCATACCGCTTATATTATCAGGTGAAGCAACAATAAAAGTCATTACCCCCTGGCGGTTATTAGAAAAACTACCATTTATTTGGGTATCATTTGTATTAACACAAATCTCGCCGCTGAAATCTGTTACAGGCGGCTTAGGCTGTGTTTCACTACAGGAAGTAAAACAAAAACCAGTTATGCAAATAAAAAAGACACATAAGATTAAAGAGATAAGCCTTTTCATACAAGCCTCCTTTTTAATATTTATATGTCTTTAATTTATTATAAATTACACTTTTTAAACGCCTCAGGCAAACAATTAATTAAATCAGTCGGGAGCATAGAAATTTCTCCTAACTTGTCCCTTGCAATATCCCCTGCAAGTCCGTGAATATAAACTCCCGCACAGGCACATTCAAAAGGCTTTCCCGGATTTTGGGCAACTAATGAGGAAATAATTCCTGCCAGAACATCTCCGCTTCCTCCCGTTGCCATTCCCGGATTTCCTGTATTATTAACTTTCATTTTACCTTTGGGAGAAGCCACTACCGTTTTATATCCTTTAAGCACAACATAAACATTATTTTCTTTTGCAAAGGTTTTTGCGACCGCTTCCCTGTTCTCCTGAACATAAGAAACCGTATTATTAACAAGCCTTGCCATTTCTCCCGGATGAGGAGTAATAATTACTGGAACGTTTGCATTTTTCAAAACACTTACATCATCAGAAATTGAGTTCAAAGCGTCTGCGTCAAGAATTAAAGGCTTACTGCATCTTTCAATAAAAGAGCTTGTAATAAATTTTGTATCGCTGTTATTCTGCATACCACAGCCGATTAAAACGGCTTTGCATTCATCTGCCATTTTCAAGAGAAAGGGCGTCTCCTTTTTGCTAAGGGTTCCGCTTTCATTTTCTTTTAAAGGAAAATAAACACTTTCAAAAATTGCCGATGCAATAATGGGATAAATACTCTCGGGTACTGCCATTTTTAAAAGCCCTATTCCGCTTCTTAATGCACCCTTTCCTGCCATAATAGCTGCCCCTGCCATAGAATAACTTCCGCATACGGCAAGCAATGAACCAAAGGTCCCTTTGTTAGAGTCGTTTTCTCTTTTTACAAGCGCTTTTTTTACAATCAAATCATCAATAGCTTCCATTTCTCGGACCTCTGTTATAGAACATTTCAAGCATTATTTCCTTCTTTAAATAAGGCTTCATACCCTCTCTGATTTTTTCATTTGGAGTAAAGGTTAAAATCGTTCTTCCATACGCAGGACTGTGATATACAACACAATATGTGTTTTCCTTATCGTTAGGGTCAGATGCAGCCATAAATTGCTTTTGATAATTTTTTTCGGTTATCCTTTTGTCCGACATCTTACAGAAAAGGTCAATATCACTTATTTCAATTTTAGTTACTCTTTTTCTCTTTCTTTTTGATATGATTTTTGAAACATCAAGAGTACCGGATGTTACAGAATATTCATACTCGACTCTCTGACCTGTAATAAAATACCATGCAAGGTAAATACCAATCATAAAAATAAACAGACCTATATACATAAAGTAAGGGGTAATAATAAAAGCAAGCATAAAGCAAAATACAGGAATTAAAATCAATAAACTTAAAACCAAGACGATAATGGCTATACTTTTAGCATTTCTTTTTCTTTTAATTACCTGTTCGATAAAAATATCCATATATTTATCTCCTTAGCATATTGTCAGTTAATGATAACATAAAATATAGTTTTTTTCAATAAAACTCTTGCAAAAACAAAAGTAAAATGTTATTATTCTAAAAGATAACACTGTGACGAAGGAAGTAGTCTGTTGAAAATGTATTTCAGAGAGTCTGCCCCTGGCTGTAAGGCAGATATGCACAAATCAGATGAAGTTCCCTTTTGAGTGGTGAGGCTGAAACTTTTAGTAGGCTTCAACGGCGGGCACCGTTACTTGTCAAAGGAGTGTTTGCTCTTAATGATGCAAAAATCAGGGTGGTACCACGGATAATATTCGTCCCTTTGTTTAAAAACAAAGGGATTTTTTTATTTTTAAGAAACTGCTCGGAATTGTCGGGCAGAAAAAAGTGCTTTTACATGGTGCTGTCTGCTCGAATATGTTCAGCCCACCGGCTTTCTTTTTACTTTATAGGAAACTGCTCGGAAATTGTCGGTCACAAAAAAGTGTTTTTATATGGTGCTGTCTGCTCGAATATGTTCAGCCCACCGGCTTTCTTTTTACTTTATAGGAAACTGCTCTGAAATTGTCGGGCACAAAAGAGTGTTTTTATATGGTGCTGTCTGCTCGAATATGTTCAGCCCACCGGCTTTCTTTTTACTTTATAGGAAACTGCTCTGAAATTGTCGGGCAGAAAAGAGTGCTTTTATATGGTGCTGTCTGCTCGAATATGTTCAGCCCACCGGCTGATTATTTTTAACGGAGGAATTTTATGGACGAGAAAATTTTAAACCTGAAGAACAAACTGGAAACAGAGCTTTCAGAAATTAAAGACCTTGTTGACCTTGATAAAATCAGGGTCGCATATCTTGGCAAAAAGGGCAGTATTACAGCACTTTTGAAAGGTATGAAGGATTTATCGGCAGAAGAAAAAAAAGCTTTTGGAGCAAAAGTCAATCAACTTAAAGACTTAGCTTCTGAAAAAATTGAAAGTAAAATAACTGAACTAAAAGAAAAAGAAATTAAAGCGGAGATTGCTGCTATGCCTCTTTTTGACGTTACAACTCCCGCTCCTATGGAAAGAGGTTCATATCATCCAATTACGCTTGTTCAAAGACAGTGCGAAAAAATTTTTAAATCTATGGGCTTTACTGTTGAGGATTATCCCGAGGTCGTTACCGATTATGAATGTTTTGAAGCAGTAAATATCCCTAAGCATCACCCTGCCCGTGATATGCAGGATACTTACTATCTTGAAAACGGACAGCTTTTAAAATCACAGACATCTGCCGCACAGAATGCAATACTTAAAAAGTACAGCAAAAACTTAATTGAAAAGGATATTCCTATTAAGGCAATATTCCCCGGCAGATGCTTTAGAAACGAAGCAACAGACGCCTGCCATGAAAACACCTTTTTCCAGATGGAAGGCGTAATGGTAGATAAGGATATTTCAATTTCAAACCTTATTTTCTTTATGGAAACAATGCTTTCTGAAGTATTTCAAAAAGAAATCAAGGTAAGACTTCGACCCGGATTTTTTCCATTTGTGGAACCCGGCTTTGAACTTGACATAAGCTGTCTTATCTGTGGCGGAGAGGGCTGTGCCTCCTGTAAACACAGCGGCTGGCTTGAGCTTTGTCCCTGCGGAATGATTCACCCCAATGTACTTAAAGAGGGCGGAATTGACCCTGAAAAATATACAGGCTTTGCTTTCGGCCTCGGACTTACAAGACTTGCAATGATGAAATACGGAATTAAAGACATCAGAGATTTAAACAGCGGCAGTCTTAAAGTACTGTCACAGTTTACAGATGACGAATAAGAAAGGAGAAAAGAATATGTTTTTATCAATGAACTGGATTGAAGACTTTGTTGATTTAAAAGGTCTTGATAAAGTTGAACTTATACATCAGTTTTCTCTTTCTACTGCTGAGGTTGAAAACGAAATTTTTTATAAAGGTTCAGATTTAAGCGGTGTAGTCGTTGCGGAGATTAAATCAGTTGAACCTCACCCCGATTCAAAAAAACTTCATCTTTTAAAGGTTGATGCCGGCGAAAATGAACTTACAGATGTTGTTTGCGGAGCACCAAATGTAAGAGCAGGTATGAAAACTGCCTTTGCAAAGGTTGGAGCAAAGTTAGGTGAAATTACAATTGCACCCCGTCCTCTTGCAGGTTTTATGTCTAACGGAATGTGCTGCAGCGAGGCTGAAATCGGAATCAGTGACGATAACTCAGGCATTATGGAAATCACAGATGATGTTGCAAACGGTACAGATATAAAAGACATTTACCAAATTGACGATATTGTATTTGAGGTCGACAATAAATCTCTTACAAACAGGCCTGACCTTTGGGGTCACTACGGCATAGCCAGAGAATTTGCGTCCCTTGCAAAAAGACCGTTAAAGCCTGTTGAAACCGAAGATTTATCTCAGTATGATAACCTTGCAAAAATTGATATGAAAATCGAAGACCCTCTTTGTCAGAGATACAGCTGTTTGCAGGTTGAAAACATTACAAGAAATGTAAGTCCCGTAAATATGAGAATCAGGCTTTACTACTGCGGTATGAGAGGCATTAATTTCCTTGCCGATTTAACAAACTACCTTATGCTTGAAATGGGACAGCCTATGCACGCATTCGACTCAAGAAAGGTTGAAAAAATAAGAATCAAAAGATTTGAAAAGCCGTTTGTTTTTAAAACACTTGACGGCGTTGACAGAAATATCGACGAAAACACTCTTATGATCTGCAACGATAATACTCCCGTTGCAATTGCAGGAATTATGGGCGGTCTTGATTCTGAAATCGTTGATGATACAACTACTCTTACCCTTGAGTCCGCAACATTCGATTCAGTGTCAATTCGTAAATCAACCGTAAGGCTTGGCCACAGAACAGATGCTTCAATGCGTTATGAAAAATGCCTTGACCCTGAAATGACGACCACCGCTATCGGAAGATTTGTAAATCTTCTTAAAAAGTACGATAACGGAATTAAGGTCGTTTCAAGTCTGACAGATGAATATGCATTCCGCTATAAAACAATTTCTCTTGATTTTGATAAAAAGTTTGTAGACCGTTATACAGGTATTGAAATAGACAATAATACTATTGTCGATACTCTTACAAATCTCGGATTTAAAGTAACTGTTGAGGGAGATAACTTTAATGTTGTTGTACCGTCTTGGAGAGCAACAAAGGATGTTACGATTAAAGCCGATATTATTGAGGAAATCACAAGAATTTACGGTTACGATAACTTTGCAATTAATACGACCCGCTCACCTCTTTATCCCGTAAGAACTGAAATCGTTAAAAGCGATGAAGATAAAATTAAGGATATGCTTGTTAAAAAATATAATCTTCACGAGGTTCACTCTTATGTATGGGCCTATAACGATGAGCTTAAAGCGCTTAATATCCCTGTTGAAAAGAACATTAAGCTTGCAAACGCAACAAACCCGAATATTGAAACAATAAGAAACTCAATTATCCCCACACAGCTTTGTCAGGTTAAGAGCAATACCTCTTATGGGACAGATTTTGGTATTTTTGAAATAGGCAGAGTTGTAAAGGGACTTGATGAAAACAACCTTTGTATCGAAAGAAAGAACCTTGCAATTACTCTGTTCAGCAAAACAAAGGATATTAAAACTCTTTATTTTGAGTTAAGAGATATGCTTGAAGTAATTACAAACGACTTAAAACATCAAATCTTAACTTTTGAAAAAGCAGAACCGCAGCATAGCTACGAACATCCCATAAATCTTTATAATATATGCTTAAACGGTAAAGAAATAGGAAGAATAAGTATAGTGCACCCTGTTGTAAGCAAAAAAATAGATAAAAAGGCAAACATAGTATTTGCAGAAATTGATACAGAAGATTTCTCGTCAATAAAAGCCACCGGAATTGTTTATGAAGAACCTTCAAAATTTCCGCAAATGGATTACGATTTAAGCCTCGAAATCCCAAATGGAGTATTTTACGGAGATTTGACAAATTGCTGGAAAGACGCAGGAACAGATCTTCTTAAAAATACAAAAATTGTTGATACCTATGATACCGACACAGTCCACAGTATTACCGTCCGTTTTGAATTTTCATCATCTGAGAGAACTCTCTCCTCCGCTGAAATTCAGGAAATTATGGATAACGTAATAAAAAATTTAGACAAAATAGGTGTTAAGCTTAGAACATAATTTATGGTTAAGCCGATAAAAGTAAAAGTTTATTGCGTCGCTTTTTTTCAAAAAAGCGACTGAGAATCAAAGGGCGAGCAGCCCTTTGTCGCCGCTAATATGTGGCGAAATCCTTTTAATATTTACCCAAAATTTTTACTATATCTTAGCGCTTAATTATATACTTGTAATTTTTGTTAAAATATATTATAATGTTAATATTGGAGGTGTTTCCATGTTAGATGATAAAACAATGATATTTTCACTTAACGATGATAAAGGTGATCAAATCAAAAAATCGTTAATAATTGTATATAACGCATTAAAGAAAAAGGGATATAACCCTATCAATCAAATTGTGGGGTATATTTTAAGTGAAGACCCGACTTATATAACAACCTTTAATAATGCCCGAAATATCATCAGCAAAATTGACCGTGACGATCTTTTGGAAGCACTGGTTAAATCATATTTAAATATTTAAGAAGGGACTGATTTCTGTGGCTGAAAAGGAATTTTTCACTTACAAGGGCAAGCCTCTTGTACGCTGCGGTGATGAAATGTATTACGGCAGTATGGAAGATAAATATGTTATAAGATTACAGATTAAATCAAAGAAAGAAAAAAACGGTCTTGAAATACCTGATAAAATAACAATTCAGCTTCTTTGCACAGACCCCGACCTAACGCCAAGAAAACAGCTTATAAGATCAAGCGAAAAAAACGGATTTTATCTTGCAATGGATATTGCCGATATATGGCTTGAAAGAGCATTGGCAAATAAAATTTAATTAAATTCAAAAAACGGCTGTAATATTAAAATTACATCCGTTTTTCATATTATTGTAAGAATAATCTGTTATAATGATTTTTTCGGACATTAAAACAAAATATTTTTATTGCAAAACCGCCGAAGGTAAATTCCTTCGGCGGTCTGTTTATATATTTTTGTTTTTAGAAGTTTATAGAAATTTTCTTAAATTTATAAAAGGTTGGCAAGCTTCATCTGAATAAATGTTACATCTTTAACATTTATGTCACCGTCATTATCAAAATCAGCTACATCTAAGTTTAACTCGTCTTCGCCAATAAGATTTGCAAGATAAAGCTGGATATATGTTGCGTCCTTAATCGTCAATTCACCATCTCCGTCAACATCGCCAGAATTTACTTTATATTCTTCTATTCCCATAATTATAAATTCTGTTGTTTTTTCACCGCAGGTTATTGTAATTATGTTTTCACCAGCAACAGGGGTAAATTTACCGTCTGTACTTATACTTTTTCCTGATAATTTTAAAGCTTCAAAAAATTCTTTATTGTTTTCGTATGTATAAACTTCAGTTTTATCATTGTTATATTTTAAGGTTACTTCCATTCCTGCAAGGCAATCGTATATATTATATTCTTTTCCGACAGTAAATTCGGTTTGAGCAGGCTGTTTAGTTATATTTATACTTACAAGCACCGGTTCAGGTTCAACTCCTGTAAGTTTAAGCTCGGCTGTTTTGTCTTGATATGTTACTGTAATTGCATTTTCTCCTGCAACAGGGGTAAATTTACCGTCTGTACTTATACTTTTTCCTGAGAATTTCAAAGTTTCAAAAAATTCTTTATTGTTTTCGTATGTATAAACTTCAGTTTTATCATTGTTATATTTTAAGGTTACTTCCATTC
>CANPWP010000009.1 GCA_947584595.1 uncultured Clostridia bacterium | reverse complement strand
TTGCTACTCATTTTTATCCTTCCTTTCCTTGTCCTTTATTTTATCACACTTGTCTACTTTTTTAGTATACATCCAGTGGAAGGCTATGTCGATTGAAGAACGAATTAAACAATTCAACGGAAGCGGTTTTGATAAGCGGAGCTACTCCGTGGCGGAAGTTGAAAAAATACTCGGCGTCACACGCCAAACGGTTTATAAGCTCATAAAGCGAGGCTGCTTTGAAGCCGTCAAGGTTCAAGGCGGACACCGAATAGTAAAAGCCAGTTTTGATAGATGGCTTGATGGCGAGGAGGTTTAAGTATGGCATCTATCGTAAAGAGAAAAAATAAATATGCTGTTGTTTATTCGTACAAGGACGAAAAAGGCAATCAGCGTCAAAAATGGGAGACATTTGATACCAATGCGGAAGCGAAAAAGAGAAAGTCTCAAATTGAGTTTGAACAGCAAAACGGTACATTCATCGTACCTACGGCAAGGACGGTGAAAGACTTGTTAGAGGAATATACCGAGGTCTACGGCGTAAGCACTTGGTCGATGTCCACCTATTCCTCACAGGTGTCTCTTATGAATAACTACATTATTCCGTTAATCGGTGATATGAAGCTGGATGACATTACGCCTCGATTGATGGATAAGTTTTACCGAAGCCTTCCGAAGGTAAAGTCGAAGGTCACGCAAAACCATAAACCTCAAAGCGAATATCTGACGCCGACCAATATTCAAAGAATACACAAATTGCTTCGCAGCGCCTTCAATCAGGCTGTAAAGTGGGAACTGATGGCGAGAAACCCCTGCCTAAACGCAACCCTGCCCAAAGCGGAAGCGAAAAAGCGTCAGATATGGACGGCTGAGACTCTGCTCCACGCATTGGAAGTCTGCGAGGATGACCTTCTTGCCCTTGCGATAAATCTTTCCTTTTCCTGTTCCCTGCGTATCGGAGAAATGCTCGCTCTTACTTGGGACTGCATTGATATATCCGAGCAAGCGATAGCGGAAAACAACGCCTCGCTGTTCATCAACAAGGAACTTCAAAGGGTAAAAAAAGACACGATGAAGGAGTTAGACAACAAAGATGTCATCGAGCAATTCCCTGAATTGCTCAAAGTGAATAAGACCGTCTTGCTACTGAAAACACCAAAGACGAAAACAAGTATCCGAAAAGTTTTTATTCCGGCAACCGTTGCGGAAATGCTTATAAAGCGCAAGGAACAAATCGAGGATATGAAGGCTCTGTATGGCGACGAATATATGGATTACAACCTTGTTTTCTGTCATCCGACCGGTAGACCGTTAGAAGGTCAAGTTATCCGAAACGGACTGAACAAGCTCATTAAGGAACACGACCTACCGCCCGTTGTCTTTCATAGCTTCCGACACGCAAGTATCACCTACAAGCTGAAATGGAACGGCGGCGATATGAAATCGGTGCAGGGTGACTCAGGACACGCTCAAATGGATATGATTGCCGATGTCTACTCCCATATCATTGATGAGGATCGTCGATTTAACGCTCAAAAATTCGAGGAACAGTTCTATAAGACAAAAGGACTGCGAACCGAAGAAGGAACGGTTGTGCCGACACCAAAGTTTGAGCATATCGAAGAAAAGACCAAAACCGAAGCTTACGGAGAGAAAATCGAAAAGCAGCCTGAACCCGAAAAGGAAACCGAGCCTGAACAGGTTCAGACGCAAGCTGATGACGGATTGAATGTGCTAACCAAGCTGCTCTCCAATCCCGAAACAGCGGCGCTCTTAAAGGCACTGGCAAAGAACATATAAACTGACGAACAGACCGAAGAAAAAGCGGTCTGTTCGTTTATTTTAACAGTAGATTTTTCGCTCAAAATAATTTATAATTAAAGCTAGTCAGGGGTAGTTTTATTGATGTAACAAGTGGTACTATCTGTGAACGGAATAACGGCAAAGCACTCACCATTTTTTAAGTCCTGCTAATTCCCTGCTAATTGGACACCGAAATCAGGGTTATTTTTAGGTGATTTTGGGTGATTTCAGACGAACACCAAAGTGGCGCTATACCCTTGATTTTACTGCATTTTTTGGACTTTTTTAATGGTGAAAAACCGCCGCCGGGGGCTGCTCCTAAGCGGTAGGTCGGGTGTTCGAATCACCTCGGGAACGCCATATTTTTACTAAACCTCCCGCAAATCAATACTGCGGGGGGTTTTTCGTACAATGCAACGAATTAATGTGAATTTTATTTAATTTTCATTCAAACTTATTTTTATTTAGCAAATCATTTTTAATAGTCCAGAGCTTTTTAGAAAGGTCAACGTAATATTTATGGGGATTTTCAAAACGCTTTACCTCATCCCAAAGCAAATTTATCTGCTCTTCGCAATACTTTTGAATATCCTCGATTTTAGGCAATTTATAAACAAGCTCGCCGTTTTTAAAAATTGTTTCCATAAGAGGTTTTGCATAAAAATTGTTGAGAGTTTTTGTTTTCCATGTAGCTTCAGGGTCAAAAATCGTATGAGGTTTTGTATCGTCAATTACTTCATCATAAACGCAAATCTCGTCTGCCAATGCTTTTTTACTTTCTTTATCAAAAAGTCTGTACAGCTTTTTAAAATGAGGATTAGTAATTTTTGCGGTGTTTTCACTTATTTTAATTTTTGGAATAATTTCATTTTCTTCTTCAACGGCAACCAGCTTATAAACTCCGCCGAACACAGGCGAACTTTTAGAGGTGATAAGTCTTTCGCCGACGCCGAAAATGTCAATTTCCGCTCCCTGCGTCATTAAATCTCTGATTAAGTATTCATCAAGTGAGTTGGAAGCAACAATATTACATTGTGGCAAGCCGGCCTCATCAAGCATTTTTCTTGCTTTTTTGGAAAGATAAGAAATATCTCCCGAATCAAGCCTTATTCCAAAGTTTTCAATACCCTTGGGTACAAGAATTTCCTTAAACACTTTAATTGCATTAGGGATACCGCTTTTTAAAGTGTTATATGTGTCAACGAGAAGAGTTGAATTTTCGGGATATATTTCACAATATGTTTTAAACGCTTCATATTCTGTATCAAACATTTGAACCCAGGCGTGGGCCATAGTTCCGCCTGCGGGTACATTATAAATTTCATCTGATAATGTGCATGCTGTTCCCATACAGCCGCCGATATATGCCGCCCTTGCACCGAGAACCGCTCCGTCTGCACCCTGAGCACGTCTTGAACCAAATTCAAGAACTGTTCTTCCTTGTGACGCTCTTACAATTCTGTTAGCTTTGGTTGCAATTAAGGACTGGTGGTTAATTGTAAGCAGGGCATAAGTCTCAATCATCTGAGCCTCAATAGCAGGAGCTTTTACCGTTAATATAGGTTCATTTGGAAAAACAGGCGTTCCCTCGGGAACGGCATAAATATCTCCTGTAAATTTAAAGTTTTCAAGATATTTTAAAAATGCTTCATCAAAAATATTTTTGTTTCTTAAGAACTCAATATCTTCCTTTTCAAAATGCAGTTCTTTAATATATTTTGCAAACTGTTCCAGTCCTGCCGCAATGGCAAAACCGCCGTTATCAGGTACACTTCGGAAGAATAAATCAAAATAAACGGTTTTTTTGTAAAATCCGTTTTTAAAAAATCCGTTAGACATTGTAAGCTCATAAAAATCACAGAGCATAGCCATGTTTACCTGTCTCATTTTAACTTTAAACCTCCGCAAATTCCTTATTATTTATTTTTATATGCAGGCTTTCCATAACCTTAATTGCGGCAAGATTAAGTTCATCATCATTGCTTGCAACACATTTGCAGTCAACATATATAGGAGTTTCAAATAATGCTGTTTTAGCAAGCACAGCATTTGCTATTACACAAATATTTGTAACAACTCCGCAAATTTCAACAGATATATAATCTCTGTTTTTTAAATATTCAAAAAGCTCTTCTGAGCCGTAAGTGCATTTGTAAAAGCATTTGTCAGAATCGGTTTTTAAATCTGCAATTTTTCCATATAGCTTATGACCATCGGTATTTATAATACAATGGGGAACAGGCAGGTTTTTGCCTTCAAGGGTGTTAAGATAATCTTCATTATGAGTATCGAATGTAAAAATGATTTCGTCATTATTACTGCGGTATTCCATAATTTTATCGGCTATATTGTTTTCAATTTCCTTTGCTTTTTCAAAGCCGAGACTTCCGTTTACAAAATCATTCTGATAATCTATTACTATCAATAATTTTTTCATAGCAAGCTCCTTGCAAATTCAGATTATAAAATTATTATATATTATTTAATCCGTATTAACAATAAATAATTAAGAATAAAAGCAAAAATTAATATGGTTTTACCAAAAAATGTAACATATTTGTAAATAATTCTTTACTTGAAATTAAAAATAATTCTGTTATAATATTATTATAAAGAATAATGGGCTAAAATTAATACTAATCTCCAATAGAAGAGCAGAAAAGGTTTTTTAACAGATTTTTGTTATAAAAGGACGGCGACATAGACCGGCTGGCGTCATTCAAGGAGAAGGACGCAGTAAGGTGCAAAATATGCCGTAAAAATTTTTGCTATTCTATTTAAGATTGGTATAAGCTTAAAACCGAGGTGTTAAATATGAAATGTCCATATTGCGGTTTTGAAGAAAGTAAAGTTATTGACTCACGCTCTGCCGATGACGGGGAAAGAATTCGCAGAAGGCGTGAATGTTTAAGGTGTGCAAAGCGTTTTACTACACATGAGGTTATTGAAACAGTACCTATAATGGTAATTAAAAGGGATAAATCCCGTGAGCAGTTTGACAGAGCCAAGCTTATGAGAGGACTGTTAAAATCTTGCGAAAAGCGTCCTGTATCGTTGTCACAGATTGAGACAATGGCAGATAATATTGAAACAAAACTGCAAAGCAGTCTTGACAGAGAGATTACCTCAAATGCTATCGGAGAACTTGCAATGGAACAGCTTAAATCTGTTGATCAGGTAGCATATGTACGTTTCGCATCGGTTTACCGCCAGTTTAAGGATATAAATACATTTATGGAAGAACTTAATAAGCTCTTATCGGAGAAATAATTAATAAAGATTATGTAAACTACAAAGCTGTCTTGCTAAAATGTAAGACAGCTTTGTAGTTAATTTAAAGTACTGAGTATATTAAGTATTGAGTATATTGATTACTCTTCAACACAGTCGTGGCAATGAGCGCAGTCGTCACTCTGTTTTCCTACTATTGGCTCGGGGTCAATGCCCTGATTTCTGTAATAATCAGATACAGCCGCTTTAATTGCTTGTTCTGCAAGAACGGAACAGTGAACCTTAACCGGCGGCAAACCGTCCAATGCCTCCATAACTGCTTTGTTAGTCAGCTTTAAAGCGTCGTCAATGCTCTTGCCTTTAATAAGCTCTGTTGCCATACTGCTTGTAGCAATTGCCGCACCGCAGCCAAAGGTTTTAAACTTAACATCTGATATGATATTATTGTCAACCTTAATATACATTTTCATAATATCTCCGCATTTGGAGTTGCCAACCTCTCCGATACCGTCTGCATTTTCAATTTCGCCTACATTTCTCGGATTAGCAAAATGATCCATTACCTTTTCTGAATATGCCATAAATTATGCCTCCTTTTTTTCTTCTGCTTTAATTTTTTCCCATAACGGTGACATATTTCTGAGATAATCAACGAGTTGGGGAACAATTTCTGCAATATAATTAATATCTTCTTCTGTTATTTCTTCGTTAAAAGAAAGCCTCATACTTCCGTGTGCAATTTCGTGGGGAAGACCTAACGCAAGCAAAACGTGGCTTGGGTCAAGGCTTCCTGACGTGCAGGCACTTCCCGAAGAAGCACTGATACCGTTTAAATCAAGTTTAAGCAGCAGACTTTCACCCTCAATTCCCTCAAAGCACATATTTATATTATTAGGAAGTCTTTTTTCTCTGTCTCCGTTTAATCTTGAACGCTCAATTTTAAGCAGACTGTCTATGAGCTTATTTCTTAATACAGTGAGTTTTTTGCTGCGTTCGTCCATTGTGTCAACTGCTTCCTGTAAAGCGGTGGCAAGACCAACGGCACCTGCAACATTTTCAGTACCTGCTCTTTTGCCTCTTTCCTGAGCACCACCCTCAACGAGAGTGTTAATTCTTACGCCTCGTCTTACATAAAGACATCCGCAGCCTTTGGGACCGTGAATTTTATGAGCAGTCATTGAAAGCAAATCTATATTTTCATCGACCACATTTATTTTTACATATCCTGCCGCCTGAACTGCGTCTGTATGGAAAACCACATTATGTTTTTTGCAAATTGCACCGATTTCGGCAATCGGCTGAATAGTGCCGATTTCGTTGTTGGCATACATAATTGTAACAAGAGCAGTATCTTCTCTTATTGCATTTTCAACGTCTTCAGGCTTTACAATACCGTTTTCATAAACATCAAGATAAGTAACCTCAAAGCCTTCTTTCTCTAAAGCGGCGCAGGTATGAAGTACGGCGTGATGTTCAATTTTAGAGGTTATAATATGCTTTTTGCCTTTAGCTTTTAAAGCATTGCAAACGCCTTTAATTGCCCAGTTGTCGGATTCACTTCCGCCTGAGGTAAAATAAATTTCGTTGGCATGAGCCGCACCTAAGTTTTTTGCAATACTTTCTCTTGCATTTTCAAGAGCCTTTTTTGCTTCACCGCCAATCTGATACAGGCTTGAAGGATTACCGTAAACCTCAGTAAAATACGGCATCATTTTTTCAAGCACTGTTTTTGAAACAGCTGTAGTAGCTGCATTATCAGCATATATCTTTCTCATATACATTCTCCTATGTGTACAAATATATATAATATCCGCATAGATATTAATATGTAAAAATACGTAAAAGAAATAATTGTCTGAAAATATTATATTACATAAACTTTTCAGCCTGGGCAACTGCAAGTCTGTCGCACCGTTCGTTTTCTGGGTGACCTGCGTGACCTTTTACCCAATTGACGTCAACCTGATGAATTTCGCAAAGTTTAAGAAGTTTATCCCAAAGTTCAGGATTCAGCGCAGGTTCTTTCTTGTTTCTCATCCAGTTGTTTTGCTTCCATTTTTTTGCCCATCCTAATTTAAGAGCATTGCAAACATACTGTGAGTCGCTGTAAAGATATACCTTGCAGGGTTCTTTCAACATTTCCAAAGCTTTGATTACTGCGGTAAGTTCCATTTTATTATTTGTAGTTACCGCTTCTCCGCCGGAAATTTCTTTATCTGTTTCTTTATATCTCAAAACAGCGCCCCAGCCTCCCGGGCCGGGATTACCCTTGCATGCACCGTCGGTAAAAACTTGAACTTCTTTCAAAGCTGCACCTCGCTCTCAAATTTTCAATTCCCATTATAATACTATGAATTAGAAAATGCAACCATTTTTTGATTATTTTTCTGAAGATAAGGCATAATACTATTATTTAAAAAAAGTGTACGAATATTACTTTCTTTTTACTTGACTGTATCGAACTATTAGAGTAAAATAAAAGATAATTATAATCAGGTTAATATGCTTGTCAGGCAGAACAAGTATTTATATAACAACAAAAACATAAAAAACATGGAAAATAAGCAGAACTACGTTTATTTTTGTCTGCGGAGCGGAAAGGCAGACATTTGTTTTAATTTGTTTTAATACCTATTATTTTTAAATTTTATTGGAGGTAAATTTGTGAATTCAGAAAAAATTAAACAGCCAAACAGAATTAAACAACCTAATTTAAACAAAAACGGCAGTTTAAACAAAAAATCAAACGGAGATAAGAGAATAAATAATTTAAAAACCCAGCCAACAAGGCAAATTAAAAACACAGGTATGACAATTAAAAATAATACCGGAAAACGAAAAACAATTGTTCAAAAACAATTAAAACCAAAGCCGTCAATAAAGGTTTCTTTTTTAGGCGGACTTAACGAAATCGGAAAAAATATTACTCTTTTTGAATGTGAAAATGATATTGTTATAATAGACTGTGGAATGGCATTTCCCGACGGTGATATGCTGGGTGTTGATCTTGTAATTCCTGATTTTTCATATATTGTGCAAAATGCCGGCAGAATTAAAGGCATAGTTTTAACTCACGGTCACGAGGACCATATAGGAGGTTTGCCGTATCTTTTAAGCAGTGCAAATATTCCCATATACGGAACACCTTTAACATTAGGGCTTGTGGGAAATAAATTAAAGGAACACAGCCTTATCAACAGTGCAAAGCTGAACACCGTCAATGCAGGAGATAAAATCAGGCTTGGGTGTATGGAAATTGAACTTATACATGTAAACCATTCAATCCCTGACGCCGTATCGGTTGCTATTCATTCACCTGCCGGAACGATAGTCCATACCGGCGACTTTAAAATAGACTGCACTCCATTTATGGGCGATCCCATAGACCTTTCCTCATTTGCACGTTTGGGAGATGAAGGAGTACTTGCACTGTTTTGTGAAAGTACAAATGCTGAAAGACCGGGATATACTCCCACCGAAAAAACGATTTCCGCAAGCTTTAATAATATTTTTACCGAAGCAGAGCATAAGCGTATAATCATTGCAACCTTTGCTTCAAATGTAAACAGAGTTCAGCAGATCATTGACTGTGCAAATAAATTCGGAAGAAAGGTTGCTTTCTCGGGAAGAAGTATGGTCAATTATATGGAAACAGCAAAACAGTTGGGATATCTTCATGTTCCGGAGAATACTTTAATTGATATAGATATGCTTAATAAATATCCACCCGAGCAAATTGTACTCGTAACAACAGGCAGTCAGGGTGAGCCTATGTCCGCACTTTCAAGAATGGCCTATTCCGACCACAGAAAGGTTATGGTAGGCGAGGGAGATACTATAATAATTTCCGCAAATCCCATTCCCGGCAACGAAAAAACCGTTGGAAATGTTGTAGATGAACTTCTTAAAAAGGGCTGTGAGGTAGTTTATGAATCAATGTATGAGGTTCATGTATCGGGACACGCTTGTCAGGAAGAAATTAAAATTATTCAAAATCTACTAAAACCTAAATATTATATTCCCGTTCACGGTGAGCAGAAGCATTTAAGAAAAAATGCAGAGCTTGCAATGTTTATGGGAATGGATAAAAAGAATATATTTATCGGTGATATAGGCTCTACGGTTGAAATCAACGAGGAATATATGAAAGAACTTCCCCCTGTTCCCGCAGGCAAGGTGTTTGTAGACGGACTTGGAGTAGGCGATGTGGGAAGCATTGTATTAAGAGACAGAAAACATTTGGGTCAGGACGGACTAATAATTATCGTTGCGTCTCTTGATGTTTACGACGGTACAGTCATCAGCGGACCGGATATTGTATCCAGAGGTTTTGTTTATGTAAGAGAAAGTGAGACTCTTCTCGAAGAAGTTAAAAAGCTGTCACTGAGTATTCTTGAAGAATGTTCAGATGAAAATATCCATGAATGGGGTATTATCAAAAACAAAATCAAAGACGATGTGTCTAAGCTGATTTCCCATAGAACAAGAAGAGCTCCGATGATTTTGCCAATATTAATGGAAGTTTGATTTATTTTAATATTTATGAAATAATTACGAAAGGACACAGTTATGAGAAAGAGAATCTGGACTTTATCACCTTGGTTCATAATATTTTCCTTATTAATGCTTGTTATGTCCCTTGCATCATACCGTTACAGTCCATATTTATGCTATATAGAATTAGGTATAAGCGCTGCATCTGCGGGAATCGTTTTTGCTGTGTCCCTGCATTTTAAAAGGTACTTAAAAAACTCACTTAAAAGTGCCTTAAAAAGCTTAGATTCGCCAGATCAAAAATTTATTGAAAAATATAAAATGCCTGTGGTGGTGGTTGGTGAAAAGGGTGATATAATCTGGAATAATTCATTGTTCTCCAAAACTCTCTGCAATGTTAAAAATCCCTTAGGTGAAAGTATTAAGCCTTATATATCCGACCATGAGCTTGATTTTCTTGCCTCGACAGGTTATGCAGATGTCACTGTTGACGGTAAATTTTTTACGGTTTACTGTGTGAAAACAAAGGCAGGGTATGTCTGCCATTACATAGACAATACATATTATAAAAAATCTTTAAAAACATTCAGAGACGCTCAGCCCTGCGTTGCAATTATTCTCTTTGATAACAGAGAAGATTTTGTAAATGACAATGAAGAAGAAAGCGCAAGAATTGTTTTAAGCGTAGAAAGCATTCTCCAAAGATGGGCGGCGACATCAGGCTCGCTTTATAAAAAACTGTCTGGCAACAGATATATGATTATTATGGGAGAAAAAGAGCTTGAAAGAAATATTGAGGCTAAATTTTCCATTTTAAAGGATATTCGCAATATAAAGATGGGTTCACGTGCGGCAACAATTTCAATAGGCGTGGGCAGAGGTTCGACAAATCTTAAGGACAGCGAGCTTAAAGCACGCAGTGCACTGGAAATGGCGTTGGGAAGAGGCGGAGACCAGGTCGCAATTATGAAAGACAGCGATTCTTATGAATTTTTCGGCGGAGTTTCCAGCGGCGTTGAAAAGATGTCTAAAGTAAGAACAAGAGTTATAGCAAATACTCTTGCAAAGGCAATTTCCGAAAGCGACAGAGTTTATATAATGGGTCATAGATTTTCTGACCTTGACTGTGTGGGAGCTTCAATAGGTATGCAAAGAGTAGTAAGCCATACTTTTAAAAAATATTCACGAATTATAATTGACGAAGAACATTCAATGGCGTCAATGCTTATAAATTATGTAAAACAGGAAAGATCAGATGAAGGAATTTTTATTTCTCCGCAAGAAGTAAAAAACATTACTCCCAAAACACTTCTTATTATTTTAGATACACATACCCCTGATTTTCTGGAAAGCGGAGAAACATATAATAAATGCAACAGGGTAGTAGTAATTGACCATCACAGAAAAATGGTTAATTATATAAAAAATGCTGTTGTATTCTGTATTGAGCCTACTGCTTCATCGGCTTCCGAAATGTGCACCGAAATCATATCTTATATGGGTGACGACGACATAACTCCAATAGAAGCAGAAGCTTTGCTTTCGGGTATTGTACTTGATACAAAGAATTTTGTTATGAAAACAGGTGTCAGAACCTTTGAGGCGGCGGCTTATCTTCGTAAAAAAGCGGCAAATACAGTTACCGTTAAAAAATTTTTCTCAGATAATCTCGAAACATATAAAGAAAAATATAACATTGTAAGCAATGCTGAAATTATAAGCGGCTGTGCAATTTCAATTACGGAAAGTCAGGTGCCGAATATCAGACTTGTTTCAGCACAGGCGGCTGATGAGCTCTTGCTTATTACAGATGTTTATGCCTCCTTTGTATTGTTTAATACTCCGGACGGTATGGTAAATATTTCTGCAAGAAGTTACGGAAAAATAAATGTACAGATTATAATGGAAAAGATGGGCGGCGGAGGTCATCAGAATATGGCGGCGGCTCAAATAAAAAACACCTCTAAGGCTCAGGTTAAAGAACGGCTTGTTGAAGTTATAGATGAAATATTATCCGATAATAATAACTGAGAAAGGATGAATGAAAATGAAGGTAATTTTACTTCAGGATGTTAAATCTCTCGGAAAAAAGGGTGAGCTTGTAAATGCCTCAGACGGTTATGCAAGAAACTTTTTATTGCCTAAAAAGCTTGCAAAAGAGGCTAACGCACAGGCTTTGAATGAATACAGAAATGCCGAAAATTCCAAGAATTATAAGCTGGAAACTCAAAAGGCACAGGCAAATGCCCAAAAAGAAAGGCTTGAGGGCAAAATATTTCAAATGAAAGCAAAAGCAGGTCAGGGCGGTAAGCTGTTCGGCAGCATTACAGCTAAAGATATAAGTGCAGAAATCAAAAAGCAGCATAATATTGTTGTTGATAAAAGAAAAATAGTTTTAGATAAGGATATCAAGGCTTTCGGTACATATAATGCAGAGGTTAAGCTTTTTTCAGGCATTGTTGCAAACATTAAAGTTCAGGTATCCGAGGAATAATAAAAATAAAGGCAGTAGTTAATTATGGCAGAAATGAATATTACAACCGGATATGACGGACTTAATTTGCCATACAGCCCGGAGGCGGAACAGGCGGTATTAGGTGCAATAATTATTGATTCCGAAGCCTGTATGAGCAAGGTTATTTCAATTTTAAATAAACCTGAATATTTTTATGTTTCAAATCATAAGGTTATTTATTCGGCAATGCTGAATATGTTTAATTCTTCACTTGATATAGATGTTGTCACATTGCTTGAGACCTTAAAAAGAGAAAAGTCCTTTGATGAAACAACAGGCAAAACATATTTAATAGACCTTGCAAATAACTGTCCGTCCATATCAAATGTTGAGATTTATGCAAATATTATAAGAGATAAATACGACGTAAGAAAGCTTATCACTGCTTCAAGAGAAATTATTGAAGAAGCGGCAGAAAATACAACTGAACCCGGTGCGCTGCTTGACTCGGCAGAGGAAAAAATTTACGATATAAGGCAGGGCAAGGATTATAAGGGTTTAAGAAAAATTGACCAGGTACTTCTTGAAACATACAGCCGTCTTGATGCTTTAAACAGTGAAGCAGACGATGAAATTAAAGCAATTCCCACGGGTATCGGAGATTTAGATCGTACAATTACAGGCTTGAACCGTTCAGATCTGCTTATTCTTGCGGCTCGTCCCGGTATGGGCAAGACCTCGTTTGCTCTTAATATTGCAAGGAATGTTGCCTGCACATCTAAAAAAACGGTCGCATTTTTCTCATTGGAAATGTCAGGAGAACAGCTTTGCTCACGTCTGCTTTCAACAGAAGCGCTTGTTGGGGGAACAAAGCTGAGAACAGGCAGGCTCAGTGAAGAAGAATGGTTAAGGCTTATTGCCGCAGGCGACGTTTTAAGAAAAGCAAATCTTTATCTTGACGATACCCCCGGTATAACCGTTTCTGAAATTAAGGCAAAGCTAAGAAGACTAAGACAGGTTGACCTTGTAATAATCGACTATTTACAGCTTATGTCGGGAGGAAGAAGAACAGAAAATCGTGTTCAGGAAATTTCCGAAATAACAAGAAATCTTAAAATTCTTGCTAAGGAATTAAATGTGCCTGTAATTACGCTTTCACAGCTTTCCCGTGCAAGTGAAAAGCGTGAGGACCATAAGCCGCAGCTTTCTGATCTGCGTGATTCGGGTTCTATTGAGCAGGATGCAGATATTGTTCTTTTCCTTTACAGAGAGGGTTATTTTGCAAAAGATAAATCAGTAGACGCACCTCCTACTGCCGACCAAAATTCAGGTGAATGTATAGTTGCAAAAAACCGCCACGGTGAAACTACCTCCGTTAAACTTCATTGGCAGGGTGAATTTATGAGATTTACTTCTGTGGAGGCAAGGCGTGAAGAATAAGATTTTGTCTGCAATTAATAAGTATCAAATGATTTCAAAGGGAGATACCGTAATTGCGGCACTTTCAGGGGGAGCAGATTCAGTTTGTTTACTTTACTCTCTTGTTTCTTTAAAAGAACAATTTGACCTGACAATTAAAGCCGCCCATGTTAATCATCTTTTAAGGGGAGAAGAATCCCAAAGAGATATGAACTTTGTAAAAGACCTTTGCAAAGAGCTTGATATAGAGCTTTTTATGAAAACAGCAGATATTTTATCTCTTTCAAAAGCTTTGAAACAAAGTACAGAACTTTGCGGGCGAAATATAAGATATGAATTTTTTGAAAAATTAGCAAAAGAACAAAATGCAAAAATTGCAACCGCACATACAGCCTCCGATAATCTTGAAACAATGATTTATAATATTTCAAGAGGAACATCAATTAACGGGCTAACGGGTATAATTCCGAAAAGGAATAATATTATCCGCCCTTTGATTTTTGTAACAAGGCAGGAGGTAGAAAATTTTTGCAAGAATAATAACGTTAAATTTGTTACCGACAGCACAAATAATACAGATGAATATACAAGAAATAAAATTCGTCATAATGTTGTACCTGTGTTAAAGGATATAAACAGCGGAGTTGAAAATTCGGTTTCGGCCCTGTCACAGGACGTGATAGAGGTCAATGAATTTTTAGATAAATATGCAGAAAATATTTTAAAAAAATCAGAGTTGAAATATCAGGGCGATATTTGTTATAATATTTTGGAAATTACATCGCAAATGCCCTTGATTCAAAGACAGTGTATTTTTAAAGTATTAAAAAATAACGGTATTAATAATTTAACAAGAACTCATATTAATCTTTGTACAAATATTCTCAATAACGGCGGCGAGCTTGATTTAAACGGTGAGTTTAAAGCAGTTTGCAGTCAAAATATGTTTAGAATAATTAAAACAAATATTAAAAATAATAATCTAAATGAAATTCACTTAAATTCAGATGACTTGATTCAATTTGGCGATAAGGAAATATCGGTAAAAACCGTTGAAAGTTTTGATATTAAAGATAAAAATATTTTGGATTATGGTTTAGAGGAAATAAATCCTGTTTTCAGATTCAGAAAAAGCGGTGATTTTATTACTCTTCCAAAAAGAAATGTTACAAAATCTTTGAAAAAGTTTTTAATAGAAGAAAAGATTCCAAGAGAAATTAGAGACAAGCTCATTGTATTAGCAAATGGAAATGAAATTTTGTGGCTTGAAGGTTATGGCGTATCAAAAGGCGGAACAGTAAATAAAAGCTCTTCTAAAGCATTAAAAATAACGGTCAATTATAAGGGGAATTAAAAATGAACAGGTACCTAAAAGATGATATCAGCAGAGTTTTATATTCAGAAGAAGATATAAAACAGGCAGTAATTAAAATTGCAAAACAAATTGAAAACGACTATCAGGGCAAAAATGTACTTCTTGTCGGACTATTAAAGGGTGCTGTGCCTTTTTTGTGCGACCTTGCAAGGAATATAGATCTTAATTTATCCATTGACTTTATGACCGCTTCAAGCTATTATAATGGAACAGAAACCTCGGGAACTGTTAATATAACAAAAGATATTTCAACTAATGTTGAAGATAAGCATATAATCATAGTTGATGACGTCGCAGACTCAGGCGTGACCTTAACTTATTTGACCGAGTATTTAAAAAAGAAAAATCCTTTGTCGGTAAAAACCTGTGCTTTGCTTGATAAGCCTCACAGAAGAACGGTTGATTTTACAGCTGATTATTTCGGCATAGTTGCTCCCAATGATTTTGTGGTAGGCTACGGAATGGACTATCAGGAAAAATACAGACAGCTTCCGTACATAGGTGTTTTAAAAGAATCTGTTTATTCTTAATTTATAAAATCCAAAAAAATAATCATAATAATACAAGGAGTGAAAGGTATTGGAAAATAAGAAAAAACTTCGCAATATGCTGCTCTACTTAGGAATACCGATTTTAATAATCCTGGTAGTTGCAATGCTGTACAGCTCTGCTGGAAAACAAACTCCCACAACTTACGAGCTTGTACAATATTTTGAAGAGGATAAGGTTTCCAATTATGAAATTAACTATGGTACACAGGAAATCCGAATTACTCTTAATGATAAAAATAAAACTAAGGTAACAGGTGAACTTGCTGATATAAGGGGTTTCCTTGAAATAATCAGGCCTTATACCGATGAAGCAAAAGAGAATGTGACCTATAACTATATTAAAGCATCCGATAATTCTTTCCTTTTTGAACTTATTCCAACCTTGCTTATGGTAGGCGTGCTTGTTTTCTTCTGGTTCTTTATAATGAGGAAAATGGGCGGCGGAGGCTTTGGCGGAAAAGAGATGAATTTCGGCAAGGCTAAAATAAAAGATACTAATGACGAAAAGCGAAAGACAACATTTGAAGATGTCGCAGGCGCTGACGAAGAAAAAGAGGAGCTTGAAGAAATTGTAGAGTTTTTAAAGGCTCCCGATAAGTTCAACACCCTGGGAGCAAGAATACCAAAAGGCGTGCTTTTGGTAGGCCCTCCAGGTACAGGTAAAACCTTGCTTGCCCGTGCAGTTGCAGGTGAGGCAGGAGTACCGTTCTTCTCAATTTCAGGTTCAGACTTTGTTGAGATGTTTGTCGGCGTTGGTGCTTCCCGTGTTCGTGACTTGTTTGAACAAGCAAAGAAAAACTCACCTTGTATTATATTCATAGATGAAATCGACGCCGTAGGCCGTCAGAGAGGAACAGGCTTGGGAGGCGGTCACGATGAACGTGAACAGACTCTTAACCAGCTTCTTGTTGAGATGGACGGCTTCGGTGCAAATGAAGGCGTAATTATGATTGCCGCAACCAACCGTCCCGATATATTAGACCCTGCTCTTATGCGTCCGGGCAGATTTGACAGGCAGGTAATCGTAAGCTACCCTGATATTAACGGACGTGAAGCTATTTTAAAGGTTCACGCACGCAAAAAGCCCCTTGCTCCTGATGTAAGGCTTAAAACTATTGCAAAAACAACTGCGGGCTTTACAGGTGCTGACCTTGAAAACCTTTTAAACGAAGCGGCGCTTCTTGCTGCAAGAAAAAATAAAAAAGCAATTACAATGGAAGAAATCGAAGAAGCTACAATCAAGGTCGTTGTAGGTACAGAGAAAAAATCCAAGGTGATGAGCGATAAAGAGAAAAAGCTTACGGCTTATCATGAAGCAGGTCACGCAATTCTTTTCCATGAATGCGAAACACAGGACCCTGTTCATCAAATTTCAATTATTCCCAGAGGTATGGCAGGCGGTTACACAATGCCTCTGCCTACAGAGGATAAGTCTTACAGTTCAAGAAATGAAATGCTTGAAGATATAGTAGTATGCCTTGGCGGTCGTGTTGCGGAAGCACTTGTGTTAAAGGATATTTCAACAGGTGCGTCTAATGATATTGAAAAAGCAACATCAACTGCCCGCTCAATGGTTACAAAATACGGTATGACAGACGAACTTGGACCTATTTGCTACGGTCAGTCTAACAATGAAGTGTTTATCGGCAGAGATATGGGTCATGTTAAAGACTATTCGGAAGAAACAGCCGCAAAAATTGACGAGCTTGTTCTTAAAATAGTTAAAGGCGCATATGAAAAGGCAGAAAAAATCATTTCTGCCAATATGGAAAAGCTCCACGAAACAGCCGCTTATCTTATAAAACATGAGAAAATGAGCGGTGAAGATTTTGATGCTTTAATGAACGGAACTTTTGTAGAACCGCCCGAAGCAGAAGATACTGAAGAAGAGGAAACAAAAGTTAATCAGTCAGAAAATACAGGAAATCCTGAAGAAAAATAATTACTGCCTGAAATCTATAAATTTAAGTTTTTATTATTTAAAGCAAAGGTTCTTGTGATGCTTTTTTCAAAAAACGCCTTTTCTGAAAATGTAAATATGGTTATTATAAAAAATCAAGCAATGTATTAGAGAAAAGTAAAAGTTTTGGTCGAGCTTTTTCAAAAGCTCGTGAGGATCAAAGGGCGAGAAGCCCTTTGTCGCCGATAACCTCGGCGAAACCCTTGCTGCTCAAAAGGAAAATATTTCTTTATAACAATAGGCGGACATTACCCTGTCCGCCTTACACGCATTTATTAAGAGGTAAGTTATGTCCATTGATAAAATAATTATAAAAGGTGCAAGAGAACATAATCTTAAAAACGTAAGCGTTGAAATTCCAAGAGAAAAACTTGTTGTTATAACGGGTCTTTCCGGCTCGGGAAAATCATCTCTTGCATTTGACACAATTTATGCAGAAGGTCAGCGAAGATACGTAGAAAGCCTTTCATCTTATGCAAGAATGTTTTTAGGTCAGACAGACAAGCCTGATGTTGACAGCATAGACGGTCTTTCTCCGGCAATTGCAATCGACCAAAAAACTACTTCAAAAAATCCCCGTTCAACAGTTGGAACGGTAACTGAAATATACGATTACCTCCGTTTATTGTATGCAAGAATCGGAATACCCCACTGTCCTGTTTGCGGAAAAGAAATCAAAAAGCAAACGGTTGACCAAATTGTAGACAAGGTTCTTGCGCTTGATAACGGAACGAAAATTCAGGTGCTTGCACCTGTTGTCAGGGGCAAAAAGGGTGAACATAAAAAAGAATTTGAAAAAGCAAAAAAGAGCGGTTTTGCAAGAGTAAGGGCGGACGGAATTATCTATGATTTGTCTGAAGAAATCTCACTTGAGAAAAATAAAAAGCACTCAATAGAAATAGTGGTTGATCGTCTTGTTATAAAAGAAGAAATTCGTTCACGCCTGTCAGACAGCGTGGAAACTGCATCAAAGCTTACAAACGGACTTGTTATGATTAATGTTATTGACGGAGAGGATTTAACCTTTTCTCAAAATTATGCCTGCCCCGACCACGGCGCAAGTATAAACGAGCTTACTCCAAGAATGTTCTCTTTTAATAATCCGTTCGGTGCCTGTAAAAAATGTACGGGATTAGGCGTTTTTATGGAGGTTGACCCAAGTCTTGTAATTCCAAATGCTAACCTGAGCGTTAATCAGGGCGGTATCAAGGCAAGCGGTTGGGCAATGGAAGGCAACTCTATTGCGGCTATGTATTATGAGGCTTTGTCAAAAAAATACGGATTTTCTCTGGATACTCCAATTAAGGATTTACCGCTTGAAATTGTAAACATACTTCTTTACGGAACAAACGGAGAAACACTCACTCTCCACCGTAAATCAACATACGGAAAAAGCACATTACAAAGACCTTTTGAGGGTATTATACCTAATCTTGAAAGAAGATACAGAGAAACGGGAAGTAACTGGATTAAAGAAGAAATTCAAGGCTTTATGTCAGAAATTCCCTGCGACGAATGCGGCGGAAACCGTCTTTCAAAAGAAAGTCTTGCGGTTACGGTAGGCGGAATAAATATTGCAAAATTTTGCGAAATGTCTGTTGTTAAAGCGATTGACTTTGTAAAAAATTTGAAACTTACCGAAAAAGAACAGTTTATCGCAAAAGCAATCATTAAAGAAATCAATTCAAGATTAGGATTTTTAAACAGCGTAGGTCTCGGTTACCTGACGCTCTCAAGAAATGCAGGTACATTAAGCGGAGGTGAAAGCCAGCGTATTCGTTTGGCGACGCAAATAGGAAGCTCTCTTATGGGAGTTCTTTATATTCTTGACGAGCCGAGTATCGGACTTCATCAAAGAGATAATAATAAACTTCTTGATACGCTTAGACATCTGAGAGATTTAGGCAATACGGTAATCGTTGTTGAACATGACGAAGACACAATGCGTTCGGCTGACTTTATAGTAGATGTAGGTCCTGGGGCAGGTGTTCACGGTGGAGAAATCGTCTGTGCAGGTGACATAAACGCTGTAAAATCGTGCAAAAATTCTATTACAGGTCAATACTTAAGCGGAACAAGGCAGGTGCCCGTACCTAAGGAGAGAAGAAAAGGAAATAAAAAATATCTTAAGGTTATCGGTGCAACACATAATAATCTTAAAAATATCAATGTCAAATTTCCCTTAGGGAAATTTATTTGTGTAACGGGTGTCTCGGGTTCGGGAAAATCAACCTTGGTCAATGAAATCTTGTATAAACATTTGGCTTCTGAGCTAAACCGTGCAAAAACAAGAAGCGGAGCTCATAAGGAAATTAAAGGTGTAGAAAATCTCGATAAGGTCATTGATATTAACCAAAGCCCAATCGGCAGAACACCCCGTTCCAATCCTGCAACATACACAGGCGTATTTACGGATATCCGAGAGCTTTATGCTTCTACTCAGGACGCAAAAATGCACGGCTTTAATTCAAGCAGATTTTCCTTTAATGTAAAGGGCGGCAGATGTGAAGCCTGTCAGGGAGACGGCATACTTAAAATAGAAATGCACTTTTTGCCTGACGTTTATGTTCCGTGTGAGGTTTGCAAGGGCAGAAGATATAACAGAGAAACTCTTGAAGTTAAATATAAAGGCAAATCAATTTATGACGTGCTTGAAATGACGGTAGAAGAAGGATATGAATTTTTTTCAAATATTCCTAAAATCGAAAGAAAATTAAAGACCCTGATGGATGTTGGTTTAGGCTATATAAAAATAGGACAGCCTGCCACCACATTGTCTGGAGGAGAAGCACAGCGTGTCAAGCTTGCAACAGAGCTGTCCAAAAGGGGAACAGGCAAAACAGTTTATATTCTTGATGAGCCGACAACGGGTCTGCATATTGCAGATGTGCACAGGCTAATTGAGGTGTTGCAGAAGCTGGTTGACGCAGGCAATACGGTAATTGTAATCGAGCATAATCTTGACCTTATAAAAACTGCCGACCATATTATAGATTTAGGTCCTGAGGGCGGAGATGAAGGCGGAATGATAGTTGCCGAGGGTACGCCTGAAGAGGTGGCCAAAAATGAAAAGTCCTATACTGGTCATTATCTTAAGTCCTTACTTGAAAATTAGTATAAGTATTAACATTTTATAAGAAGTTGCATATATAAATGCAACTTCTTATTTTTTTGCCTGTATATTGGAGGTGTAATTTATGATTACAGTTGAAAAATGCGGAAAAATCTACATTCCGCCGCAAGACGGGTTTATCGGATATGCAGGCGATAACCTGAATAAAACAATTAAATTCTTGTTAAAAGAAAGAAACGATTCTGATTACTTCTATAGAATTTACTTGAAATTTGATGATGATACAGTAAACTTTTTTGTTCTTGAAAAAGAAATAGAAGAAAATGATACTGTCCTGTATTGGAATATAACAGACGACCAGATTTTTAAATCAGGTATAATGTTTCTTCAAATAAAAGGATACGATACATCGGGAGAGATATTCCATACGGAAGCTGTTCCGTTAATTGTTGGCAAATCAATAGAATTTGGAAATCGTTATAACAAAAAGCAGATCTCTGAAATTCTGAAGGCAGAAAAGACATTGGACCAACTTTATTCCGATATTAAAAATGTTACAGTTCTTCTTCCATATATAGGAGAAAACAACAACTGGTTCGTTTATGACTATGACAGTAAAACTTATGTGGATACAAATGTCTGCGCAAAAGGCAAAATTGAAGAATTGCCCCTTGTATTTTCAATTTCCCAAAGCTCTGACAATATTCATGTACCTACTGCAAAGGCTGTATATGATTATGTAGATAAAGAGAATACAGAACTTTTGCTCACACAAATAGGAAATCTGTCATATCTTAATACTGAGGACAAGACATCTATAGTAAATTCTATAAATGAGTTAAACAGCGATAAAGAGGATTTACAGTCACAAATCAAAAATACAACATTGAGAACAGATATGTTTAAAATTGATGCGTCTGTTGCCTTTGGCAATAAGATGAACGTATTAAAAACAAGTTCAAATACAACACTTTCCTCAGAAGATTTGTACCAAAGCGGAACTGTATATGTATATATTCCGTCATCAGTAACGGTGATTCAGGCAGGAGCAATAGATTTTACAAATGTAAGGCTGCTTGTAATAGATAATTCTGAAAACGGTATAAACATTAGTCAGGCAAACATTCCATCCAATGTAAAAATTATTTATATTCAAGACCTTGATACTGTTCCTTCTGCTTTAATGAAAATGGCATATGCCGTTTCAGAAGTTTTTAAAGGTTATTATAACAAGACAGACAGCAAATCAAGATTTGCACAAGGTGTTTCAGCAATTTATGACAGTTCAGGGAATGTATTAAGAACGACCTCTAATAAAACCTTGAGCGCAGGAACCTTATACGGTGATCCAAGCGTAGAAACTGCATTTATAGCCAATAACGTAAGTAAAATTCAGGGCGGAGCATTCGCAGAGTGTACAAATTTAAAGACCGTTTATATTGACAAACCCGAGGAGAGTATCAGTCAGGGTAATTTAATAATTCAAGACAATGCTATTCCTACAGACGCACAAATTATATTTACCGATTCATTTAACGGTGTTACCGCTAACGCTAAAGCTATTGCCTCTGTTAATAAGTTAATTAACAGTTTAAATTTCGGAAATAAGTTAACGGCAATAGTTGCATTCGATCAAAATAATGTTCCGATAAAAACATATGAGGGAACGGCCGTTGCGGCAGGTCCATTTACGGATAACGAAAAAATAGTAAAAGTATTCATTCCTTCGTCAATTACAAATATCAACGGCGGAGCTTTTGCAAACTGCACTAATTTAACAGAAATAATCATTGATAATGTTGAAGGAGCAGTTGAAATTGATGATGATGCAATACCATCATATACGGATATCGTATATTCAAATACATTCAATGTTGTGACAACCTTGTATGAGGCTGTTGCATATTTGAATAATATTATATTAGAATTTATATAAATGCACAGACGGCCGATAACAAGAAAGTTAAAGTTTAAAGGTAGGTGAAAGATATGAAAAAAGTAAATTGCATTGATGTATCCACATTCCAGGAGAATGTTGACTTCAAAAAAGTAAAGGAAGACGGAATTAAAGCAGTTATAATTCGTGCCGGCTACGGAAGAGAAACAAGTCAAAAGGACAGCCAATTTGAGACACATTATAATAATGCAAAAGCGGAAGGACTCAAAGTGGGAGCATACTGGTACAGCTATGCAGACAGTGTTTCTGATGCGGAAAAAGAAGCTAAAGCTTGTATTGCCTGCATAAAAGGCAAGAGTTTTGATATGCCGATATACTATGACTTAGAGGACAGTTCACAAACATATCTCGGCAAATCAACCTTGACAGCTATAGCAAAGAAATTCTGCGACACTGTTAAAAAATCAGGCTACAGAGCAGGAGTTTATGCTAATCTTAATTGGTTCAGTAACTATCTTGACTATACAGCACTTAAAAAGTCGTACAGTATCTGGCTTGCACAGTATAATGTCACAAATCAGCTTGAATGTGATATATGGCAGAACAGCTCAACGGGTAAAATAAACGGTGTAAACGGAAATGTTGATACAAATATTATTTTAAATGATAATGTATTCGGCAAAGAAGGTTCTCCTGAAACAGAAACTCCTAAGCCGGATGTATCTAAACCCAATGTTTATTATAAGGTAAGATGCGAAGGAAGATGGCTGCCTGAAGTAAAAAATCTTGAGGATTATGCAGGTTTAACAGGAAAATCAATTACCGATGTAGCAATTAAGGTATCTAAAGGTTCTGTAAAATATCGTGTTCATGTAAAAGGCGGAGAATGGCTTCCTTATGTAACAAAATATAACACAGAGGACGATATTAACGGCTATGCAGGTAACGGAAAAGTTATCGATGCAGTTGAAGTATATTATGGTACTCCGTCCGACATAGCGGAATCAACAGGATATCTTAAAGCCAAATACAGAGTATGTCCCGTAAACGGCAGTTATTATTCTTATCAGTATGATAATGAAACCGGAAACGGTCAGGACGGTTACGCAGGAGCATTTGGCGTTTCAATAGATAAACTTCAAATTGTATTATCCTAATAAAACATTAGAATTAGTATAACAGAAAGGAATAACAAAAATGGACTGGATAAAAGTATTATTGTCGGCTGTTGCAGGAGCAGCAGCAACCTTTTGTCATCAGTATGGTTTGATTATTTCAGCGGTTGTTATTTCTATTGTGATAGATTGTATAACAGGACTTGTTAAGTCTAAAGTTTCGGCAGAAGGCTGGGACAGTAAAAAAGCAACTAAAGGCTTTTGGAAGAAAATCGCATTACTTGTGGCGCTTGCATTCGGTATGCTGCTTGATTTCTTTATTCCTACAGCATTGGCTGAAATAGGAGTTGAAATACCGTTTCATTTGCCGTTTGCACTTATTATAGGATGTTACATTGTGATAAACGAATGTATAAGTATATGCGAAAATCTGTATGTAATTAATCCCGAGGTAATGCCGAAATGGATAATAAACCTGTTAAAAATTGCAAAAGAAGATATTGAAAAAATAGACAATGTTGAAGAGACAGACGATATTGATAAAACAGATGAGAATAATAAATAATGTAAAATATAAGTAAAACTTAGCGGATATTTCTCTTAAAGAAGTATCCGCTTTTTGATTTGTAGAAAACTATTCGGTAACAGTCGGGCCCAAAAAAGCGTTTATATGGTTATGTCTCTTCGGATATGTATTCTGAAAACTGCAAATATAATGAAAAAAGTATTATTTGTTGCTTTTTGATGTAACCAATGATATAATAAATATAATTATGTAAATGTATGAAAGGCTGATGAATTATGACTCCGAAAGTTACTTTGCTGACTTATACGCCGAATCCTGAGCAGACAGTTGCAATGGCTGCAAAGCTTTGCTATTCGCCTTCGGGTATTGAAAATATCCGGGAAGGTTTAACAGAGGAAAAAACCGCTGAGTTTGTAGAAATGCTTTCAAGTTTAGGTCATCAGTCGCCAATGGAACACGCAAGCTTTACTTTTGGCATTGAGGGGATTTCCCGTGCTTGCTCACATCAGCTTGTCCGCCATAGAATTGCTTCATACAGCCAGCAATCACAGAGATATGTTAACGGAGAAAATTTTGAGTTTGTAACTCCGCCTGAAATAGAAAAAAATGAGAAAGCCTATGCTGCTTATAAAAAGGTAATTGATATGCAGTCAGAGGCATATAAAGAAATCAGAAACGCTTTAGTAGCGGCGAAAATCGAAGAAAATTACAAGGATAAGTATTTCGGTACAGACGAAGAAATAATGAATGCTTTTAAAGAGGATAATAAAAAAGAGTATTTAGCATACGTAAAGAAAGCTAATGAAGACGCAAGGTTTGTTTTGCCAAATGCCTGTACAACAAAAATTGTATGTACATTTAATGTTAGAAGCCTTGAAAACTTTTTTGCTCACCGCTGCTGTAACAGAGCACAATGGGAAATAAGAATGGTAGCGGAACAAATGCTTCTTGAATGTCTTAAGGTTGCACCCAATCTCTTTAAAAACTGCGGACCATCCTGCCTTTTCGGAAAATGTCCCGAGGGTAATATGAGCTGCGGAAAAATGAAGGAGGTCAGGGCTAAATATGGCAGGTAATTTAATTGTTATAGAAGGCCTTGACGGCTCGGGCAAAGCTACACAAACAAAAAAATTATATGATTATCTTTCCGAAAATAACAAGCCTGTTTTGCAGGTTACTTTTCCCGATTATAAAAGTCCGTCGTCGTCTCTTGTAAAAATGTATTTAGACGGAGAAATGGGCGATGACCCCAATGATGTAAATGCTTATGCGGCGTCATCATTTTATGCTGTTGACAGAGTGGCAAGTTATTTGCAAAACTGGAAAAAAGATTATGAAAACGGTACGACAATTCTCTGCGACAGATATGCCACGTCAAATATTATTTATCAAATGTCAAAATTTCCTATGGAAAAATGGAACAGTTTTATAGATTGGCAGTATGATTTTGAATATAATAAATTAGGACTTCCCGCACCTGATAAGGTTATATATCTTGATGTTGAGCCAGAGGTTTCCCAGCAACTTATGCTTAAAAGATATAACGGAGATGAAAGCAAAAAGGATATTCACGAGAAAAATCTTGAATTTCTTATAAATTGCAGAAATAGTGCTTTATATGCCGCAAAAAAATTAAACTGGACGGTGATTTCCTGTACAAAAAACGGAAATATGAGGTCAGTTGAAGAGATTTTTAAAGAAATTATAAATTCACTGATAAAGGAACAGGTGATAAAATGATTTACGTATTTCTTGCAGAAGGCTTTGAAGAAACAGAAGCATTGGCAACTGTTGATGTATTAAGAAGAGCAAAACTTGATGTTAAAACTGTGGGAGTAGGTGCAAAACAAGTTACAAGCTCACATAAAATAACAGTTTTAGCAGATATTGAAGATAAAGACATAGTATTAGACGAAGCCTTGCAGGCAGTCGTTCTTCCGGGAGGAATGCCCGGAACAATTAATCTTGAAAACTCAGATACAGTACAAAAAACTATTAAATTTGCAAAAGAAAATGATAAATATATTTGTGCAATTTGTGCCGCACCGTCAATTTTAGGTCATTTAGGCTTGCTTGACGGAAAAAAGACGACCTGTTTTCCGGGTTTTGAAACAAACACAGATAAAGTAATCTATACAGGAAAGGGTGCAGTTAGCGACGGTAAAATTATTACGGGAAAGGGAGCAGGCTGTGCAGTTGATTTCGGACTTATGATAGCTTCTGAATTGGTTTCAAAAGAAACGTCGGATGAAATCAGGAGTTCAATGCAATGCCAATAAAAAATATAAAGCAAAAAAAAGAGCAAATAAGAAATTTTGCAAAAAAATATAGGACGAATTTATCTCCAGAGCAAAAGGAAAAATTGGATATAATTCTTCAAGAGAATTTTTTGAAGTCGGACTTCTATAAAAATGCCGATACAGTTCTTGCTTTTGCCTCAAAGGATATTGAAATTTCTGCCGATTTAATTTTGCAGTCAGCCTTAAAAGACGGAAAAACTCTTGCTCTGCCTAAATGCAGAGAAGAAAAATTAATGGACTTTTACATTTTAACGGATCTATCACAGCTTAAAAAAGGCTGTTATGGCCTTTTAGAGCCTGATAAAGAAAAATGTGAAATTTTATCTGATTTTGAAAATTCAATTTGTTTAGTTCCGGGTCTTGTTTTTGACAGGGAAGGATTTAGGTTAGGATTCGGAAAAGGCTATTACGACCGCTTTCTTGAAAAGTACAATGGTATTTGCGCAGGAATGTGTTATTTTAAATTGTTAGAAAACAAGCTCCCAAGAGGGTTTTATGATAAGCCTGTAGATGTTATATTTACAGAAAAATTCAGAATAGAAAAATAAGGAGGGAATGCAGTGAGTAACATTAATGAACAAAACAGCGAAGAATATTTGGAAGTACAACAGGCAAGAGAGAAAAAAATAAGAGATTTTAAAATCGATTATTCTCAAAATGATGAAAATACTCAGACTGAAAGTCCGATTTACAGTGATATGAGTTTTGTAGACGATTTAGATGATAATGAAATTAACTCATACAGCGGAGAAGATGTTAAAGAGCAGATGACGGAAAACTCCCGTAAGTATTTGAAGCAACAAAAAAAGCTGCAAAAAAAACAGGAAAAGAAAAGAAACAAAAAGAACAGACGTACTTTTCGTTTGCTTTGGCTTGCAAGCGTAATAATTGTGGGTGCTGTTTTAGCGGTTTATCTTCTTGTGGGAGTAAACGATATGCTTGCCATAAACCGTACAGATGATACACAGGTTTCAGTCAAAATTCCCGATTCTCCAAAACTTAGCGATGTATCGACAGCATTAAAAAATGCAGGTGTAATAAGTGAACCGTCATTTTTTGAAATGTACGCCAATATAACAAAATCTGCTGATGGTTTTCATCAGGGAGATTTTAGATTTAAGTCCAACCTTGACTATGAAGCAATTATCAACTTATTGCAGAGTAACTCCAACAGAACAGATATTGTAACGGTTACGATTACGGAAGGTCAGAATCTTCTTGAAATTGCAGATACACTTAAAAATGCAGGAGTACTTTCTGATGAAGAAAAGTTTTTAGAACTTTGCAACAGTACATATTTTGACGAAGACTATGAATTTTTGCAGAATATAAAGAAACCGGATAATCGTTATTATAAGCTTGAGGGATATCTCTATCCTGATACATACGATTTCTATATTAACGAAGATCCTAAGGTTACAATTACACGTTTTCTCAATAACTTTGAAGCGTCAATATACCAAAGACAAACTATTGAAGGATATGATAAAAGAGTAAAGATTTCAGATTTAATAAATGACTCAGGTTATTCAATGGATGAAATTTTGACTATTGCGTCAATCGTACAGGCTGAGGCAGCAAACAATGACGATATGTACTATATTTCTTCAATTATTCATAACCGTCTTGAAAGAGGGGACGAGTTGGATGTAGCCTCACTTGGCCTTGATTCAACAATGTATTATCCGTACAGAAGTGAAGATAAAATTCCCAATGATATAAAATCCACGTTTAAAAGCAAATACAATACATATAATTTTGCAGGACTTCCCCCCGGATCAATCTGCAATCCCGGCACTCAGGCAATTTTAGCGGCAATTAATCCTTATGACACAGATTATATTTATTTCTGCCATTCGGAAGACGGTACGCCTTACTATGCATCAACAATTTGGGAACATCAGTATAATCAGGAAGTGGCAGGAATATCATAATGATTAAACCTGAAATTTTATCTCCGGCAGGAGATATGGAATGTCTAAATTCCGCAATTAAATTCGGTGCAGACGCAGTTTTTCTTGCAGGAAGCGAATTCGGAATGAGAACTGCTTCAAAGAACTTTGATAAAACAGCTTTAAAAGAGGCTGTAAAGTCAGCTCACAGCAAAAATGTAAAGGTTTATGTAACCTGCAATACTCTGCCTCGTAATGATGAGCTTTTAAGAATGCCTGAATTTCTTGAATATTCGCAGGAATGCGGAGTAGACGCTTTTATTATTGCAGATATGGGCGTGCTTGACTTGGCAAAAAAATATGCCCCAAAAACAGATGTTCATATTTCTACTCAGGCAGGCATTGTAAATTACGGTACGGCAAACGCATATTATAATATGGGTGCAAAACGTGTTGTTCTTGCAAGAGAACTTCCGCTTGATGAAATTGCCCAAATAAGAGCAAAAATTCCAAACGATTTAGAAATTGAATGTTTTGTTCACGGCGCTATGTGCGTTTCCTTTTCAGGCAGATGTCTTATTTCAAGCTATATGACAGGAAGAGATGCAAACCGAGGTGACTGTGCTCAGCCTTGCAGGTGGAAGTATCATCTATATGAAGAAAATCGTCAGGGTCAGTATTTCCCTGTTGAAGAAACTGATAGGGGAACATATCTTTACAATTCCCGTGACCTTTGTATGATTGAGCATATTCCGGAGCTTGTAAAGGCAGGCATTTCAAGTTTTAAAATTGAGGGCAGAGCAAAATCTGCCTACTATACTGCGGTAACAACAAATGCTTACCGCCATGCCGTTTCGGATTATATTAATGAGGGCGAAGACTATACATTAAAGTCATGGATAAAGGATGAACTTGATAAAATCAGCCATAGGGAGTATAATACAGGCTTTTATTTTGGAAACGAGCCGGGACAGGTAACGGATAACGGCGGATATATCAGACATTATGATGTTGTAGCTGTTTGTGAAAAAGAGCTTGAAAATAATAAAGTTGAAATTACACAGAGAAATAAATTTTTAGTTGGCGATGAACTTGATGTACTTCCGCCGAGCGGAATACCTTTTATAACAAAATGTTTAGCTTTGGAGGATGTTTACGGTAATTCAAGAGAAAGTGCTCCGCACGCAATGGAAAAGCTTTATTTAATAACCGATAAACCTATTCCAAAAGATTCGGTTATCAGACATAAAAGGTCTTAGAAATAAATTGTGACTAAAAGTAAAAGTTTTTTGTCAAGAATATCAAAAGTTTTTGCGTCGCTTTTTTCAAAAAGCGACCGAGGATCAAAGGGCGAGAAGCCCTTTGTCGCCGACTGTGTCGGCGAAACCCCTGATAATTAATAAAAGATTACTTTTTCAAAAAATGACTAAGAAGCCCTTTGTCGCCGACTGTGTTGACGAAACCCCTGATAATTAATAAAAGATTACTTTTTCAAAAAATTACTAAGAAGTCCTTTGTCGCCGACTGTGTCGGCGAAACCCCTGATAATTAATAAAAGATTACTTTTTCAAAAAATTACTAAGAGGCCCTTTGTCGCCGACGGTGTCGGAAAAACCTTTTCTAATTATAAAAATTAGATTAGTCTTGACAATTAAAACCAATAGACTTATAATTACAAAGTAATATTTATTTGACTGTGATGGGAAGAGTTTTCCGAGGTTTATTCAGAGAGAAGTCGTTTGGTGCAAGACTTTATAAATCAAGTTCAACAGCCACCCCGGAGTCACTGTACGAGGAGTACGGCGCAGGTCTGCGTTAAAGACTTTATCCGAAAGGATATTCAAGTGGGCAGAAATTTTCTGTCAATTTGGGTGGTACCACAGGAGTTTATTGCTCTTGTCCCATACGGGGCAGGAGCTTTTTATTTTATTAAAAATAAAAGGAGAATAAAAATGGAATGGACAGGACTTAACGAATTAAGAGAAAAATTTCTTGAATTTTTTGAAAGCAAGGAGCATTTGCGTTTGCCCAGTTTCTCATTAATTCCAAAGGATGATAACAGCCTGCTGCTTATTAACAGCGGTATGGCGCCGATGAAAAAGTATTTTACAGGTGAAGTAACACCTCCCAAAACCAGGGTAACAACCTGCCAGAAATGTATCAGAACTCCCGATATTGAGAGAGTAGGTATTACAGCCCGTCATGGTACATTTTTTGAAATGCTGGGTAACTTTTCATTCGGCGATTATTTTAAACATGAAGCTACTGCGTGGGCATGGGAATTTTTTACTAAGGTGCTTGAAATGCCCGAGGAGCTTTTATACTGCTCAATTTATGAAGATGATGACGAAACCTATAAAATATGGACAGAAGAAGTGGGCGTTGACCCGTCTCATATTGTAAGAATGGGCAAAGAGGATAACTTCTGGGAGCATGGACCGGGTCCCTGCGGCCCTTGTACCGAAATCTATTTTGACAGAGGTGCAGATAAAGGATGCGGAAGTCCCGACTGCCATGTAGGCTGTGAATGTGACCGTTTTGTAGAAGTATGGAACGTAGTATTTTCCCAGTTTGAAAACGACGGTAAAGGAAATTACACACCTCTCGAACACCCCAACATTGATACAGGTATGGGACTTGAACGTCTTGCTTGCGTAATGCAGGGGGTAGACAATCTGTTCCTTGTAGATACTGTTCAGAATATAATGAAAAAGATTTCTGAAATTGTGGGAGTAAATTACGGCGAAGATGATAAAAAAGATATATCTCTGCGTGTAATTACCGACCATGTAAGAAGTACGACCTTTATGATTGCAGACGGTGTTATGCCGTCTAATGAGGGCAGAGGCTATGTGTTGAGAAGACTTTTAAGAAGAGCATCAAGACACGGCATTTTGCTTGGATATAATAAACCTTTTTTGTATAAGGTATGCGAAACCGTTATAAAGGAAAATGAAAAAGCTTATCCTGAACTTGTTGATAAAAAGGAACTTATTGTTAAGCTTATTAAGGTTGAAGAAGAAAACTTTTCAAAAACAATTAATCAAGGACTTGAAATGCTCAACGATATTGCCGATAAAAGCGATAGTATGGTATTGAGCGGTGAAGACGCCTTTAAGTTAAATGATACTTACGGTTTCCCGATAGATTTGACAAAGGAAATTCTTGCTGAAAAAGGTATGAAAATTGATATAGACCGCTTCCATGAGCTGTTAAAACAACAAAAGGAGCGTTCCAGAGCAAAAAGAAAGAATGCAGGAGCAGATGCATGGATCTCCGATTCAACCGACCTTTCGGAGATTTCTTCAACTGAATTTGTAGGCTATACGGAAAATGAAGCAGAGGCTAAGGTTCTTGCGATTGTAAAGGAAGGCGAAAGGGCAGAAATTGCGTATAAAGGCGAAAGCGTAATAGCAATTCTTGATAAGACGCCATTCTATGCAGAAAGCGGCGGACAAGTCGGCGATACAGGCGATATTAAATCAGATACGACAACTGTATCCGTAAGCAATACAACTAAAAATGAAACAGGTGTTTTTCTGCATTATTGCGTAGTAACCGAGGGTGCGCTTGAAGTAGGCGATACTGTAAAGGCTGCAATAGATGTCGAGAGAAGACACGATATAATGCGCAACCATACTGCCGCTCACCTTTTGCAGGCCGCATTAAGACAGGTACTGGGCAATCACGTTGAGCAGGCAGGTCAGCTTGTAAATGACAGTGTTTTAAGATTCGACTTTACTCATTTTTCAGCTATGACAGCGTCGGAAATACAAGAAGTAGAAGACCTTGTCAATAAAGTTATTTTCAGTGCAGTTAAAGTTAAAACAATGGAACTTCCTATTGAAGAGGCTAAAAAGTTAGGTGCAATGGCACTTTTTGGAGAAAAATACGGCGATATCGTAAGAGTAGTAAAAGCAGGAGACTTTTCTGTTGAATTCTGCGGCGGTACTCATATTGACAATACCTCAAAGGTCGGTTTGTTTAAAATCAGACAAGAGGGTTCTGTTGCGGCAGGCGTAAGAAGAATAGAGGCATTAACAGGCAACGGAGTTATCAATTTGCTCAATGAAACAATAGGAACTCTTGTTTCTTCTGCTGAAATTCTCAAGGTCAATAATATAAAAGATTTTGAGTCTCACTGTAAAAAGCTCTCAGAAGAACTTAAAGAAAAGGATAAAGAGATAGACGCTTTAAATAATCGCCTTGCTGCTTCAAAAATTGATGATTTGTTTGCAAATGCAAAAATAGAAAAGGGAGTTCGAATTATATATTCGGCATTTAACGATACCACTCCCGATATGCTTCGTACAATGTGCCAAAGAGTATTAGATGCCGCACCAAAGGCAGTTGTTGTAATAGCAGGAATGACTCCTGATAAGGTTACATTTGCCTGTGCCTGCGGAAAAGAGGCCCAGCAAAGAGGAGCGAATGCAGGAAAAATCGTCAAAGCTGTTGCACAGATTGCAGGAGGTAACGGCGGCGGAAAGCCCGATATGGCTATGGCAGGTGCAAGGGATGTTAAAAAGGTAGACGAGGCACTTCTCGCAGTAAAAGAGATAGTTTTATCAATGGTTAAAGACAAAGAATAGTAAAAAATTACATTCAATATCAGAACAGGGCTATCTGAATTTTCAGATAACCCTGTTTAATTAAGTATAAATATATCAATTAAGCCTATAATATAATGAGAAAATATGGAATAAAATTTACCAAAATTATTCCATATAGGAATTAAAATAAAGGAATTAATAAAAATTTTAAATAATTTAATTTAAAGGTCAAATTTAGTCAAAAAACACTTGACATTTCCATATAATGGTGTAAAATATAATTAGCACTCAAAGTCAGAGAGTGCTAATAATTTATATTTAATAATAAGGAGGATATATTATGACTATCAAACCATTACTTGACAGAGTTGTGCTTCAGCTTGAAGAAGCAGAACAAACAACAAAGAGCGGAATCGTACTTTCTACGGCGGCTCAGGAGAAGCCTCAGTTTGCAAAAATCGTTGCAGTAGGTCCCGGAGGAGTTGTAGACGGCAAAGAGGTTGAAATGTATGTCAAAGTAGGCGACAAAGTAATCGCAAGTAAATATGCAGGCACAGAGGTTAAAATTGACGGAGAAGATTACACAATAGTTCGTCAGTCAGATATTCTTGCAGTTGTTGAATAATTAATCTGGAGGTAATTTATTATGGCAAAACAAATCGCATACGGTGAGGACGCAAGAAAAGCTCTTATGAGCGGCATAGACCAGCTTGCAGACACCGTTAAAATCACACTTGGCCCAAAAGGAAGAAACGTAGTTTTAGATAAGAAATTCGGAGCACCGTTGATTACAAACGACGGCGTTACAATTGCAAAGGAAATAGAGCTTGACGACCCATTTGAAAATATGGGCGCACAGCTTGTAAAAGAAGTTTCAATCAAAACAAACGATGTTGCAGGCGACGGTACAACAACAGCTACATTGCTTGCACAGGCACTTATCCGTGAAGGTATGAAAAACGTTACAGCCGGTGCAAACCCGATGATTCTTAAAAAAGGTATTGCCGAAGCAATAGATGTTGCAGTTAAAGCAGTATCCGATAACAGCAAAAAGGTAGAGGGCGCTCAGGATATCGCAAGAGTAGCAACGGTTTCATCTTCTGATGAATTTATCGGTAAATTAATTGCAGAAGCAATGGAAAAAGTTACAACAGACGGCGTTATCACAGTAGAAGAATCAAAAACAGCAGAAACATACAGCGAAGTAGTAGAAGGTATGATGTTCGACAGAGGCTATATTGCGCCTTATATGGTAACAGATACAGACAAAATGGTAGCAGAGCTTGACGAGCCGTACATTCTCATTACAGATAAAAAGATTTCAAATACACAGGAAATTCTCCCGCTCCTTGAGCAGATAGTTCAAAGCGGCAAAAAACTCTTGATTATCGCAGAAGACGTAGAGGGTGAAGCTCTTACAACATTAGTTCTCAATAAATTAAGAGGAACATTTACCTGTGTTGCAGTTAAAGCTCCGGGCTTTGGCGACAGAAGAAAAGAAATGCTTCAGGATATCGCAACATTAACAGGCGGTACAGTAATCACATCAGATTTAGGACTTGAGCTTAAGGACACAACAATAGACCAGTTAGGTACAGCCCGTCAGGTAAAGGTTGAAAAGGAAAATACAATTATTGTTGACGGTGCAGGCGATACATCTGCTATTAAGGGCAGAGTTGCTCAGATCCGTTCACAAATTGAAACAACAACATCTGATTTTGACAGAGAAAAGCTTCAGGAACGTCTTGCTAAATTGGCAGGCGGTGTTGCAGTAATCAAGGTTGGTGCGGCAACTGAAATTGAAATGAAAGAAAAGAAATTAAGAATAGAGGACGCTCTCGCTGCTACAAAAGCGGCAGTAGAAGAAGGAATCGTTGCAGGCGGCGGTATCGCTTGTATGAATGCAATTCCCGAAGTAGCTAAGTTTGTAGAAACCTTAGAGGGCGACGAAAAAACAGGTGCAAATATAGTTCTTAAAGCACTTGAAGAACCTCTCCGCCAGATTGCGGCAAATGCAGGACTTGAAGGCTCTGTAATTGTTGAAAATATTAAAAAGGCAGATAAGATTGGCTATGGTTTCAACGCTCTTACAGAGGAGTATACAGATATGATAGAAGCAGGTATTGTTGACCCGACAAAGGTAACAAGAAGTGCATTGCAGAATGCTTCATCAGTAGCGGCAATGGTTCTTACAACAGAATCACTTGTAGCAGATATTAAGGAGCCGACACCTGCCGCTCCTGCCGCACCTGATATGGGTGGAATGTATTAATTTAACAGCAAGTAAAATTTTTATTATACCCCTTCCATTAAAAAAACCGTGACCGTTAAAATGGTCACGGTTTTTCAGTTTTAAAACTCGCTTTTAACCTGTCTCATAAACAGGTTATTTAATTCCTGTTTTATAGGCTTGTCCTCAAACAATGTATTATAAACTGCTCTGACAATAGGTACGTCAACATTATTTTTTTCAGCAAGCTTGATAAGTGCTTTTGATGTCATAACGCCTTCTGCAAGCTTATCGTATTTAATTCCTTTTGCAAAGTCCTCGCCAAACATTCTGTTATGGCTCCAAGGGGAGAAAAGGGTAGCCTCATAATCGCCAAGATGGCAAAGTCCGTAAGCACTCATTTCATTACCGCCCGCAGCCTTGATAAGTCTTGCAATTTCCCTTGTGCCTCTTGCCATTAAAGCTCCTTTAAGAGAAGTTGAGTTAAGTCCGTCAAGCATACCTGCCGCAATTCCTATAACATTTTTAGCGGCAGCGCCGATTTCACTGCCGATTAAATCTGTACCGTAATAAAATCTGATAAGCTCGCTTGTGAATTCCTCAACAAGCTTTAACTTAACCGTCTCGTTTTTGCTGTCTATAACCATACAGTTCGGAATACCTTTGACATAGTCCTGGGGGTGGCCCGGTCCTACCCAAACCGCAATTGGAGTTTTATCTTCGTCAACAAAATCTTCCACAATTTGACTGAGCCTTTTACCTGTATTAACTTCAACGCCTTTCATACAAAGCACAATTATTTTGCCCGACAAGTCGTTTTTTGCAATATCGTGCATATATTCTCTTAAATGCTGACAGGATATGGAAATAATAATTACCTCGCCGTGAGCAACTGACTTTTCCAAATCTGATGTAACAGTAATTGATTCGGGATATGTAAGGTAAGAATTTTTGTGAGTATTGTATAGCTCAATAAATTCAGGTGCATCTTCAAGACCGCAGCTGTAAACATTATGTCCGATTTTATCAAGATACCATGCAATACAACTGCCCCAGCGGCCGCATCCTAAAACAGAAACATTCATATAAAAATCTCCAAAAGCAAATATAAAATAATAGAGAATTCCCGCTTGACCGTAAGTGCCGTTCATAACCTGCCTACGAATAGAACAGGTGGGTGTAATCCCTTGTGCTTTAGGCTCCCTTCATCCGGAATGCGGGAGGTCTGCACACCACACAAGGAGATAGACTCCCGATTTAAAAGTTGTAGGGTTATTTTGGCTCCATTCACGCATCAAGCAGGAAATATAAAATACTATTCAAAAAAAATAAATTTATTCTTCAATTTCGTCATCATCAAACAGCTTTTCAAAATTTTCTTCAAAAATAGCAGCAAGCTCATCTGCAAGGGCTTCGTCTTCAAGAGTAGCAAGCTGTTCTTCACCGTCTTCTTCGATAACTTCCATAATGTAATATTCACCGCTGTCATTTACGGCGTCCTCTGCATTATCAAAAACAGGATACAATGCATAGAACTTTCCTCTCTCGTCCTCAATTTCTCCGAGTATCTCAAAATTATGTTCCTTGTTATCTTCATCGACCAGAGTAATAAGGTCGGGAGCAAATTCGTTATCCATATGCTACTCCTTAAAAGTAAAATTAAGATAATAATATCTTGCATTTATTATTTTAACCTGTAAATATAAATTAGTCAAGGGATTTAATGTAAATGTGCAAATAAAATAAATACAAAATTCGACATTTTTCTAAAAATATTGTTGACAAATTACAAATTTTGTGTTACAATAACCACAATAAATGAGATATTACGATATATTTTTATTACTCCATATTATTACCCTGAAAAGCCGGCATCCAGTATGCCGGCTTTTTACTTCAAAAAACGGTCGTATGGTTCATAATATTTGTTACAATAATTAAGATAATGAAATTTATCTTGAAAATCGGAATGAATTGTTATATAATCATAAATCATATAAAGTGGGATTATAGAAATTTTTATATAAATTGGGGGATTTAAATGTTATTGCCCTATGATAAGCTTCCCGATAATATGAAAAATGATAAGGTAAAGCCTTATTATGATTTGTTGTCTGAAAAGAAAAAAAGTTTATTTTTAAAGCGATTAACAGATTTATTTATCGGTATTATACTTTTAATTATTTTATTCATTCCTATGATAATAATTTCTGTTATTGTAAAATTAACTTCAAAAGGTCATGTATTTTATAAGCAGCAGCGTGTTACAACCTATGGCAAAAGATTCAACATTTTTAAATTTCGTACAATGGTAGAGGGAGCAGATAAAATAGGAGCGCTTGTTACTTCAAAGGATGACGGACGTGTTACAAAAATCGGAAGAGTTTTAAGAAAGTACCGTCTTGATGAATTGCCTCAGATTTTTCATGTATTATCAGGAAAAATGAGCATTGTCGGTACTCGTCCCGAGGTACCTAAATATGTTGAGAAATACACAGATGAAATGTATGCAACGCTTTTAATGCCTGCGGGAATAACCTCTTTTGCAAGCATAAAATTTAAAGATGAAGAAAAACTTTTGGAAAATTCAAATAATGTAGATAACGATTATGTAGAGAAAATTCTGCCTCAGAAAATGAGATATAATTTGAGATATATTAAAAGATTCGGACTCAGAAGAGATATTCACCTAATGCTGAAAACGATCAAGGAAGTTGTTTCATAGCATACTTTTTAGGAGAAATATATGACAAAGATAAAAACATTTTTATTAAGCAGTTCTAATTTTCGCATATGCTATATAATAGATTTGTTTCTTTGCAATCTTGCATATGTACAAATTCCTGCTTATGTTTTGCTTGCTTTTATGTTCATATGGGGAATAGTTCTCTGTTGTATAAATCAAAAGAGGTATAACACTTTTTTAAGAATGCGTTTCAGCATTTGGATAGGTGCATTTTTAGTTTGCAATTTAATTACAATGCTGATTAATTTTTCTGTTATGATATTGACGAGCTTTGTTATGATTTTGCATTTGTGTATTTGTTTTATGCTTTTTTACGGTATGCATACAGAAGAAAATGTAAACATAAAAGAAGAGTTTTATAAAATATGTAAAATCATTATTTATTTAACAACAATTTTGGGAATAATCGGAATTACCTGTTTGCTATGCGGAGTTTCTTACGATTCAAAAGAATTTACATGGATTAAATTTATAATTTATGAAAACAGATTTACGGGAGTTTATATAAACCCCAATATTTTAGGCTTTATCTCTGTAGTTTCGCTTGTTTGCTGTCATATGGTAATGAAAGAGCGTTTTTATGTTGAAGCAAAGCAAAACAGAATAAGCCGAATTTGGGTTATTACCTGTATGGGAATAGATTTATTTTCTCTTGTATTGTGTGACTCTAACGCTTCAATGGTTCTGATAGTATGCTATGTGATAGCTTATGCGGTCTATAAACTTTTTTCCAGAGAAAAGCGTATAAGCGCAAAGCAGATATTCGTAAAGGCCTTGGCACTTTGTTTTGTAGGACTGTTTGTAATTTGCTCATCTCTTTTGTTCAGAACAATATGCCAGAAAGGCTTTTCGGCTGTAATTAACTCAAATTTGACTTCAAATGTTTTTATTGCGGAGAGCGATATAGATTCTTCAAATGAAATATCCGAATCAGGAGAAAAAATAATAACCTTTACTCATAAAAATAAAAATCTTGACAGCGGAAGATTCAAACTGGCAAGAGAATCCGTAAACCTGTTTAAAATATCACCCTTTATCGGTATAAGCAACGGCAATATTGTTTTGTACAGCGATGAATTCTCCGACGGTGTTTTAAGTTTTTCTTATCATTATTCGGATTTACACAACGGCTACCTTACGCTGCTTGTATCAACAGGCTTATTGGGATTTGTTATTTTCGCAACCTTCGGATTCAGATTTGCAAAGCATATAGCTCAGCATTTGTTTAAGTCAAAGGTATCTTTACAACAGGATATTTACCCCTGTTTGTTCAGTTTTTTGTGTGCATATCTTGTCTATGCTCTGTTTGAAAAAGCACTTTTATATGACATTTCATTTATGGTGATTTGGTTCTGGCTGATTATGGGTGTTGTAAGCACATATCTTAATAAATATGAACCTGTTTACGATTCACAGTACATTATTTATAAAAAGAGACTGAGAAGAAATATCTTCTGATTTCGCAAGGTTTTTCTTGTATATTTCTATATATTGGGTTATAATATACCATAAGCAGAGGCTTATGGTATATTTTTTACTTATAGGAAAACTGCTCGGAAACAGCCGGGCACGAAAGAGCGTTTATATATGGGTCTGTCTGCTCGAATAGGTGCAGCCACCGGCTGCTTTTTTAGGAGATATTTATGAATTACGGGTTTTTAAGAGTGGCGGCGGCAACACCGAAGATAAGAGTTACCGATTGTAAAGGCAACGGAGCGAAAATAATAGAACAAATTAAAGAAGCCTGCATTAATAATGCGTCGGTTATTGCTTTCCCCGAGCTTTGTATTTCAGGCTATACCTGCGGAGATTTGTTTTTGCAAAGGGCTTTGCTTAAATCAAGCGAGGAAACTCTTGAAGAAATATTATCCCAAACAAAAGATTTGAATATTATATCATTAATTGGTATTGCAGTTCCCTGCGGCGAGGCATTGTATAACTGTGTTGCTGTTTGTTTAAAGGGTAAGCTGTTAGCGTTAGTTCCTAAAATAAATATTCCGAATTATACTGAATTTTATGAGCAAAGGCATTTTTCGTCGGGAAAAGATTTATCCGTCGAAGATTTTGTTTTTGCGAATCAAAAAACTGTTTTATCTTCAAATATTGTATTTGCTTCAAAGGATTTTAAAGAATTTCGTTTTGCGGTAGAGATATGTGAAGATTTGTGGGTGGCAAATTCACCTTCAATAAATTTGACTCATAACGGAAAAGCACTGCTGATTTTTAATTCATCTACAAGCGATGATGTGATCGGAAAGGCTCAGTACAGAAAAGACCTTGTAAAGATGCAGAGCGGAAAGCTTTGCTGCGGATATATTTTTGCGGCTTCAGGTTATGGGGAAAGCACGACCGATATGGTATTTTCAGGTCAGGATATAATCAGTGAAAATGCAGTTGTACTTGCAGAAAGCAAGCGTTTTACAACTGGTATAACCTACGGTGAAATTGACTTGGAACGTCTTGACAGCGAAAGAAGAAGACTGAACACTTTCCATTGTGACCCGGAAGAAAGCAAAAAAATAAAGAAAATTGAGTTTTCGTTAAAAATAAAAAATTTTGATTTAACAAGAGAAATTCCCAAAATGCCGTTTGTTCCAAGCTCAAAATCAGACCTTGAAAACAGATGTGAGGAGATTCTTTCAATTCAAGCTACAGGTCTTGCAACAAGGCTTGAACATACGGGAATAAATAAAGTCGTTTTAGGCTTGTCAGGAGGACTTGACAGCACTCTTGCCCTTATAGTTTGCGTTCACGCATTTGATATGCTTAAAATAAACAGAAAGAATATAATAGCTGTTACAATGCCCTGCTTCGGTACAACAAACCGCACAAAATCAAATGCGGAAAAACTTGCAGAAGCATACGAGGTATCCTTTCAGGAAATTAATATAAAAAAATCTGTACAACAGCACTTTGAAGATATCGGGCAGAGCGAAAGCGTTCACGATATTACCTATGAGAATTGTCAGGCAAGAGAGAGAACACAACTTCTTATGGATTTGGCAAATAAGGCGAAAGCACTTGTTATCGGTACAGGCGATTTGTCCGAACTTGCTTTAGGCTGGGCAACATATAACGGAGACCATATGTCAATGTATGCGGTAAACTGTTCTGTTCCAAAAACACTTGTAAGGTATTTAACATCGTTTGAAGCGTCAAGATCAATGGATAATTTAAAGGCTGTTTTGCTTGATGTCCTGGATACTCCTGTAAGTCCTGAACTCTTGCCTCCCGAAAGGGACGGTACTATAGCACAGAAAACAGAAGATGTTGTAGGCCCATATGAACTTCACGATTTCTTTTTGTATTATTTTATTCGATTCGGATATACTCCTGCTAAAATATTTTATCTTGCAAACCTTGCCTTTAACGGCGAATATGATAAAGACATAATAAAAAAATGGTTAATTACATTTTTAAGAAGATTTTTCAGTCAGCAGTTTAAGCGTTCTTGTTTGCCTGACGGGCCGAAGGTAGGTTCTGTTACATTATCTCCCAGAGGAGATTTCAGAATGCCCAGCGACGCTTTATCAAAACTATGGCTTGAAGAACTTGAAAATTTATAATCTAAGTCTGACTGTCTATATTTATAAAATACGGTGTCAGTTTATGATTAAATAAAATAATAAGTATCGGTGATCACATTGAAACTTTATATAAGCAGAGATATTTCTTCTGTCACTTCCCGCTTTGTAGTTTATGATGAGCTTTGTAAGGAAAAATATATAGTTACCTCATCAAATAAATCATTGGAAAAGCTGAAAATTACAGATTTAGACGGCAATGTTATTACAAAAATCAATCGTTTGCCGCTGCCGCTTCTTAATGCTTATTCAATAACAAACGGCAAGAAAAATATAAAGTTTATTTTAAATCCTGCGAAAAATGCCGAAAACTGTTATTATTACGGTATAAGCTGGCATATTCGAGGCAGGGTGTTTACAAAATCATTCGATATATTAGACGTAGATAATTCTCTTATAGCAACCCAGATACGCAGCTTTGAAAAATGTGTTGACGGTTATGAATTGAATATAAAATCAGAAGAATTTGAGCAGTTTTGCCTTGCCAGTGCAGTATGTGTAAATTTAACTGCATCAATAAACAATCCTGCTTTACAAACGGTATAAATCATTTAAAGAAAGTATAATAAATTTCGGAGGTATAAATATGGATAAATTACTTGAAATTTTAAGTGAAAATTCAGATTTTACAAATGAGGAACTTGCGTCAATGTTAAACGAGCCGGAGGATTATATCGCAGCTCAGATTAAGGAATACCATTCCAGGGGAATTATAAAAGGTTATCACGCAACAATAAATTGGGAAAAAGTACCTGACGCAGACGTAACTGCAATTATAGAGTTAAAGGTAACTCCTAAGCCTGAATCGGGGTTTGATGAAATGGCAAAAAGAGTTATGGAATACAGCGAAGTAAAAAGCGTTTATCTTATGGCTGGTTCATATGACTTTGCCATTTTCGTAGAGGGAAAAACGATTCAGGAAGTATCAGCCTTCGTTTCCAGAAAGCTTTCTGCCCTTGACGGTGTTATTTCAACTGCAACGCATTTTATGCTGAAATGTTATAAACAGCACGGCGTAGCTCTTGTAGACTTCGGTGAAGACACTGATAAAAGGAGTTTAATACTGTGATAGATTACGATAATATACTTAACGGCACTATCAGAGAAGTTAAACCCTCGGGAATAAGAAAATTCTTTGATATTGCCAACGAAATGGATGATGTGATATCCCTTTCAATAGGTGAACCTGATTTTAAGACTCCGTGGCATATAAGAGAAGCAGGAATAGACTCGCTTGAAAAGGGAAGAACATGGTACACCCCAAACAGAGGCTTTGGCGAATTAAGAGAAGAAATAGTAAAATATTATAAAAGAAGATTTAATGTAGATTATCTGCCTGAGACAGAAGTATTGGTAACGGTAGGCGGAAGTGAAGCAATAGATTTAGCCCTTAGGTGTATGGTGGAAAAAGGCGATGAGGTGTTGATTCCCCAACCCTCATTTGTGTGTTATGAACCCCTTACAATAATGGCAGGTGGAAAGCCTGTTTTGATTGAAACAAAACAGGAAAACAATTTCCGCCTGACTGCACAGGAATTAGAAGAAAATATAACGGATAAAACGAAACTCTTAATACTTCCTTTTCCAAATAACCCAACAGGCGCTATTATGAGAAAAGAAGATTTAGAAGCAATTATCCCGATTATCGAAAAGCATAACTTGTTTGTGCTTTCAGATGAAATTTACGCTGAGCTTACATACGGAGAAAAACAGCATATTTCTATTGCTTCATTTGAAAATATGAAGGAGAGAACAGTTGTAATAAACGGTTTTTCAAAGGCATATGCAATGACAGGCTGGCGATTGGGCTATGCTTTAGGTCCTTATCAAATTATAGACCAGATGACAAAGCTCCATCAATATGGAATTATGTCATCACCCACAACCGCCCAGTATGCTGCTATTGAAGCCCTTAAAAGCGGCGATAAGGATATAGAAAAAATGCGCAGCGAATATGATATGAGAAGAAGATTTCTTTTAAGCCGTTTTGAAAAAATCGGCTTTGAATGTTTTGAACCATTCGGCGCATTTTATGCATTCCCTTGTATTAAGTCTACAGGACTTTCATCGGAAGAATTTTGTACTGCTTTAATTAAAGAAAAACACGTTGCCCTTGTTCCGGGAAACGCCTTCGGCGAAAGCGGAGAGGGATATGTAAGAGTTTCTTACTCATATTCTTTACAGCATTTAAAAGAAGCGCTTGGTAGAATTGAGGAGTTTGTAAAGGAATTAAAAAATGGAAATTAAAGTAAACGCTCCTGCAAAAATTAACTTATCTCTTGATATTTTAAAACGCCGTCCTGACGGTTACCATGAGGTGTCTATGGTTATGCAGACAATAGATTTGTACGATACCGTTACCGTGACCGAGAACGACAGCAAAGAGATAACAATTTCCTGCGATTATGAGGGCGTTCCCTGCGATAAAACAAATATTGTCTATAAAGCGGCAGACTTGTTTTTTAATTATACAAGAATTGAAAACCCGGGAATACATATAAACATTGACAAAAAAATTCCCACGCAGGCAGGAATGGCAGGAGGAAGTACAGACGGTGCGGCGGTAATAGTGGCACTTAATAAAATGTTCAATACTTATCTTCCCGTAAAAACAATGAAAGAAATCGGCGCAAGATTAGGCGCTGATGTGCCATTTTGTATTGAGGGCGGAACACAGCTTGCAACAGGTATAGGAACAGATTTAAAAAAAATACATTCTTTTCCCGATTGCCATATTGTTGTTTGTAAGCCGCCCGTGTCTGTATCAACTGCAGAGGCGTATGCTCTTTGCGACAAAATGAATTTTACCCATCCGCCATTTACAAAAGAGCTTGTAAATGCAATTTATATGAGAGATATTTACCTTATTACCTCATCTCTTTATAACGATTTTGAGGTTGCTCTTGATTTGGAAGAAGTAAAAAATGTTAAGCGTATTATGTATAAATGTAAGTCAAACGGTGCTTGTATGACGGGCTCCGGTTCTGCGGCTTTTGGTATTTTTACTTCTGCAAAGAAAGCGGAAAAATGCGTTTTAAAGCTGAAAGAGCAGTATAATGACGTGTTTTTGTGTAAGCCTGTTAAAGAAGGCTGTAAAATTGTTGATTAAAACAATGAACACCTGTCCATAATCAAGTTGAAACTTGAAAGGGCAGGTGCTTTTTATGAAATTATTTAATTCAAAATTATTATTCAAATCATTTTGCTGTGCTTTTGTACTTACAATTATGCTAACTTTAATTCCTTTTGAAGCAAGCTGTCAGGAAATTCAGCAGGACGTTTTCAGACTTCATATTCTTGCAAATTCAGACACCCAAGAAGATCAAAGCTTGAAATTAAAAGTCAGAGATGAAATTTTAAAATATACGGAAAGCTTTTATAAATCTGCAGCTTCAAAAGAAGAAGCAATTCAAATAACGTCCGAAAATCTTCAATCTATAGCGAATAAGGCTAAAGAAGTAGTTACTGAAAACGGATATGATTATCAGGTAAAGGCCAGAATTGCAGATGTTTATTTTAATACAAGAACCTATGAAAATGTAACGATGCCTTCGGGAACATATAAGGCTCTGCAAATTGAAATAGGCAAAGCAGAGGGGAAAAACTGGTGGTGCGTAATGTATCCCTCGCTTTGCGTAGGTGCGTCAGCGAACTATCAGGAACTGAAAGATAATATGAACGATAACGAATATAATCTTTTAACAGAAGAAAAAACAGAGTACAAATTTAAGATTATAGAATATTTTGAAAAAATAAAGTCTTTTTTTCTATAATGAACTGTTTATGGGACAGTAAATATGTTATTATATAATCAGAATTGACATATAAATAAGCAATTTTATTTTATATATTAAAAAACATTAAAAACTGTGTAGGGACAACCCTTGCGGTTGTCCGAAAAATACAATTATTCCTTTCTTATTTGCGGGCGGACTCAATGGTCGCCCCTACGGGCTTTAATAAATTTTGTAATAAAACTTTATAACAAACTTTATATACAGTGTTTAGTATAATTCAACATATATAATTTACTTAAGGGGTATGATCTATGCTTAATTTTATTTTAGGCAAAAGCAGAACAGGCAAAACTTCCTATGTCATAAACTTGCTTGCAAAGCTCAGTGAAAGCGGAAATAAAAAAATTATGATAATTGTACCGGATCAGGTTTCTTTTGATACAGAAAAAAGCTTTCTTAAGCTGTTAGGACCAAAGCTTTGCAGAAATGTTCAGGTGTTTGGCTTTTCACGTCTGTGTGATTATGTTTTTTCCAAAACAGGCAATTTCAGAAATAATCCCATAGATGACGGAACAAGAAAAATAATAATGAGCCTTGCAATTGAGCAGGTATCGGATAATTTAGAACTGTTTTCTCATAAAAAGGGCAGACTTTCTCTGATTGATTTAATGGTTGATTCCTATATGGAGTGTACAAAATGCAACATAACTGCCGATATGCTTTTGGAAACTGCAAAGCTGGTAGAAGAAGAAACACTGTCTAAAAAGCTTACAGAAACGGCATATATTTTAAAAGCATATGACGCAATTATTTCAAACACTTATATCGACCCTTGCGAGGATTTAACAAAGGCAGGGGAGATTTTAAGGGAAAATAATATTTTCTCAGATTACATAATAGCACTTGATTCATTCAGCAGTTTTACTGCACAGCAGTATTCTGTAATTGAATGTTTAATGAAGGACAGCAAGGATTTTTATGTTTCTTTAGCTTTAGATTATAATGAGGTATTGCCCTCGGATTGCTTTAAAAATGCATTTGAAACACAAAACAGAATTATTAATATGGCTCAAAAAAATTCCGTAGAAATAAACGAGCCTGTATTGCTTAAAGAAAGTTACATAATAAATTCACGGGAACTTATTTTTTTGGAAGAAAACCTTTACCGCAATTCAAAAAAATCCTATAAAGAGATTCCCAAAGATCTACATATAGTAAAATGCAGCGATAATTACGAGGAAGCGGAATTTGTTTCAAACAACATAAAAAAGCTTGTAATTGAAAATAATTTCAGATACAAAGAAATTGCAGTAATATGCAGAAATGCAGAAAAATATAAAAGTTATATACTATCAGCATTTTCAAAAAACGATATTCCATGCTTTACGGATTATCCCGAAGATATTTATATAAAGCCTGTTATACGCCTTGTATGCTCTGCTTTTTCCTGTATTATAAACAATTTTGAAAGGGAAGATATTTTGTCTCTTTTAAAAACAGGATTAACAGAAAATAGCGTTGAGGAAATTGCAGTTTTTGAAAATTATCTTTTTATCTGGAATATAAACCACAAAGATTTTAATAACGAATTTAAAAATAATCCGAAAGGTTTTTCTTCTGACCTTACTGATAACGATAAGGCAGAGCTGAAAACTGCCGAAAAGGTGAGAAATTCGGTAATTGCTCCTCTTACTTCCTTTAAAGAAAAATGCAAAGATGCAGCGGGAGCGGAAATTTCAAAGGCAGTTTATGAGTTTTTAATATCATTAAATGTACCTGACAGCCTTGATAAATTATATGATGAGCTTGAATCACAAGGTAAAATTGACCTTGCAACTGAGCAAATAAGACTTTGGAATATTCTTATGACCGTACTTGATAAAATGACGGCAGTTCTTAATGATACAAGAATTTCAGCCAAAAAATATTTTGATTTGCTGTCAATACAGTTTGAGAATGTTCAGATTTCAGAAATTCCTCAAAGCGCAGACAGCGTTCAGTTTGGAGACGCACATAAAATTCGTCCTGAGGAAATAAAGGCGGCATTTATTATCGGAGCAAATGAGGGAGAGTTTCCTGCCGCTTCTTCAATTTCGGGAGTTTTTACGGAAACCGAGCGTAAACAGCTTGTACTTGCAGATTTACCTTTTGAAAATTCTGCGGAAGAACAGTCTTATTATGAAAAATTTCTTGCATATTCCTGCCTTACTGCGCCTTCCGAAAAGCTCTGGGTGATTTATGCTTCTGCAAATTCAGACGGGGATACAGTCGCCCCCTCGGAATTTGTTGCTGATATACTTAATATTTTTCCTCGAATGAAAATTACAGAGCCTGCATTTGAAAACACGGAAAATAAACTTTGGTCGGAAATATCAGCCTTTGAATATCTTGCAAGAAACTTCAAGTCAAAATCTGATTTTAATAATGAACTGAAAAGATATTTTTCTGAAAATGAGAAATATCTTTCAAGAATAAATACAATAGAAAGAGTTTTGGAGAATAAACCGATTAAACTTCAAAATAAAGAAACAGCAGAAAAATTATTCGGCAGTAACCTTAATCTTTCTGCTTCTCAAATAGAAAAGTTTAACCTTTGTGCATTTCAGTATTTCTGTACATACGGTCTTAAAGTAAAGGACAGACGGCGAGCCTCCATAGATAACCTTGAATTTGGTACAATTACTCACTATTTCTTTGAAAAATTTTTAAAAATGCACCCTAAAGAAACCTTGAATAATTTGTCGGTTGAAAATATTAAATCCGATATAAATAAAATATATGAGGATTACGCCAATAAGAAGTTAGGCGGTTTAAATAATAAAACAAAAAGGTTTTTAAATCTCTATGAAAGAATGAAGGAAAACTCCTTTGAGCTTATAAGTCATATGATTTCAGAGCTTTCGCAAAGCGATTTTTCTCCTGTTGATTTTGAGCTGAAAATCGGAGAAGATATTAAAGCTTACACCCTAAAACTTCCTACAGGACATAATGTTTTCATTATGGGAAGTGTCGACAGGGTAGATATTATGGAAAAACAGGGCAAGAAATACATTCGTGTCGTTGACTATAAAACAGGCAAAAAGAAATTTTCTTTGTCTGATGTTTTATACGGACTTAATTTGCAAATGTTAATTTACCTGCATGCCATTGAAAAAAACGGCATAGAGCGTTACGGAGAAAATATTGTGCCGGCCGGGATTTTGTATTTGCATTCAACTGCCGATCCTGTAAGCATTGATGTAGGAACAGAACAAAGTAAAATTGATAATAAAATTTCGTCAAATCTTAAAATGAACGGACTCGTGCTTAACGACATTGAGGTCGTTGAAGGTATGGATAAAACAGGAAACGGCAAATATATACCTGTTAGTGTAAAAAGCGGAATACCGACATCTTCAAAAAGCCTTGCAAGTTTAGAACAAATGGGTCATATTTTTAATAAAATAGATGAAATTATAACAAAAATGTCAGAGGACTTATACAACGGTGAAATTTCTGCAAAACCAATTAAAGGAAAAAACCATAACGGTTGTGAATATTGCCTTTACAGTTCGGTATGTAATTATAAAAACGGTATGGGCAAATATAAATATGCAGAAAATTTCAGTGCAAAAGAAGTTATGGAAAAGCTAAATGAAGAGTACGCAAAGGAGGAGAGTGAAAATGAGTAGAAAGTGGACGGAAAATCAGCATAATGCAATTTATGCAACTAACGGTTCTGTTCTTGTTTCAGCGGCGGCAGGTTCAGGAAAAACGGCTGTGCTTGTTGAGCGAATTATTAAACTTATAACCCGTGAAAACTCACCCGTAGATGTTGACAGACTGCTTGTTGTAACCTTTACCCGTGCGGCAGCGGCTGAAATGAAAGAAAGAGTAACAGAGGCTTTAAATAAGCTGTTAAGAGATGACCCTTTTAATAAAAATCTTTTAATTCAAAAACAAAAAATGTTCAGAGCAAATATTTCGACAATAGACAGCTTTTGCATAGATATAGCCAGAGAATATTTTTATGTGTTGAATATAAAGCAGGATTTCAGAGTTGCAGATGAAAGCGAACTTACAGTTTTAAAAAATGACGCTATGGAAGATACTCTCGAGCATTTTTATAATGAAAACAGTGCAGATTTTAATTTGCTTGTAAAATCCTTTTCTTCTCCTAAAAATGATAATACCATTGTAGAAGTAATAGACAGGATTTACAGTTTTCTGCTTTCGCATCCATTTCCTGATATCTGGCAATCAGAAAAGCTTTCAATGTATGACGATTTCAGTGATGTATCAAAAACAGTTTGGGGAAAAGAAATTATAAATTATACAAAATCAGCAGTAGATTACTGTGCTGACGCTTGTTCGTCCGCACTTTCCTTAATTACAAATGAGTCCCTGCTTGTCGGTACTACCCCACATAAGCTTTTTATTTCATATAAAAGTGACCTTGAAAAAATATCAGAGCTTCTCTGCGAAGAAAACTGGGATAAAACAGCTTTGTTTTTAAATGAGTTTAAGTTTGGCACACTCAGATTTCCTAATAAATTTGAAGATGAAGAATTAACAAATCAGATTAAAATTCTAAGAGAAAATGTAAAAGGTACATTATCATCGGTCAAAAAACTGTTTTGCTGGAATAATGAAGAATGTAAAGCTGATATAAATTATCTTTATCCAATTGTAAAAAAGCTTTTTCAGTGTGTAAATTATTACAGGGATAAAATAGAGGAATATAAGCTGAAAAAAAATATTACTGATTTTTCCGATATTGAGCATTACATAATAAAGCTGTTTGTAAAAGGCTATGATGAAAATAAAAGACCCGTTCTTACAGATACGGCAAAGGAAGTTGCAAAACGTTTTGATTACATAATGGTAGATGAATGTCAGGACGTAAACGAGGTTCAGGACCTTATATTCAGAGCAATCAGTAAAGATGAAAAAAATCTTTTTATGGTAGGCGATGTTAAACAGAGTATTTACGGCTTCCGCCAGGCTATGCCGGAGATATTTCTTGCAAGAAAAGATTCTTATCCGATTTATAGTAAAGAAGACGACAACTACCCCTCAAAAATTATTTTAGATAAAAATTTCAGAAGCAGAAAAGGCATTGCCCACGGTATAAATTTTATCTTCTCACGCCTAATGTCAAAAGAAGTGGGTGATATGCAGTATTCAGAGGAAGAAATGCTTAATGCCGCAGCAGAGTTCCCCGATACAGACGATTTTGCTCTGAATTTTGCTTTAATAGACAGAGATGATTTTTCAGATGATATTGATTTTACAGTATTGGAAGCAAGATATATTGCCCTTAAAATTCAGGAAATGGTGCTTTCAAAATATCAGATAACGGAAAACGGCAGTCAGCGTGATATAAGATACAGTGATTTTGCAATTCTGCTCAGAAGTACAACCCAAACAGCAGAAACATATGTTAATGAGCTGATGTCAATGGGTGTTCCTGCATATTCGGAAACAAAAGGCAGCTTTTTTGAAGCTGACGAAATTAAAGTTATGCTTAATTTTTTGCGTTTGCTTGATAATCCTGTTTTGGATATTCCTCTTTTGTCTGTTATGATGAGCCCAATGTACGGCTTTACGGCAGATGAAGTGGCAGAAATAAAATGCAGCGGAAAATTTCATAATTTATATTCTGCCGTTATATCTTATGCTGATGTAAATGGGGGAAAATCAGCAGAATTTTTAAAGGAAATATCAAATCTGCGTACTTTTTCGGTAACAAACAGCGTTGAAGATTTAATAAAGGAAATTTATAATATTACAGGCTATCCTTCTGTTATAAGTGCTGTAGAGGAAAGACCTAATGCAGTTAAAAACTTAAACTTGCTTTGCGAATATGCGTCTAAATATGAATCAAACGGATATAAAGGGCTTTCATCATTTATTCATTATCTTGATAGGATTAAAGAGTGCGGTTTCGATTTTGAATCCGGCACGCTTGTAAACGGTGAAATTACGAATACAGTAAAGGTAATGAGTATTCATAAGAGCAAAGGACTTGAATTTCCAGTTTGTTTTTTGGCGGCAACCTCTAAAGAATTTAATGATGATGATTTGAAAAAAGATGTTTTGCTTCATTCAGATTTAGGTATTGGCATTAAAAAAAGAGAAAATCTCTGCCGATATACTACAATGCCCAGAGAAGGCGTTGCATTGGAAATTTCAAAAAGTCAAATGTCAGAGGAATTGAGGATTTTATATGTAGCTTTAACAAGAGCAAAAGAAAAACTCTATATTCTAAACTCTCAAAAGAAACCTTTGGAGTATCTTGAAAAACTGTCTCTCAAAATTAATTCAGGCGGTAATATTTCTTCTTATTCAGTTAAAAACTCAAAGTCTATTTCGGACTGGATGTTTATGTGTCTGCTTGCTTATACGGAATTTTCAGGAAATTTCGCAAATGAAATTAAAAAAATTATGCCTGCTCAAAAGCAATATGGAAATTCAGAAAACAATAAATACCCATGGAATATTATGTATATCAATAAAGAGGTTTGCGATTTGGAAAATTTTGAGGGTATTATTTCCCCGGAAATTTTTACAAACAGTGATTTTTTTGTTTCAGAACTCGATAGTGATTTTATAAATACACTTAAAGAAAGAATAAACTTTAAATATAAATATTCACCGTTAGTTAATCTTCCAACAAAGGTTTCGGCATCTGATATTGCTCATAAAGATGCAGAGAGGTTTTTTTCAAAAGTTTTGCAAAGACCTGACTTTATGTCGAAGGATTCTTTAACTGCAACTCAAAGAGGAACGGCTTTTCATAAGTTTTTGCAGTATTGTGATTTTGCAAAAGCAAAGGAAAATTCCAAAACAGAAATAAATCGTTTAAAAAATTTAAATTATCTTTCGGAAGCGGAAGCTCAGGCAATTCCATGTAATGAAGTTACAAAATTTATGGAGAGTCCTCTTGCAGAAAAAATTCTTAAATCAAAAGAAGTTTTAAGAGAATTTCGGTTTATGACATATATTAATGCAGAAGATTATGATAATACTGTATCACAAGACTTTGCAAAAGAAAAAGTTTTGTTACAGGGTGCAGTCGATCTTGCGTTTGAAGATGACGGCCAGCTTGTAATAGTTGACTATAAAACAGACAGAGTAAAGAATATAGATCAGCTTAAAGAGCTCTATTCAAAACAGATTTCTCTTTATAAAACTGCAATGGAAAGCTGTACCGATTATAAAGTAAAAGAATGTGTGATTTTTTCACTTTATTTAGGAGACTACATTTCAATAAAGTAAAAGTTATTGGTTTCGACTTTTTTAGCAGTTACTATAAGATAAAAGCAATCAGGCGAGAATTGTTCGCCCGATTGCTTTTAATATTACTATATTATTCAATTATGTGGTCGCAGTAGTTGCACATTAAATGACCGTCGTTACCGTAATGGCAATGCCTTTTTAAATAACTTTCTGTCCTTGTAATACAGTTTCTGTTTCTGCATCTGCTGTTTGTAAGCTGAGGCTTGTAATAATCAAACTCAAAGTCTTTATCGTTTAGCAAAAGATAAATCAAAGCCATTCTGCCGTACATTCCGTAAACTGCTTGTTTAAAGTAGCAAGCTCTCGGGTCATCGTCAACTTTAACTTCAATCTCATCAACCCTTGGAAGCGGATGAAGTATAACCATATCCTTTTTAGCAAGCTCCATTTTAGCGGTATCAAGAACAAAAATACCTTTTTGTTCCTCATATTCTTTTTGTGTAGCAAATCTTTCCTGTTGGATTCTTGTCATATATAAAACGTCAAGTTCAGGAATTGCCTCCTTGAGACTTCTTACTTCTTTGTACTCACAGCCTGCTTTCTTTAATACATCTTTAATATATTGAGGAATCGTAAGTGCCTTAGTTGAAATAAGAACAAATTTATTGTTTTCAAAGTACGACATTGTTTTAATGAGCGAGTGAACTGTTCTTCCATTTAATAAATCGCCGCATAAACCGATCGTGAGGTCAGTTAATCTGCCTTTTTCATTGTTTAGAGTAATAACATCTGTTAAGGTTTGTGTCGGATGAAAATGTCCTCCGTCACCGCCGTTTATTACGGGAACTGTACTGAACATTGAAGCCGCCCTTGCAGAACCCTCCGCAGGATGACGCATTGCAATAATATCTGCATAACCGCTTACAATAGTAATAGTATCCTTTAAATTTTCACCTTTTGCAACAGATGAGTTCATTGGATTATCAAAGCCGATAGTTTTTCCTCCCAATCTCAGCATTGCAGTTTGGAATGACATCTGAGTTCTTGTGCTTGGCTCATAAAATAATGTGCCAAGAATTTTACCGTCACAAGCGTGCTGATATTTTTTGGGATTTTTCATAATATCTTCTGAAAGAGTTATTACCTGTTCAAGCTGATTTTTATTTAAGCACTCCAAATCAATAATATGTTTTTCTTTCATTAAATCATCCGCTTTCAATATTTTCTCTATTTTATCAAAAATTGACTTAAAATACAATATTTATTTCCTAAAATATAATGTAATTATGAAATTAAAAAAGTTTTAGGCGCATATAATATTTTAAGGAGATGATATTATGTTTAAAAAGAAAGTTTTGCCAATAATAATTGCATTGGCAATTCCCCTTGCAGTAGGAGGACTGGCAGGTCTTTTAACATCAGGTTCAATGGATTTTTATGAAAATATAAAAAGACCTCCGTTAGCGCCTCCGGGAATAGTATTCCCCATAGTCTGGACGATTTTATATATTCTTATGGGAATATCTTCGTATCTTGTTTGGAAAGAAAAAACACCAGAATCACGAATGGCACTTTACATTTACGGGATTCAGCTTGTCCTGAATTTTGTTTGGCCGTTTATATTCTTTAACGCTCAAATGTTTTTCTTAGCATTTATCTGGCTTTTAGTTTTGTTAGGCGCAGTAATTTATATGACTATAAAATTTTATCAAATTAACCCGATTGCCGGTCTTTTGCAAATTCCTTATATATTATGGCTTATTTTTGCTGCTTATCTAAATTTTTTCGCTTTCTTTCTTAACTAAGTTCAATAATGCTGCAAACTGTAAGTGTGTTTGATTTTACAAAAAAGTGTATCTCAAAATTATCAAATTCCATTTTGTAAATTCTGTTTTCATCGTCTTGATATCCCGGCCGAGGGTCGTTTGACAAAATTTCTATTAGTCCTTTTTTCTTTTCTGTCGGTATCATATCAAGAAATTCTTTTTTAAAATCAACTTTTAAACACCCGTCAGTATTTTGTAGAGCAAATCCGCCTGTTGCGTCAGCGTGGCAGTCTGTATAGGGAAGATAAGGCTTAATATCGATAATAGGTGTATTGTTCATTAAGTCAGCGCCTTTTACATATAGTATAACACCGTATTCTTTGTTAAATTCAATTTTGCAAAGCTCAACTGATGAAATCCCTATATTGTTTGGTCTGAAAGGGGAGCGTGTCGCAAAAACACCCATTCTTTTGTTTCCGCCTAACTTGGGCGGTCTTACGGTTGGAGTCCATTCTTTGTCAATGGATTTTGAAAATTGCCATAGCAGCCATATATGAGAATACTTCTCAAGACCTCTGAACGCTTCTTTAACTCTGAATTCAGGCTCAAAAATTATTTTAGAGGTTAAGCTATTGCAAAGACCGCTTTGTCTTGGAACACCGAACTTTGTTTTAAAATCATTTTCAATATGAGCAATTATTTTGTATTTATTCATATGGTCACCTAAAATAAGAATATATAAAGAAGTTGCAAGCCGTTGACTTGCAACTTTAACTTTTTAATAAGCGGTTTTGTTATAAATTTGAAATCCGTTACTACTTGTTTTTCTGATTCAGCATTGAACAAGACAAAAGATTTGCAGCTTTTTTTGTTGCAAAAAAGTTTATAATTGCAAAACCCGTACCTTTATCTATAAATATTCTTGGGACCGCAAGAAAAATTGTATCTTCACCGTTTATAACTTTTACCATGGTACCCAAATAGTTAATTTTTACTACATTAACTTGTTTAATTTCATTAAAAATATATTTTTCTCCAACACTTTCAATGAACATTTGTTGTTTGTCATCGTTTAGAATCCCCTTTTTTACAACTGTATCAGCAGTAACTTCATTTCCTATATGATAAATTATCTTCATCAGTATCACCTCTAAACTTAATTATAAACAAAAAATAAATTTTTGTACAGTATACCTTTTAGGCTTATTTAAAAAAATTACACCGTAAATTTATTTCGTTGAAAACGAATATAACTGAAAAAATCCTTGTCTTAAGACAAGGATTTTTTATGGTGCCGGTGGCGGGACTTGAACCCGCACCCTATTGCTAGGAATGGATTTTGAGTCCACCTCGTCTGCCAATTCCAACACACCGGCGTATAGCGATAATAATTATACAATACACAACATAAAAAATCAAGGAAAATTTTATTTATTTTCCAAAATAAAATATACAGAGGTAAATTGATATAATATTTTATACAATAGATGTTAATTTTTTAACAATATAGGAAAAAACAAAAATTTTTATACAATTTTATTGCTTATAATTAGATTTTATATTATAATTATTTTGTAAAATTATTGTGTTCACGCAACACAGTTTCAATTAACGTACATAAATGTTGATTTTGGAGGACTGTCAAATGGAAAAGAAAGAACAACTTTACGAAGGAAAAGCAAAAAAAGTATTTGCAACAGATAACGCTGATTACTGCATTGTGTCATATAAAGACGATGCAACTGCATTTAACGGCGAAAAAAAAGGCACTATTATCGGTAAAGGCGTAGTAAATAACAGAATGAGCAACTTTATGTTTAAGCTTCTTGAAGAAAAGGGTATAAAAACCGATTTTGTAGAAGAATTAAACGACAGAGAAACAGTGCTTAAAAAAGTAGAGATCGTTCCTCTTGAAGTTATAGTAAGAAATAAAGCGGCAGGCAGTCTTTCAAAGCGTTTAGGACTTCCGGAAGGTACTGTAATGAAAGTCCCCGTACTTGAGTTTTGCTATAAAGATGACGATTTGGGAGACCCGATGGTAAATGAATATCATATTCTTGCAGCAGAGCTTGCAACAAAGGAAGAAATTGATAAGATTTCAGAAATGGCATTAAAAATCAACGATATAATGGTTGAATTTTTTAAAGAATGTAAGGTGGATTTGATCGACTTTAAAATTGAGTTCGGACGTTTCCACGGCGATATTATTCTTGCAGATGAAATTTCACCTGATACATGCCGTTTTTGGGATGTTGACACTCAGGAAAAACTTGATAAGGACCGTTTCCGCAGAGATATGGGCGGAGTAGAAGAAGCATATGCAGAAATGATGAAAAGAATAGGTCTTGCATAATTCACCGATTATAAATAAAAATGAAGTAAAAAATATCGGATGGTGGATCCTTTGGTTAACGGTTTTGATAAATTTCCAAAAGAGGGACTTCACGAGGAATGTGGAGTTTTCGGAATATACAGTGACGGTACTTTAGACCCGGCATATTCTTGTTATAACGGACTTCTTGCATTACAACACCGTGGGCAGGAGAGCTGCGGCATAGCTGTAAGCGACTGCGGTGTTATGGATTACCATAAGGATATGGGCTTGGTTACCGAGGTTTTCAACAATGATATTTTAGATTCTTTAAGCGGACAAATGGCAGTATCCCACGTCCGCTATTCAACGGCAGGCGGCTCTGTGCTTGAAAATGCACAGCCGCTTGTTATGCGTTATGTAAAGGGAACGCTTGCCGTTGCACATAACGGCAACCTTACAAATGCAGTTGAAATAAGAAAAGAGCTCGAACAGCGTGGAGCAATTTTTCAGACGACAATCGACAGTGAGGTCATCTGTTATGTAATTGCGAGAGAGCGCTTGAAATGTCATTCAGTTGAAGATGCAGTTAAAAATGCAATGAAAAAAATCGAGGGTGCATATTCGTTGCTTGTAATGAGTCCGAGGAAGATCATTGCAGCAAGAGACCCTCACGGCTTCAGACCGCTTTGTATGGGAAAATTAAACAAAACAGTAGTTTTTGCAAGTGAAAGTGCGGCGCTTGACGCCTGCGGGGCAGATTTTGTCAGAGATATTGAGCCGGGCGAAATCGTTGTGGTAAATGAAGACGGTGTCCGCAGTATTAAAACAGTAGAAAATCCCAAAAAATCACTTTGTATTTTTGAATATATTTATTTTGCCCGAACAGATTCAATTATTGATTCCGTAAGCGTTTACGAGGCAAGAAAACAAGCAGGAAGAATTCTTGCAAGAGAATTTCCCGTAGAAGCTGACCTTGTTATCGGCGTGCCTGAATCGGGAATAGACGCCGCAATAGGATACAGTGAAGAATCGGGCATACCTTATGAAAAAGGTATTGTCAAAAATAACTATATCGGCAGAACATTTATTAAGCCCAGCCAGTCGGAAAGAATGAAAAGCGTAAGAATCAAACTTAATCCGCTTATAAATTCCGTTAAGGGAAAAAGGGTAGTTATGATTGACGACAGTATCGTAAGAGGTACAACTGTAGACAGAATTGTAACAATGCTCAGGGAAGCAGGTGCAAAAGAGGTTCATATGAGAATTTCATCACCGCCTTTTATGTGGCCTTGTTATTACGGAACGGATATTCCCTCCCGTGAGGAACTTATTGCCTGTAACCATTCAGTTGATGAAATCTGTAAATTAAGCGGTGCAGATTCACTTGGTTACTTACCCGCTGAATTTTTGGGTGAGATGATTTTTAATAAAAACAAAGGATACTGTGACGCCTGCTTTACGGGAAAATATCCTGCTTCCATAACAAAGCAGACTTTTAAAGGCAAAGAGCGTGGCGGAATGAATTTTAATAAAAAAATCCCTTTAAAGGAGAAGAAAAATGGTTAAAGATACTTACGAATCACCTTTGTCATCAAGATATGCAGACAAAGAAATGAAATATTTATTTTCACCTGATATGAAATTCCGTACATGGAGAAAACTGTGGATAGCTCTTGCGGAATCTGAAAAAGAGTTGGGACTTCCCATAACTCAGGAGCAGATTGACGAGCTTAAAGCCAATCAGGATAACATTAACTATGAAGTTGCACAGGAGAGAGAAAAGCTTGTTCGCCATGATGTTATGAGCCACGTTTATGCTTACGGTGTACAATGTCCCAATGCAAAGGGAATTATCCATTTGGGAGCGACCTCTTGCTATGTAGGCGATAATACAGATGTTATCATTATGACGGAAGCGTTAAAGCTTGTAAGAAATAAGCTTGTAACAGTAATCAGAAACCTTGCAAAATTTGCAGATGAATATAAAGCTCTTCCAACACTTGCATTCACACATTTTCAGCCTGCACAGCCTACAACGGTAGGTAAGAGGGCAACCCTCTGGATTCAGGATTTGTTAATGGATTTGGAAGATGTTGAGTATCAGCTATCAAAGGCTAAGCTTTTAGGCTCAAAGGGTACAACAGGTACGCAGGCGAGCTTTTTAGAACTTTTTGACGGCGACCATGAAAAGGTAAAAGAGCTTGATAAAAAAATCGCAGAAAAAATGGGATATAAAGGCTGTTTTGCAGTATCGGGTCAGACATATTCAAGAAAGCTTGACGCTCAATTTGTAAATGTACTGGCAGGAATCGCCCAGAGTGCCGCTAAGTTCTCGAACGATATAAGACTTTTACAGCACTTAAAAGAAGTTGAAGAACCGTTTGAAAAAAATCAGATAGGTTCATCTGCTATGGCATATAAGCGTAATCCTATGAGAAGCGAAAGAATAGGTTCACTTTCACGTTATGTGATGGTAGATGTTTTAAATACATATTTTACAACTGCAACACAATGGTTTGAAAGAACACTTGACGACAGTGCAAATAAACGGTTAAGCATTCCTGAGGCATTCCTTGCAGTTGATGCAATCTTGAACCTTTATGCAAATGTTGCAGACGGACTTGTAGTTTATCCAAAGGTAATTGAGCAGAGATTAAGAAAAGAGCTGCCCTTTATGGCAACGGAAAATATTATGATGGACGCAGTTAAAAAGAGAGGAGCAGACCGTCAGGTGCTTCACGAAAGAATTCGTGTTCATTCTATGGAAGCCTCAAAGGTAGTAAAAGAACAGGGCGGAGAAAACGACCTGCTTGAAAGAATTGCGTCAGATAATGCTTTCGGCGTTACACTTGAAGAGCTTGAAGCTATTTTACAGCCTGAAAAATATACAGGCAGAGCTAAGGAGCAAACAGAAGATTTCTTGGCTAATGATGTTAAAAACGCTTTAGCACCTTATGATAACATTGAAACAGAAAAACCTGAGATTAATGTATAAATCAAGGATTCAGTTTGAGAAACAAAGGTTGTCAATAGACTTTGATAAAAAACAAATCGTTTTGTAGAGAAAAGCGAAAGTTTTGGTCGAGCTTTTTCAAAAGCTCATAGTGGTCAAGGGGGCAAAGTCCCATTGTCGCAGTATGCGACTGCGAAACCTACCCGCTAATTGATAGAAAAAGGAGTATGAAAAATGGTAAAGGCAATAGTCGGAGCTAACTGGGGAGACGAGGGCAAAGGTAAAATTACCGACGTTCTCGCAAATGACAGTGATGTTGTAATTCGCTTTCAGGGCGGTGCAAACGCAGGTCATACAATAAAAAATAACTACGGAAAATTTGCTTTGCATCAGCTTCCGTCAGGTGTTTTTCACCAAAATATTACTAACGTAATAGGCAATGGCGTTGCATTCAGTGTTGAAAATTTTGTAAAGGAAATGAAAACTTTAAAAGAGGGCGGTGTCCCTGAACCGAAAGTTTTAATCTCTGACAGAGCTCAGGTTGTAATGCCTTATCATGTAGACTTTGACTGCTATGAGGAAGAGCGTTTAGGTAAAAATTCATTTGGTTCAACAAAAAGCGGTATAGCACCTTTCTATTCCGATAAATATTCAAAAATAGGATTTCAAATCAATGAGCTTTTTGATGATATGGATAGCTTAAAGGCTAAAATCAGCCATGCTCTTGAAATCAAAAACGCAATTTTAAAAAATCTTTATAATAAACCTGAAATAACCTTAGATGAAGTTTTCAATAAACTTATGGAATATAAAGAAATTCTTGCACCGTATGTAGGCGATAGCTTCACATTTATACATAATGCAGTAAAAGAGGGCAAAAACATTCTTCTTGAGGGTCAGCTCGGTGCATTAAAAGATACTGATTTCGGTATTTATCCCATGGTCACCTCGTCAAATACGATTGCTGGCTACGGCGCAGTAGGCGCAGGCGGTATTCCGCCGTATGAAATAAAGGATATCGTAACAGTAGTTAAAGCATATTCAAGCGCAGTAGGCGCAGGTGAATTTGTAAGCGAAATCTTCGGTGAAGAAGCAGACAAGTTAAGAATGAACGGCGGCGACGGCGGCGAATTCGGCGCAACAACAGGACGTCCCAGAAGAATGGGCTGGCTTGATTTGGTTGCTACCCGTTACGGCTGTCAGGTTCAGGGCGCTACGCAGGTTGCATTTACCGTTCTTGACGCTCTTGGCTATCTTGATGAAATTCCTGTTTGCGTAGCTTATGAGCTTGATGGTGAAGTTATTGATTATTTCCCTTCAACAACAAAGCTTAAAAGATGTAAGCCTGTTTTAAAGGTATTAAAGGGCTGGAAAACGGATATTACGGGAATCAAAAATTATAATGAGCTTCCCCAGGAATGCAGAGATTATATTGAATTTGCAGAAAAAGAAATCGGAGTTCCAATTACAATGGTTTCAAACGGTCCTGCAAGAGAAGATATAATTTATAAATAAACAACTTTTCAATTTTGAAAGGAACGCAAAACTTATGAATATTCCTGAAAAAGAATTGGTAATTGTTCTTGACTTTGGCGGTCAGTATAATCAGCTTATTGCAAGACGAGTTCGTGAATGTAATGTATATTGCGAAATTTTGCCTTATACAACAAATATTGAAAAAATCAAAGAGTTATCACCCTCAGGTCTTATATTCACAGGAGGTCCAAACAGCGTGTATGATGAAAAATCCCCTCATATTGATAAGGAGATTTTTAAGCTTGGTATTCCTGTTTTGGGTATTTGCTACGGCTGTCAGCTTATGGCTTATACATTAGACGGTGTTGTAACAGCTGCAATCGATAATTCCTCCTGTGAATACGGTATGGCACAGGCTTATTATAATACCGAAGATGTTTTGTTTAAGTCACTTCCCGAAAAGGGTACTTCATGGATGAGCCACCGTGACTATATAAGTCAGGTGCCAAACGGATTTACGGTTACAGCTCATACTGATGTTTGTCCCGTTGCGGCAATGTCCTGCCCGGAAAAAAACCTTTACGGTGTTCAGTTTCACCCCGAAGTAAATCATACCGAAAACGGTAAAGAAATGTTAAGAGCATTTCTTTATAATGTTTGTAAATGTAAAGGTACTTGGAAAATGGATGACTTCATTGACCAAACCGTTAATGAGCTTCGTCAGCAAATAGGCGATAAAGGTGTTGTTCTCGGTCTTTCAGGCGGTGTAGATTCTTCTGTTGCTGCGGCACTTTTAAGTAAAGCTGTTGGAAAACAGCTTACCTGCGTTTTTGTCGACCAGGGATTAATGAGAAAAGACGAAGGCGACTATGTAGAAGAAACCTTTACAAAATTGTTTGATATGAACTTTGTCCGTGTAAACTGCCAGGAAAATTTTCTATCAAAACTTAAAGGCATTGATGAACCCGAAGCAAAGCGTAAGGTAATAGGAGAGGAATTTTATAAGGTTTTCTGGAATAAAATCAGGGAAGATTACGAAACAGGTTACTTTGCACAGGGTACAATTTACCCTGACCGTATCGAAAGCGGAAAAGGCGATGCCGCTACAATAAAGACGCATCATAATCAGGTAAAACAGCCTGAAGACATTAAATTTGAGGGAATAATTGAGCCTTTAAAAGACCTTTTTAAAGATGAGGTAAGAATAGTAGGCGAAATGCTGGGACTTCCTCATGAGCTTGTATGGCGACAGCCATTTCCCGGACCGGGATTGGGGGTCAGAATAATCGGAGAAATAACGGCAGAGCGTGTAAAACTTCTTCAGAAAGCAGACGCAGTTTTGCGTGATGAAATGAGTAAATGCGGTTATGAAAAAGAATTAAGCCAATTTTTTGCCGTTCTGCCGGGAGTTAAAACAGTAGGCGTAATGGGCGATTCCCGTACATATGATGAGCTTGTCGCAATAAGAGCAGTAACAACAGATGATTTTATGACAGCCGATTGGGCAAAAATCCCCTATGAAATCCTCGGCAGAGTATCAAACCGCATAATAAATGAGGTAGAACACGTAAACCGTGTAGTTTACGACATAACCTCCAAACCCCCGGGTACTGTAGAGTGGGAATAATTTGCGAAGCCTGAAAACCCGCATAAATACTGGGTTTCTGAGCGCTAAAACCCCAATTTGATAGCAAAATGATAGCAGGCTGAAAAACGCATTTATTGTGCGTTTCGGATGGCTTGCAGGTATATCTGAATCAATCTAAAAGGCATTACTGACTTTTGCAGTCGGTAATGCCTTTTTTGCGTTTATTAGTCCTTCAGTTTGTCCTTGAAAGCCGCAACTAAAGTATCGCTTAGCTCTTTGGGTGGGATGCTTGCCCGAATTTCGGTATCGTCGTACTTCGGATAATGATAGCGCCAGTTATCGTAATCTTTCCGGCTGATCTCACCCGCCCTGAGCTTGTCCGCCTGCGCTTTCCAAGCGGTAAGCATTTGCAGCAATTCGGCTGCGTCCTTTCCCTTGTCGGCATTAACCTTTAAGCAGACTTCGCCGTCTGCTTCACTGACGGCAAGACCGTAGTTGTCCTCAAGGGTAAACAGGGTGTGCGCAAGCCCGATGTAACTGTCAATATCCGGCACGGTGAGCGCCTGTGGGGAAACATCCAACGCCTGCGCCAGCGCTGCGGTGATCTCCGCTTTGGGAGAACGAGTCCCCATTTCATATTGTGCCAGCCGAACGTCGGCACTCTTTTCGGGGAAGCTCAGCAGCATCCCGAGGTATTTCTGCGTCATACCCCGCATGGTGCGGAAAAAGTGGATTCTTTCACCGATTGCCATTGTGATTTCACTCCTTGCCTATGTACT
>CANPWP010000008.1 GCA_947584595.1 uncultured Clostridia bacterium | reverse complement strand
TGAAAACTTTTGCTTTTTTTACTGAAAACTTTTGCTTTTTTTACTGAAAACTTTTGCTTTTTTTACTGAAAACTTTTTATTTTTTGTTTAACATATTGTTTGCTGCAAGCATAATGCCTAACTTTCCGCTGTGGAAATTAAGTCCGCCCTGCATCCAAACTGCGTAGGGTTCTCTTAACGGGCCGTCTGCGGAAAGCTCAATAGAAGAACCTAAAGTAAATGCCCCTGCCGCCATAACGACCTGACTTTCATATCCGGGCATATCGGAAGGTTCTGGAGATACAAAGCTGTCAACTGCCGAGCCGCTTTGAATTCCTTTACAGAAATTCACAAGATTTACAGCGGTATTAAGTTCAATAACCTGAATAATATCTCCCCTGTTTTCGTTATATTTTGGAGTTACTTTATATCCTAAAAGTTCAAATAAAGCAGATGCAAAAACAGCTGTTTTTAATGCTTCTCCCGTAACGTGAGGTGCATGATATGCGCCCATAAACATTTCTCTTGAGGTGTTTAATGTTGCTCCTAACTCTTTTCCCGTACCCGGAGTTGTAAGCCTGTATGAACAAACTTCAACCAATTCTTTTTTTCCTGCAATATATCCGCCTGTGGGAGCAATCCCCCCGCCGGGATTTTTAATTAACGAACCTGCTATAATGTCAACACCGACTGTCAAAGGCTCTTTTTTCTCTACAAATTCGCCGTAACAATTATCAAGCATAATTATAACCTTTGAAGATCTGCTTCGTACGATTTTACAAATTTTCTCTATTTCGTCTATTGTTAATGTGGGACGAAGGCTGTATCCTCTTGACCTTTGTATGTAAACCATTTTATAGGTATCGTCAACGGTTTGGGCAATTTTTTCATAATCAACAGTACCGTCCGTTTTTAAATCGATCTGACTGTATTCAATGCCAAAATCTTTTAGTGAGCCTGAATAATTACCCTCAATACCAATGGCACTTCTAATTGTATCGTAAGGAATACCTGTTACAGATAACATTTTATCTCCAGGTCTCAGCATTCCAAACAAAGCAACGGTAAGAGTATGTGTGCCGCTTACAAAATTATGGCGTACCAAAGCGTCTTCTGCATCAAATACATAAGCATACACCTTGTCTAAAGCATCCCTGCCCCTGTCATCATATCCGTATCCCGTTGAACCGCAAAAATGACTTTCGCTGACTCCTGCGTTTTGAAAAGCTTTAATCATTTTAATCTGATTGTATTCCTGAATATTTTCAATTCTTTTAAAAGGCTCTTTGCACATTTCAAGTGCTTTTTCCGACAATTCTAATATACTTTTATCAATCTCAAAAAATTTGTTTTCCAATATTTTCATCCTTTAAAAATAAAATTCACACCATTTTCCCTGCACCTTATAGCCAAGATTGCTGTAAAAACTGATATTTTTATCAATTGCTCTATGCAAATAAACGCTCTTATTCTCTTTCAGCAATTCGTTTGTCAAAATTTTGACCATAAGTGAGCCGTAACCTTTATTTCTGCAATCAGGGTGTGACGCAATTGCTCCCATTACAGCGTCAGTCTGAGTTTCCGCAACAGTCATTGCAACAGATTTCAGTTCACCATTTTCTTTATATCCTATCATTCTTATGGCATTATGCCTTAATTTATGTGAAACATCAAGGTTAAAGCTCTCAAAATCAGGGGTTTCAAAGCCTTCTTCTTTACACAATACCAGCAAATCATACGCTTCTTTTACAGCAGGTGTGCATATCTTGTACTCATCTTTAATTTCATAAGGATTTCCAAAGAATTTCAAAACTGCTCCTGTTGATTTTTTATCTGTATAAAGTTCAAGCTTATACTTATTATCTGCTAAAATTGATGTAGCACCTGCCACTCTTAAAAAACTTGAAATTTCTTCAAGGTCTGACATATCGCTTAGCTGTACTATAAACTGTGTTCCAAGTCTACCTATTGAAGATACACATACATTATCTATAATTTGTACCCAAAAATCAACAAAAGGCAAGTTATAGTTGTAACAATTATAAAGCGAATAAATACGTGTTCCAAAGGGATTTCCTTTTGACAATGCCTTTAAAAGAGAAGAAATATCAAAATCATTTGCAGCAATTTTTATCATATTTCTCCTCCGCTGATTGCTTTTGCGAGTTCAAACGCTATATTTAATGTGCTGTTATAATCTTCAATAGAAATCAAACTAAGCTGTGAATGTAAATATCTGCAAGGTACGGATAGCGCAATAGTTCTTACTCCTGAACGGGATTTTTGAATAGCTCCTGCATCATTTCCCCCTGCAACAGCCTTTTTATATTGTATTTTGTTTCCTGTAGATTCTGCAATTTCAAAAGATTTTTTTATAAGCTCTTTATCATAAACTGTTCTTTTGTCCATAAAAGATACAACAGCTCCGCCGAATACTTTGCAAACCTGTTTATTTTCATCAACTGACGGAATATCTGCGGCAGTTGTGGCTTCAAGTACAATTGCAAAATCAGGATCAATTGTATAAGCGGCAGTTGTTGCTCCCCTTAATCCAACTTCTTCCTGAACTACAAAAGAAAAATACATATCATAAGGCAAGTCCGATTTTATAATTTCAACAAGCATACAGCAACCTGCCCTGTCATCTATTGCCTTGGAAATAATTGTTTTCTCATTATTTTGATAAAATGATTTGAAATTTACCGAATCTCCGTAAGAAGCATATTTAAAAGCGTCGTTCTTGTCTTTTGCGCCTATATCAATATACATATCCTTATATTCGGGAATTTTCTTTTGGTCATCGCCTTTACTTAAATGAACAGGCTTGATTCCTACAACTCCGTTTATATTATTGCCAACGACAACTCTGTCGCCAAGCACTACTCTTCTGTCAATACCGCCGACCTCATCAAATTTTAAAAGACCTTCATCGGTAATCTCAGTTACAATAAAACCGACTTCATCCATATGAGCAGATAAAAGCACCTTGTTTTTACCCTGCTCTTTTCCCTTTTTAAAAACTAAAATATTTCCTAATGGGTCAATTTTAAAATCTGTAGCATACTCTTTAATTTCAGATATAATAATCTCTCTTATTATATTCTCGTTGCCTGAAATTCCGTTAGTTAAACATAATTCCTTTAAAAGTGCATTATTCAAATTCCGCACCTCCTCTAAGAATATATTGTGAAATTAACAAGGCTGTATTTTCAATGTCATTTAAGTCTGCAATTTCAGCTTGTGTATGCATATTTTTTTCAGGAATAGACACTAATGCTGTTTTTATACCTGATTTACATATAGTAATTGAGTCGGCATTTGTTCCTGTTAAACCGCCGCAAACCTCGTTTTGATAAGGAATATTACATTTTTTTGCAACATTAACTAAGGTTTTATACATACCTTTATTTAATGTTGGACTGACGCAAAGCATAGGTCCTTTTGAAAGCTTAATATCAGCATACTGACCTGAAATATCAGGTTGAGAGGCAAAACCCACGTCTACAACAATTGCTTCGTCAGCATCACATACAAAAGCACCTGTTTTTGCACCTAACTGGTAGGTTTCTTCCTGAGAAGAAAACATTGCAACCACTTTATAATTGCATTGTTTGTCTTTTAAAAGCTGTGCAACTCTGATAATTGAAGCAACGCCTGCTCTGTTATCAAGTGCAGGTGAAGTAATTCTATTATTAATTAGCATTTCGGGTTCTTCACAAAAACTTACAGTATCTCCGATTGAAACAATATTACTTATTTCGTCATATGATAATCCTGTATCAATATATATCTTGTCAGCACTGATTGCCTTATCCTCTTTGCCGTCTGATAAATGAGGCGGCATACAGCAAACAATACCCTTTATAACTTCTTTGCCGTAAACCTTCACTCCACAACCCTGAACTGTTCTTAAATCGATTCCGCCGCATTTTTCTGCTTTAAGAAAGCCTTTGGAAGTAATATCTGTTACAACAAATCCGATTTGGTCGATATGGGCGTCAAGTAAAATTGTTTTTTCTGCATTTTTGTTTCCGAAAACTGCAAAAACATTTCCAAATTCATTTATTTCTGCATCTGCATAAGGGAAAATAATATTATGCACAGTATTGCAAATTTCTTTTTCGTTTCCCGATACACCGTGAGCCAAGCATAATTTTTTTAATATTTCAAACATATTTTTAACACTTAAAGTTTATTTACCAAAGCTTTAAAGTGATTACCTCTTTCTTCAAAATTCTTGTATAATCCAAAGCTTGCACTTGCAGGAGATAAGGATACTATATCTCCCTCTTTTGCATTATTATATGCCGCTTTAACAGCTTCATCCATATTATTAACCATTATAATAACAGGGTTATTTTCAGAATAATTATCTGATTTTTCAACTGCTTCCTTTATTTTTGGAGCTGTATCTCCAAGTAAAATCAAGGTTTTAACTTTATCGCAAATAATCGGGCCCAACGGCTCATAAGGAATGTGCTTATCATATCCGCCAGCAATAATTATGATTTTTTCATCATAAAGAGACAGAGTTCCCAAAGAAGTTCTTGTGGGACTTGAAGCAATAGAGTCATTATAATATTTTACCCCGTTTACTTCTTTTACAAATTCGTTTCTGTGTGCAACTCCTGAGAAAGTTTTTGCTACTTTTATAATATTTTCCACGGAAACAATACCCCAAACAGCAGAAATTGCAGCAAGATAGTTTTCAACGTTATGCATACCGGGTATCTTTATATCTTTAATATTTAAAACATTTGTTTTTTTACCGTAATCGTTATAAACTATCTCATCTCCATCAAGATAAGCACCGTTATTTACATCGAATTTCCTTGAAAACTTAACAAGTTTTCCTCTTACATCATTTTCAAAGCTATTTGAAATTTCATTATCAAGGTTTAAAACAGCACGTGAAAAAGCATTCTGATGTAAAACAATATTTTTCTTGGAATTTATATACTCCTGCATATCTTTATGTATGTCAAGATGATTGGGAGCAAGATTAGTAACCACAGCAATATCAGGACTTTTTCTCATAGATATAAGCTGAAAGCTTGAAAGCTCAACAACCGCATAATCGTCACTTGAAATACTTTCAATTTCAGGCAAAAGAGGTTTTCCTATATTTCCGCCTAAGTGAACATTCAAACCCTGAGCCTTTAACAACTCAGAAATAATAGTAGTTGTGGTGGTTTTTCCGTCGGAACCTGTTACTGCAATAATTTTGCAGGGACAAAAATCAAAAAAAACTTCCATTTCCGATGTTACAACAATACCCTGTTTTTTCATATCTTCAAGCTCTTTTTTATAAAATGGAGTTCCGGGACTTCTGAAAAGAACATCTGTATCTAAATTCTTTAAATAATCGTCGCCTAAAATGAGTTTAGCACCAAATTTTTCTGCCTTTTTTGCATTATCTCCTAATTCTTCATATGTCTTTTTGTCACAGGCAGAAACAATTGCTCCTTTTTCAGCAAATAACTTAATTAACGGCAAATTACTTGTGCCTATGCCGCAAAAAGTAACCTTTTTGCCCTTAATTAAGCTAAAAAATTTATCAAGCTGTCTATTCATAGCAAAAACCTCTCATATAAAATTCATACTTTAACATTATAATTAATTTTTTGCAAAATATCAACCATAATACTAAACTTCAATTGAAAATAAAATTAGTATTTTATATAACTATTGCAAAATAGCATAAAATGATGTTAAAATTTAATTGGTGATGATATGATATTTGATTTTATTGAAATTGATAAAAATTTAAAAACACCGATTTATCAGCAATTATATGATAATATTAAATCCGCTATAGAATGCGGAGGATTAAAAAAGAGTTCTAAACTTCCCTCAATCCGAAAACTAAGCAATGATTTAAAGGTATCAAAAACAACGATTGAAAATGCATATAATCAGCTTTGCATTGAGGGCTACATAAAAAACAAGCCTCAAAAGGGTTATTATGTTGAGGCGGATATTAACTTAATCAGCATAAATAAAGTAAATCATTCAATAAAAAATGAAAAAAATATACAAAAAATATATAAATATGATTTTGGAAGCAGAAAAATTGATTACAGCTCAACATTAACCGACTGGAAAAAAGCTGTCAAAAATATTTTAAACAAAGAATATCTTTTAAATTCTTACGGTGAGCATCAAGGTGAGTTTCTTTTGAGAAAAGCTCTTGAAAAATACAGCTTTACTGTAAGGGGAGTTAATTCAAGTGTTGAAAATATAGTTATAGGCGCAGGTACACAGTCATTATTATATATTTTATGCGGATTAATCGGAATAAATAAAATCGTTGCACTTGAAAAAGGTGCATTTATTCAGGCGGAGCAGATTTTTAGGGATTTCGGATATAAAATTAAATATTATATTAGTGATGAAAGCGGTATTGATATAAATTCTCTGAAAAAGATAAACCCTGATATTGTGCTAATTAATCCAAACTTTAATATTATAAACGGCATGAATACAACTATTAATCGCAGAATTGAACTGATTAACTGGTGCAAGCAAAATAATTGTCTTATTATAGAAGACGATTACAACGGAGAGCTAAGATACATAACAAGACCTGTTCACTGTATTCAGAGCTTTGACGCTGAAAATACGGTTTATATAGGTTCATTTTCAAAAATACTTCTGCCGTCTGTAAGAATCGGATATATGGTTCTTCCTGAGAAATTAAATCTTCTTTATTCAAAAAGGTCGTTAAATTATAACCAGACGGCTTCAAAAACGGAACAGCTTGCTTTATCTGAATATATTAATCAAGGACTGCTTGAAAAGCATTTAAGAAAGCTGAGGCGTCAATATGCCGAAAAAAGCAAAATTATGATTTCTGCAATAAATAAAATCTTTAAAGATGAAACTTATTTTGTATTTAATGAGACAGCACTTAATATAATGGTTAAATATAAAAAGGATTTAGACAAAGAAAAGCTATACGAGTTGTGTGAATCAAATCAAATTAACATTAATAAATGTAACAGTGAAAACTTTGATTTTATTTTAAGCTTTTCGGGTATTGCAGACGAAAATATTGAAAACGGTTTAAATGAATTGAACAAGCTAATAAAATTAGCAATAAAAAAACAGCAGGTGGGCTGTACCTATCCGAGTAGTCTACTAAAAGGATAAAAAATGGGTTGCAGCAATAACTGCAACCCTATTTTATAATCCATATTCAAATTTTTTAAGCATCTTCTCTGCCCAGCAGATAATCGACAGATACTTCAAGAATATCAGACAAAGCTACAAGCTCAACATCTGTAACATATCTTATTTGACCTTCAAGCTTAGACAAACCTGAAGCATTCATATCTACGCCGTTTACCTGAAGCTGAGCAAGCAGTTCTTTTTGTTTCATACCTTTTTTCTTACGAACAGTTTCCACTCTGTTTCCAATAAGATTACGATCTCCTAATTCCTGTTTACGAAGTCTCATAATAAAAATCTCCCTTGCTTACAAAAAGTATTTTAATTCCTTTCGGTAATTCTTTAAAAGCATTGTAAAAGTATTATAATACTTTATTAGAAAAAAAACAAGAGTTTTTTGTAAATAAATTTAAAATAATGAAATTTTTTAAGTTAATTAGTTACAAAATAAAATTATTTTGTAAATTCATACAATAATTCTTTGTAACAATTATTTACTTTTACCAAAAAATAAACACCCTTGTAAAAACAAAGGTGTAAAATATTCTGGATTTATATGGAAAATGTTTCTTTTTCAATTTCATCTATCATTTTCAGTCTTCTTAAATGGCGTTCTTCAACATCGAATGGAGTATTAATAAATATTTCCGCCAACTTTACTGCCTGTTTTTCATCGATAACTCTACCGCCCATACATAAAATGTTTGCGTTGTTGTGTCTTCTTGTCATTTCAGCGGAAAATTCATCTGTTACAACTGCCGCACGAATGCCTTTGACTTTATTAGCGGCAATTGAAATGCCGATTCCCGTACCGCAGCATAATATACCTAAATCATAATTGCCGTCAGATACTTCTTTTGCTGTTTTATAAGCATAAACAGGATAATCAACACTGTTGTCGTCATAACACCCAAAATCTTTGTATACAATGTTTTTTTCCTCTAAATATTTAATCACTGCATTTTTAATGTTTACTCCGCCGTGATCACTGCCTAACGCCATTCTCATACTATTTACTTTCCTTTCTCTTTTTAAGTTCTCTTTCTGCCTGAGGAAGTCTTAAGTAATAAGGCATTAAATCATCAGCAGAAAGAAAATTCCCCTCTTTATATAAATCCACTGCTACAAAAGCTGTAGAAACTGCATTTTGATAACGCTTGCTTTCTTCTGCTAATTTCACAGACGGTAATCTGTCTTTTAATTTATTATAACATAAATCTGCACCGTCTCCAACAAATACAATTTCCTTTGAAACAGATTTTAACTCTTGCTCCAACTCATCAATTTTTAGCGCTCTGTCATCACACAGTCTTTTTATAACATTATTTTCAATGTCAAAGTTTGCGTTATAAACTTGGTCACATCTTGCGTCCATTACACAAACGGCAATACAGTTTTGAGATTTTAAGTTATAGGCCATTGAATCGAGTGTTGAAACAGAAACACAAGGCTTATTCAGTGCCATAGCCATACCCTTAACTGCCGCAACACCAATTCTGACTCCCGTGAACGAGCCGGGACCTGCATTAACTGCAAAAACATCAACTTCACTAATATTCATTTGAACACAGCTTAACAAGCTTTCAGCCATTGGCATTAATGTTTGACTGTGCGTAATTTTAGTATTAATAAAAAATTCACCAATAACTTTATCATCTTCAATTAAAGCTACTGAAGCAGCAGTTGCCGTTGAATCAAAAGCTAATATTTTCAAATAATTTCAATCCCATCTATTTTAAAAATTCGCTCATTATCCGTATTACCCTTAGAAATCTCTATTTTCACAACATCTTCAGGCAAAGCACCGTCAATATTTTCACTCCATTCAATTACTAAAATACCGTTTCCTATGTAATCGAAAAAGCCTGTTGAATATAAATCGTCCCATGTTTCAACTCTGTACATATCAAAGTGATAAATAGGGAATTTTCCTTTATATTCATTTACCAGGGCAAATGTGGGACTTGAAACATCATCATTACATTTTAAAGCAGAACACAGACCTCTTGTAAAAGCAGTTTTTCCCATTCCAAGTCCGCCGTATAATGCAATAACTTCAACCCCTGTTAATTTATCTGCAATTCTCTTTGCAATCTCTTCCGTATCTGTTACAGAGTTTGAATTAATGGTAATCATCAGAACAAACCGCTTATCTTTCCGCTGTTGTCAACATCTATTTTTTCAGCGGCAGGAACTTTAGGCAATCCCGGCATTGTCATAATATCGCCTGTATATACAACAACAAATCCTGCACCGTTTGAAAGTGTTACATTTCTGACTGTAATTGTAAAATCCTTTGGAGCACCCAGCAATTGCGGATTGTCGGAAAGTGAATATTGAGTTTTTGCAACACAAACAGGCAATTTATCAATATTAAGCTCTGACAATTCTTTGATACTTTTTTCAGCCTGTGTTGTAAATACAACATCTTTTGCACCGTAAATTTTTGTTGCAATAGCCTTTACTTTTTCTTTCAGAGGAATGTTTAAAGGATAAATCGGTGCAAAATCTGCTTCCTTTTCGCAAGCCTGACATACCTTCTCAGCAAGGGCTTTTCCGCCCTCTCCTCCGTTTGCAAATACGTCGGATAATGCAAAATCTGCACCTTTTTCCGTGCAGTAATTTTCGATAAACTCTAATTCCTCCTGAGAATCAGTACTGAATCTGTTAATTGCAACTACAACAGGAACACCATATTTTCTCATATTATCAATATGAACTCCTAAGTTTACAATGCCCTTTTTAAGAGCTTCTAAATTAACCTCTCCGCATTTATCCTTTGAAATGTTTGCATTATATTTTAACGCTCTGCAAGTAGCTACAACTACAATGGCACTTGGCTTTAAGTCTGCATATCTGCACTTTATATCAAGGAATTTTTCTGCACCTAAATCGGAACCGAAACCTGCTTCCGTTATACAATAATCTGCTAATTTTAAAGCAAGTTTAGTTGCTCTTACAGAATTACAGCCATGTGCGATATTAGCAAACGGTCCGCCGTGCATAATTGCAGGAGTACCCTCTAAGGTTTGCACAAGATTTGGCTTTACTGCGTCTTTAAGAAGTGTTGCCATAGCTCCGTCTGCTTTAATATCCTTTGCAAATACAGGTTTTCCGCTATAATCATAAGCTACAAGAATTTTGCCCAGTCTTTCTTTTAAATCGGATACATCAGCCGCAAGACATAAAATAGCCATAACCTCAGAAGCAACGGTAATTATGAAGTGATCCTCTCTGGGTACACCGTTTACTTTGCCGCCCATACCGATTACTATATTTCTCAGTGCCCTGTCGTTCATATCAAGACATCTTTTAATTAAAATTCTTCTGGGGTCGATTCCAAGTTTATTTCCCTGCTGGATATGGTTATCAAGCATTGCACAGCAAAGATTATTTGCAGAAGTAATGGCATGCATATCCCCCGTAAAGTGAAGATTAATATCCTCCATAGGAAGTACCTGAGCATAGCCGCCGCCTGCCGCTCCGCCTTTAATGCCGAATACAGGACCGAGCGACGGTTCTCTTAATGCGATTATTGCATTCTTTCCTATTTTTGCCATTGCCTGACCTAAACCGGCAGTTGTAGTAGTTTTACCCTCTCCGGCAGGAGTAGGATTAATTGCAGTTACCAATACAAGTTTGCCGTCTGGATTATTTGATACTCTTACAAATAATTTTTCAGAAAGTTTTGCTTTGTAATTCCCGTAATACTCCAACTCATCTTCTTTAATTCCTAAATTTTCAGCTATTTTCTTAATAGGCAATAACTCAGCCTGTTGTGCTATTTCAATATCAGTCAACATATTGAAAATACACCTCCGTCAAAATCATTTATAAACAGATTTTAACATATTTACTTGTATAAAAAATTCTTATTTGCAAATATACTTGATATTGAAGATATATTTTTATATAATTATTGTATAATAGAATTATTTATATAACAGAAATACGGAGGCGGTTGAAATTAAAAAGAAAATACAGATTTTTTTTAAGAGAAACGATTGCCTTCTTTGGTTATTTACCGTTATTGCGACAGTTTACAGTGTTACTCTTATAGCAAGCCTCCAGCGTGCCGGAGATTATAATTACCTTATTTCACAAATCGGAGCTATAGGTATTGGCTTTGCTGCTGCAATAATAATCAGCTTTATTGACTACAATAAATTTTTAAATTACTGGTGGATTTTTGCAATAATTGCATTTATTTTAGCGGCGGCTGTATTTATTTTCGGAATACAGGTAGCCGGAACTGACGATACCGCTTGGATAAGACTTCCAGGAGGTTTTACGGTTCAGCCATCCGAATTTATTAAAATTTGTTTCATTTTTACTTTTACAAAGCACTTGTCATATTTAAAAGAAAAAAATTATCTTTCTAATTTTTTTGCTATACTTACTTTATTTTTTCACGCATTAATACCCATACTGATAATTCATATGCAGGGTGATGACGGAACTGTTTTAATATTTGCAATAATGTTTTTAGTTATGACATTTGCAGCAGGCGTTCCCGTAAAATATTTTACAACACTTGGAATAATTGTAATTGTAAGTATTCCGATAATGTGGACATTTATATTAAACAATGAACATCGAAACAGAATTTTAGCACTATTTGATTTGGACGGAAATGCCCTTACAAATTACGGTTGGCAGCAGTATCAGGGTAAGGTTTCAATTGCTTCAGGTCAGCTTAACGGAAGCGGTCTGTTTAACGGTCAGAGAGTCGAATACGGAATCGTTCCCGAACAACAAAACGACTTTATTTTTACTGTTGCAGGTGAAGAACTTGGCTTTATAGGTTGTATTTTAATTTTGGCAATTCTTTTTATTATAATTCTCAGAATTGCTTTAAGAGGCAACAAAGTATCAGATTATAAAGGCAAATATATCTGCTATGGAATATTTGCGCTTATTTCATCTCAAACAATTATAAACATAGGTATGGTACTGGGATTTATCCCTGTTGTAGGAATTACTCTACCCTTTTTCAGTGCAGGAGGAAGTTCGGTACTAAGTATGCTTTTATGTATTGGAATTGTGCAAAGCGTTGTGCGTTACAATCAATATGAACCTGAAAGAATAAAGGTTAAAATCGGAAGTAAAGACAGAATAAAAATTTAATGTCAGTAAAACACCTGATTGAAACTGCTCAATCAGATGTTTTTTCTTGAAATCCAACTTCGTTGTAAATATTGTTTAAATATTCTTCGCCTTTTTCATCAATATAATTTAATCTTGATTTTATACCACGCTTAAAATGTACATTGCGGGAAATAAAAATTCGGTTTGCCCACATCTGAATCCATGAAATTGGAAGCAAAAACGGAATCTTATTTAAATACAAATAATTGTTTTTCATAATTTCCACTGACGGAAAAATTTGTGATAAAAGAAATTTAAACTTTGAAGGCCTTTTATTGTTTTTTTCCATAGTATGCTTATGTTCAATTGATATATTGGCAAATGCAACATCAAATCTTCCTAATGCACTTGACAGGAGAATAAATTCTTCCAATAAAGAAAACGAGCTAAAATCCTGTTTTTCAAACCATTTAACAGCAATATTTTTTATTTTTTCTTCAAAAATAAAAAGATCAATTTTTTTAAATTCGGTTGTTAAATATGAGTAATCAAGTTCTTTTTCATATTTTTTATTAAATAAATAAATATCTATTAAATGTCTTAAACCTATGCCTCCTATTTTAAAATGATTTGAAGCATGCTCAATTAAGAAAATATAATAATCTTCCTTTGTCATTTCATAGTAATAATTATAATTTTCTTTTTTATGAGATTTTTCCCAAATATCTAAAAAGTAATCATATTTTTCATCTCTATGATTTACAAGTGAAGTGTGCATTTCAATATAAATAAAAGGCTTTTTTTTAAAATGATATTGATTATCATTATCAAAATGTTCAAATTTAAAGCCGAGAGAGTTATATATTTCTTTAACTAAATCAATTTGCTCTTCTTTAAATAAAATATCAGCGTCAGTCATAATTCTGAAATCAGACTGCGGATATTCAGATTTTAAAACATAACCCTTTAATGGAATAAAATATACTCCGTGCTTTTCAAATTCGTCAAAAAGAATTGAAAGCTCATACATTTGGTTAATATCCTGTGTTAAAAAAAGGTTGTTTAAATTTTGCAGTTCATTATAAATTTGCTTATTTGGCTTGTATTTTTCGGGCAATTTGCTTATTCCGTTAAAAAACAAATTTACACATGAATTATAATTCACCAAGTTAAATAAAAATTTCCAGTCAATATCAGACGGGGGTAACGGTATTTTTCTGTCGTACAAAGAAGCTATTAGAACACGCAGCAAATAAACATATTCTTTTTTTCGCTTTGGATTAATGTGTGCGTCCATTATTTATCTCCGAAACAACAATTTTTTTGCCTTCAATTCTTACCTCTTTATTGCAAACAGAATTTGCCGCCAATTTGTGAGAAACGAGAATCAACGTCATATGACCTCGCTCTTTTCTCAAGTTTTCTAAAAGTCTTCTTTCCGTTTCCATATCAAGAGCCGATGTCGCTTCATCAAGCAGGAGAACAGGTGCTTTGCAAATTACTGCTCTTGCAATTGCGATACGCTGTATTTGTCCTTCCGATAATCCGCTTCCCTTTTCTCCGAGTACGGTATCAAGGCCATCAGGCAAATTATTTATAAATTCGTCTGCACAGCTTATTCTTGCGGCTTCCATAATTTCTTCGTCTGTTGCATCAGGTCTTACAAAAGAAATATTATCTCTTATAGTTCCTGATAATACAAAATTTCCCTGTGGAACATATGCAAACATTTTTCTTAATGTTTTATCAACGAATATTTGCTTTCCGCTATTAAGCTTAAGATATATTTCACCGTTGTCTAATGGAAAAACGCTTAACAAAAGCCTTGTTAATGTACTTTTTCCTATGCCTGAAATGCCCGTAATTACTACATAATCACCTTTATTTATTGACAGGCTTGTATTATCAAATATTTTTTCTTTATCATACGAAAAAGTAATATTTTCAAATTCAATTGATTTTAAATCGGAATATATACTGTTTACATCAATATTTTTATCATTTATAACCGCTTCATCTTCAATTTCTTCAATTTCCATTATTCTCTCTGCCGATGCCAATGCAGAATAATACTGAGGTATTATTCCGGTAAGTCCTGAAATCGGACCTTGAATTTGCGATATCAGGGATAATACGGCAGTTAATGTACCGTACGTAATTAACCCAGAATAAATATTAAATGCACCCCAAATCATTCCGTAAAAATATCCGATAGTAAAGATAAAGGAAAAGCCTGTTGTAGTAAATATTGAAAAATAATTTCTCTTTCTTTTAATTTTAAAGTTTTCATTTTGTAAATCTACTGCATTATCTTTTACTTTCTTCTCGGCTCGGAATACTTTTACTACGAGCAGACTTTCAATGGTTTCCTGTAAAAAGGAACGAACCCTGCCGTCTGTTTCCTGCGCTTTTTTATGAAATGATTTTATTTTCTTCTTAAAAATCTGTGATACCAAAAATAATAGGATTCCTGCGATAAAAAATATTAAAGCAAAAATATAATCAATGGAAAATAATATAATAAAAACACCTATTAATTTTACGGCTAAAAAAGATAATTGCGGCAATATCATTGTTATTGTTCCGGTAACAACTGAAATATCACTTGTTAATCTGTTAATCAGCTCACCTGAATGATATTGTTTTATATCGCTGTAATTTTTTCTTAAAATATTTTTAAATAAATTTGTTTTTATTGAAATTTCAAGTTTTGCGTTTATATTAAATATAATTATTCTGCAAATAATATTGATAATAATTTGAAATACAACCAATGAAATCAAAATTGCAGAAAAATAAAGAATAGTATTAAATTCTTTATTGACTGCGCCGTCAATAAGATTTTTTGTAACAAGAGATAAGCAAACTCCTATTATTGCAATAAAGGCATAAAAAAATGTAATTAGTATAATATTAAATATTTGAGGTTTGGAACATTTAAAAATCCAGAATAAAGTTTTTTTATCTGTTTTTTTCAAATGCTCACCTCCTGTTTTTTAAAAATCTCTTAAATATATTATAGTCTAATTATTAACATAAATCAACAAAAATAAAAAGGATAAGTAAAAATCCTTTACAATTAATAAATTAGTTCACAAAATAAATATATTACACATATATAAAAAAGCCGAAATTATTTTTAATAAATAGTTTCGGCTTAAATTATAAGTATTGTAAATCAGTCTGTTGTGTAAGGCAATAAAGCAAGATGACGAGCTCTCTTGATAGCAGTTGTCAATGCTCTCTGATGTGCTGCACATGTGCCTGTTACACGGCGGGGTAAAATCTTACCACGTTCTGACATATAACGGCGAAGTCTTGCAATATCTTTATAATCAATGTTTTCTACCTTATCAACACAGAAGCTGCACACTTTTTTACGAGTTTTTCTGCCTCTGTTTATTGGTTTTTCAGCCATTTTTATAGCTCCTTTCAATTAAACTCAAATTACAAGTTAATTAAATCAGAAAGGCAAATCATCATCAACAGGCATTTCCTGGAAAGAATCAACGCTGCCGCTCTGGTATGACGGTGCGGGCTGCTGAGGTACAGGTTCGTTATAAGCCTGACTGTACGGCTGATTATATGATGACTGACCCGAATTATCTCTGCGCTCTCCGGTAAAGGATACATTATCTGCTACAACTTCTACCACATACCTGTTTGTACCGTCTTTTGCCTGATATGTTCTGCTTTGAAGCTGACCTTCAACTGCAATCAATGAACCTTTGCCAAAATATCTGCATACAAATTCCGCTGTATTTCTCCAGCATACTACATCAAAGAAATCAGCTTTACGCTCTTCTCCTGCTTTAACATAGTTGCGGTCTACCGCAAGCCTTAAAGATGTAACGCTTATTCCGTTTGCAGTTGTTTTAAGCTCAGGGTCAGATACAAGTCTTCCCATTAAAATTACTCTGTTTAACATAACTGATTTCCCTTTCGTGTTCGGATAAATCCTACAATTTAGTTATTCGTTTTCTTTTTTAATTATAAGTGAACGTATAACACCGTCTGTAATTTTGTAAATACGGTCAAGCTCTGCGGGGAATTCTGCCGTACTTTCAAAATTCATAAGCACATAATAGCCTTCACTCTCTTTGTTGATAAGATAAGCAAGCTTTCTCTTGCCCCATTCGTCAACATTCTTTAAAGTGGCATTCTTTTCAATTAAAGCCTTAAACTTCTCGATTATAGACTGAATACCGTCTTCTCCCTGCTTCATTGAAATAATCATTACGGTTTCGTAATTAGCTGTTACTGCCATTTTATTGCACCTCCTTCTGGACTTTATGGCGGCCTAAGCCGCAAGGAATGTTATAACTTTTATAACAGAGTTATTATATCATATAAAAAAAATTTGTCAAGAAATTTACTAATTTTTCTATACCTTTTTGCTATTTTTTTCTAAATCCGTTTCCGCTTATTGTTCCTGCTGTCGTAACTATTGTAAATGCGTTTTCATCTACTGATTTTATTATCTTTATTACTTTATGCACCTGTTGGGGTCTTAAAGCGCACATTATTACCTTTTTATCGTCCAATTTATATCCCCCCTGTGCATCAAGAAGGGTTACCCCTCTTTTTACAGACATAAAAAGCTGGGCGGTAATTTCTTTATATTTATTTGTAACAATAAACATCGCTTTACCGTTATCCCGTGAAAAACCGTAGGTAATTGCGTCAATAACCTTAATGCTTACAAAAATTGCAATTACTGCATAAAGCGCACTTTCAACACTTTTGTAAATAAAAGCCGCAAATATAATTATGACTGCGTCTATGACAAGAATAATTGAGCCTGTCGATATATGAGGAAAATGCTTATGAATATTCAAAGACACAATATCTGTTCCGCCTGTTGAACCGCCACTGTAAAAAATAAGTCCTAATCCTAAACCGTTAAATATCCCTCCAAAAATTGAAGCAAGAATTAAGTCTCCTGTATAAATTGGCAGAAACATACCCATTACGTCGATTGCAACTGAAATAATGGCTGTGCCTACAATAGTTTTTGTTAAAAATTTAATTCCGTTTTCTATTGCACCCCACACAAACAATGGAATATTAAAAACAAATATTATTACACCAATCGGCAGTCCGTAAAGATAATTCAGAACCGTTCCTATACCCGTAAGTCCTCCGGGAGCTATATTATTGGGAGCAGTGAAAATGACAACTGATACAGCGTATACAACAGCGCCTAAAACTATAATTGAATAATCCGTAACAGTTGACATAATTTTTTTCATCTTTACATACTCCCTTTTTATCACAATAGATTAAATTCCTCAATTATTAAATGAAAAAGCTCATTGATTCTATCATTTTGAGCGTTTATGTAAAGATATCCGAACAATGCTTCCAATCCTGTTGCACTATGATAATCTGCAACTGTGGAATTTTTGGGAGTATTTGATGTTGAGGCATTTCTGCCACGTTTATAAACAGCCTCTTCCTTTTCCGTCAGCACAGGTAAAAGCTTTTTGGCAAACTGTGCCTGAGATTTACAATTTACAAGAGAAACCTTAATCTTATTAAGTTCTCCTACAGGTCTGTTTGCTAAATTTACTACATAACTTCTAACAAGCAGGTCGTAAACTCCGTCACCTATAAATGCCAATGTAAGAGGAGAATAATTAGAAGGCTTTGTATTTTTAAAAATATTATCCATATCATTACTCCACGAAATCAAATTCAATTTCATATATTGAAACAGTGTCGCCTTCCTGACAGCCGTTTTCTTTTAAAGCGTCAATAACTCCGCCTTTAATAAGAACTTTCTGAAAATAGTTGAAACTTTCATAATCATCAAAATTAATTGATTTCATAACCTGCAAAAGCCAGTCAGCCTCAACATTATATATACCGTCGATTACTTTAATATCTACCTTATGGTCGTTATAATCATCAACAGTTTTTACAGGCTCGGGTTCTGCTTCGTAAACTGCAATAGGCGGCAGTTTTGAAAGCATTTCCTGGATTTTTTTAAGCAAAGGCTCTATCTGATAACTGATAGCCGCCATAATTGGAAAGAAATCATATCCCTGTTCTTCAATGAAGTTTTTGAAATCTTCAATCTGTTCATCAGTCGCCATATCACATTTATTACCTGCTACAATCATTGGTCTTTGAGCAAGCTCCGGATTAAATTTTTTAAGCTCTTCATTTATGATTTTGAAATCTTCTTTCGGGTCTCTGCCTTCACTTCCCGATACATCTACTATATGCACCAACATTCTGCAACGTTCAACATGACGGAGAAATTGATGTCCAAGACCTGTTCCCTTCCATGCACCTTCAATCAAGCCGGGAATATCAGCCATTACAAAAGATGAGCCTTCTCCCATTGATACAACTCCCAGAACAGGAGTTATGGTTGTAAAATGATAATTTGCAATTTCAGGTTTTGCCTGTGAAACGACTGAAACCAAGGTAGATTTCCCTACATTGGGAAATCCTACAAGTCCCACATCTGCAAGCAGTTTTAACTCTAAGGTTACATCATATTCCTCACCCGGAAGTCCCGGCTTTGCAAATCTGGGGACTTGTCTGATAGGAGTAGCAAAATGGGGATTACCCCATCCTCCGTTTCCGCCCTTTGCAACTACAACAGGCTCTTTTGATGATATATCTGCCATCACTCTTCCTGTTTCCGTTTCTTTTACAAGTGTTCCTACAGGTACATGGATTATTAAATCTTCTGCGTTCTTTCCTTTTCTTCTGCCTGACATTCCGTTCTGCCCTTTAGGGGCTGAATATTTTTTCTTATAACGAAAGTCTGCCAATGTTGATAAATTGGAATCGGCAACAAATACAATGTTGCCCCCTTTTCCCCCGTCGCCGCCGTCGGGTCCGCCTGCGGCAATATATTTTTCTCTATGAAAAGAAACCGCTCCGTCTCCTCCGTCGCCTGCTTTAATTTTTATTTTTGCTGTATCTATAAACATATTAACACCTTATATGATAATTTCCTGTTTGATTATATATCTTCTATATTATATATTTTCTGAATATCCTGAAGTCCTTCAAGCACTTCCTGATGAGAAAATTCGTTATCTTCTAAAAACTTATCGTCTTTTTCATTTAGATAACCGTAAAAATCAAGTGCCGCTTCCAACAAATCTATATCTTTATTTTTCTCAATTTCTGAAAACAGCAAATTCTCTGCTTCATTGATTTTACCCTCGTCCACAAGCCTGCGAAGCTTTATGCAAAGCTTACCTTTATCTGTAATATTCCCTTTTTCATCTTTAATATTATAACATTCCGTTGTATCCTTATTAAACAAAACTCCAGCTAAAAATTTTATAACAATATTAATTTGTTTAATTATATAATCATTTTCAAACATAAAATCACCGAGTTATAATTATATATGAATTAAAAATACAATATGTACTTTTATTGGATAATAAATAAGGGCGGATTTACTCCGCCCTTTGTCGTATTATAAATTACTGCTGAACAGGATAAACGCTTGCACGCTTTCTGTTTTTGCCAACACGCTCGAAACGGAGAACACCGTCAATCTTTGCAAATAATGTATCATCAGAACCGATACCTACGTTTTTACCTGGATGAATGTGTGTACCTCTCTGTTTAACGAGTATATTACCTGCAAGAACTTCCTGACCGTCTGCACGCTTTACACCAAGACGTTTTGACTCACTGTCACGTCCGTTGTTAGAACTTCCCTGTCCTTTTTTATGAGCAAATAACTGAATATTAATCTTTAACATTACCTTACACCTCCGAAATTTTAACTTGAATGTAATTTTTATATTGTTCTTCAAGAGAACATAGATGGAGCTTTAATCCCTGCATAACAACCTTGCAGGCTTTTGCATCAGCAACACAAAGCATCAATTTAATGTAACCGTCATCACTGTAATCAATCGTTGTCTTTAGATTAAGCACATCAGTGATAGTGTTAGCGGTCATAAATGCAGCTGAACTAACAGCTGAGCATACAATATCAGTACCCTTTTCGCTGTAATCTGAATGCCCTGTCACTTCAAATCCGATAAGCTCATAATCGGATTTGAAAAAAGTTACATAAATCATAATTATGCTTCGATTGATTTAATCTGAACCTTTGTGTAAGGCTGTCTGTGACCGAGAGCTCTCTTCTCGCCTTTTTTAGGCTTATAAGTAGCAACTCTGATTTTTTTGCCTTTTCCTGTTTTTAAAACCTCGCCTGTAACCTTTGCGCCGTCAACATAAGGAGTGCCGACTTTTATTCCGTCGTCAGTACCTAATGCAACAACATTAAATGTTACCGTAGCATTGTCTTCTGCTGCAAGCTTTTCAACAAAAATAACTTCATCATTAGTTACTTTGTACTGCTTGCCGCCTGTTTCGATAATAGCGTACATATTTTGTACCATTCCTTTTTATAGACTCGCTATTGTAAGGTGAAAACAGGGTTTTCTTAACAAACCCACAATAAGCGGCTTATATATTATACCATAAAGTTAAATAATGTCAACAATTATTTTGCAAACGACAGGCTTTAAGTGTATTTTTCATTAAAGTTGCTATTGTCATAGGACCGACTCCTCCCGGAACGGGTGTTATATATGACGTTTTTTCCTTTACATTTTCAAAGTCGACATCACCGCAAAGCTTGCCGTTTTCGTCTCTGTCCATACCTACATCAATAACTACGGCACCCTCTTTAACCATATCTGCCGTTACAAATTTTGGAATCCCGACAGCGGCTACGAGAATATCAGCCCGAGCACAAATCTCTTTTAAGTTCTGAGTTTTGCTGTGGCAAATTGTTACAGTTCCGTTTTTATGTAATAACAACATTGCCATAGGTTTGCCTACAATATTGCTTCTTCCTATAACAACACAGTTTTTACCGCTGACGGGAATATCATATGAAGAAAGCATTTCCATTACCCCCGCCGGTGTACAGGGAAGAAAATCGTAATCTCCTATCATTATTTTTCCTACATTTACAGCGTGGAAAGCATCAACATCTTTTATAGGGTTTATAGCTTCAATTACTTGTTTTTCATCAAGATATTTCGGAAGAGGAAGCTGAACAAGAATACCGTTAATATCTTTCTTTTCATTCAGTTTTTTTACAAGCTCCAATAATTCTTCCTGTGAAGTTTGAGCAGGCAGTGCATATTCTTCTGAATTAAAGCCTACGAGTTCACAGGCTTTCTTTTTATTATTAACATATACCCTGGAAGCAGGGTCATCTCCTACAATTACAACTGCTAAACCTGGAGTTATTCCCCTCTTTTTTAATTCTTCAGTTTCCTTGGCTACTTGTGCTTTCACTTGTGCCGAGACTTTTTTTCCGTCTATAATCTGCATAAAACGGATCCTCCTTTTTTCTGTTTATAATGAGCATTACAATACCAAAAATTACGAGCAACAGCGACAAAAGCTGTGAAACTCTTATATCCGCACCAAAAATTTGAAACGGTAAGTACAAGCTGTCGGTTCTTAAACCTTCAACTATCATTCTTTCAAAACCATACCAGACAAGGTACATATACAGTACCTGTCCGGCATATTTTTGATATTTTTTGCTTATGAAATGAATTATAAGAAATCCAATCAAACACCATAATGATTCATAAAGAAAACAAGGATGAACTGTTTCTCCGAAAGTTCTTTCACTTATCATTCCCCAAGGCAGAGATGTAGGAGTTCCAAATGCCTCCTGATTCATAAAGTTGCCCCATCTTCCTATACCTTGTCCTATTAAAAAGCCTAAAACTGCAATATCAAGGAGAGGCAGTATCTTCATTTTCTGTATTTTTGCAACGACACATCCTCCTGCAAATGAGCCGATTATTCCGCCGTAAATTGCAAGTCCGCCCTGATGAATATAAAAAATTTCCATCGGATTGGCTGAATAATAATCAAGCCTAAATATTACATAATACAGTCTTGCGCCAATTATACCCGTAATTATGCCTACAAGAACACAGTTTATAAGCTTATTTTTATCAACATTAAACCGTTCGGCAGAAAACCATGCGTAAATACAAGCTAATATAAGTCCGCTTGCTATTATTATTCCATACCAGTAGACAGACATATTACCTATTGTAAAAGCAACAGGGCAAACAGGCAGGTCGTTAATTCCTAAGCCGGGAAATGATACGTTATACATAATTATTCTCCTTTTACAACTGACAATGCACAGTTGTTAACATCAAGGATTTTATTTAACCTGTTTTTAACATCTTCAAAAGTCACTTCTGCTAAAGCTTCGGTATATTCAAAAAACTCATTTCCTGAAAAATGACTGCTTACCAAAGTATTTGCAATACTTTCAATGTTATTAAGAGATGATAAGCTGTCACCGTAACAGGCTCTTTTGGATGCTTCAAAATCTTCTTTTGAAAGACTTTCTGATTTAACTTTTAAAATATAATCTTTAATTTTTTCAGACGCTTTTTCGGGATTTCTTGATTCTCCGCCGAATAAAATTGAAAAATAGCCGGGTCCTTCAAAAACTTCATAGCTGAAACTTGAATTAATAAGACCTTCTTCCAAAAGTTCGCTGTAAAGCTCGCTTGAGGGTGAAAAAAGCATTGTAAGAAGAATATCAATTTCAGCGTTTTCTTTTGCCGTCAACATTCTGTCGCCTGCTTTTTCTTTAAAACCGAAGTTAAAAAGCGGAACAGAAACGGTTAGCTTTTGTTCAGTATAAGGCTTTACAATCTCATAAGGCTCTTTTTCAAAATAATTTGTTATTTTATGCTGTTCATTCTCTTTTAATTCTTTATCACAAATTTGAAGTACTTCATCAACCGTGACATTACCTGCTACGCAAAGCACCATATTGTTTAAATTATAGAAAGTGTTATACACCTCGTAAAGCTTTTCAGCGGTGATTTCTGCAATTGTTTCAACAGTTCCTGCAATATCAATTTTTACAGGGTGATTATGATACAGGCACTCAAGCAAGTTAAACATTACACGCCAATCGGGAGAATCGTCATACATTTTAATCTCCTGACCGATTATTCCCTGCTCTTTTGCAACTGTCTCGGCAGTAAAATATGGTGATTGTACAAAATCAAGCAAAATTTCAAGATTTTTCTTAAAATTATCTGAACAGGAAAACAGATAACAGGTTTTATCAAAACTTGTGTATGCATTTGCACTTGCACCGGTTTTTGAATATTTTGTAAAAGCGTCTCCGTCTTCACTTTCAAAAAGCTTATGCTCAAGATAATGTGCAATACCGTCGGGAACAGTTATTTTTTCTTTGCCGTCAACCGAAAAAGAAGTGTTTATGCTTCCGTACTTTGTACCGAATATTGCATAAGCAGAACTGTATTTCTCTTTAGGGTAAACATAAATAGTCAGACCTGATTTATGGTTTATTTTATAATATTTATCGCCTGTTCTTACACTTTTAATTTCTTTTATATCATTCATATTTTTCAATCCTTATTCTTTAACATATATATCGTGTCAAGTTTAATGTTTTTTGCAAGCATTAAAAGTTGTTCTTTTGTAACGGTTTTAATTTTTTCTGCTGTTTCCTCAGGAGTATCAACCTTATTATCAAGAATTCTTGTTAAATACCACGTTTCAATTCCTGTTACAGTATCGGTTATGGATTTATAGCCGTTTATCATAGCAAGCTTTGCAGATTCTATTTCAAAATCCGTAATATTACCGCTTGTAAGCTCGTTTACCTCATTAAAAATTGAATTTTTTGCTCTTTCAAGGTTCTCTCCCTCAACACCGCTTTCAACTATAATATAGCCTTTTCTGCGATAATAACGGGATATACAGTAATAGCAAAGGCTTTGTTTTTCTCTTACATTCGTAAACAGCTTTGCACTTGGAGTTCCGCCTAAAATTGCAGATAAAAGCATTATTGCACAGTAATTTTCGTCATCAGCAGAAACTCCTGTTTCAAAGCCAATTACAAGCTTTGACTGTGAAAGTTCCATTTCTTCAACTACTTCTTTTACGTTTCCGTCTGATTTAAAGGTTGCCGTTAAAAGTTTTTGGGGAGTTCTTTCTATATTTTTAAACTTATTTTTGAAAATATTTAATGTTGAAAGGCTGTCGCCGTCGCCTACATACATAATTTCAAATCGTGCTGATTTTAAAAGATTTTGCCAAGCAGAATACAAATCCTTTGCAGTCGTTTTTTCTGCACTTTCTTTATCTCCGTATCGCTTTATGCCTGCGGGCGAATTTTGGTTCATTATTTCTACACATCTTGATACTGCATATACTCTTTTTTCGTTAAAGTCAGAATCCATTGTATCAAGAAGCTGACGAAGGCTTTGCTTAAAATCTTGTTCTGTAAATTCGCCGTTTAAAACATTGGGTTCAAAAATTATTTTACAAAGAATTTCAGCAAGCTCTGAGGAAATTTTTGTATCATCAAAAGCATATTTGTCGTCAAGACCTGAAACTGCAATAGTCAAGACTTGCAAATCGCCTTCCTTTTTTACGTGAGATGAAAGACTTGCTCCGTAAAGGGAAAGAAGTTTTTTTTCAAGAATGGAAAGAGTACTATACTCTTTGCAGGAACGGGTCAAAATATCGCAAAGCAATGCGTTTTGTGAAGCTGTTTCTTTCAATAAAGGCAAATATGCAGAAACAGAAATTTTCATTGTTTTAAATCTGCTGTCATTCACAGTGTTAAAAAACACATTATTTCCTATTTGTTCTCTTTTTAAAATTTCCATTATTTAATATCCTTTCATCAGAAAATAGAAAAGATTTCTCTTTAATATTATTGTTATATCAAAAGCTTTAATTATTATATCAATAAATTTTAAAAAAGGCAATATATTCCTTTTAGACAAAAAGAAAAGTCATTCAGAGAAAAAGCTTCTCTGAATGACAAAAAATTTATATTATTTTTTTATTGACATTCTTCTGTATACAAACCAAGAAATAATTGTTGTAACAACAAATAAAATCCCAAAACTCAAGCAACCTTTCCAAGGAGCATGTTCAATTACGCCAAAAATATTTCCGAGAAACTCAAATATTGTAGAATACAAAGAACCTCCGAAAAATAATGAATCAATAAGCGGTAAAAACAACAGAAATAAAAGCGGAATACCTGCTGAAATTGTAACTTTAATAATTGTTCCCACTCTGTAATATATTCCGGAGAAGAAAACTCCCAACATATTTATAAATAAAGATAAAACAAATAATACAGCAGATGACCAAAGTGTTGATTTAATTGTGGGTTTATCAGTTTCAAAATATATTAAATTTAAAATAGATTCTACTTGAAATACTTTTGAACCCAAAAAAGCAGTTTCAAACAATAGCTGAAGTATAAAAGTATACATTATGGTCATTATTGCTGATACAACTGTCACAGATAATATTTTTCCAATAAAATATGATTTTCTTGAAACGGAATTTTGTAAATGTACAGGGAATCCTTCATTTGTAGTTACACAGCCTATTACAAATAAAAAAATCAAACCTGCAAAATCCCAACCTGAAACAGTCATAACAGTAACAGGTTCAGAAGAAAAAATAAAAAAACATGGCACAACAGTTATAGCTAAAATAATAGAATAAAAAATTATCATTGGTTTTATATATTGAGATAATTGAAATATAAATGAATTTTTAATTTGCATTATTTTACCTCCCTTGTATTTGTCAGCTTAACAAACAGCTTTTGTAGGTCTATTGATGTAACCTCAAGATTTTCCGAGATATCTGCATCAGGCCTTCCCATAACATAAGCTGTCTTCAGTCCCCCGAAGGTATCTTCGCCTATAATTTCCTTATCTGAAATATAATTATCAACATCACTTATTTTGCCTGAAATTGAATAACCTGACTGCAACAGTTCTTCTGTTGTTGTATTTACAACAATTTTTCCGTTGTCTATTATGATTGCATTTTCAATAAATGATGATATTTCTTCAATTAAATGGGTTGAAATTACTACTGTAAATGGTTCTTTCGAATATTTTTCAATAAGCAGTTTATAAAAAAGTTCTCTGTTATTGGCATCAAGTCCCAAAACAGGTTCGTCAAGAAATACATAAGGTGTATTTACACACAAAGCAACTATCAACTTAAAAATTGAGGTAAAACCTGTTGACAATGCTTTGACTTTCTTATTTGTGTTAAGATCAAATAATTTTGATAATTCATAAGCTCTTTTTGTATCAAAATCAGGATAAAATCTTTTACTCCATTTAAAAACATCTTTTATTTTCATATCCTGCGGATAAAGAGTCTTCTCACTCATTAAATATATTTTTGAAATTGCTTTATCATTTTCTTCATTATTTTCATTATCAATAAGAATTTCACCTGATGTTTTAAATACCCTGTTAGTTATTATATTTAACAAAGTTGATTTTCCCGCTCCGTTTCTGCCTAACAGACCGTATATTTTATTATTTTCAAAGTTCAGTGATACATTGTCAAGAGCTGTCACATTACCGAACTTTTTTGTAAGGTTTTTGATTTCAATGCTCATCTTTAAAACCCCTTTCAATCATATTTTTAATATCGTTTTCACTGATTTTAAGACGTTTGGCTTCAAGAACAAGTGAAGAAACAAATTTATCGTAAAAGTCATTTTTTCTGTTCTCCATAAGCTTATTGACAGCTCCCTCACATACAAACATTCCCACACCTCTTTTTTTGTAAACGATATTGTTTTCTACAAGCAGGTTTATTCCCTTTAAAGCAGTTGCAGGATTGATTTTATAATTTACTGATATTTCAGTAATTGAGGGTATTTGTGATTCTTCAGGAAAGGCTCCTGAAAGAATTGCGTCTTCAATACCTTCTTTTATTTGCTGAAATATCGGCTTATCAATTTCTGCATTAATAATCAAACTTATTCCTCCTTGCCTTATTGGTTAATTAGTCAACTAATTAACTACAACACTATTATACACACTACTTATAGTGTTGTCAATATTTAATTTAAAAATTTATATTTTTTGTGACGAAAACTTGAAAAATCCGTAATTTGAGTAACGTTTTTGAAACATTTATTGTATATTTAGCAAATTATGTTATAATGTATGTGGAATAATATGTAAATTGGGTTTATTAATGCAGTTTTTATTGTTTGCCATTAAGGAGGTATTATAATGTCTGATATATACAGCTATTCTCCCTTATGGGATAAGTGGGAAATTGTATCTGAAATCGGTTCGGGACTTTACGGTACGGCTTATAAAATTAAAGCTAAAGAAAACGGTCAAACAGTTTTCGGTGTTGTAAAACATATTGAAGTAAATATTGATGAGAGTTTAAAAGAAAAAACAGGTAATAAAGAAGAAATTACTAAAAACAATTCCGAAGATGACGAGACAGATGAATTATCACCTGAAGAAGAAATATTAAATGCAAGAATCAAAGAAATTGAAACAAATTATTCATTTACCAATTCAAAAAATTTATTAATTTACGAAGAACATTCCGTGTATGAAAAAGACGACGGCTCAGGATATGATATTTTTATCCGTATGCCTTATTATGAAAGCCTTTCAAACATTTTAAATAAAGGCGGTCTCAGTACGGACGAAAAAATCAAGTTAGGCATTGATATATGCAGTGCTTTATCTGATTTAGAAAATAAAAATGTTTTTCACGGTGATATTAAACCTGAAAACATTTTTAGAGACAGCAAGGGAAACTTTCTTCTTGCAGATTTCGGAATTGAAAAAAGACCCGAAGATATTGTAAATAAAAATGCCGTAAAACAAAATGTGAACTTTATGGCTCCCGAATTGCAGGAAAACAAAGCACAGAAAAAAACTTCCGATATTTACTCATTGGGTTTGCTTCTTTACAAGCTGTTTAATAAAAATAATGAGCCTTTTTTAAATGCAAAATCCTCATCGGAAGAAAAGAACGAAGCTATACTAAAAAGAATTAAAGGTGTTCCTTTTCCTGCTCCAAGTGAAGCTGACAAAGAGCTTTCAAAAATCATTTTAATTGCCTGCCAGTTTTCTCCAGAGGCAAGATGGATAAATGCTGCCGCATTCAAAAACGCACTTTTAGGATATTCTTCTAAAAATTCGGATAAATTTTCTGCAAATCTCGGTGTTGGTGCAATGGCGGGAGAAATTATTGCTGAAAATGATGATGACAGCATTCTTACTCAAAGTGATATTGACGCTTTTGAAACTAAAAATAAAAATTTGCAGGGAACTAAAACTTTTGACTCGGTTGAAAATAACTCTAATTTTAAAGGTGAAAGCGATTACGACAACTTTAATGACCCTGAATTTGCTTTTGATGAGGATAATAAAAAGAAATCGGGCAAAGCAAAAATCGCATTAATAATTTCAATAGTTATAATTTTATTGGCCCTGCTGGGAGTCGGCATTTATTTTGCTGTTTCAACTAATATGTTTGGAGGAGGCAACGCTTCAACTGCTGACAGTGCAGATACTACTTATCAGTCAACAGTAGAAACTGCTAAAAAGATTGAGACTCAGCCTGCCTCAACAGAACCTGCAACGACTAAGCCCACCGAAAAGCCCACTGAAAAGCCAACAACTCCCCCTGTTTCTGTTCCTTATATAGTAGGTATGGATTATTCAAGTGCTATGGATGAGCTGTCTTACGTTGGTCTTTACGCAAGTATAGATTCATACGAATACAGTGATTATTACGAAGAAAACACGATCATTTCGGTTGACCCGTCAGAAGGAACAGCACTTGAGCCGGGCGATTCTGTTTCAATTATAATTTCACAGGGTCCCAGACCACAGGAAGAAACAGAAAAACAAAATACTGCATCTTCAAATACCCCTTCATCAAACACTGAAAAAACAGGCGGCTATGTTCTTGAGGGCTCTGATTCAAGACTTATTGATAAAAGCGAAATTACTTCTATGGATGACAGGATGCTCACCCTTGCAGTTAATGAGATTTATGCAAGACACGGTTACATATTCACTACCCCGTATTTATCTGAATACTTTAATTCAAAAACGTGGTATAATCCTCAATACACTGCGTCACAGTTCAGCAACAAATGGTTTAATGAATATGAATCAAAAAATATTGATACCATAACTTCTGTTATGAAAGAAAAAGGTTACAGATAAAGTAAAAAATAATGCCGTGATGTGTTTTACGTCACGGCACTTTTATGTAATTTTTACTTTAATTTTTTTACTTTAAAAAAATTAAAAATTTTATATCGTAAATTTTAAATTACAGTGTATACTATTTTTAAATAAAAATTTTTGATAAATTATTATCTTATAAAAAGTTTCTAAGTATAAAATTATTAAACATTTTAAGTATCAACATACAAACATTTTAAAACACTGTTTATTGACACTTAATTTTTATTATGATAACATATAACAAGTTGCAAATAGGGAGATTATTATGAAAAAGTGTGATTACTGCGGAAAAAAAATTACATATTTCGAGCAATATTGTTCTGATGAATGTCAAAGCAAAGCTAATAAATTTTATGAAACTGAGGAAAAATATACAAAACTTTTTTCAGTCCTGTGTACTGTATGCGTATTGGGTGTGGGTATCGGAATTTTCATGTTTGCTTTTTTGAAAATTTTAGGTACTTTTATTGTGGTTTCTGCATCCTTTATTTTGGCGATTCTTTTATTTTTTCTTCCCTTTCCTACCGAGAATATGATTTCAAAATTTAAAATAGAAAAATCTGTAAAATATGTCAGAATTATTTCATACATAGTATTTGGCTTTGGAATTGCTTTTTTAATTTTCAGTTTTATTTTTTAATTGAATAATTTTATTATGTTTGTTAACACTATTATCGAGTTAATCTTAAGGAGGGTTAATATGCTTGATAAAATAGCGTTGACAATTTTAATTATCGGCGGATTAAACTGGGGCTCTATAGGAGTATTTCAGTTTGATGCTGTATCATGGCTCTTTGGCGGCATGGGCGCAGTCTTAAGCAGAATTATATTTGTCTTAGTTGGCCTTGCAGCAATTTGGTGTATTTCAATTTTGTTCAGAGATAACACCGAAACTTCTGACGAGCGTACAGTTCATCGTTCTGCAAGTTAAAATTTTTATAAAGTTTAAGGGGAAACATCAAGGTGTTTCCCCTTTTTTAGTATTTTATTAGTGACCCTTCGGTGTTATTGATAGGCTGTTATTTTCATTCTTTATATCAACATAAAGAAGCCTCATAAAAACTATTATTAATGGAATTAAAGCTATCCATATTGCTTTTCCCATAATTATATTGCAAAATGATGCAGAAACTATACCTCCGCAGACAAAAACAAATAACATAAGTATATGACTTACAAATCTTTTTATATTTTCGCTCATATCACCTTTTCGTTTTACGATTTTTACTATTGAAACACCTGTTTGCCGAACATGATTTGTACAAAAAGTTGTAGCCATAGGTATTCCGTCTGACTGCCTGAAAGTATTATACTGCATTGAACAGATAAAATTAATTGCAATCTGAGAAATTTGAAACGGTGCAGTTTCAGGTAAAAAACCTATAAATACTACTATTATAATTTCAATAAGTACCAAAAGAGTATCCCAGCGAATAAATCCTGATTTTTTAATTGTTGAAGGTATGCTTTCGGATACAATTGTTCCCACTAAATAAGAAAACATTGGTATAAAATAATAAAATCCGCCAAGCCATTCTCCTTTTGCTAACTTTATAGCCATAAATATAAAATTGGCTGTCTGTGCATTACAGAAAACTCCTCCTCGGATAGAATATGTATATGCTCCGTAAAAACCGGCAACAAACATTAATACAGCAAACACCCATGTTTTTTCACATTCCAAAATCGGAGATTTTTCTGTATCAGAATTATTTAATCTTATAATTTTTTTCAAAAAACCACCTGCAAAATAATGCGGGAAATACCATTAAGGTATCTCCCGCATAAATTTTAAAATAAGAATTTAAGTCTTTTCAACTATTGCTTTAGTATCTCTTGCAATAACAAGTTCTTCATTAGTTGCTATTACTTCAACTCTTACTGAAGAATCATCTGAAGAAATTTTGCCTGAAACACCTTTATAGGCTTTTTTGTTAGCTTCGGGGTCTATTTTAACGCCGAAGCAAGATAAATATTCACAAACCTGTTGTCTTAACTGAGGTTGATTTTCACCCAAGCCTGCCGTAAATACAATACCGTCACAACCTCCTAAAGGCACATAGAATGATGCTATACTCTTTGCAATTTGATAATAAAGCATTTCATGAGCAAGATGTGCTCTTTTATTTCCGTGCTCCTCTGCTTCTGATACATCTCTGTCGTCACTTGAAATACCTGAAATACCTAAAAGTCCTGATTTTTTATTTAAAAGATTGGTCATTTCATCAACAGAAAGATGCTCTTTTTCCGCAATAAATGTTACAACAGACGGGTCAAGTGAACCTGAACGAGTACCCATCATAAAGCCGTCAAGAGGAGTTAATCCCATTGTTGTATCAACACATTTTCCGTTTTTAACAGCCGTAATTGAAGAGCCGTTGCCGATATGACAAGTGATGAGTTTTAATTCTTCTAAGTTTTTACCCATAATCTTTGCCATTTCTCCGCTTACATATCTGTGAGAAGTGCCGTGGAAACCATAACGCCTTACCTGATACTTTTCATAATACTCATACGGCACTGCATACATATAAGCTTTTTGCGGCATTGTTGAATGGAAAGACGTATCAAATACTGCAACCTGAGGTAATTTATCTCCAAACACATCAACACAGGCACGCATAGCCTGTACATGAGCAGGGTTATGCAGTGGAGCAAGTGAACTTAAATTTTCAATTTTATTAATTACATCATTATCAACAAGTACTGATTCTTTGAAAATTGAACCGCCCTGAACAACTCTGTGTCCGATTGCTGATACTTCTGAAAGATCTTTTATAACGCCTGTTTTTGAATCCAACAGGGAATTTTTAACCTCCATAAATGCTGACTTATGGTCGGGCATTGGTACATTTTCTTTTTTATTTCTTCCGTCAAAGGTCTTATATCCTATTAAAGAACCGTCGGTTCCTATTCTTTCACAATTTCCTTTGGCCAAAACTTTTTCATTGTCCATATCAATCAATTGAAATTTCAATGATGAACTTCCTGCATTTATTACAAGTATTTTCATATTTTTTGCCTCCTGTTCTTGATTAGATACAATAAATACCATATAATATAATAAAACAAAATCAATGTATTTTCAAGTATTTTTTTAAGGTGATGCTAAATTGAAAACAGTGGGCGTTATTTGTGAGTTTAATCCATTTCATAACGGACATAAATATCTTGCAGATAAAATTAGAGAGACATATACTGACTGCAATTTAGTTGCAATTATGAGCGGTAATTTTGTTCAGCGTGGTGATGTTGCAGTTATCGATAAATTTATAAGAGCAAAACAGGCGCTTTTAAACGGATTTGATTTAGTGATTGAACTTCCTGCTGTTTATGCTGTATCAAGTGCTGAAATATTTGCTAAATCAGGTGTAAGGATTGCTGAAGCCTTATGTTGTGATATACTTGCATTCGGAGCTGAAAATAATATTGATGATTTAAATGAAATAGCAAACTCAGAACAAAGCGATAATTTCAAACGAGAGCTTAAACAACAATTATTATCAGGAAAAAGCTATCCTCAAGCATTAAACGATACAATATTAAAACTAACAGATAACAGCAGTAAAGCTAAAGAAATACTGAAAGGTCCAAATAATATTCTTGCAATTGAATATTTAAAATCAATCAATAGCACTTCAATTCTCCCCTATGCTGTTAAAAGAAAGGCTGTAAAACACGACAGCGAAATAACAGAAAATATTTTTGCAAGTGCGTCTGCCATTAGAGAATTAATATTAAATAACAATGATGAATATTATAAATTTATTCCTGAAAATACTGATAAAAACGATTTTTTAAATACTGCTTCCATTAAAAAACTTGAATTGCCATTGCTTTATAAATTAAGAACTATGACTAAGGTGGATTTTATCACTCTTCCCGATGTTACAGAGGGATTGGAAAACAGAATTTTTTATGCTGTTCAAAATTATAATTCTATTAAAGAAATAACAAAAGAAATAAAAACAAAAAGATATACAGAAGCAAGAATAAGGAGAATACTTATTTATTCCTTATTATCAATTAGTAAAGATATGCAAAAAACCAATGTTTCCTATATTAGAGTTTTAGGATTTAATAAAAACGGTGAAACCATTTTATCAAATGCCGTAAAGAAAAATATATTGCCTATTATATCGAAAGTATCACAATATAAAAATATATTAAATTGTAACGAACAAAAAATATTTGAAAAAGATTTGCTTGCAAGCGATATATTTGCTTTAGCGCAAAACACAATTTCAAGTTGTAATAAAGATTTTTATAGTAAGATAATTAAAATGTAAATAATGATTATTCAAAGAAAGATGTTAAAATAAAAAGTTTTTACTGTTCTTTTGTCAAAAGGTCTTTATATTGTTACTCAAACTTAAACCACAATAAAAGCTATTTTAGAGAATAAGGCTTTAAGCTGTGAAAAGTAAAAGTTTTTGCGTCGCTTTTTTCAAAAAGCGACAAAAACGCCGTGCTTTAAGCACGGCGTTTTTAATTATACAGGGTGAACCTGATTTTCAAAATCTACATTTTCGCTGTTAATTCCTGCTGAGGCATTTCTTCTCTTTTTAAAGAAATCCATTGCAACCTTTGGAAACATAGCAAGCGAAAGTACGTCTTCTTCCTGCTGTAAATACTGCGGCGGCATATCTGCCTTTAACTTTTCAAGTTCAGGCTCAAGTAAATCCGCAGGACGGCAGGTAACGGGTTTCATATCACCTATAATTTTCTTCTGAAATTCTGGGTCAATAGGCATTGGTGTTGAACCGTATTTACCTGCAACCAAATCTTTAAATTCGTGTGTACACATCTTATATCTTTCGCCTGTAATTACATTGAATACTGCCTGTGTACCGACTATTTGAGATGTAGGTGTAACAAGAGGCGGATAACCTGAATCCTCTCTTACCTTTGGAACTTCTCTCAACACTTCATCAAGCTTATCTGCCTTACCTGCCTGTTTTAGCTGTGAAAGCAAATTAGAGAGCATACCGCCGGGTACCTGATAAATCAATGCATTCGCATCTGTAGCAAGCATTTTCGGGTCAAGAAGTCCGGATTTAATATATTTTTCACGAAGAGTCATAAAGTAATCTCTGATTTCAGTAAACTGAGCAAGTTTAAGTCCTGTGTCATACTTTGTGCCTGAAAGAGCCGCAACCATTGACTCTGTAGGAGCATGGCTTGTACCGAGAGCAAGCGGTGAAATTGCTGTATCAATAATATCGGCACCTGCTTCAATACCCTTTAACAAACACATTGAAGCAAGACCTGACGTATAGTGAGTATGAAGCTGAACAGGTAAATTAACAGCAGATTTAATAGCCTTTACAAGATTAAATGTCTCCGTTGGAGTAAGCAAAGCCGCCATATCCTTAATGCAGATAGAATCAGCTCCTGCGTCAGCAATTCTCTTAGCGTAATCAACATAATATTTATCCGTAAATACAGGTCCTGTTGTGTATGAAATTGCCACCTGTGCGTGACCGCCCTCTTTTTTTGCGGCTTTAATAGCGGTCTTTAAATTTTTAATATCATTTAATGCATCAAAAATTCTTATAATATCAATACCGTTGGCAATACTTTTCTGAACAAAATACTCAACAACATCATCACTGTAATGACGGTATCCAAGCATATTTTGTCCTCTGAAAAGCATCTGCAATTTTGTATTTGGACATTTTTCCCTTATTGTACGAAGTCTCTGCCAAGGATCTTCATTTAAGAAACGCAAACAGCTGTCAAATGTTGCACCGCCCCAACATTCAAGCGAATAATATCCGACTTTATCGAGTTTATCTAAAATCGGAAGCATATCTTCTATCGGCATTCTTGTTGCGATTAAAGACTGATGCGCATCACGAAGGGCTGTTTCGGTTATTTTAATTTGTTTTGCCATAATCTGAATCCCTTTCTAACGATTAGTTCAATGAAACAAGTAATTTACCTGAATCAACGCTTTCGCCCTTAGCACAGTTAATAGAAGCAACTGTACCGTCCTGTGGTGCGGCAATTTCATTTTCCATTTTCATAGCTTCAAGAATTACAAGTGTATCGCCCTTTTTAACAGCCTGACCCTGTGTTACTTCAACTGAAACGACTGTGCCGGGCATTGGAGCGTTTACCTGAACTGCACCCGTACTGCCGGCAGGAGTTGTCGGAGCAGGCGCTGCCTTTGGTGCGGCGGCGGGAACTGCTGCAACAGGAGCAGCAGCTGAGCCTGCGCCCAATTCTTCAACCTGAACATCATAAGCTGTACCGTTTACTGTTATTCTTAAATTCTTCATATTCAATTTCCCCTTTACAGAAAATATAATTTACTTTTAAATTGTTGAATGTTTCTTAGAAAGTGTAGGAACACGCTTACCGCTGAGCATATCAAGAGATGCAATTAACTTATCTCTTAAATTATCTTCTGTTACTATATCTTCAACATAACCGTTTTCAGCGGCTGAGAATGCGCTTAAGCTTTCTTTTGCGAAAGTCTCGGCGGCAGATTTTTGCTCTGATACAGGAACATTCATTTTATCAGGAGACATAATAATTGCGGCCGCTTCAATATTTACAGGCGATATAATTGCATCAGGTAATGCAAAAGTTAAATCCGTATTAGCGCCAGTGCCTGCCATTGCAATATAAACTGGTCCTACTGCCGTTCCCGTTACAACAGAAACTTTTATTGTTGTAGCTTCTGCATATGCAGAAGAAACTTTAGCCGCAGACTTAATTGATTCAAAGCCTGTACTGTTTACAAAAGAAATAACGGGAATTGAAAAGGCGTCGCAAAAACGAACAAACTTAGCTATTTTTGAAGTTGAAGAACAATCAAGAGCTACGCCCTTTGTACCTACAAAGCCTACTACCGTTCCGCCGATTCTGCCAAGAACAGTAGCCGCATTTTTTCCAAATTCCGAATTCAATGGAAGTGTTGAATTTGCATCCGAAACCTTCTGGCAAATACATTTTCCTGCCGGATCAGGTTCGTTTTCAAAGGCCTCCGGAGCCATATTAAGATTATTTGAAGGAAGGTAAAATAATAATTCTTTTGCTTTTTTAACTGCGTCTTCTTCATCTTCTGCAACAAGTGAAGCAATACCCTTTGACGCACAATATTCAGCACTGCTGTTTTCTCCTGTCACATCAATAGACAATGAAGCCTTTTTACTCATAATTACAAAATCAGCAGAAACAGCGTTTAATGCGCCTGTTCCCAAGCAGGAACCTAATATAACAGAAACCTGAGGAACTATGCCTGAAAGGTTAGACGCCTGATTAAGAATCTGACCGTAAGCAGAAAGGAGTGCGTTTCCCTGAGAAAGTCTTCCGCCCTTGCTGTTGTAGAAACCGAAAACAGGAGCACCTGTTTTTAATGCAAGGTCATATAGCTTTTTAAGCTTTGCGGCCTGTGCTTTACTCATTGCACCGCCGCACATATCACCATTCTGTGCAAAAGCATATACGGGCATACCTTCAACTGTACCGAAGCCTGCTACAACTTCTGCAAAGGTATCGTCTGATTTTGCAAAAGTATCAATTTCACAAAAGCTGTCTTCATCAAAAAATGATAAAAGAGTTTTATAACCGGCAGAAGCCTCAATTTGAGCTTTAGCCTGAGTAATTTTTTCAATACTCATTTTACATTCCTCCATATTATATGAAAATTATGCAGCAAATTCTGCGCTACATACCAATTTACCACAAATACATTATATTATAAGATTTGTAAAAGTACAAGAAAAAAGTGTGCATAAAAATTATTTTGCACACTTTTTATAATTCTTTTTGGATTATTGTTAAATTATTGTCAAATTGTTTTATCTACTATAAATTTGTATAAAAATTCTTTTTTCCGATATGGAATATTATTTTTGTAAAAAATTAATAATTTTGATTTTTAGGCGGATTTGGATTTGCCGACAGCTTTTTAACTTCTTCCGACGTTAAATCTCTCCAGTCGCCTTGTTTAAGCATACCCATTTTAACCTGACCGATTGCAGTTCTTTTAAGTCTTGCAACCTCTAACCCCAATTTTTCACACATTTTACGGATTTCTCTGTTTCTGCCTTCGTGAAGCACAATTTCAAGAACAACTCTTCCCTCTTGTCTTGTAATCACCCTGACCTGTGCAGGAGCGGTTTTTTTACCGTCAATCTCAATTCCTGTTTCCATTGCAATAATCTGTTCTTCATCAATTGATGGTCTTACCGTAACCCTATAAACCTTATAAATACTTTTTTTAGGATGCATAACCGTATTTGCAAATGCTCCGTCATTTGTTAATATCAGCATTCCCTCGGAATCCTTATCAAGTCTGCCAACAGGATAAACCCTAACATTCACATCTTTAATTAAATCTGCAACGCATTTCCTGCCATGTTCATCACTCATTGTAGTTACAAAACCTCTGGGTTTATTAAGCATAATATACCGATATTTGGGCTTTGAAGCGTATGTAATTTTTTTATTGTGTACTGTTATTTTATCTTTTTTAGGATCAACCTTATCTCCGATATGTGCAACCCTGCCGTTTACCTTAACTGCACCTCTTTCAATAAGTTCCTCTGATTTTCTTCTTGATGCTACGCCGCATTCAGCCAGCACCTTTTGAAGTCTTATTAATTCTTCTTTTGCCATAAAATTTTCCTTTATTTCAGATTACTGTATGTCATCGCCACAAGGGGCGTTTCTGCAATTTTTTCATTGTCTAAGGTATAAATAACCTTTCCTACATAGTCTCCGTCCTTTACGGGAGCATACAAAAAGTTATCCATATATACTGTTCTTTTTACTTTTTCAACCTTATCTTTTGTTAATACAATACCGTATTTTCTGTCGCTTCCTACAGTTACGGTATCTTGGTTTCCGCCAACAACGGGAACTTCTAAATAATAAGAAGTATCATCACAAGAATACAGAGAATAATTTGCAAATCCGTATTCATAAAGACTTTGATGGTCTTTCCAGTCGTTTTTATCGTTAAGTGTCACACAAACAAAACGCAAACCGTTTTTCTCAGCCGCAGATACAAGACATCTGCCTGCCGCCATTGTATATCCTGTTTTTCCTCCGATACAATACTCATATAACGACAAAAGCCTGTTATGATTTCTATAAGTAGTGCTTTTATCTTCGGGACTGACAAAATCAACCTTAACGGACTTTTGAGCAGTGCTTTCGGCAAAATCCGGATTTTCTAATGCAAAAGCCATCAACAATGCTAAGTCATAGGCAGTTGAGTAATGATTTTCATCATCAAGTCCGCTTGGTGTAACAAAATTTGTGTTTTTCATTCCGAGCTGTTTTGCTTTTAAATTCATTTTTTCTGCAAATCCTTCAAAGGAATCTGATAAAGTCAAGGCAATAGCATTAGCTGCATCGTTGCCCGAACAAGCCATCATTCCCGAAGCCAAATCTTTTAAAGAAACAACATTTCCCACTTCAAGATACATTGAGCTTCCTTCAGCTATCATCTCTTTAGTAAACTTAACATTTTTATTTTCTTTTTCGGCTTCTTCATAAGCTAAAAGTGCCGTCATTATTTTTGTGGTACTTGCATTTTTCATTTGCTTATTTTCATTCTTTGAAAAATACACATTACCGTCATTTACACAGTAAAGCACAGCACTTTCAGCAGAAATACCCGGTTTATCTGTAATTAAGTTTTCTACGCTGTAAGCTGTAATAAAACTCAAACTGATTATCGTTACACAAATAAATATAGTAAAAATTCTTTTGAGCATATCATCACCTCAGTAATATATATGCTAAAAAGAATCAGCTATTACTTAGAACAAGGGTTCTTCTTCACTTGCAACCTCTGTTTCTGATTTTGTTTTAGATTTTGATTTTTTATCTTTTTTAAACATACAAGTGATTTTATCTACTAAATCAGGTACCATTCCTACAACTCTGTCTGCGGCGCCGTCATACTTTTCAAGAGGAACAAGCTGAACTTCTCCTTTACTGACAACAAGAAATGCAATCGGTACTATTGAAACACCTGCACCGCTTCCTCCTCCGAAACATTCCTGATTTTCCTTTTTTGTAGGGAAATCAGAACCGCCTGATGCAAAACCATAGCTTACTTTAGATACGGGAATAATAATCGTTCCGTCAGGTGATGTAATAGGGTCGCCGATAATAGTATTTACATCTACCATTTCCTTGATTTTTTGCATTGTTGTTCCCATAAGATTATTAAGCGGATGTTCGCTCATTTTCAACACTCCTTATATAATTAAATTTATATAATTTTTTATATTTATTATTAAAGAACTTTATCAGTCATTATTATTTAAATTTTCATCTTTATTAACAGGTTCATTGGCTTTTTGCAGTTTGAGAATTACCCCAAGCGCTTTAAAGCCGTGTACAATAACTGCCTTAACAAGCCAGAAAATTTTTATATCTGCCTCTAATTTACATGTTGCATTCGATTCAGAGCCATCAGTAAAATCAGGGCTTACAAGAACATTAAAATCACGGCATATACAAGACTGAGTTATGACGCTTACCGCAGGATAAACAACAGAACACGTTTTGCCGTAATTTAATGCAGTTTCTGCGGCGTCATCTCCGCCGATTACAACATCAAGGCTCAGTTCTCTTATTATTATGTGCTTGAATATATCTTTTAATGCACCAACAGCAAGAGAGGCAATTCTTTTCAAGATATTTATTATACCCGAAACACCGTTTTGCTTTAATAATTTTTTAAAAGAAGTTTCTTTTTGATTTTCTTTTTCAGATTTTTTTTCTTTTGTTTTTTCTTTTGTTTTCTTTTTTTTCGGTTTTTCAGGCAAAAGTCTGATTTTTATAAATCCGATTTTTAAAACACAATACACCTTGTTTTTATACCTTGCTTTAATTCCTACGGGAATAAGCGTAATTAAAAATAAAACGAGAAGTATTGAAATCAGAATGTACAGAAAAATCAAGGGAAATCCCCCAATCTTATTCTTTGATTACTTCTTCAATAATTTCCTTTACAGTTGTTTCAACAGTATCTTCATCTGAATTTTTATCAGTATTATTAACAGCATCATCTTCTGATTTATCATTATCATCAGTTTGCGGAAGAGGCGGCAGTTCTTCAATGGATTTAACTCCGAAGCATCTTAAAAAGTTCTGAGTAGTACCGTATAAAAGCGGTCTGCCGGGAAGTTCAAGTCTTCCCTTTTCTTCAATTAATTCTTTAGCACAAAGGCTTCCGATAACACCGCTGCAATCTACACCTCTTACCTGCTCTATAAAGGCTTTTGTTACAGGCTGATTATAGGCTACAACGGCAAGTACTTCAAGTGCCGCCTGAGAAAGAGGGGCATTTCTTCTTAAATCCATAACGGTTCTTATATAAGGAGCAAACTCCTTCTTTGATATCATTTGGTAAGATTTATCAAGTTCAATTATAGTTATTCCTTTTTCTGCCTTTTCATATTCTTCAATTAAAATATTAATTTGTGCTTTGGCTTCATTTTCTGTTATATCAAGCGCTTTTGCAATTCTTGAAAGTTCTACAGGCGTTCCGCCTGCAAATATAATCGCTTCTGCCGCACTTCTGATTTTTTCAGGTGTCAAATCTTTTCCTCCGTCATTCTTACTTTAGCATTATCGCCGTCGCCTTCAATGCGAACTCTTTTTCCCTTAACAAGCTCCAAAACCGCTAAAAAGGTGGCTACCAATTCACTTTTTTCCTTGCTTGCAGTAAATAATTCACTGTATTTTATTGTTTTTCCGTGCCAGAGTTTTCTCATTACTGTTATGATTTTTGAGCTTACAGAAATAATTTTCTTTGAAACTATTCCCGAAAAAGCATTTGCAGGCGGCGGAAGCTTTTTTTTACCTCTGCCTACAGCGCTTACATATGCTTTAGCAATATCTTCTGATTCGTGTATTCGATTATATGTCAAATCAAATTCAACAGGAGACGGTTCTCTGAAAAAATTATCAAAGCTGACTATTGTACCCAGTTTTTGTGCTGTTTCTCTGCATAGCTGATATTCAAGAAGCTGTCCTGTAAGCTCTTTTTTAAGCTCTGACGCCTCTTCCTCATATTTGGGCAGCAAAGATACTGATTTAATATAAACAAGTCTTGACGCCATTTCTAAAAATTCAGAAGCTATATCAAGCTCATCTTCCTGCATTTGCCTGATTTGCTCCATATATTGGTCTAACAAATCGGTTATTATTATATCGGTTATTTCTATTTTGTTTTTTGCAATGAGCGTTAACAACAAGTCAAGAGGCCCTTCAAATACAGGCAACTTGTAATTTAACTGTACGGTATTTTCCACAACCGTCCTCCTAAGCTGTAATATTAAAAACTTGCTCCGAATAAACTCAGTATTCCCATTGAGGTATTTTCAATAAGAGAAAGCAATCCGTTTTCCAGAATAGCTAAAGGACCGCTTAATATTCCTAAAAACAGCAATGCAAATATTATCAGAGAAAAATATTGCTGATAACGGTTGATTTGATAAATAATTCTGTCAGGCAAAAATGCAAAAAGTATTTTTGAACCGTCAAGGGGAGGAACAGGAATTAAGTTAAATACAGCAAGTGAAATATTACAAATTATATAATAAGAAAAAAATGTTCCAACATAACCCCATAAGTCGCTTAGTAGTAAATCAACTCCGCCAAAACCAATAAGTCCGTAGAATATAAGAGAGCCTGCAAATGCGGCAACAACATTGGCAACAGGTCCTGCTAACGCTGTAATTGCCATACCTATCTTTGGATTTTTAAAGTATCTTGAATCAACGGGAACAGGCTTTGCCCAGCCGAATCCTATGAGCAGTAAGCACAATGCACCCATAGGGTCTATATGCGAAAGGGGATTTATGGAAAGTCTGCCTCGATATTTTATTGATTTATCTCCCAATAAAGACGCTGTAAAAGCGTGCGCCCATTCATGAAAAGGCAATATCAAAAATATAATTAGTAAAACTGCAAGTATTTGTGCTACGGCAGTTTGAAAATTAAGCTGACCTCTGATTAAAGAAAAAAGCATATTACCCTCCGAAAAAAAACAAATATTTTACAAATATATAAAAATACATTTTAATTATATAACATGTATAATAAAATTACAAGAAAAGAATTTTTGTCAAAATTTTAAAAAACACTTGCTTTTTTTTTCTAAATCTGTTATAGTAACAGAGTTAGTAAATTAATAATTACTTTTTACGGTATTTAAGGAGGTGCAAAACCATGGCAAAATGTCAGTTCTGCGGAAAGGACGTTTCTTTTGGTATCAAGGTTTCTCACTCACACAGACGTTCAAACAGAACATGGAAGCCAAACGTACAACGCGTTAAGGCTATCGTAGACGGTTCTCCTAAGCGTGTTTATGCTTGCACCCGTTGTTTGCGTTCTGGTAAAGTTACAAGAGCAAACTAATTTATACCTTAAAGCTCTTTCCCAAGGCAGTAACGCCTTGGGAATTTTTTACTTTATAGGAAACTGCTCGATAACAGTTGTGCTTAAAATGTCGTTAATATATAGTGCTGTCTGCTCGGATAGGACTAGTCACCGGCTACTTTTTATTTAACAATGTTTTCGTAATTGAGGGATATATTTTGAAAAATTTGACTGAATATAAAACAGGTGTAAAAGACGGTATTCCTATTTTTTTAGGTTATCTAGCTGTTTCTTTTGCTTTTGGGATTCAGGCTTGCAAAATTGGACTTACAGCATTTCAGGCTGGATTAATGTCTTTTACAAACTTAACTTCTACCGGTCAGTTTGCTTCTTTAACTATAATTGCTTCATGCGGTACTATTGGAGAGCTGGCGTTTTCACAGCTTATTATTAATCTTAGATATTTGCTTATGTCCTGTACACTGTCACAAAAGCTAAAAGCAAGCACTCCATTTTATCACCGTTTGCTGGTTGCAATCGGCGTTACTGATGAGATTTTCGGTGTAAGTATAACAAGAGATTCACAGCTGTCACCATTTTATATATACGGGCTTACAAGTTCTGCAATTACCGGCTGGACTTCAGGTACAGTAATCGGCGTAATATCCGGTGATTTTCTTCCGAAAAACATTATAAGTGCGTTAGGCATAGCTATATACGGTATGTTTATTGCTATTATAATTCCTAAAACCAAAAAAGAAAAAAGTGTTTTGTGCGTAGTAATAAGTGCAATGATTATGAGTTGTATGATGTATTACTTACCTTATTTAAGCGAAATTTCATCAGGCTTCAAAATTATTATTATAACAATAGTAATTTCAGTAATTGCCGCTATTCTTTTTCCTGTAAAGGAGGATTCGGCAAATGAATGTTAATATATACATTTACATTTTTATTGCGGCTTTTGTTACATATTTGATCAGATTAATCCCTTTAACACTGATTAAAAAGAAAATTAAAAATCAGTTTATCTGTTCATTTTTGTATTATGTTCCGTATGCAACTCTTGCAGCTATGACATTTCCTGCTGTTTTATATTCTACTTCTTCCCCGTACTCAGCAATTTTAGGTTTTATAAGTGCAATTTTACTGGCTTATAAGGGTAAAAGTCTTATATTGGTTGCTTGTTCGGCGTGTATAATTGTATTTATTTGTGAAATAATACTTGAAACTTTTGGATTAATATAATAAAATAATGTATATAATATTTTAAGAAAGGAGCCAAGCAAAATGAAATATGTATGCAATGTATGCGGATATATTTATGATGAAGAAGCAGGAGATGCAGATTTAGGTATTGCAGCAGGCACAAAATTTGAGGATCTTCCTGATGACTTTGTATGTCCATTATGCGGTGTAGGAAAAGACGATTTTTCTCCTGAAGAATAAAAATCATTGATAAGCGGTAAACTAAAAATCCACCGAAATCGGTGGATTTTTTTGTTATATAAGCTGTTAATAAGGAAGCGTTATTCTGCAAGAAGAACTCTGTCGTTAGTAAATTTACTATGGCTTACCTGTTCAAATTTTTGCAGTAATGCTTCAACAGTGAGATTTTTCTTTTCTTCTCCTGAAATATTAAGTATTATCTTACCGTCATGCATCATAATAAGTCTGTTTCCGTGGACAATTGCATCGTTCATATTATGGGTTACCATCATAGCCGTAAGATTATTTTCTTCAATAATTTTATCACTTAACTCAAGCACCTTCGCCGCAGTTTTAGGGTCAAGTGCGGCAGTATGCTCGTCTAAAAGCAAAAGCTTCGGCTTTTGAATAGTCGCCATTAAAAGCGTAATTGCCTGACGCTGTCCTCCTGAAAGAAGTCCTACCTTAGATGTCATTCTGTCTTCAAGACCAAGCTCAAACTGTTTTAGAAGTTCTCTGTACTGCTCTTTCTCTTTTGCAGTTACTCCCCATCTAAGACCTCTGCTCTTTCCTCTGCGGGCGGCTATTGCAAGATTTTCCCCGATTTCCATATCTGCTACTGTTCCGGTCATTGGGTCTTGAAAAACTCTGCCTAAATATTTTGCTCGTTTATGCTCAGGCAAACCTGAAACATCAATTCCGTCAATCATAATAGAACCACTGTCAACAGGCCATACTCCTGCAATAGCATTCAGCATAGTTGACTTGCCTGCTCCGTTGCCGCCGATAATCGTACAAAAATCGCCCTCGTTTAATACAAGGTCAACGCCGTTTAAAGCTCTTTTTTCATTAATAGTTCCTTTATTAAAGGTTTTATAAATATTTTTTAACTCAAGCATTTTCCGAACCCTCCTTATCAGCAGATTTTAAGTTCTGTTTAGCTACCTTTTTAAAGGAGGTCCTCTTTTTGTTTTTTAAGTACGGAACTGCAAGGAATATTGCTACAATAACTGCTGTGAAGAGTTTTGTATCGTCGGTAGGCATCTTCAGCCACAAAACAATACCCATTGCAATATAATACAGTATTCCGCCCACAATTACAAAAACAAGTCTTATAACAAAATTTATGCGTTTACGGAACAACGCCTCGCCAAGTACCTGACCGATAATAACGGCAGCAAGACCAATTACGATTGCGCCTCTGCCCATATTAATATCTGCAAAACCCTGATACTGAGCAAGCAACGCACCTGATAATGCTACAAGTCCGTTTGAAAGTGAAAGTGCAACAACCTTTGCAGTATTAATATTGATACCCTGTGCTTTACTCATAGCAGGGTTACTTCCAGTAGAACGGATTGTCGAACCTTGTTCCGTACCGAAATACCAGTACATTGCGGCTATTACGACAAAAGCAAATGCAAGTCCGATAATAATAGCCCAAAGAATGTTACTTCCTGAAATAAGCAAATCATAATTGCGATAGCTTACAGGCAGGTTTGCTTTACCCATTATATTTAGATTTATTGAATACAGAGCAATCTGAGTTAAAATACCTGCCAAAATATCTGGAATTCCCAACAAGGTATGTAAAAGTCCTGTAATAAGACCTGCAAGCAGACCGGCTATAACTGCAACAATAATTGCTGTCCAAATAGGTACTCCGTTGAGTAAAAGCATAGCAGTAACAGCACCGCCTGTTGCAAAGGAGCCGTCAACAGTCAAATCGGCAAAATTCAATAATTTATAAGTAATAAATACGCCTAATGCCATAAGTCCCCAAATTATACCCTGAGCTATATTGCCGGGCAATGCAGTAACAAAGGACGCAGGGTTAAGCGAAGTAAAATATGAAATAATAAAATCCATTACATTATCACCGCTTCAAACAAAAAAATTTGGGGTGTCGTTACTCAATACTAATCATTAATTAAATAGTCGATATCTTTACGGCAGATTTTGTGCCATACTGCGTTCTTCTCCTTGACTGGCGTCAGCCAGTCTGCGTCATAGTCCTTGTACGACGCAAAATCTGCTCGAAAATCTTTTCGACACTTCAATCACTGATTAGTATTAAAACGACACCCCATTATAACCTCATTAAATTATTCAACAGTTATTTCTTTATATCCGTCAGGAATTTTAATTTTGAGAGCTTCTGCTCTGTCTTTAATGTACTCTTTAGTGGTTGCAGGAGCATACTGAACTTCCATCGTTGAAATATCTTTGCCGTTAACTAAAATATCATAAGCCATTTCGCCTGTTTTATATCCGAGGTCATAATAGCTTATTGAAAGTGTTGCAACACCGCAGCCTTTACATATTCCTTCTTCACCTGCAACAATCGGTACTCCCGCAGGTTCTGCAATATTATTAATGATACCTGCGTTGGAAGCTGCCGTGTTATCGGTCGGAATATAAAGAACATCGCTTGCTTCACAAGCAGTTGTTGTTACAGCCGCTAAATCGTTAGAATCAGCGAATGTATAATCTGTAACTTCATATCCATATTTTTTCAAGTAATCAGTAATAGTTGTTGCCTGATATTTTGAATTAGGTTCTGCTGAACAATAGATAATACCAACTTTTTTAGCGTCAGGGAACAACTCGTTAAGCATTTCAGCTTGCTTATCAAGAGGTGCAAGGTCAGATGTACCCGAAACATTCATTCCTGTTGTACCTTTCCAGTCAGCTATGTCAAGTGCTGTGCCGTAATCTGTAATAGATGTACCCAGAACAGGAATATCCTGTGTAGCTGTAAAAGCAGCCTGCAGTGCAGTTGTTCCGTTACCCATAATTAAATCAACATTTGATGATACAAACTGATTTGCAATTGTTGTACAAGCCGTTGAGTCACCCTGTGCATTCTGTAAATCAAATTTAACATGATCTTTGCCTAAATGTTTAACTAATGCATCTTGAAAGCCCTGTGTAGCTGCATCTAAAGCCTCGTGTTTCATCTGCTGGCTGATACCTATGTTATAAACCTTTGATTCTTTATCCGCATTGTCACCTGCATTACTTGTTGTTGAAGTGCCGCCGCATCCTGCAAAACATACAGCAAGCATAAGAGCTGCAAGAACTAACGCAATTATTCTTTTTGTTTTTTTCATAAAAATTCCTCCTGATTACTTTTACACTTTTATGTGTTAAATTATCAAATTTATTTTACAACATTAATACTATAATTTCAATAGAAAGAAAAAAGTTTATATAATTTTAACAATACGCAAGTGATGATTTTATTCACTTTGTCACAACATTTTCGTCACCGAGCTGATTTTTAAGCTCTTTTACAAGAACATTGTTTAAGTCAACCCATAAGTTCATCGGTGCTTTAAGCTGTTTTTTAGTGTCGGTCAAATAAAATACAACCGGTGTTCTTCCGTCAAATATTTCAAGAAGTCTTTTAGCCTTTATAAACTTTTCTCCGTCAAGGTTATCTATTCTGATATACAAGGTCATCGGCTTATTAAAAGGTTTTGAGGCTGAATCGCTATTTGTTTTTGCATCTGTTTTTTTGTTGAGTCCATTATTATTAACAATTTCAGGCTTTGAATCCTTTGTAACAAGTAGAACTTTATTGCACATAAGTTTGGGGTCTTCATCTTCTTTTATACTTATGCTTGCGAAAATATCAAGCACATTTCCCTCTCTGAACAAGCTTGCATATCTTTCATAAACATTAGGAAACACAAGCATTTCTGCTGTGCCATACTGATCTTCAACATTTACAAATGCCATCATCTGATTGCTTTTAGTTATCTGTGTTTTAACCTTAGATACGATTGCAAGCACTCGTACATTCTGTCCGTCAACGTATAAACTATCGTTTTCCTGATTTATAATGTTACCTATTTTGTCAGTCTTAGCTTTATCGGCATAGTCTAAATATTCATTAAGAGGATGTCCGCTTAAATACATTCCTGCAACGTCGTTTTCCATAAAAAGTAATTCAGAAATCGGAAACTCTTCCAGAACAGGAATATCGGGTTCAGATGTTGCTTTAGAGTCTTCATCAGTATCAAATAAGGATATTTGTCCTCTGACATTTTTTCTGCTCTCAAAAGTAATGCTGTCCAAAACCGTTTTTGCAACAGCAAGCATTTGTCTTCTGTTTGCTCCCAGATTATCAAGAGCACCGCACTTGATAAGATTTTCAAGTGCTTTGATATTCATTGTCTTATCATACATTCTTTCACAAAAATTGTATAAAGAAGTATATTTGCCTTTTTCTCTTTCTTTAATTACAGAGTCAATGAACTGTCTGCCTAAACCCTTTATTGCTAAAAGACCAAAACGAATATCTTTATTAACAACTGTGAATTTATAATAGCTCTCGTTGATATGAGGCGGAAGAATTTTTATGCCCAATCTGTGACATTCGGCAATATAACCTGCCATTTTATTAAGATTATCAAGAACGCTTGACAATAATGACGCCATATATTCCTTAGGATAATGACATTTAAGCCATGCGGTCTGATAAGCTATAATTGCATAAGCAGTAGCGTGAGATTTATTAAAAGCGTACGATGCAAAACTTTCCATTTCATTATAAATTGAAATTGCTGTTTTTTCATCTACGCCTCGTCTTAAACAACCCTCAACTACTACGTTACCCTTATCATCAGTTAAGCCGTTTATAAAAATTTGGCGTTCTTTTTCCATTACGTCATGCTTTTTCTTGCTCATTGCCCTTCTTACTATGTCGGCTCTGCCAAGTGAATAGCCGGCAAGTGTACGGAAAATCTGCATAACCTGCTCCTGATAAACTATACAGCCGTATGTTACATCTAAAATATTCTTTAAAAGCGGATGCTTATATTTTATATGAGAGGGATTATGCCTGTTATCAATATAAGCAGGGATACTATCCATAGGTCCGGGACGGTAAAGGGAAATAACCGCAATTAAATCTTCAAGGGATTCGGGCTTTAGCTGAGTCAGGACATTTTTCATACCCTGACTTTCAAACTGGAATACACCCTCTGAATTTCCTTGGGACATCATATTAAAAACGGCTTTATCATCATAATTTATTTTATCAAGATTAAAATCGGGGTTCTGAGCTTTAATCTGCTTGACTGCATCATCAATAACCGTCAGGTTTCTCAGTCCAAGAAAATCCATTTTTAAAAGGCCCAGTTCTTCCAATGTTGTCATTGTAAACTGAGTAACTATATTATCATCATTTTTTGATAAAGGTACATAATTACTTACCGGCTGTTGTGTAATAACGACACCTGCGGCGTGCATTGTTGCGTGTCTTGGCATACCCTCAAGAGCCACAGCGATATCAATCAGGTTTTTAACCTGAGAATCATTTTCGTAAAGACCTCTTAATTCGCTGTTTAACGCTATAGCTTTTTCAATTGTAATTCCTATATCGTTTGGAACCAACTTTGCAATTTTATCGACATTTGAATAGGGGATTCCCAATGCTCTGCCGACATCTCTTATTGCACCTCTTGCCGCCATAGTACCGAATGCTATAATTTGAGCGACGTGGTCTGCACCGTATTTTCTGATTACGTAATCTATTACTTCTCCCCTGCGTTCCTTACAAAAGTCGATATCAAAATCAGGCATACTTACACGTTCAGGGTTAAGAAAACGCTCAAACAGCAAATTATATTTAATAGGGTCAACATTAGTAATTCCGATACAATATGCGCATAATGAGCCTGCTCCTGAGCCTCTTCCGGGTCCTACGGGTATTCCCTGATTTTTTGCATACTGAATAAAATCATTTACTATTAAATAATAGTCAACAAAACCCATTCTGTTTATGGTTGACAGCTCATATTCCAAGCGTTCAATTAAACTTTTTTCAGGATTATTACCGTAATGCTTATACAAACCCTCATAACAGTTTCTTTTGAAGTATTCATAATGGTCTTCATTATTGGGAACATCAAAATGAGGCAGTTTTCTTACGCCAAATTCAAATTCTACATTACATCTGTCTGCTATTAGCTGAGTATTATCGAATGCCTGCTGTACATCAGGAAACAAAGTACGCATTTCTTCTTCTGATTTAAGATAAAATTCGTCGGTTTTAAATTCCATTTTATCTTCATCATTTATTGTATGGTTTGTCTGAATACACAGCAAAATTCTATGTGTTCGAGAATCTTCTTTTTCTATATAGTGGCTGTCGTTAGTTACAACAAGAGGTATGCCTGTTTCCCGGGAAATATTAATTATATCAGGATTTGTTCTGTGCTGTTCTTCAATTCCGTGGTTCTGAAGTTCAAGGAAAAAGTTGTTTTCTCCAAATAAATCTCTGTAATATAAAGCCTTTTCTTTAGCGGCAGAATAATCTCCTTTTAACAGCTTTTGAGGAATTTCACCAGCTAAACAAGCTGAAAGACAAATTAGTCCCTCATGATACTCTTTTAATAAATCGTCATCAATTCTCGGCTTATTATAAAAGCCCTCTGTAAATCCCTTGGAAACAAGTTTTATAAGATTTTCATATCCTTTATTGTTTTCACACAGCAAAACCATATGATAATATTCCTTATCATATTCAAATGTTTTATCAAAACGTGTTCTTGGAGCGACATAAACTTCACAGCCTATTACAGGCTTTATCCCCTCTTTTTTACAGGCTCTGTAAAAGTCTATGACTCCGTACATTACACCGTGGTCGGTTATTGCAAGAGCGTTTTGCCCCATTTTTTTCGCAGCAGAAGCAAGCCTGCTTATTCGGCATGCACCGTCAAGCAGACTGTATTCACTATGAACGTGTAAATGAACAAAGGACATATTACTCACCTATTACCTTTGCAGATATTTTTCCGTCACTTAAATTTATATCAATAACATCATTTGTTTTTACCTGTTTTACTGATGTTATAACATTTCCGTCTTTTTCTGAAAAAGAATAACCTCTTTTTAAAACGGAAACAGGATTTAATGCTTCAAGCTGATTTGCTAAGGAATTTACATTTTGATAATTCTTTTCAAAATCAAATTTTAAACTTGTTAATACTTTTTCTTTATATACTTTTAAATCGTTATTATATCTATTAATTTGTTTAATCGGTGAATTTATATTTATTTCACCCTGTATCGCATTTAGCTCTTTATAATATGACTGAAGCTTTGAATCAAGCATTGAATAAATATACTGTTTTTGCGAATTATAATAAGCAATCAGTTCGCTTTTATCGGGAACGGCTAATTCAGCGGCGGCTGACGGAGTTGGCGCACGAAGGTCTGATACAAAATCACATATTGTAAAATCGGTTTCATGACCTACCGCAGAAATAACAGGTGTTTTGCAGTTATATATTGCAAAAGCAAGTTCCTCGCTGTTAAATGCCCATAAGTCTTCTATTGAACCTCCGCCTCTGCCGATAATTATAACATCGGCAATGTTGTAAAAATCCATTTTATTAACGGCGTCAACAAGCTGTCCGGGTGCACTTTCTCCCTGAACAATAACAGGGGCAATTACAATATCTACACAAGGAAATCTTCTAGCTAAAATATTTTTTATATCCTGAATTGCCGCACCTGTGGGAGAAGTGATAACTCCTACTGTTCTCGGAAATTTTGGAATAGGCTTTTTTATTGATTTATCAAACATTCCCAACTTTTCAAGCTTATGTTTAAGCTGTTCATAAGCAAGAGATAATTCTCCCATTCCCGCAGGCTGCATTTCTTCAATATAAAGCTGATACTGACCTGTAGGCTCATATACCGTAACTCTTCCGCATACAAGCACTTTCATACCGTTTTCGGGAGTAAACTTAAGTCTTCTTGCATTGCCTGAAAACATTACAGCTTTCAAAACAGATTTATCGTCTTTTAAAGATAAATAAATATGTCCGCTTTTATAATGGTCTGTTAAATTTGAAATTTCTCCTGTAATAAAAACTGCATTTAAATTCATATCATTATCCAGAAGGGATTTTATATAAAAATTAAGCTGTGATACAGATATAACTTTAGGCGTTTTAAATTGTGGATTTGTCATAAGAATCCTTTCTGAATGCAAGATACGCAATTCCTGCACCGTTATCGCAGGAATACTCGGGTTTTGCAAACGAACAATTTATTAAGTCGGATATATTTTTCCGTATTATTGAGTTAGACATAACTCCTCCTGCGTATACAACAGGCAAATTTCCATATTTTTCTTTTAATTTTTTGGTCATAAGAAAAATTGTTTTTTCAATATAAGTTAAGCAGAATTTTGCAACATATTCTTTCGGCTTTCCCTGTTTTAAAGCATTTTTACAGAGATTTTCCACTCCGCTTAAACAGCAGTTACAATCCTTTAATGCAGGCTTTACTTTTATATCATCATTGCAGTTTAATGCAAGCTGTTCAAGCTCTTTTCCGCAGGGAAATGAACAACCTAACATTAATCCTACTCTGTCAATTGCCTGACCTGCATTTAAATCAAGTGTTTTAGCCGCAATATCTATATTAAATCCTAAATAATCATTTGGATTTACAATTAAAGCCTCAGTTGTGCCGCCGCTTATATGAAAAGCTAAAAATCTTTCATTAAAAAGTTCCTTTTTATTTGCCGAATACAATGCCACAGAAATATGACCCTCCTGATGAGAAAAAGTATATAACGGTACTTTTAAAGCGTCCGAAAGCATTTTTGCACTGTTTAATCCGACCGTAAAGCATGGCATATATGAACCCTCGCAGGGACGTGGTTTTGATGAAACCCCTATTGCAGTAATGTTGCCGTTAAATTTTTGCAAAAGCTCTGAAAAAAGAACATTTAATTGCTGTGTATGATGAAATACAGCATCGCTTTGCCGCAGTCCAAGCCCACCTGACTTTACAGGCAAAAGCTTTTTACTTTGTATGATTTCATCGGTTTCCGAATTATATATTGCAGTCGATGTTGTATAATTACTTGTATCTATTCCAAGATAAAAAGACATTAACTGTTCTCCAAGTCTCTTGAAACGGAACCGAGAACACCGTTGACAAATCCGCTTTCGTCAATTGAATACTTTTTAGAAAGTTCTACTGCTTCGTTGATTGAAACTCCAATCGGTATTTCATCTTCATATTTCATTTCGTAAATTGCAAGTCTTAAAACAGCCAATGATACTTTTGAAATTCTTGATATTTTCCAACCTTTTTTTAAATGAGATGAAATAATTTTATCAATTTCAGTAATATTTTTATTAACATACTGAGCCGACTTTACTGCATACTCGCAAAACTCAACGTCCCTGCTATCCATAGCATTTTCTTTTATTTGTTCAAGTGAAAATTTATCTTCTGAAAAACTCATCTCAAACAACAGAATAAAGGCTTGTTCTCTTGCACTTCTTCTTGTAATATTATAAGATTCCGTATCTGTGTTTTTACACATATAATCACAACATTTCTTTGAATTTATAAGTATTTTAAGTATATCACAAAAGGAAATCGTTGTAAACACGGAAAAAACCTTATTGACAGCTTTTTAAAGATATGTTATTTTATTACTGTTAAAAGGGAGTAGTTGCTATTGTGCAATCAACATATACCCGGAAAATAACTCCGTGGTTGCACACTTTCTTTAGAAAGAACAAGACTTTTGACGCTTTGGCGTTAGAAGTCTTTATTTTTATTATTTTAATTTTTATGGAGTGATTTAATGGACATTTTTTTGCAGATTTTGCTTTTACTTTTCGGATTTGTCTTGCTGATAAAGGGTGCCGACTGGTTTGTTGACGGTGCGGCAGGTATCGCAACAAAAATGAATATTCCTCAAATTGTTATAGGCTTAACAATCGTAGCTCTCGGTACAAGCGCTCCCGAAGCGGCTGTCAGTATTACTGCTGCACTTCAGAATAACGGCGGTATTACCGTTGGAAATGTGCTTGGAAGCAATATTATAAATATTTTTTTAATTTTAGGTATTACTTCAATCATCACACCGGTTGCAGTTAAACCTAACACAATAAAATATGAAATGCCGTTTTTAATTTTATTATCTGCGTTTTTCCCTATACTGGGTTTTATCGGTTATTCATTAGGCTTGATTGACGGTATAATTCTTTGGATAATTTTATTTGCTTTTCTTGTTTATTTAATTATGATTTCAAAATCAGAAAAGCCGATAAGGAATCCTAATGAAATTGAAACTCCCAAGCCTCAAGGCGGTCTGAAAAGTAAGTGGTGGTTTATGATTTTAATTACAATTATAGGACTTGCACTTATAATAATCGGAAGTAATTTCACCGTAAACAGCGCTACATTTATTGCAAAAACTTTTGGCGTCAGCGACAGAATTATCGGTCTTACAATAGTTGCATTCGGAACATCGCTTCCTGAGCTTGTAACTTCAGCAATTGCCGCTAAAAAAGGAAATAATGATATTGCAATAGGAAACATTGTAGGAAGCAACATTTTTAACATTTTGTTTGTTGCAGGTACGTCTGCATTGATTACGTCGGTTAATTTTGATTTATCCTTTGTTCTTGACAGCATTGTCTCATTAATTGCCGCAATAGTTCTTTTAATATGCTGTTTCAAAAAGAAAAAGCTGACACGATTTGGCGGCGTAATTTTATTATTATGCTATGCTGCATATTTTTCTTATCTGTTGGTATCCAATCTATAATAAAATCTATCTAAAAATCAGCAAAAGTTGTCCATTTTTTATTTACAATAAAATAGTTTCTTTTTACAAGTCAAAGCGCAGTTAAGAGCATTATGCTTTTAACTGCGCTTTATGGTTTATATTATTAGATCAAACCTCAACTATTGTTATGCTATCAAAAGACATATCAATTTGTGATGTAACCGCCGCTTTAATCATTAAAGCAGATGTATCATTCATTTCATCCTTTAAAACTATAACATTACAGCCCTGATCTGAAATATAGCAAAGACATTGTGTAAAGCCTTTAGCCTTTAAAATGCTTTCAACGCTGTCCTGATAAGTAAAATTCTTTAAAAGCTGTTTTATATTTTCTACTGCTGCAGCTTGATCGTCTTGTGATGCCGCATCACTGCTTAACACTTCATTAGCAGTATCTATTATTTTATCCTGAGTCTGGTCACGCTCATTGCGTGCATTTGCAAAAAATGCCTGCTGTTCACCTGTCATATTTGATGTTTCAGCTACCTCATCATATGTACTTGTTTTTTCAGTAGATGAAGTTGCGTTTACATACTGAGCAGAACCAAGTTCCTTTGAAGATTGTTTTAAATTCTGATTTTCTGCAAACTGCCAGTTTATATAAACCGCAGCTCCCAAAGCAATAATTAAAGTTCCTAACACAATGTGTTTTTTTTGAAATTTCATTTTATTCCTCCTATAATTTTAATTTTTTAATTTTGTTACACATACTTTAGATGTAGATATATTAAGAGCTTTTGTAACTGCTGACAAAACTCTTTCTACAACAACGGGATTATCACCGCCCTGACATACGACAACTACTCCCCTTATAACAGGCTCTATTTCTTTTGTTTTAGTGTCGCTGTTGTCACGATAAACATACTCGACCGAATTTTCTATAGTAAGAAGTACTTTTGCTTTTCCTACCCCCTCTATACTTTCAACCATATTTTTAATATCTGACTGCATATCATCACAGTACTCATCTACTGCATTTTCAGATGTGGCGGGAGTATCGATATTTTCTGCCGAATCAAAATTGAAAAAGGTTGAGATAAATATAAGTCCTATTCCTACAAAACCGGCTATTATTATAAACTTCTTTATCTTTTCACTTTTAAACATTTCTTTAAAAGATGTTCTTTCTCTCATATTTTACTCCGCAATGACAAAGGGCGTTTGTCCAAAGTTTTCTTCTGTTATTTCTTTAATTCTGAATACCTTTGAATTATTCTTTTTGTCTATATATATGCTTATCCTGCTTATAATTATTCCCAAGTTTTCATCCTCTTTTAAATAAATACGTATTCTTTTAACATTAATGTTTTCGCTTTTCAGCAAGCCGTCAAGAGTTTCAGCCAATGTGTTTTCCGTTTCTTTTATTACGCTGTCTGTATAAACTTCATCGGCAGATGCAGTAATTTGTTTTTCTTTTGGAAAATCTCCTATTTCCAAACTCATATCATTTATTGCATTTTTTACAGGCAATATCATAGAGCACAGCAAAAATGCACCTAATACAAGAGAAAGTATTTTTTTAGTATTTCCGTCAGGCAAAATTATGGAAATTAACGCTCCTCCGATTGCGACTATGCATATTGCACTGCAAACAGAAACAACCGTGCTCATTGACTTGCACCTCCCATCAGAAGCACAATAGCGGTAGAGATAATAAATACTGCCATAATGCAGAATATTATTGCCAACAAGGTCGTAATAACTGTTGTAACCGCTTCAAGCACTTTACACGGCTGAGAGAGATTTAAAACTTCTCCTACCGATTTTGTGATACCTATAGTTAAAACCCAAATAAGACATTCAAGTATAATTGGCAAGAAAACAATGAAAATTGCTATTATTACAAATACGCCTAATCCTGACTTTATTAAATTAACACTGCTCTGTATTGTTTTATACGCATCAGATAAGGCTGAGCCTACTACTGGGACAAGAGAAGTTAAAGTAAACCTTACAGCACGGGTAGAGACATTATCGACTGATGTTGTTATTATCTGTCTGAAAGATAAAAGAGCCGTAAACATTGTCATTATAAAACCTAAAAGCCATTTTATAATTTTTCCGATATAGTTTGTAATTCCCGACAAGTTAATATTCGGAGAAATTGAAGCCGCTATACTTATACCTAAAAATGAATTTAACAAAGGTGCTATAACCTTAGATGCAACTTGAGAAACAGCCTGTCCTGCCATAACCATCATAGAATAGTAAGCGCTTCCGCTTACCGCTTTTCCTGAACTTACCAATACAACAAGCATTATAGGTATATATGCAAGCATAAAATTTGAAGAAGTTAAAACCGTATTTGTTGTATTTATAATTACATTACTTACAGGAAGCACTAACGCTGAAGTAATACATAAAGTAGAAACAACATCTATAACCTGCTGCATTTTTCGGTTATTTAATGAATTTTTTAAACCGCTGAGCATTGAGCTTAACAGCATTATTGATATTACAGACAGCATTGATTTAAGAGGATTTTTTGATACGTTTGCAGCATTTGATATAATCTCGGATATAATTTTATCAAACGTTAGATTATCGATAAAATCGGGATTTATTGATTCTATACCTAAATTAGACAATGATTTTTTTGCTTCATCGGATAAAGAATCAAACAGACCTTGTCTATCTTCGTCACTGATTATCTCATAAGAATCTAATTTTGTACTTTCAGTACTTTCTGTTTCCTCTGCATTTGCTGAAAATACGGAAAATGACAAAGCTATAATAAAAACCGATGCAAATAAAAAAAGTTTTTTCATACTGCACCTCCCGTTAATGAAAGCACAGTATTTAAAATTTCGTTATACAACGGTATCGCCGTTATAATTACCATTACCTTTCCTGCAAGCGACACATTGTTTGCAAGGGCAGTTTGTCCAGCATCCTTACAACAGTCGCAGGCAAATTCAGTCACAAAACAAATACCTATGGCTTTTAGTAAAACTGTTATGTATGTTACGTTTATTCCTGCATTTGATAATATCTTATTGACTGTATCGTAAAGTGTTGTAAAAGATGATAGCAGGGATAAAAAAATGAAAATACACCCTGCAATACATAGCATTAAAGATATTTCACCGTTATATTTTTTTAGCGTTAAAGAAACTACGGCAGTTACTACGGCTAACGCACAAATTCCTGCTATATTCATTTTACAAACCAAACAATGTTTTTATTGTTGAAAAAAGCGTGCTTATCTGAGTTACAATCATTGTAAGTACTACAATTAAGCCTGCAAGAGTTGTAAGCATCGCTTGCTCTTCCCTTCCAGAGCGTACAAGCAACTGGTTTAATATTGCAACAATTATTCCTACTGCTGCAATTTTAAAAATCATATCTACATCCATAGTAATTACCTCTTTATACTAATCTCAGTTTTAGGTCTCCAATATTAATACCGGGATCAGTATTATACAATCATTAACGCTATTGTTGTTCCAATGAAAAATCCCATTGTTTTATAAAGCTTTGATTTGCTTTTTAATTCTTCACGGGCATTTTCATATGCTTTATTAAATATCTCAATATATAACTCAATATGATTAAGCTGGCCTTCTACATCTGTTGTTCCTAAACTTTTTCCAAATTCAATCATTGCTTTTATATCTGACTTTGTTAAACAGTTTAATTTTGAAATAGACATAACGGAGTTTCTCCATATTTCTCCAAAAGAACTATAATTTTTACTGTTTTCAGATATTTTTTTTATAAAGGGTTCAACTGTTTTTGAGTCACTGCAAAGGGGCAATATTTGCAGTATATCTCCGCCGCAATATCTTAGATGAATTTGAAGTGATTTTAAAAACGAAATAAATTCATATAAAAAATTTAATCTGATTTTTAATCTCTCGGAAAAGTAAAATCCTGCCATACTTGATGAGATTATAAATAAAATACAACCTAAAATTTTAACCATTCAAAATTTCTCCACAATTTACAATGCTGTTTATTTTTCCTGCATTTTGTCTGTTTTGCAGAAAAACTGCTTTTTCAAATACATTTGATTTAAGAAGCTCCTTTATAAAAGGCTTTTTTATTAGTTCACCCGAATTTTTGCAATGTACTGTCGCTATAAATGAAACCCCTGAATTTGAGTTTTGCAGTATTGCTTTTACATCCTCAAATCCTCCTATTTCATCGCATATCACAACGTCAGGCGACATTGAACGTATAGATTGAATAATGCCGTCTGCTTTGGAATAACCGTCTAAAACATCACAAAGTCCAACATCATTCTGAAAAACTCCCTGAACCGTACCGGCAATCTCTCCACGTTCATCTACTACTGAAACTTTTTTATTGTATTGCAACGAGAGCAGCCGGGCTATATCTCTCAATACAGTAGTTTTACCGCTGCATGGACTTCCGCAGATTAAAATCCCCCCTGAAACTGTTTTAATTTTATTTAATATCGCTTCGCCGCTTCCCTTATGCTCTCTTGCAATTCTTATATTTATTGATGATATATCACGGATATTATTTATTTTTTCGTTTTCAATTACAGCTGTACCGCAAATTCCTGCTCTATGTCCGCCCTGCATTGTTACAAATCCGTTTTTAATTTCATTTTGTCTTGAATAAACGGAGTAGTTACAAATATTGTGGAAAATATCGGAAATATCCTTTTGATTTGCAAACAGCATAGGCTGGTCTGTTATTTTATTTGTTACACAGCCGTTTTCTGTTAAAAAATATGTATTAGCGGGACAGGATATTGACAAGGGTCTGTTAAGTCTGATTCTTATTTCCTGAGCATTTTCCTGAATTGAATCGGGAAGTGTTGATAATCTTTTGCTTATGTTTTGCGTTAAAGGCGATAACGATTGAATAAATCTTTCCTTTAAATTTAAACTGCTCATTTACTATTCCTCCGGATTTTTTAACTCAATAAGTCATATGTAAAAAAGCAAAAAAATATGACCTTTGATTTACTCAAAGGTCAATTCATATAAATATATTAGTAGATTTTTCGGTCACTGACCGCAACAAGGGGCTTTTGAAAAGCCCGCCCAAAACTTTTGCTTTTCTTTACAGAAAACTTTATTTTACATTTTTAACAGACTATAATTATAAACCCAGCATTTCTTTAAACTGCTGTTCGTCTATTACGGCAACTCCTAAAGACTGAGCTTTTGTCAGCTTACTTCCTGCTTCTTCTCCTGCCAAAACATAATCTGTTTTTTTAGATACCGACGAAGAGGTTTTACCACCGTTTTCTTCAATGATTTTTGCGGCTTCGCTTCTTTTATAGGTGGGGAGTGTTCCCGTTAAAACAAATGTTTTTCCCGTGAAAATACCTACTGTTGCCGATTTTTGCACAGGAGGCATTTTTACTCCTAATTCCTTTAATGCAGAAATAAGTTCTTTTGTTTCTTCAAGAGAAAAATACTCAACAACACTTTCCGCCATAATTTCGCCGAATCCGTCTATTGCCGATACTTGTTCTGCATTGGCAGAAATTATGTTTTCAATTGTTAAAAACTTATCGCAAAGCAATTTTGCTGCTTTCTGACCTATATGGCGTATACCCAATGCAAAAACAAGGCGGTATAACTCATTCTCTTTCGACTTTTTAATGGCGTTTATTAAGTTTGCAGCTGACTTTTCTCCCATTCTTTCAAGGGAGGAAACATCTTCTGCTTTAAGTTTATATAAATCAACAGGTGATTTTACAAGTCCGTTATCAACAAGCTGTTCAATAACAGCAGGTCCTAAACCCTCTATATCCATAGCGTCTCTTGAAACAAAATGGACAAGATGTCTTAAAAGCTGAGCAGGACATTCAGTATTTGTACAGCGTACCATTGCCTCGCCCTCTTCTCTGTAAACCTTACTGTTACAGGAAGGACAAAATTCGGGATATTTAAAAGGAATTGAATTTTCACCGTGTTTTTTTACGGAGACAACTTCAGGAATTATTTCTCCTGCTTTTCTTATTATTACCGTATCACCGATACCAATCTTTGTTTCATCAATAAAATCCTTATTATACAATGTTGCACGGGACACCGTTGTTCCTGCTAAAAATACAGGCTCAAAAATACCTACGGGGGTTAATGCTCCTGTCCTGCCTACATTTATTTCAATATCAAGCAATTTGGTTTCTTTCTCTTCAGGCGGATATTTATATGCTTCCGCCCAACGGGGGAATTTTGCCGTACTTCCCAATAACCCTCTTTGAGAAAGGTCATCAACCTTAACAACTGCGCCGTCAATCGCAAAATCAAGAGTACCTCTTAAATTGCCTATTCTTTCAATTTCTTTTAAAACATCTTCAATATTATCATATCTGTTATAAAAAGGTGCAGTTGGGAAACCAAGCTCAGTCAAATAATCAATTGACTCTTTATGGCTGTTAAACTGAATACCGTCAGCCTGCTGTATATTAAAAAGAAAAATGTCTAATTTTCGTTTAGCAGTAATTTTGCTGTCTTTTTGCCTTAATGAGCCTGCTGCCGCATTGCGGGGATTTTTAAAAGGTTTTTCTTCATTGATTTCCTGAATTTTTACAAGCTCCTCAAAACTTTTAAAGGACATATAAACCTCTCCCCTTACTTCTAAAAAAGGGGGAGCGTTTCTAATTATTTTTGGGAGAGAAGTTATTGTCATAAGATTTTCCGTTACGTCTTCTCCTGTAACGCCGTCGCCTCTTGTTGAACCTCTTACAAAAACTCCGTTTCTGTATTCGCAGGAAACGGAAAGTCCGTCAAATTTAGGCTCAACTACATAAAGAGGATTTTCTACAACTTCTCTTACCTTTCTGTCAAAATCAATAATTTCTTCACTTGAAAAGCTGTCGTGCAGACTTCCCATAGGGACTGAATGAACTACCGGAGAAAACTTTTCTCCCGCTGAACCGCCTACACGCTGTGCAGGAGAATTATCTGTTTTTAGCTGGGGATATTCTTCCTCTATATTTTCAAGCTCTCTGAGCATTTTATCATACTCAAAGTCAGAAATCTCGGGAGAATCCTGATTATAATAAAGGTTATTATGATATTCAAGCTGTGTTCTTAATTCTTCTGCACGCATTTGTGCTTCTAATATGTTCATCTGCAACATTCCTTGATTATTTATTTACTGCTGATGTACCCTTTTCTCTTAAATATGTAGATTCCAAATCCGCAAGGTGAAGTTTAACTGCCAGAGGATAACGTTCATAGGCTCTGCTTATTGTAAAGCTGTTTGAATCTCCAAATTCTCCCATGTGCCACCTAATTGCCATGGCTTCATCAATTTTCAGCCTCATAAATCGTTCAATTAAGAAAACAGACTTTTCTCCGTGACCGTAAGGAAAACTGTCCTCAATTGCGTAAAAGGGAACTTTCTCCCACTGTCCTGTTTGTTCATTTTTTACATTTCTTGTAGAAACCTTATAAAACTGTGCTTTACACAAATCGTGGAGCAACGCACAAATAGCAAAGCTTTCCATATTGTCGTGCTCTTCATCAAAATGCTTTTCTACCATTGTATTGAAAACACTCACAGAATGCATTACAAGTCCGTTTTCACAGGCACAATGATATTTTGAGCTTGCGGGAGCAGTAAAAAAATCTGTTTTTTCTAACCACTCAAGAAGCCTGCTGCATCCTTCTCTTGTGATATTTTCAGTATATATTTTTAAAAATTCATCCTTAGCCGTCATAATAATACCCCTCACATTAAATTTTTATCGTAAACTGCACGTTCACCGCCCACAAATTTAGGACGGGTCCTTGCACATATAATATTTGCATTGCCAATTTTTGAAACACTTAATCTCAGGGGTACTGCAACTTCCTTTAAATGCATACCGATAAGCGTTCCGCCTATATCTATTCCCGCATCAGCCTTAATATGCTCAACCATAACGGGATTTTCAAAGATTTTATATGCAGTTGTTGCAAGACTGCCTCCTGCTTTCGGCTGAGGAATTACATTAACTATTGGAATTAAATATTTTTGAGCATATTCTCTTTCAACACACAAGGCTCTGCCTAAATGCTCACAGCATTGAGCGGCGACATAAATACCTTTTTCTTTAATTTTTGGATAAAAGCCGTCAAAAAGTGCTTTTGCGGCTTCTATCTGAGAATCAGTGCCGATTTTTGAGCCGATTATCTCACTGGTTGAACAGCCGATTACAAGCAAATCTGCTTTTTTAAGATTAGCCTTTTCAATCAGTTCTATAAAAACCCTTTCACTCTCAGCTTTTATATTTTCATACAAAACAATCACCCTTTTCTAAAAACAAAGGACATCCTCCTTAGAGGATGCCCTGAAATTCAATAATTATTCTGCAGTTGTCTCCTCAGCAGGTGTTTCCGGGTCAGCTTCTTCTGTTACAACGGGAGTTTCCTCCTCAGTTGTTTCTTCTACAGTTTCAGCAGGAGTTTCTTCTTTTACAGATTCTTCTGCCGGTTCAGCAGAAGCTTCCTCTTTAACTGTTTCTTCAACTGACTCTACAGGAGATTCTTCCTTAACAGATTCTTCTGCAGATTCAGCAGGAATTTCTGCAACTGTTACTTCTTCATCTTTTTGAGTCTCTTCCTGTGGAAGCAAAGCACGAATTGAAAGACTTACACGTTTTTTCTCAAAATCAATAACTGTAATTTTAGCATCAACTTCATCGCCGATTTTTAAAATGTCTGACGGTTTGTCTATTCTCTTATTTGCAATTTGTGAAATATGGATTAGACCGTCAACGCCAGGAATAATGTTTGCAAACGCACCAAAATCGGTAAGACCTACGATTTTTACCTTCGCAACTGTATCAACAGGAAAATCTCTCTTTAAGATTTCCCATGGGTTTGAGTTGGGGTCTTTATAGCCAAGAGAAATTTTATGTGTTTCTTCGTTAATATTCTTAATATAAACCTTAACTTCATCGCCAACCTTTACAACCTCTGACGGATGCTTTATACGCTGCCATGAAAGCTCGGAAATGTGAATCATACCTGTAACGCCGCCCAAGTCAACAAATGCACCGTAGTTTTCAATTGAACGGACAACGCCTGTATATTCCTTTCCGACTTCAGCTGTCTTCCAGAACTCATCACGTTTTTTATTAAGTTCTTCCAAAAGCACGGAACGGATTGAACCTACTGCCTGTCTTCTTCTGCCACGCTGAGAAACTTCAATAAGTCTGAACTGAACTTCTTTGCCTACTAATTCTTCAAGATTTGCATTTCTTGAAACAGCAGCCTGAGAAGCAGGAACAAAAATTCTTACATTATTATAAACAACCGAAACGCCGCCTTTTACTGCCGCCGTAACTTTACCGGTAAGAACTTCTTTTGTTTCAGCTTTAGCTTCAAGCTCTTCCCAGCCCTTTTGAGCATCTACACGACGCTTAGAAAGCATAATTGTACCTTCCTGGTCGTTAGTTTTCATAATTAAAAGTTCAAGCTCATCGCCGATTTTTACAGCGTCCTCAGGTGATACTGTAGGATCGTTGGAAATTTCTTCAGCAGGAATATAACCTGTTTGCTTTCTGCCTACATCTACATAAACCGCTGTTGGATCGATGCTGACAACTACGCCTTTTACCCTCTCGTTTGTATTTAAGTTTTTGAGGCTTTCCTCAAGTAATACCTCAAAAGATTCTTCATTTTCGTTTGTTACGCTGGATTTAATTTCTTCACTCATTGTATCCAGTACCTCCTTTATAATCCTTGACGGAGTTGACGCTCCGGCTGTTACGCCAATTGATTTTGCAGCTTTCAAAACACTTAGATCCAATTCCTTTGCGGTTTCAATAAGAAATGTATTATTGCATTTGCGTTTGCAAATGTCAAACAGCTTTCCTGTATTTGAAGAGTGTCTGTCACCTATTACAATCATCAGGTCAGATTTTTCGGCTATTTGCTGTGCTTCATTCTGACGAACTGACGTAGCATTACATATTGTATCAAAAATTTTTGAATTTGTATAGACCTTTTTTACAGTTTTTAAACATTTTTTCCACTCTTTTGTATCAAATGTGGTTTGAGCGACTACTGAAATTGGACTATTTTTCTCAATAAGAATATTATTCGCAATTTTTTGTAATTCTTCATCATTATTAAATGTAAATATTTTTCCTTTACAATGGCTTACAATTCCTTTGACCTCCGGATGGTTTTTATTTCCTGCTACTAAAATTGTCCGGCCCTCATTGCTTTCGTTATAAACAATGTTATGGATTTTTTTTACAAAAGGACAGGTAGCGTCTGTACAGGAAATCCCCGAATTTGTTATATCTTTCATTATTTCAAGAGGAACTCCGTGACTTCTTATCACAAGGGTTGCGTCTTTTGGAATATCATCTAAGCTTGATACTGGATAACAACCCTTTTCTTCAAGCTCACGCACCATTTCCATATTGTGAATTATCGGGCCAAAAGTACAGACCTTTTTGTTTTCATCAAGAAGAGAATATACCATATTGACTGCTCTGTTTACTCCAAAGCAAAATCCAGCCGAATCAGCTACCCTTATATTCACGTAAATCGTTCTCCCTGAATTCTCTGATTTTATTCATAATTTTTTCGCTTGCAAATTTCAGTTCTCTCCTGTCGCCTGATATAATACCCAATTCCCTTGTTGTCATAGGTTCTCCAAAATGAATGACCCTTTTTGAAAATGTATGTTTAGGATTTCCTATAATAGTAATACAGGCAGGAATTATCGGAATACTTGTTTGAAGCGACACCAATGCCGCTCCGCTTCTGGGACGCATTAACTCACCTGTTTTTGAGCGGCCGCCTTCAATAAAAATTGTAACAAGGTTTCCTTCTTTTAATAACTCTTCGCCTGTATTTATTGCTTTGCCGTCACCTGCTCCCCTTTCCACGGGAAATGCACCTAAGGCACTTATTAATGCACTGAAAAATTTATTTTTAAAAAGCTCTGATTTTGCCATAAAAAACGTATTTCTTTTCTGTGCCAAGCCTATTAAGACCGGGTCTGAATATGAAAGGTGATTACAGGCAATCAAATAGCCTTTGCCGTCGTTGGGAACTGCCTCACTGTTTACAACCTTATATCTGTACAAAAGTTTAAAAATCGGCTTACAAACTACTCGACCGATTTTATAGAGTGCCTTTGACTGTTTCATTATATATTCTCCTTCATAATTCTTATGAGAAGCTCAACAGACTGCTCAAGTGTATTGCCTGTTGTATTGACCGTAATGCTGTTCTCGGCAGGCTTTAAAGGTGCAATTTCTCTATGAGAATCATTATAATCTCTCTCTATTACATCAGCGAGAATGTCCTCATATTTTACATTCATTCCCTTTTCTATAAGTTCATTATAACGGCGTTTTGCTCTGTCCTCAGGGTCGGCAGTCAAAAAAATTTTAATCTGTGCGTCAGGTAAAACAACCGTTCCTATATCTCTGCCGTCCATAATTACGTTGTTCGTCTTTGCTATATTACGCTGTAAATCAAGAAGATATGCCCTTACGGCAGGAACAGCCGAAATTGCTGAAGCCATCATAGAGGCTTTTGGAGTTCTAATTTGTGATGAGACATCTTCTCCGTCAAGCAAAACGACCTGTTCGTTTTTATCATTAAATGTAAGCTCTACTTTAATTTTATTTAAAAGTTCGTCTACTTCAGGAGATGTTTTAGGCTCAACATTATTTTTCATTGCTGCCAAGCCGACAGTTCTGTACAATGCGCCGGTGTCAACATAAATAAAATTAAGTTCTTTAGCCGCTAATTTAGCGATAGTAGATTTGCCTGCTCCTGCAGGTCCGTCAATTGCAATTGCAATGGGCATATTATTCTTCCTTTCCGTAAGCAGCATTTTCCCCGCTTAGTTTTCCCGTACTCCAGGCAATTTGTAAATTAAATCCGCCCGTGTAACCATCAACATCTATAACCTCGCCTGCAAAGTAGAGTCCTTTGCAAAGCTTGCTTTCCATTGTTTTTGGATTGATTTCAGAAACCTTTACTCCGCCTGAAGTGACAATTGCTTCTTCAACAGGTCTGAAACCGCTGATTCTCACTTTAAAATTTTTAAGAATGCGAATTAATTCTATCCGCTCTTCCTTAGTTACGGAGTTACATTTTTTATCAAACGGAACTCCCCATCGCTGTAAAACAACAGGAATCATTTTTTTGGGTAAAAGCTTTGAAAATGAATTTGAAACTGCTTTATTGATATTTTCCGAGAAATCACGCAAAAGTCTTGTATCAAGCTGTTCATATGATAGTGCAGGTTTTAAATCAATTAAAGCGTATAAATCAAAATTATCAATATTCCTTATATGAGAGCTTGCACTTAAAACAGTCGGACCTGAAATTCCAAAATGAGTGAAAAGCATTTCTCCGAAATCGGAATATAAGGTCTTGCACGATTTTGCATCCTCTATTTTTAAAGCAATGTTTCTTAAAGATAGTCCCTGCATATCCTTACAGCATTTATCGGGACTTTCGAGAGGAACTAAGGACGGTTTTATATCAATAATTGTATGTCCTGCCTGTTTAGCAAGAGTATATCCGTCTCCTGTTGAACCTGTTAAGGGATAACTCATACCGCCGCAGCAAATTATTACCTTATCGCAGTAATATTTATTATTTTCGGTTTTTACTCCCGTAATCCTGCCGTCCTTGATTATTAACGCTTTTGCAGTATCATTAATAATTCTTGCCCCGTTTCGGGATACATAATCACACATTGTATCAACAACATCAAGAGCTTTATCTGAAACTGGATATACTCTGTTTCCTCTTTCAACTTTTAGTCTCAATCCCTGCTCTTCAAAAAAATTTATTGTATCATAAGGAGTAAAATTATTAATTGCGCTATACAGAAACTTTCCGTTTGTCGGAACATTCTGTATAAATGTCTCAATATCGCAGGCATTTGTTATATTACATCTACCCTTGCCTGTAATTGCAATCTTTCTGCCTGCTCTTTTGTTTTTCTCTATAACCGTAACATCTGCACCAAGAAAAGCGGACGTCCCCGCAGCCATTAATCCGGCGGCTCCTGCGCCTATCACAACTATCTTATTTTTCATTTTCAGAAACTGTAACTTCCAAATCTTTTTCTATAACATCTGAACGGTTTGCATAAATTTCCTGACTGTTCCACACCTCTTCAAGCTGTCTGAAGGTTTCGGATACTTCATCTTTTCTTTCAAGAACTGCGGCAACTATCAGCGCATTAATTAAACTTAACGGTGCAACAAGAGAATCTACTATAGACGCCATATCACTTCTCGCAAGAAGTATATGGTCAGCATTTGCTACAAGAGGAGAAATCATACTGTCGGTAATTGCAATAACATCTGCGCCTCTGTCTCTTGCAAAACGCATTGCATCAACTGCCATATTGCTGTATCTTGGGAAGCTTATCCCAATCAGCACGTCATCTTTTGAAATCCTGAACATCTGCTCATAAGTCTGGTTATGGCTTGTTGTAGTTATTATTCTTACATTATCAAACATAAGCTGAAGATAATATCCTAAAAATTGTGCAAGAGAAGCAGTTGAACGAACACCGAATATATAAATAGTCTTGGCATTTACAATTGATTTTACTGCCCTTTCAAAATGATTATGGTCTGTTTCCTCGAGCGTTCTTCTGATTTTGTCAATATCCTGATTTAAAATACTTGCTAAAACATCATTGTCACCGATTCTTGTTGAGGTGACTTCAATTCTCTGAACAGAAGTAAGCTTGTCTCTTATCATTTCCTGCATAGCCTTTTGAAGCTTTGGATAACCGTCATATCCGATTTCCGTTGCAAAACGGACAACGGTACTTTCTGATACCCCGACAGTTTCGCCCAGCTTAGAGGCTGTCATAAATGCCGCTTTATCGTAATGCTCTTCAATATAAGCGGCAATTCGTTTTTGTCCCTTAGAAAAAGTATTCATCTGCAAATCAATTCTTGTCAATAAATGAGTAATCATTTATAATACCTTCTTCTTGCATAATTTATTTAATCTTATCATAATTATTCTGTTTTTTCAATAAAAAACTTATAAAACAGGTTATTTTTGCAGGAGAAAATTTTTAAGATTGCAAAAATACAATTTATAAGTAATAGAGGGTAAAATTAATCTTTAATTTATTGCAATAAACCTGGTTTTATGGTAAAATTTTTACAAAGTTAATACTGAATTTAAGTTTAAAACATAGAGGTAATAATATGATAGCGATAATTGATTACGGTGCCGGAAATATACAAAGCGTTTTTAAGGCTTTGAGGTATATTAACTGCGACGCAAAGGTCACAAATAATCCTGACGAAATTTTGAAGGCTGACGGAGCAATTTTGCCGGGCGTCGGTTCATTCGGTGATACAATGAACACTATGGAACAGTTTAATATTAAAGATACCGTTATTGAATATACAAAAATCGGTAAACCGTTTTTGGGAATATGTCTGGGACTTCAACTTCTGTTTCCCGAAAGTGAAGAAAGTTTGGGAGTAAAGGGACTTTCCGTTTTTGAGGGCAAAATTAAGAAAATTCCAAACAATAACGGTCAGTTAAAAATTCCACATATGGGTTGGAACAGCCTTGATATTAAGAAAAAAGACGGTTTGTTTAAAGGGATTTCGGAAAAGCCCTATGTTTATTTTGTTCATTCATATTATCTTGATGTAAAAGACAAAAGCATTGTTTCATCACAAACCGTTTACGGCACTGTAATTGATGCAAGTGTTCAGAAAGACAATATATTTGCAACTCAGTTCCACCCTGAAAAAAGCGGTGAAGTCGGTCTTAAAATGCTTAGAAATTTTGCAGATATAGTTAATGGTTAAGGAGGGTTTTATATGTATGCTAAAAGAATTATTCCCTGCCTTGATGTTAAAAACGGCAGAGTTGTAAAAGGAATGAGTTTTGTAAACCTTGTTGACGCAGGCGACCCTGTTGAATGTGCAAAGCAATATGACAAGCAAGGTGCAGACGAACTTGTTTTTCTTGATATTACTGCTTCATCCGATGCAAGAAACATTATGATAGATATGGTTGAACAGGTTGCAAACTCTATATTTATCCCCTTTACCGTGGGCGGAGGCATCAGAAGCGTTGATGATTTTAACGCCATTTTAAGAGCCGGCGCAGACAAGGTATCAGTAAATTCTGCGGCTATTAAAAGACCTGATTTAATAAACGAAGCATCTTATAAATTCGGAAGCCAATGCGTGGTCACTGCAATTGACGCTAAAAGAAAAGCAAACGGCGGCTGGGAGGTTTACATCAACGGAGGTCGAGTACCTGTAGGTTTAGACGCAGTTAAATGGGCAGTTGAATGTGAAAAACGAGGTGCAGGAGAAATACTTTTAACGAGTATGGACGAGGACGGTCAGAAAAAAGGATATGACTTAGAGCTTACAAAAGCAGTTTCTGAAAATGTTTCTGTCCCTGTTATTGCAAGCGGCGGTGCAGGTGCTTTGGAGCATTTTTATGACGCTTTTACTACAGGCAAAGCAGACGCAGTTTTAGCGGCTTCACTTTTCCATTTCGGTGAAATACCTATTCCGAAATTAAAAGAATATCTAAATAAAAAAAATATTCCTGTAAGAATTTAATTTTATATTTTATGATAAAAAGAGCAACCTTTTACGGTTGCTCTCAGCCTGTCGAAAAAGGTCCAGCGAAAGCTGGGCTTTTTTGAGTGTTTATGGTAAAATAGATGTGGTGATGGAAAATGATAGTAAAGGGCAGAGAAAATCGAGAGCAAATAGAAATATTCAGTATAGAGGAATTTGTACCGACAGACCATCTGTTAAGGAAAATA
>CANPWP010000007.1 GCA_947584595.1 uncultured Clostridia bacterium | reverse complement strand
ATGGTCTTTCTCCAGACCAATTTGAAAATATTTATTTTTTGTGATTTCTCTTGTCCACTTTATTGACTATAATCCAGAGCCTCCACCGTGCTTTTGGCAAGGTTCGTTCGGTTATCTACAAGGGTCAGTAGCATACCGTCTACTACGAGGTTCGGATTGATATACCTCTTTACTCTTGAAACGGTTTGAAGAAGCTGCGTCATACCCTTTGCAGGAAGATACTGCGCCTGTACGGGAATGATTACGCTGTCCGCCGCCGACAGAGCGTTGAGGGAAACCATACCGAGCGAGGGCATACAGTCAATTAGTATAAAGTCGTATCGGCTTTTCATTTCGTTCAGATATGTCCTCATCGTGGTCTCACGGCTCAGAGCGTTCATCAGGTTGTATTCCATTGCCGAAAGCTCCAAGTTCGCAGGGAGCAGGTCAACGCCTTCTTCGTGGTGCAGAATACCGTCATACAGGTCATTCATCGTCTCATTGATAATATCCGTAAGTTTCGTCGCAAGCGTGATACCCAAGTTGTCTGTATCCTTCCACCCAAGACAGGTCGTTAAGTCGCCCTGCGGGTCTGCGTCTACGAGCAGAACCTTCTTGCCATTCATCGCAAGACCCACGCCCAAGTTGACCGCAGTGGTCGTTTTGCCTACGCCGCCTTTCTGATTGCATATGGCAATCGTCTTGCAGTTTGACACTTGTGCGTCCTCCTTTCTCTGAAATTCATAGCCGTCCGCAAAAACGGCTATGTAAACAGCCTGAACATTGATTTGCTCGGCTGTAATGTTCTGTTGCAGTATTTGTCCTCGACGCCCCCTGTCTGGGAAGTCACTAAGCGGCGGACAGCTTATCCGCCTCATAGGAGTTTCACCTCTGCCGGGTTCTCCGCCAGCCCCGTAGGGAAGTACCATTGTCGTTCCGACTGTCATCGCCGTGCCGGTGGCAATCCGGCACTCATAACGGGGGTTCTCGCTAAGCCTCTAACAGCGAGAGGGTCTTGGCGTACCCGTTAAGGTGGCTATCATCGGAATTGAAGTTCTTAGTGAATGACTTATTCAATTTTCAAAAGACCAGTGAAGAAGTTCTCCGAGTTTCTTTCGGAATTAACCCCTTCACTTGTTTGGACTGGGAAGGCATATCCTAACCCCCTCCATTTCAAAAAAAATTCGGAAATTAAAAAAGCCGCCTGAACCAAATCAGTTCAGACGGCAATAGAAGTATTCAATTCCCTTATATAATAAGAAGAAACAGAAAGGCGTTTAAGCGCAAAATCCAACCGCATATTAACAGCCGATGCGCCACCTTTTCATTAGCAAGCGAAAATTCAAAATAATCTCCAATTAGCAGAGAGGCGCTTTCTATTAGCTGGAAAGCGATTTTTCTGCTAATTTTTCTTAGCAGACCTGTCACCTGAGTAGGTGAGAGGTTCCGTGTTATTTCTTTACCACTTGTCACACGCTTGCTAATAAAATTTACTGAACAAGAAGCCTTTGCCTCAAAAAGAAGAAAAGCCGCAAACCCTTTATTTTAGCGGGTTTGCGGCTACTTTTCTGGCGTCGCTAAGAGGATTCGAACCTCCGGCCTGCCGCTTAGGAGGCGGCCGCTCTATCCTGCTGAGCTATAGCGACAAATGTGAAAAACTATGAAATTGTGGGACTATATTAACACCTAACCTTTCACCTTTGCCCAAAAGGTGAGCGTTGCAACTACCTCTTAGGAGGCGGTCGCTCTATCCGGCTGAGCTACGGAAACATATTATTTTTGTCTGAAATTTTGTTTTTAACCTGTATTTGTTATTCTATAATAAGCACAGGATTTTGTCAAGAAAACTATATTATACATTTGCAAATATTTTTCAATTATATTAAAATTTCTATTGACAAAAAGGTGTTAGTATGATAATATAATTATCGCTGACTGAAACGGAGAGGTGTCCGAGTGGTTTAAGGAGCTAGTCTTGAAAACTAGTGATCCCGCAAGGGACCAAGGGTTCGAATCCCTTCCTCTCCGCCATTTTTATAAAAGCTTAATAAGCTTAACCATGGAGGATTACTCAAGTGGTTAAGAGGCTCCCCTGCTAAGGGAGTAGGTCGGGTAACCGGCGCGAGGGTTCAAATCCCTTGTCCTCCGCCAAAAGCATCTACAGTTTTGTAGGTGCTTTTTTGTTCAGAAAATAAGTAAAACCTTAAATAATTACAAAGTTTATTAGATTTTAGAATTTTCTTTTTGGGGGTCAAAAAAGACACTTTCAGACAACCAAAATCAGAAAAAGTTAGTCAAATATTCGTCAGAAAATTTAATAATTTAGTAAACAAAAAATCCCACATTTCAAAAGAAATGTGGGAATAAAACTTTGTTTATTAATATACAAAATAGTCACCAACAGGAAATTCATCAATAAGACCGCTTATTAATTTTGAAATCATTGTTGCATCATTAACATCAACGTAATTATCTCCATTAACGTTTGCCGCAATCAATTGATATTTATCCAATGTTGCAGATTTAACAAGATACTGTTGAAGCAATGTTACATCTGCGTTACTGATTATACCGTCACCGTTTACATCTCCGTATAATCTTCGTGTTAATGCACCGGTTGATACTATGGCTATACTGCATGTTGCAACAATACATATAACCGCAATTGCCTTTTTAATTGTCTTTTTCGTACATATACACCTCACAATAGAATTATGAACTTTAATTCAATTAAATATTAACATACTAATTTTGCCTTGTGATACATTTTACTATTTTTGTCATAAATTGCAATTTTTAATAATTAATTTGTTTAAATCGCAAAATAAAAATCTCCTTGCTAACCAAAGTAACGAAGTATAACTTTTTCAGAAAATTATTTACAGGTATTTTGTTAAATTCTTTAATCAATCTCATTTTTTATTGACATAATATGATACAGGGGTGATATTTTGAACGCCTGCGAATTAACAGCATATATCACTGCGATTGCGAACACTCTGTCGTGTAATTTATCAACAGATGAATTAGAACTTTTGAGTGCAGTATTATTACAGCTTGGTGAAACACTCGACACAATTGTAACTCAAAAAAGAATATGTAATAACAGTTCCGCTTCTTGATTTTTCAAGGAGCGGTTTAATTATTATTTTTCATTTTCTTTGTTACTATGTTTTTCTTGCCTGCTTTTCCATTTTTCGAGAATATCCGTATATTCATAATATTTATAAGGTCTTATGGGACGCTCAAAAGGCGGTGTATTAAAAAGTAAAAGCAGGCACTCCCCTATATTTTTATAATCATCTACGTAGGTAAAGCCAATCAATTCTCCATTCTTTATTCTTTTCTTAATCATATTATGATATGGATACATAATTCTTTCTCCTTAATGCATAACTATTATTTGAATAATACAAACAAAAAATGAAAAACTTTTTATGAGGTGATATTATGATTGATTCTTTACCTTTGGGATTCGGAATGTCATTGGCACAGCACCCTGAAGCGATGAAAAAATTTTCCCAAATGACAGATATGCAGCAAAAGCAGATTTTATCTCAAATTCATAACATAAACTCTAAAGAGGAAATGCAGGAATTTGTTGCTAATCTTGCCCGTTAATTCGGGCTTTTATCTTTTTTCATTAAAAATTATAAGAAGTGCATAAAAGTAAAAACACAGGTACCGGGTTTAGCAGTACCTGCATTTTTATAAGACTATATTTTACTGTGCGCTCTGTGTACTGAATTTTTGCTTTAAAGAATTAACCTTTTGCTGTTCAGCCTGTTCAGTTGAATACCAGCCTTTTGAAGCCATTTTATCATAAATTGTATCCTGCATATTAAGTGAATTATTAAGTGCAGTATTAAAAACCTGATGCACACTATCGGTAGAGGACTCGATTGTTCCATGCATATACAAATCGCATCCGCCCTTTTCCAAAAGAATAATGTTCTCCATTAAATTTTTATCGTCCATCTGTTTGTCCCCCTTAATAATTAAAGTAAGCTGTAAAAGCTTTGGAAAATCTGCTGATGTTTTTGTCCCAGCTGTTCAATACAGGATTTTAACTCAGAATCCTGAATTTGCTGAGCTGTTTCTTGGCACTTTGTCTGAAAATATTGTTCGTGACTCAGGGCATCTTCAATATAAAGTAATTCTTTTGTGGTCATAACATAACCTCCTTTTAAATATTTCAAGTATAGTATGCTTCCAAACTTAAACAAATATACATACTAATTTTATGAAAATCAAATTTTTTAAACAAAAAATCTGTCTTAAAACTTATTTCGTTTTAAGACAGACCTTATTACATCTGTTTTTATATTAACTTATGAAAAATTATTTACCTAAATAATCTTCTCCACCGGGGCCGTCACGTCGTTCCCTGTCATCATCGGGATTTAATCCTGTAGAAATCCATTGATTATTGGTTGCTGTTTTTTCATTATCTTCTTCCCGTTCACCTGATATATTATTCTGAAAATTACCAAATCTGAAATACTGTTTGTCTTTGTTGCGTTTATTATTTTTCATATTATCACCTCAAAAAAAGTATAACCAGTTTTTGAGAAATTATTGTTTTTCATTGTGCCTGACTGACAGGCAAAACAGAATATGCAAACTTTACATACCAAAGAATATTCTTACAGTCAGCACAGCCATTAATGCGGCGGTAAAATCCGCAACAAGTGCAACCCACATCGTATGTCTGATTTTTTTTACTCTTGTTGCCCCGTAATAAACCGTAATTGCATAAAAGGTAGTTTCCGTTGAACCTGCAAGAACTGACGCAACCCTGCCTGCAAAGCTGTCAGGTCCGCTGTCGGTATAAATCTGATTTAAAAGTGCTGTAGAGCCTGATCCTGAAACAGGACGAAGCAATACCATTGGTACGATTTCTTTCGGGAAACCCAAGGTTTGTGCCGCAGGCGCTATAAAGTCACAAAGCATATCAAGGGCTCCGCTTGCTTTAAGCATATTTACGGCTACGATAAGTCCTACAAGTGTGGGAATTATTGAGTACAGCGTAATAAGTCCTTTTTTTGCTCCGTCTGCAAAGGCGTCAAAAACAGGAATTTTTTTTATTAATCCTATTATTACAATTATTGCAATAAATACAGGAACAACAATTTCCAAAACATCACTTCCACCCTGTAAAATTATACTAAACACCGATTAAAACGAGAAAAAACTTGCCTGAAAATATTTGTTTTTTAATTGGTGTTTAGCATTACTCACAATCTTCTCTTCCCATTAGACTTATTAAAAATTATCGCCAAAATAAGTGCCACAGACAAAGCACAAGCCGAGCTTATCCAAACTGCCGGCAAAACATCAAACGGAGTTTTACTTCCGAAGCTCTGGCGCAGAGTGCCTATCATTGTAGGCAGAAGCTGAATTGAAGCAGTATTCATAACAACAAACAAAATCATTTCATTACTTGCGATTTCATCTCTGTTATTAAGGGTATCAAGCTCGCTCATCGCTGCAAGACCAAATGGAGTAGCCGCATTTCCCAGACCAAGCAAATTAGCGCTTATATTCATACAAATACTTTTATATGCCTTTGAAGATTTATCAAGATTTTTAAATAACAGAGAAAGCACGGGCGAGAGTATTTTTGATACTACCTGAGTAAAACCGCATCTTTCTGCTATTTCCATAACACCTGACCAAAGGCACATTATTCCCGCCATTGTCAAAAGCAGAGTGATAGCGTCAGACGCACCCTGCAAAGTTGCCTGAGAAAGTTCAGACGTATTTCCGGTAAAAAACGAGCAGATTAGACTAATTATTATTAAAAATCCCCAAATGTAAGATAGCATAAAAACTCCTTTTTATAATTTTTTTGAAAAATTTAAAAAAATGGTTGACCTTTTTGTCATTATTTGGTACAATCAATGAGAAGGAGGAGCGATAAGTATGATTTATACAAGCTACAAAAAAATTGACGAAGCAGGCAGAGTGGTTATCTCTAAAGATATCCGCAAAAAACTTTCTATTCAATGCAACGACTTATTAAAGCTCGACGTTGAGGAAAACGCAATTGTTATCAAGAAGGCTGAGCCTTGTTGTGAATTTTGCGGCAGTGAAGAAAACCTCGTTGAGTATATGGGCAAAAACATTTGCCGTGATTGCATTGGCACTTTAAAGAAGAAAAAATAATTTTCACTATAAATATATCGCTGTAAATAGTGAAATATTCTTCTTTATGAAGGAGTGAGATTCTTGAAACGAATCGACAAAGAAAATTACTACCTGGATATTGCAGAAACTGTTACCGAACGCGGAACTTGTCTGCGCCGTAACTTTGGTGCGATAATCGTCAAAAATGACCAAATTGTTTCAACAGGTTATACCGGTGCCCCGAGAGGCAGACATAACTGCACTGATTTGGGCACTTGCGTTAGAATGCAGCGTAATGTTCCCAGAGGGGAAAGATATGAGCTTTGCAGAAGCGTTCACGCCGAGGCAAATGCTATTATTCACGCTTCCCGAGATATGATGTTGGGAGCTACTCTCTACCTTGTGGGAAAAGACGCAAGTACCGGTGAATATGTTGAAAACGCTAATTCCTGTGCAATGTGTAAAAGAATGATCATTAACGCCGGAATTCAAAGAGTTATTATCAGAAATTCCAAAACTAAATTCACAGCTGTTTATGTTGAGGATTGGATCGTAAATGATGATTCTTTAAGTGATGAAACAGGCTATTAAAACATACTTTTCAAAGAAGTAAAAAGGCTATTCCGAAAAATTCGGAATAGCCTTTTACTTTTAAATAAATTTAAAGCTGTGTGCCTTTTCTGTTTTTACAAACTATTTAAAAGTGTTTTGTGCAAAATGCATATAAATTGGTAAAAGTATACAAATAAACTATAAAATGTTTTATATGGCTAATTCTGTAAAATTATGGAAATTTAAAAAATATATGGTATAATTACACTAAAGAGACAAAAGATTTAAAATATAATTTATTGATAATAATAATTTATAATAATTTAAAAAATTTAGAAAATAAGAAAATGTTATAGAAGTAATTGAATCAACTGAAAGCTTACAAGTTAAAAAAACAAAAACACAAGAAAAGAATGTAAATGAATTTGAAAATTTATCATATGAGGAAAAAATAGATCAAATTACAGATACATATGCTCAAGGAAATACAATTAATCAAAGTGTTAATTTATCCAGTAATTCTATTCCTAAAATTAGAGCAAAAGGTTTTACATTGACAAAAGGAGGAATAGTACTTTTAAATACATCCGGTTGTACTGTGTCTCAAGGTAACTATGGTTTGTGTTGGGTTGCATCTGTGGCTACTACCGTTAGATATTTGAATTATTCTAAATACGCTTCATTAACTGCTAAACAAGTTGCAAACAAGATGGGTATTGGTTATAATGATGGCGGAAGTATAAGTGATATAAAAAATGCGTTAAAGAAATATGGACAAACCTATTTAACATCATCTTCACAATTGACATTTGGAAAAGTACAAACTAATATCGTAGCACAGTATCCTGTAATTATGGTTTGTTATGATAGTGGCAATACAGTAGGTCATGCTGTAACTTGCATTGGTTATACTACATATGGCGGAATTAAACAAGTAACATTTTGGAATTCAGGAAATAAGAAGGTAACAACAGTTGAATACAAAACTTTAGGTACTAAATTTTCATATGCTGGTTATAGTTTTATTTGGAAAAAATCAGTATATCATTCGTAAATTAAATTAACCTAAATATGTCAGTAACCTCCAATGGGTTAACACTAAAAATTGTATTATTAAAATTTAAATATAATATATTACCACATAGTTAGCAAAGTACATTTTCAAAATTTTTCCCCAAATAATTTATTGAATTAATAAATAAAAACAATATAATTAAGGAGATGCCTAAACATGAAAAAATTAATTGTTTTATTTTTGATAGTAATATCCGTTTCCTTAACAACAATTATTATGTTTATATCAGGTTGTTCTACTTCATCAAATTCATTAGAAACGGATACTAAGGAGGCCACATCTATGAATACTCTTTCAGAAGAAACTACAACAGAATATTTAAATTCAAATAATAATTGGGTAGTTTACGGAACAAATCTTTCAAATGCAGAATCAGTTGCAGGATTTGAATTTAGTGATGAACTTCCCAAAACTCAAAGTGTTAGAGCTATAAAAAATAAGATAATTGAAGTAGAATGTTTGAGATCAGCTTACAATGAAAATATAACCGATGACAGTAGTGTTTATTTAAGAAAAGCTCTTTCATCTGAATTTGATGATGATGGGATTTTCAGCGAAGTTTATAAAGATGATTTGTATCCGGTTATGGCAAATACAGAAATCGGCGGCACATATCTTTGCGATAATGATGGTAATATTATTATAGTAAATTTTAGTGACGGTGATTTTAAATATGCAATACATTGTGCTGATACCGAACAAGGTATGAAATCATCAGAGGCGGAATATCTTATGAATGTCATGCTTGGTACAAAAGATTAGTCAATAATAAAATATGAAGAAATTTAGATGCTGAAAGTGTTCAGAAAACTTATTTATAAAAAATAATTGGGGCTGTTTCAATAATGAATAAATTATAAAAATTCAGACTGTCTAAAAAGTACTTTTTTCACAATATAACCTAAATTATTGTGCCGCCTTGATTGGCTCCCTCGTCAGAGGGAGCCTTTTTTCTGCGAAAACGGCAACCCTTTTGTCGCTTTGTGACATTTTCTATTTCAGGGGAATTTCTCGTCAGAAGGTGGTATATTTTTTAAAAATGTTTTTAGTTTAATTATAGTAAATGTTATTACTCATATTACAAATTTCTGTAACGTTTTACATTTTTATTTTTCCCGTGCTTTTTCTTGTAAATTGATGTAAGAATTAAGTAAACAACAAACAGAATCACTATAATTATTACCGCAATAATAAACCACATTGACATAACTATGTTTTTAATAACATCAAGTATGTAAAGGAAACCACTTCTTTCAACAGATTCTGAAGCAACAAGATTTACAGTTTTTAAATACTGCTTTTCCGTCATTGTGTCGTCCTTATAATAAACGGCTACCTTTCCGATTACATCTCCCTGCTTTACTGGTGCTTCTATTGATTCTGGAACTTCCGTTTCATATATTATCCATGGCTCTTTGTAATTTTTCGGAACAATGGCAGTTATATTTTCCTGAGGTGTTAACAAAAGGCTGTTTTTATCCCATGCAAGCTTTAATTCAATTTCACAAATAGGAGTTGAAGAAGTTTTCAGTTCTCCCAGCTCTAAGTCAACCAGTGCCCATCTGAACAAATCCGCCGCATCAAGCATTGTTCCGTAAACATCGTCCTCATCGTCAATTGGAGAATGGAGCAGAATTGCCATATAGCTGTAACCGTCGGCAGTTGCAGTTGTTACAAGGCAATGACCTGCTTCATCTGTTGTACCTGTTTTTATTCCCTTTGCATACTGATAATAATATTCACCGCCTCTGTTTTCATCTATCATATAATTTGTTGTGATAAGGGGGTAATCGTCATCTTCACAAAAATATGTTGTTGTATCTGTTATCTCGGAAAACATCGGCTTTGTCAAAGCATATTTTGTCATTATGTATAAGTCTCTCGCAGTAGTGTAATGGTTTTTATCATGCAAACCGTCGGGATTTTCAAAATGTGTATTTTTACATCCCAACTCCTCTGCCTTCTGATTCATTAAATCTACAAATTTACTTATATCACCTTTGCCGATATAGTCCGCCAATACAACTGCGGCGTCATTGCCTGACGGAACCATCATACAGTATAGCAAATCAATTACGGACATTTTTTCGCCGATATGATTTTCAAGGTTTGCCGTTGAACTTCCCGTACCGTCAAGAATTGAAAGCACATCCTGCTTAATCTCAATTTTTGTATTTTCATAATCGGGAATGTTTTCAATAACAACAATATAAGTCATAATTTTTGTTGTTGAAGCAGGATAACGTATAGAATCCGCATCCTTTTCAAAAACCACCTGGTCTGTATCCATATTTACAAGCAAAATTGAATCGGAAAGGGTATTAACGTCATTATTATATGAAATTGCAGAAACAGGCATTATACTGATTCCTGCAACAAGCATAATAAATATAAATATAAACAGTAATTTTGATACCTTTTTCATTATCAGATAACTCCTTAATGATAAATTTTATTTAAAATATATATTTTTTACTTAAATTTTAATTCATTATATTATTGCCGCCTTTATTAAACAAGCGTTTTACGCAGGCATTCAAGGTGCTAATTTCTTTTTCAGAAAATTCATTTTTGTTTTCTATAAAATAATTACACATTTCCTTTGATATTTCAAGATTAATTTTATCTGCAAAATCGGCTATCGTAAGCTGAGGCAGACCGTGCTGACGTTCACCGAAAAAGTCGCCCGGACCTCTTTGAAGCAAGTCTGCGTCTGCAATTTCAAAGCCGTTATTAGTTTTACAGAGAGTTTTCAGTCTGTTTAATGTATCGGGATTTGTGTTATCGCTGACTAAAATACAGTAGCTTTTATCTTTTCCTCTGCCTACTCTTCCCCTTAGCTGATGAAGCTGTGAAAGCCCGAACATTTCTGCGTTTTCAATCATCATTACAGTTGCGTTAGGAACATTTACTCCGACTTCAATTACTGTTGTTGAAACTAAAACCGAAATTTCTCCCTGCTCAAACTGTTTCATAATTTTATCTTTTTCGGACGCTTTCATTTTTCCGTGTAAAATACCTATACCTATATCGGCAAACTCTTTTAGCATAAGTTCTGCGGCATATTCTTCGGCAGAAGCAAGGTCTGTTTCTCCCTCATTTACAAGGGGACATACTATGTATGCCTGATTTCCTCTTTTTATTTGCTCTTTAATAAAATTACAGGCTCTCCTGCGAATCTGACCGTTTATTAAAAAGGTATCTACCTTTTGTCTGCCAGGAGGCAGTTCGTCAATTATTGAAATATCAAGGTCACCGTAAATTATTAAGCCCAATGTTCTGGGTATCGGGGTCGCACTCATTACAAGAAGATGAGGACTTTTTCCCTTTGAAAGCAGTTTTGCCCTTTGTGCAACGCCGAAACGGTGCTGTTCGTCTGTAATTGCAACACCTAAATTTTTAAATTCGGTTTTATCTGTAATTAAAGCGTGAGTGCCGATTACAAGGTCGATTTCACCTGAGGCTATTTTTTCTCTCACCTTTTTCTTTTGTGACGGAGTTTGCGAACCTGTAAGCAAGTCTATTGTAATGTTTTCGTTCTTAAAAAGCTTGTTTAGACTTTGATAATGCTGTTCCGCAAGAATTTCGGTAGGCGCCATAAAAGCCGCCTGCCAGCCGTTTTTTACAGCATTATAGCAAACTGCCGCCGCAACTGCCGTTTTTCCCGAGCCTACATCTCCCTGAACAAGACGATTCATAGAACAGGTGCTAAACATCATATCGTCAACACAGGCTTTAATTGCTTTTTTTTGTGCATTTGTAAGGGTGTACGGCAGAAGTGCGTAAAATTCCTCTGTATAATCCTTTTTCAGTTTTAAAGATGTCTCTTTTTTATCTATGTTTTTAAGGTTATTCATTCCAAGCATAAGAATTAAAAGTTCCTGACAAATCAGCCGTTTTCTTGCCGTTAGTAAATCGTCCTCTGTCTTTGGAAAATGAATATTTTTTATTGCAAATTCATAATCACAAAGGGAAAATTTTTCTCTTATAACCTTTGGCAGAGGGTCGTTAATTACTTCGGGAAGCATAGAAATCGCAGTTTTTACGGCATTTTCTATTACCCTGTTAGGAAGCCCATAAGTTTGGCTATATATAGGGTGCAGGCCGTTTGAATTTCCTGTTTTTGAAAACATAGGAGAAATCATCTGACACCCTGATATACTGCGGTTTATTTTTCCGTAAAACAAATATGTCGCTCCGTAAGCAAGCATTGTATCTATGTATTTATTATTAAAGTAAACTATTTCAACAGCACCTGTTTCGTCAAAGGCAGAAAATTTTGTTAAAAGTTTGCCTCCCTTTGTTCTTGCAGAGCTTATATTGCTTGAAACGGTAGCCTGAATACATACGGTCTGATTATCTTCTGCTTCTTCAACAGGAGTAATTACAGACCAGTTTTCATATCTTCTGGGGTAAAATTCAATTAAATCGCCGACTGAAAAAATACCCAACTTATTAAAAAGTTCCGCACGCTTTTTGCCTATTCCGTTTAATGTTTCAATATTTACCGCATAAAGAGAACCCATAGTGACCTCGTTACTATATTGTTACGCTTATTTTTACATTTGTTAAAGAAAATGGACACAGAAGCCTGTGTCCACCTTAATTATTTTCTCTGATTATTCAACGCTTAAAATGAAATAATATACAGGCTGACCGCCGTCTACCAATGAAATATCTGCATGTGAACCGTATTTATCGGAAAGTGTCTGATAAACTTCTTTTGCCTCATCTTCGGTTGTATCTTCACCGTAAATTACGGTAATAAATGAAGAGTCCTTTTTAACAAGATTTTTTGCAAGCTTAACTGCCGCTTTAATTTTGCTCTTTTCACATATAGTCAGCTTACCGTTTTCAAGAGCAATGATCTCGCCCTGTTTTATCTTTTTGCCGCCAAATTCGCTGTCTCTTGCGGCAAAGGTAACCTGACCTGTCTGAACCTCTTTTGCAGCGGCAAGCATAAGCTGTTTATTTCCGTCTGCTGAAATTTCGGGGTCAAAAGCAAGCATTGCACTCATCCCCTGAGGAATTGTTTTTGTAGGAACAATAACAACATTTCTGTCCTTTACCATTGGAATTGTCTGCTCTGCCGCCATAATAATATTTTTATTATTGGGAAGTACAATTACATTTTTAGCAGGCGTAGCCATTACAGCCTCATAAATATCGTCTGTACTGGGGTTCATACTTTGACCGCCTGATACAACGTGAGTACAGCCTAAATCCATAAACAGTTCTTTAACGCCGTCACCTGCTGCAACTGCAACAAATCCTATTTCTTCTTCGGGAGGCTGAACATCAAGCTTAACCTTTGCGAACTTATTCTCTGCTTTAGCCTTTTCGTTATCGTTTTTAGCGTTTTTATGCTGTTCCTTCATATTTTCAACCTTAACTGTTAAAAGCTGACCGAATTTTAAGCCCTCTTTTAAAGCGTCTCCCGGCTGTTCCGTATGAACATGAACTTTGATGATTTCTTCATCGCTTACAACAACTACACAATCGCCGATCGTTTCGAGAAAAAGCCTCAATTCGTTAGGGTCGGTTTTAATTTCAGCATCTCTGCCTACGATAAACTCTGTGCAATAAGTAAAAGTGATATCGTCGTCAAACTGTGCGGCCGCACTTTCAAAGAAATCATCTGACTCTGCTGATTTGCTTTCGTCAACATATTCAATTACTTTTCCGTCTTTAATTACGGAAAGCATACCGTCTAAAATAACGCAAAGTCCTTTTCCGCCTGCATCTACAACTCCTGCCTTTTTAAGAACAGGCAAAAGATGGGGAGTCTGCTCCAAGGCATTATATGCGGCATCTCTCATAGCCTGAAAAACATTTGTTACTGAACAATCCTGTTTAGCCGCTGTGTTTCCTGCCTCATAAGCTAATCTTGCAACTGTCAGGATCGTGCCCTCAGTAGGTTTCATAACTGCTTTATAAGCCGCATCTACCCCTAATCCCAAAGCGTAAGCAAGGTCATTTCCGTCAGCTTCTTCCCTATCTTTGAGGCCTTGTGCAAAGCCTCTGAATAACAATGACAAAATAACTCCCGAATTGCCTCTTGCTCCTCTTAGCATTGAAGACGCAACTGTCTGCGCTACATCCGATACGGTAGGATTTTCGCCTGCTTCTTCCAAAGCTTTCAGAGCAGCATTGGTCGTCATAGACATATTTGTACCTGTATCGCCGTCAGGAACAGGGAAAATATTAAGGTCATTTATATGAAATTTTTGTGAGTTAATATTATTTGCTCCTGATATAACTGCATTTTTTAAAGTCAGTCCGTTTATCATTTTTAAAGCACATCCTTCTACAAAAGCCATATACATACTTTTGCAGTATATAATAAAATAATTATAACTAATATAATAAGATTTTGCAAGTAAAAATTATATGCACTTGTACTAATTTTAAACTTATACTAATCTTCAATAGGTATTAATATAAAATTTCAGCCGTCTTATTAAGCTTCATTCTGAATTATCTTAATGAAACCCTACGGCAATCTGTGCATTTACCTGTTTTTTCATCAATATCAAACACAACTGCTTCAAATTTACATTCCCCGTCTGCAAGCTCAAATCTTACAGGCATTTTTGTTTTCAGCTTTTCGATAATAAGCTTAGGCTTTACCCCCAAAACGGAATTTACCGTTCCTGTCATTCCAACATCGGTAATATATCCTGTTCCGTTTTCAAGTATTTGATCATCTGCCGTCTGAACATGAGTATGTGTTCCGAATATTGCTGAAACCTTTCCGTCAAGATAAAAACCCATAGCCCGCTTTTCACCTGTGGCCTCTGCATGGAAATCAACTATTTTAATATTTCCCTCTGCCTTTTTAAGCATTTCGTCTGCCGTTTTAAACGCACATTCAAGGTTATTATCCATAAAGGCATTTCCCATTATATTTATTACACTTACTATATTCTTTCCCAAATCTACCTGACAAATACCATTGCCCGGCGTTGAACCTTCAGGAAAATTTGCAGGTCTTATAATATACGGGTTTTCATCAAGCATTTCATAAAATTCTTTTCTTCGGAACGCATGATTACCGAGAGTTATAACATCTACCCCACTGTCAAATAAGTATCTTGCAGACGAGGGAGTAATTCCGTTGCCGTCTGCCGAATTTTCTCCGTTGCAGATAACTAAATTTACTCCGTTTGTTTTTTTATATAACGGAAGATGCTTTCTTACTGTTTGACACCCGATACTGCCGACTACATCTCCTATGCAAAGAATTATCATTTACGTTTCCTCTACTCATTTAGGTTTAATATTTCATATTTTAACACAAATGACTGCTCATTGCAATTAATTAGTTTTTTGTATCAGTTTGAAATATACATTTTTTGTTTCTGTGCAATATTTTCATTAAAAACATAATTTACGTGCATTGTATATCTGCTTTCTGCAATTCCTCCCGTAAATCCCCGCTCTTTGACCTTGCTTTCGTTCTTGCAGAATATTTCATAAAGCGCCATCTCTTTAAGCAGAGCCGTTTTTGCCTGTTCTTCCGTTAAATCAACATCTTTTATTTCATATTCAATTTCAGTTTCTTCGTTTATTCCGAAAGGAAGTGTGTTTTTCTCAGATACAATTCTGAAACTGTTATTTTGCTTTACGGAAATATTATACCCGGAATTGCTTACGGATATGGGAATATTGAAATTAAAAAAGTTTAATGAATACCTTTTTGTTCTGTTATCGGTGGGAGTTAAAACCTTTGTCTTCATTGACATTGAAAATGTTTTTGTTGCTATAACATCAGCATATACCCTTCCGTTTGCATGGGTAAATTTAACTCCTCCCATTTGGTCCTCGACTACCGAATTAACGAGGAGCTGTCCTTCAGACACAGCTGAACCTCTAAGAATTTCCACCTTTCCGTTTGTAATTTCAAAATCTGTAATTACTCCGTCGCTTTTTGCAACTAAATTGCACGGGTCTGTTTCATCATTCATTTCTGGAACTGAGGCTTTTTCTTTAATTTCTACATTTGCACTGCTGTCCTGTATATTTATTGACATCCAGCCGATTTCCGGTATGGCAATTATCATATCTCTCTGAATTTTCTGAACATTCATACCGCCTTTATATGTTCCCACAGAAAGTCCGTTTTCTGCAAGAGTTTTCAGTATATACTGCTCGCTTATATTTTCCGCACCAATTATGTTCACCGACCATACAAATGAGGAGAGGAAAAACATAAGACATATAAATAATACTGCGCCTATACCTAATCCCGCTCTGCCCTTATATTTAATTATAAAAAACGGAAGTCCCCGTTTTGATTTTATTTTAAGCCTTGATTTTGATTTTTTAGCGATTTTTCTTATTGATTTATAATCAAAAATCGATATACAGCTTTTAAGTCCCTGTGAGGTCGGTTTTGTATTCCAGAGATTTATTCCGTTTAAACTGCATAAATTTATAAACCTTTCAGGGGATTTCCCGATAAGGATAAAATTCACATATCCTCTAAACCATCTTATAAGCCTTAAAACCATAATTACACCTCAAACTGTAAACTCAATTTTTGTGACAAAACCTTCAACCATTGTACAATCGGGCGCAATACATTTTACATTCATGTTTCTGCCGCTAAAGCTGATTACCATTGAGCCTGCATTTATTCTTATTACATTATCTGAATATTTTAAAATTCCCCTTGAACCCTCTATCGTTATCTGACGATTGCCAAGAAATTCAAGATGAGGAAGTCCTGACATAAACTGAGGCGGTATTTTATTTTTAATTGAATTAAGTCGATTTGTGTCTTTTTTTCTGTTCACAAATGTTCTCTCCCTTTTATACTCAACACCAATTGAGCGCAAGACAAAATTTTCGTCAGATTTTGCGTCATACAAGAAGCATACTGAAAAAGAGCTGTCACCCTTTAAGGACAGGCTGAAAAGTATGATACAAAGGATGCAAAAAAGTTATCCGTTTTTAAATTGGTGTTTAATACCATTATCTGTAAATTTTATGCAAGTAATTGCATATATATTATTGGTGAAGGCAATGAGATTTTTTAAAATTACAGAAATAAAAAAAGTTATCCTGTTAAGCGTTTTTGCTGTATCAGCTTGTATTCTTATACTTATTTTTCCTGATGAAACATCGGCAGGTGCAAAAGACGGTCTTGAATTTTGCGCAGGAGTGCTTGTTCCCTCTTTATTCCCCTTTATGGTAATATCTTCTTTTACGATAGAGTCAGGATTATGCTCACTTCTTGAAAAGCCTTTCAGTAAAATAATAAGATGTTTATTTAATCTGCCCGGTATTTGCACTTCTACCATAATTATGAGCCTTGTTGGAGGTTATCCCGTTGGCGCAAGAGGGATAAGAAGTTTGTATGAAAAGGGACTGATTACAGAAAAACAGGCTCAGCAAATGGCTTATTTTTGCGTATGTTCGGGGCCGGGGTTTCTTATAACATTTGTTGGTGCATCTCTTTACCGTAATAAAAATATCGGATTTATCTTGCTTTTTGCTTCTGTTATATCAGTTTTAATTTTAGGAATTTCAATAGGTTTATTTAATAGAAACAAAAGAAAAATAAACACAGAAAATACAACTTACTTAAAACCAAAGCTTGCTGATTTTTCACAGTCCCTTGCAAAATCAGCGTCTGACGCCTCAAGAGGCGTTATAGAAATGTGTGCTTTAGTTGTGTTTTTTAATGTTTTTATTGAGTTCGGTGAAATGGTAATTAAAAATCAAAATGCTTTAAAGGCTTTTTATATTCTCACTGAGGTTACTACCGCCTCAAGCAATTTATCTGTTAACACACCGATTTATATTATAGCCTTTGCTTTGGGATTTGGCGGACTTTGCGTTCATTTTCAGGTGTTTCAGGGACTAAAAGATATTAAAATAAACAAATTATTATTTTTTATATTCAGAATTATTCAGGGTATACTTACATCACTTTTTACTAACATTATTCTTTGCTTCTTCCCAGTCAGTGAAGAGGTATTCTCTACAACTCAAAAAACAAACGCTGTTATATCAAGCTCCTCTTATTTAGGAAGTATTATGCTTGTTATAACAGCGGTATGTTTTATATATTCAATTAAATCTAATAATAACAAAAAACTTGGGGGTTAATTTATGTGTGGAATTGCGGGCTGGCTTGATAAAAATATTGATATGACGCAAAACTTAAAAGTTCTAAGCAAAATGAGCAAGACATTAGATAGACGAGGTCCTGATGAAAACGGAATGTATATTCGCCGTGAAGCGGCATTCATTCACCGCAGACTTACCGTTATTGACAAAGAAAACGGCAAACAGCCTATGATGACAAAGCACAAAGGCAAAACCTATTGCATTGTTTATAACGGCGAGATTTATAACACAAGCGAGTTAAAACACGACTTAACGGAAAAGGGATATAAATTCAGCGGTACAAGCGATACTGAGGTTGTGCTTAAATCATATGTGGAGTATAAAGAACAATGTGCTGAAAAATTAAACGGAATTTATGCTTTCGCAGTATATGATATTGAAGAAAAAAAGTTGTTTTTATGCAGAGATAAAATCGGCGTTAAGCCATTATTTTATTATGAATATAACGACGGACTTCTTTTTGCGTCGGAAATAAAAGCACTTCTTGCAAGTGATGTAGTTAAACCTGTAATAACAACGGAAGGGTTATACGAAGTTCTGTTTTTAGGTCCTGCAAGAACTCCTGGAAACGGTATATTTAAGGGAGTTAATGAACTGTTGCCCGGGGAATACGGTGTATATCAAAACGGTATTTTTACTAAAAAGAAGTACTTTAAAATCACTGCAAAAGAACATACGGACAACGAAAAGCAAACTATTGAAAAAACGAGGTTTTTGCTTACCGACGCCGTTGAAAGACAGCTTGTAAGCGATGTTCCTCTGTGTTTCTTTTTATCGGGAGGACTTGACAGCAGTATAATTGTTCAAACTGCGTCTATGTACAGAAAAAAGGCAAAACAGGACAGAATCACCACCTATTCGGTTGAATACCGTGACAATATGAAATACTTTGAAAAAAGTCTGTTTCAGCCTAATGCAGATGTGGAATTTATTAACTTTATGGTTAAAAATGCAGACACAATTCATCACGAGGTTATTCTTGATAACGAAGATCTGGCTATGGCACTTTTCCCCTCTGTTGAAGCAAGAGATTTGCCCGGTATGGCTGATATTGATTCATCCCTTTTACTGTTTTGTAAAAAGGTAAAGGAAAATTATACCGTTGCGCTTTCGGGAGAATGTGCAGATGAGCTTTTCGGCGGTTACCCTTGGTATCATAATAGAGATATTCTCTTTGAAGAGTGTTTCCCTTGGTCACGGACTCAGCAGGTAAGGCGTGATATTCTTAAAAAAGGTATTCTTCCAAAAGGAGAAGAATATGTACATCAAAAATATCTTGATACTATTGCTCTTGCGGAAAAACTGCCTACAGATACAAAGCTGAGCGCAAGAATGAGGGAAATGTTTATGCTTAACTTTTACTGGTTTATGCAATGCCTGCTCGACAGAAAAGACAGATGTTCTATGTACAGCGGACTTGAAGTTCGAGTACCGTTTTGCGATTACAGACTTGTTGAATATGCTTATAATATGCCGTGGGAGTTAAAGGCATATAACAACAGAGAAAAAGGTATTGTAAGAAAAGCCTTTGAGGATATTTTACCTGAAGAAATTTGCTGGAGAAAGAAAAGTCCCTATCCGAAAACCCACAACCCTGTTTATATGAAGGCTGTTACAAAGCTTTGCAAAAATGCGTTAAGCAAAAAGGGTAGTCTTATAAATGAAATAATTGATGCAAATGGTGTTAAAGAAATTATAAATAATCCTGATGAAATTTCCTCTCCCTGGTACGGTCAGCTTATGAGAGCACCTCAGATTCTTGCTTATATTGCACAGCTTGATTACTGGTTTGAAAAATATAATATAAATGTGGAAGAATAGATAAAACTGACAGCAATTGAAATTTTAAAAAGAATATGGTAGAATTTACTCACCCAAATTAGGAGGTGAGTACAATGACTGAAAAAAGATACAGAAAAATATGCAAATGGCTTAAAAGACATAAATTTATATTTTTTATGTTAAAATTCTCTTATAAAATATTACCCTATTTTGTTGCCGTCAGTTATTTTTTATTATTAATAATTTTACTAATATATAATGATATTTTCAGTATTGTATTTTTAAAAGTTTTATTTGTTCCCCTATTCACATTTTTGTTTGTAACATTTATAAGAAAGTATTTTAATTTTAAACGACCGTATGAAGTCCTCAATATTGAACCATTAATGAAAAAGACAACAAAGGGTCTTTCATTTCCCAGCCGTCATACTGCAAGCGTTTTTATAATTGCTATGACTTTTTTATATGTGAATAAACTACTGGGAATTTTATTTTTAATTTTTTCCGTAATGATAGGCTTATCACGATTTTTAGCAGGCGTTCACTTTTTTAGAGATGTTTTAGCCGGTGCTTTAATCAGTATTTTTATAGGAACAATATTTTTATTTGTAATTTAAAACTCTTATATCAAAACCGCTCATAATTTTTGAGCGGTTTTTCTTTTAGTCAGTGTGTTTTACCACCGAATTTTGACTTCTTACTTAACAAAAACTACTGCTTACATAAAATTTAATGACAAACTTTTTATACTGATATATAATAATGTCAGTTCTTAAGAACAAACAAAGGAAGTGATAATTTGAAAATAACACTGATTTCTGAAAATCTTGAAGAAGCTGAAGTTATTATCAAAGGCGACATAGCAAGCGATGAGGTTGAAACTATACTGCAACTTCTCAAAAACAAAAACACAAGCAAAAAGCTTTTTCTCCAAAGTGATGATGAGCAAAATCTTGTAGACATCAAAGAAATTGTTTACTTTGAAGCTTATAATAACAAAGTAAATGCTTTTACTGAAAACAATACCTATTCTACAAAATTAAAACTTTACGAACTAAAAGAAAAGCTTGCACAATTTCAATTTGCACAAATTAATAAAAGTGTAATTGTAAACATCGATTATGTAAAATCAGTACAGGCTGAATTTAGCGGTAACTACAGTTTGAGGTTAAGGAACAGAAAAGAAATACTTACAATATCAAGAAAATATTTTAGAGAATTTAAAAGTCAAATTTAAGGAGGGCTTACTATGAAAGACAAAAACATATTTTTATCATTAGTTGAATTTTTAATAACAGGCATTGGTATCGGAATACCTATTGCTCTCACCTGTATAACACTTATGGGCGGATATAACGATACAATACTGGGAATTATTATTTGGGCAGTTGCTTCTGCGCTGATGGGTCTTGTTTCGGGACTTATTTTTCACTTTGGCAAATTCAATTTGCCGGTTTCAACAGTTTTACATTGTGTGTGTTGCTTAGCAATAGCAGTGGGTGCAAGTACATTATGCGGATACGGCAACAATTTCTTTTCTATATTAATAGGGATTTTGCCCGTATTTGTAATTGTGTATGCAGTTCTTTATTCCATTAGTATAATTACAATGAAAATACAAGCTAAAAAGGTTAATGAGGAATTAAATAAAAACTGATTATATTATCCTGTTATTTACACACAAAAAGCCCTGCCTGAAATCAGGCAGGGCTTGAAGTTTGTTTATATATTTCTAAATAACAGTAACCGATAATTATGCGTTTTTCTCTTTGATTGCAGCCTGTGCAGCAGCTAATCTTGCGATTGGCACACGGAACGGTGAGCAGGATACATAAGTTAAGCCGATGTTATGGCAGAACTCAACTGTCGGTGGGTTACCGCCATGTTCTCCGCAGATACCGAGCTTAATGTCAGGACGAGTAGCACGACCGTCTTCACAAGCCATTTTTACAAGCTTGCCAACGCCGGTCTGGTCAAGCTTAGCAAACGGATCTGACTCATAAATCTTATTCTCATAATAAGCATTTAAGAACTTACCTGCGTCATCACGGCTGAAGCCGAATGTCATCTGAGTAAGGTCGTTAGTACCGAATGAGAAGAACTCAGCTTCTTTGGCAATTTCGCCTGCTGTAAGAGCAGCACGAGGAATTTCAATCATTGTACCTACATGGTATTCCATATCTACGCCTGCATCAGTTATAAGCTTGTCAGCAGTAGCAACTACAAAATCCTTGACAAATTTAAGTTCTTTAACTTCGCCAACAAGAGGAATCATAATTTCAGGAACGATGTTGTATTCAGGGTGTTCCTTATTAACATTAATAGCAGCCTGAATAACAGCCTTTGTCTGCATTTCTGCAATTTCAGGATAAGTTACTGCAAGACGGCAGCCACGGTGACCCATCATTGGGTTAAACTCGTGAAGTCCGTCAATAACTGTTTTTAAGTGGTCAACTGAAATATTCATTTCCTTAGCAAGCTCAACAATATCTTCTTCCTTAGTAGGAACGAATTCGTGAAGCGGTGGGTCTAAGAAACGAACTGTCATTGGTCTGCCTTCGAGAACTCTGTACATTTCCTCAAAGTCACCCTGCTGATAAGGAAGAATTTTGGCAAGAGCATTTTCTCTTTCTTCCTTAGTATCGGAAACTATCATTTCACGGATAGCTTTAATTCTGTCGCCTTCAAAGAACATATGCTCTGTACGGCAAAGACCGATACCCTCAGCACCGAATTTAACAGCCTGAGCGGCGTCTCTCGGGTTATCAGCGTTTGTTCTTACAAGGAGTTTTCTCTCTCTGTCAGCCCATGACATAAATCTGTCAAAGTCGCCTACGATAGCAGCTTCTGTTGTTGCAATAGCTTCACCGTAGATATCGCCTGTTGAACCATTAAGAGAAATATAATCGCCCTCGTGGTATGTTTTACCGCCCAGTGTAAATGTTTTATTAGCCTCGTCAAATATGATATCACCGCAGCCTGATACACAGCAAGTACCCATACCACGAGCAACAACGGCAGCGTGAGAAGTCATACCGCCTCTTGCTGTTAAGATACCCTCAGCAGCAACCATACCTTCAATATCCTCAGGTGAAGTTTCAAGACGAACAAGAACAACCTTTTCGCCTTTTTCAGCCCATGATTTAGCATCTTCAGCAGAGAATACTACTTTACCGCAGGCAGCGCCCGGAGAAGCAGCAAGTCCTTTTCCGATTGGTGTTGCAGCTTTAAGAGCTTTAGCGTCAAACTGTGGGTGTAATAAAGCGTCAAGCTGGTTAGGCTCAACTCTCAAAACAGCTTCTTCTTCTGTAATCATACCTTCGTCAACAAGGTCAACGGCAATTTTAAGAGCAGCGGCCGCAGTTCTCTTACCGTTTCTTGTCTGGAGCATATAAAGCTTGCCATTTTCAATAGTAAACTCCATATCCTGCATATCTCTGTAGTGATTTTCAAGGTTTGTTGAAATTTCAACGAACTGCTTAAATACCTCTGGCATATCTTTTTCAAGCTGTGAAATATGGCTTGGTGTTCTTACGCCGGCAACAACGTCTTCACCCTGTGCGTTGATAAGATATTCACCGAACAAGCCTTTTTCACCTGTTGCAGGGTCACGGGTAAATGCAACGCCTGTACCTGAATTTTCATTTAAGTTACCGAATACCATCGGCTGAACATTTACAGCAGTACCCCATGAATAAGGAATATCGTTCATTTGACGGTATACGTTAGCTCTCGGGTTATCCCATGAACGGAATACAGCCTTAACGGCTGCCATCATCTGAGCCTTAGGATCAGTCGGGAAGTCCTCGCCTTTCTGCTCTTTGTAATACTCTTTAAAGCGCTTTACAAGCTCTTTCATATCTTCTGTGTCAAGATCGATATCGTTCTTAACGCCTTTTTTATCTTTTACCTCATCAATAATAACTTCAAATGTTTTCTTTGAAATTTCCATAACAACGTCAGAGAACATCTGAATAAAACGACGATATGAGTCGTAAACAAATCTTTCAAATTTAGGGTCTGGGTTGCCTGCGATCATACCTGCGGCAACATCATCATTAAGACCGAGGTTGAGGATCGTATCCATCATACCGGGCATTGAAGCTCTTGCACCTGAACGTACTGATACTAAAAGTGGATTTTTTGTATCACCGAATTTTTTTCCGTTGATTTCTTCAATCTTTGCAAGATACTCATAAATTTCTTCTTCAATTTCCGGAGCGATCTTTCTGCCGTCCTCATAATAGCGAGTACAAGCCTCTGTCGTAATTGTGAAGCCCTGTGGTACAGGCATACCTAAACTTGTCATCTGAGCAAGGTTAGCACCTTTACCGCCTAAGAGCTCTCTCATGTTCTCATTTCCCTCTGAGAAAAGGTAAACATACTTATGGCTCATTGTGGAATAACCTCCTAAAAAATTATTGAACTTGGGCGTATAAAACACATAATATAGTAATACGCTCACATTTCAAGCCTTTTGTTATTATAACAAATAAAGGAGAAAAATTCCATATTTTTTTCAATATTTTTTCTTATAAAAAGTTTAGAGGTTTCTGTGAATATATTGTATAATTCGTTAAAATTGCGGAAACTTCTTAAAAGTTTGGTATTTTTGCTTGAAAAAATAATTATTTATGCGATAATAGTAATATCTATTATTGTGCAAACGAAAGGTGTATTTATATGAATACTTGTGCGGTTGTACTTGCCGGCGGAGAAGGCAAAAGAATGTTGTCAGATATGCCTAAACCACTTTCAAATGTTTTGGGTAAGCCGATGCTCCAGTGGGTCTTAGGTTCTTTAAAGGACGCAGATGTAGATAATATTTGCCTTGTAAAAGGCTATAAAAGGGAATTTATTGATGAATTTGTACGTTCTCTGCCATTTGATGTTTCTACTGTTTATCAGGCGGAACGCCTTGGAACAGGACACGCTGTTATGCAGGCTAAAAAGTTTTTAACGGAAAACAAAGGAAGCGTTATTATCTTAAACGGCGACGCTCCTTTTATGGATACAGAAACAATTAAAAGTTCTTATGAATATCATAAATCTCAGAATTGCAGTGCTACCGTTATTTCCGCAAAGGTTTCTGACCCTGCGGGCTACGGGCGGATCGTCCGTGATGAAAAAGGAAATGTAAAAGCGATTGTTGAGCAGAAAGACGCCGACGAAAATACTTTAAAAATTGATGAAGTAAATTCAGGCGGTTTTTGGTTTGAAACGGAAGATTTACTCTCTGTACTTGATAGAATAAAATCAAATAACAAAGCAAAGGAATATTATCTGCCTGACGCTTTAAAGCTTCTTTTGGAACAGGGACAAAAGGTCGGTGCTTTTACAGCAAAAAGCAGTGATACCGTATTAGGTGCAAATGACCCCTCTCAGCTTGAAGAACTTAATCAGATCGCAACGGAAAAAGGTTATAAATGTACTCTTAATATTTAATTATCAGTTTTTATTATAGTTAATTAAAAAGTTACATAGATACCATAAAGCAAAGGAGAAGTAAAATGAACTTTCACGGAAAAGACATCAAAATTTTTTCAGGCACATCAAATGTAAATGTTGCTCAAGGAATTGCCGGTTGCTTAGGGCTGCCTTTAGGAAAAAGCGATTGTGCTAAATTCAGCGATGGCGAAATTGCTGTTTCCATCCACGAGTCAGTCAGAGGAAGCGACTGCTTTATCGTTCAGTCAACATGCACTCCCGTTAATGACAATTTAATGGAAATGCTCATTATGATTGACGCTATGAAGCGTGCTTCAGCCGCAAGAATTACCGCTGTTATGCCTTACTTCGGTTATGCAAGACAGGACAGAAAAGCAAAACCGAGAGATCCAATTTCGGCAAAGCTTTGCGCTGACCTTATTACAACGGCAGGCGCAGACCGTGTACTGACAATGGATTTACACGCTAATCAGATACAGGGCTTTTTTAACATTCCTGTTGACCACCTTCACGGAGCTGATATTTTAGCTAATCATATGAAAGAAAAAGTTTCTAAAAATCCTGACGAATATGTTGTAGTATCCCCCGACTTAGGTTCTGTTACAAGAGCAAGAAACTTTGCATCTAAAATCGGCACATCTCTTGCAATTATCGATAAGAGAAGACCAAGAGCAAATGTTTCCGAGGTTATGAACATAATTGGCGAAGTAAAAGGAAAAAAAGTTATTTTGCTTGACGATATGATTGATACAGCCGGTACGCTTTGCAACGGTGCTGCTGCAATTATTGAAAGAGGCGGCGCTACCGAAGTTTACGCTTGTGCTACTCACGGTGTTCTTTCCGGACCTGCTATTGAAAGAATCAAGAACAGCGTAATTAAAGAGGTTATTCTCCTTGATACTGTTCCTGTTGCAGAAGATAAAATGATTGATAAGTTTACAATTCTCCCGATAGCTCCTACATTTGCAGAGGCTATTGCAAGAATTTACAATGACAAGCCGTTTTCACCTGCATTCAGTTAATGGTTAATTGTAAGTTATTGCTATTTAATAAATTATTGGATATAAAAAGTATACATAAGACAAACTAAAACTATAAATGACTATAAATATAAATATTATTATACTAATCACCTGGTCAGTCGATATTTAGTAATTAACAGAGGCGGAGCGTAAAAACTCCGCCAAAAGCTATTTTTAAAAAAATGCTTTTCTTTTTTATTCATATATTATTCATATATTTTATATTTATTTAGGAATTTCGCCGCACAGCGGCGACAAGGGGTTTCACCCCTTGACCCCACGAGCTTTTGAAAAAGCTCGACCAAAACTTTTGTTTTTGCAACTATAACTTTACTATAAACGAAGGCGGAGCGTAAAAACTCCGTCATATTTCACTTGCAAAATATAAGATTCTGAAAAATTATCTTAAAAACAGCCGAAACGGGATGATATAATGTTTTTAAAAAATAAATTCAGCAGCAGCATAGATTTTATGATAGTTGGTCTTGGAAATCCCGACAGAAAATACGAAATCACAAGACATAACACCGGCTTTATCGCTGTTGACTATATTGCCGAAAAAAGGAATTTTAAGATAAACAGAATCAAATTCAAGTCAACTGTCGGCGAATGTAATATAAACGGAAAAAAGGTTCTTTTTATGAAGCCCGCAACATATATGAATAACAGCGGTCAGGCTGTTGTTGAAGCTATGAACTTTTATAAACTTAAACCTGAACAGGTTATTGTTATTTTTGATGATATTTCTCTTGATGTAGGAAAAATGCGTATCCGTTCAAAAGGAAGTGACGGCGGTCAAAAAGGTATGAGAAGTATCATTTATCTGTCAGGAAGCGATGCTTTCCCCAGAATTAAAATAGGGATCGGCGCAAAGCCAAATCCTCATTGGGAGCTTGCTGACTGGGTATTGTCTAAATTTTCTGATAAAGAATTAAAAGTTATTGAACAAATGGCAGATAATGCAAATACCGCCATAGAGCATATAATAAACGGTGATATTACAAAGGCAATGAATTTATTTAATTAAATATTTTTTAATATTTTTTCAAGGAGAAAAAATGAATTTTATTGTAAACGCACTGCAAAATACCAAGGAATTTGGTATGGTGCAAAAGTCCCTTAAACCCCATTGTTCGGTTTGTGCAACAGGTGTTACGGGAATTAACAAAGCAAATATGATAAACACGCTCTGTCATTTACAAGGTGTCAGAGCCTTTTGTATTGCCGGAGATGAGCAGGAGGCTCAAAGTTTATGCAACGATTTATGCTGTATGGGCAAAAAGGCATTTGTTTACACAGTTAAGGATTTCAGTTTCAGAGACATAGAAGGAAAATCTATGGATTATGAGCATCAGCGTCTTAACGTACTGTTAAAAATCCTTGACGGAGATTATGATGTTATAATTTCATGTATTGATGCTGCAATGCAGTATACGATTCCGCCTGAAATTCTTAAAAAATCGGTTTTGAAGCTGAAAGTGGGACAATGCATCTCTCTTGATAATTGTATAAGCGCCTTAACGCTTATGGGTTACAAACGATTTGACCAGGTTGACGGGCAAGGTCAGTTTGCCGTAAGAGGCGGAATACTTGACTTTTTTATGCCTGATGGAAAAAATCCTGTCCGTGTTGAGCTTTGGGGCGATGAAATCACAGATATAAACTACTTTGAGCTTGAAACTCAAAGAAGATATGAAAAAGCAGATGAAATTATTCTTACACCCTCTACTGAAATTTTAGTTGAAGATAATGAAGAATTAGCCGATAAAATAATGAAAAAGGCCTCATATCTGAAAGGCAAAAATGCTCAAAAGGCTAAAGAAATTTTAAACTTGGAAGCCGATAAAATCAGAAGCGGACTGCATATGGGAAATATGGATAAATTTATCCCCGTAATTTACAGCAGACCTGCTGCCCTGTTTGATTATTTTGAAGAAGGCTCTTTAGTATTTTTGTGCGAATATCAAAAAATAAAGGACAGAGCAAAATCCTATGAATTTCTGCAAAAAGAAATGCTTACCGACTTTTTTGAAGAGGGAATTTTATGCAGAGGCTTTGACACATATAACATAACCTTTAAAGAGGCAACTGAATTTTTTGAAAATGAAATGCTTATCTGCCTTGAAAACTTTGCACACGGAAACTTCGATTTTAAGCTGACGGAACTTTTAAACTTTAACTTTAAGCAATTACCACTCTGGAACGGCTCAATTTCGGTATTGATTGAAGATTTAGAAGGAATTGATTTAAAAAACAGTACGGTCGTAGTATTATCGGGAACAGATAAATCTGCAAAATATACCTCAGATAATCTGCTTGAAAAAGGATTTCCAAATGCTTTTGTAAATGATATTGATAAAATCCAAAAAGGCTCAATTTATGTTATGCCGGGAGCTTTAAGCAGCGGTTTTGAATTTCCGTCATCAAACTTTTATTTATTTAGTCATGGTTTAAGTCAGCCTGCACCAAAGGCCAAAAAGAAGAAAACTTCCAAAAATGCAAAGGAAATCTACTCTCTTTCGGATTTATCGGTCGGTGATTATGTTGTCCACTCAACACACGGTATAGGTATATTCGGCGGAATTAAAAAAATTGACGTTCACGGCGTTGTTAAAGATTACATCAGAATTGAATATGCAAAACAGGACGTACTTTATGTTCCCGTAACACAGCTTGATATGGTTGCTAAATATATAGGGCCCAGAGAAAACTCAACTGTTAAGCTAAGCAGATTGGGAGGCTCTGACTGGAGTAAAGCCAAGGCAAGAGTTAAAAGTTCCGTTAAAAATATGGCAAAAGAGCTTATTGCCCTTTATTCTCAGCGTATCAAAACAAAGGGATATGCCTTTTCACGGGATAATGAATGGCAGCGTGATTTTGAAAGCCGGTTTGAATTTGAAGAAACTCAGGACCAGCTTAGATGCTGCGATGAAATAAAGTCCGATATGGAAAAAGTATCGCCTATGGACAGACTTCTATGCGGAGATGTAGGCTTTGGTAAAACAGAGGTCGCATTAAGAGCCGCCTTTAAATGTGTTTCCGACTCAAAGCAGTGCGCTCTTCTCTGTCCTACAACAATTCTTGCATGGCAGCATTATCAGACCATTGTCAGAAGATTTGAAGATTATCCGGTAAGAATTGAGCTTTTATCAAGATTTAAAACCCCAAAACAGCAAAAAGAAATTATAAAAAGACTTTCAAGAGGAGAAATAGATATCGTTGTAGGTACACACAGACTTGTTCAGAAGGATGTTGTATTTCACGATTTAGGCCTTGCAATTATTGACGAGGAACAGCGTTTCGGAGTTGCACAAAAAGAACGCTTTAAAGAGCTTTGCAAAAATGTTGATATTCTTACACTTTCTGCTACGCCTATCCCCCGTACCCTAAATATGGCTATGAGCGGAATAAGAGATATGTCCGTACTTGAAGAAGCACCCCAAAACCGCCACCCTGTCCAGACATATGTTCTTGAACACGACAACGGTATTATTGCAGAAGCCATAAGAAAAGAAATCCGCCGAGGCGGTCAGGTATTCTACTTATACAACAAGGTTGAAACAATACTTGACAAAGCAGTAAAACTGGAGGCTATGATTCCGGAGGCAAAAATTGCAGTCGCTCACGGAAAAATGAATGAAAAAGAGCTTTCAGAAGTATGGGAGAAAATGCTTAATCAGGAAATAAACCTGCTTGTCTGTACCACAATTATAGAAACGGGCGTAGATTTGCCTAATACAAACACCCTTATCATTGAAAATGCCGATCATATGGGACTTTCTCAGCTTCATCAGATAAGAGGACGTGTGGGCAGAAGTTCCAGAAGGGCTTATGCTTACTTTACATTCAATCCCGGAAAGGTTCTTTCCGATATTTCTCAAAAGCGTTTGACCGCCATAAGAGAGTTTACGGAATTTGGCTCAGGCTTTAAAATTGCAATGCGTGACCTTGAGTTAAGAGGAGCAGGCAATATTCTGGGCGCCCAGCAGCACGGCCATATGGAAGACGTAGGATACGATATGTATTTAAAACTTTTGGATGAGGCTGTATCCGAAGAAAAAGGAGAAATACCCCAAAATAAAGATAACGACTGTCTTATAGACGTTCAGGTTCAGGCTCATATTCCCGAAGATTATATTTCTAACCTATCTCAAAGACTCGATATTTACAGAAGAATTGCCGATATCCGTACAGATGAGGACAGTGCCGACGTTAAAGACGAGCTTCTTGACCGTTTTGGCAAAATTCCTCAGTCTGTTTTTGGATTAATTGATATTGCAGAAATCAGGAATAAAGCGCAAAACTTAGGAATTTCAGAAATAAAACAAAATAACGTCACAATTCTGTTGTATGTTAAGGATATAAAAAGTGAGTTAACGTCAGAACTTTTATCAAGATACAAAAGAAAATGTATGATCAACGCAGGCACAAAACCCTATATTGCGATAAAATTCGACAAAAATTTTGATACTTTAAGTTCTTTGAAAGAAATATTACAAATTTCACAGTAATTTTTCAATTTAATTTAAGTTAATTTTGATAAAATTATAGACATTGGCAGAAAGTTTGTGTATAATTAGAAAGTACGCACAGTTTCTGTACCTTATATTAAACTATAAAGGATGGTAAAAAATTATGAAACCGTTTAAAAAAGTTGCTGCTTTTCTTTTGGCAGCAGTTATGATTGCACTCAGTGCAGGCTGTACACCGGTCAGCCTTTCAAAAGAATGGAGTTACAGATACGGCGATAATGAGCTTTCTATCGGCGTTTATATTTATTCACTCTATCAAGCATATAATCAGGCTCAGTCTTATGCTCAGAAAAATGAGAATTACAGCTCCGACAAGTCTTTTATGGACTTAGAAATTACTGACGATGACGGTAAGACTGAAATCGCAAAAACTTGGATTCTTAATGAGGCTGATAAAATAACCAGAAGAATTCTTGCAGCAGACAGTGAGCTTGCAAAGTACAACATAACCGTTGATACAGCTACATTAGACGAAGCAAAATCAAATGCTCAAAACATATGGGATATAGGTTCTTATGCATCATATGGATACTTTAACCCAATGAGTGCAGAACTTGAGCCATACGGTATTTCTTTTGACAGCTTTTATATTTCATCTTACGCAGCAATGGCAAAAGAATCAGCTTTGTATGAAGGTATTTACGGAAAAGGCGGCGTTAAAGAAGTTTCTGACGATGAAATTAAGGACTATTTTAATGAAAACTATACAGACTACAGTTTCTTCTCAGTTAACCTTTACACAACAGACACAAATGATGACGGCAACTCAACAAATACTGCTTTATCCGATGATGAAAAGAAAAAAATTGAAGATGAACTTGAAGGTTATGTAGATGACATTAAATCAGGAAAAACCTTTGATAATGTATTAAAAACATATATGGAAGCAAATGAAATTACAAGCGATCCGTCACAGTCAGGTACAGAAGACCTTGAAAACAGTTCAATCGGTGACGAGATAAAAGGAAAGCTTAAAGAAATGAAAGAAGGCACAGCCGATACCCTTCAGGTTGGCGACGGTGATACAGCAGTTCTTTACTTGATTTACAAGGGTTCCGCAAGCAAGATAGCAGATGAATATCTTTCAAAAGATACAAACCGTTCTGATGTTCTCAGTTATATAAAGCGTGACGAATTTAACGATTATATTGAAGAGGTAGCAAAAAATCTTAAGATAGAAAAAAATGAGTCTCAGATCAACCGCTATTCACCTGATATGTTCTTTGTTCCCGTTGAACCAACAACAAACGCTTCAACTCAGGACGAAGCATAATTCAACAGAATTTTAAAGCCGCTTTTAAAGCGGCTTTATTTTTTCAAAAAACTCTTTTAAAATAAAAAAATATATGTTATACTATATAAAGCATATATTTTGCTGTAAAGTTCTTAAAGGGGTGCTTTTATGAAACAAACATCAAAAATTAAAACTTTTGCCCTTTTTTTAATAATTTGCCTGTCAGTATTTTCGTTCACAGCGTATGCTGAAGAAGACGATTTATACAGCGATGATGTTAATTCAGATGTTTCTCAGGTTGACCCCGGTTATGATAATACGACCGGCGATATTGATAACAATGATAATAACGACACGCAGACTGATTACAATGACGGCAACGTAAGCGATGATAACTCTTATGATGATTATTCAGATTACGGAAGTTCTGATTCAGACAGCGTTGTCTCTGATAATTCCGATGACGGAAATACCGATTATGGCAATAACGATAACAATAACTATGACGGTTATGGTTCTTATGAAGATAATAATTCATATGAGGATTACAATTCATATGACTACAATAATTCTTATGACGAAAATTCAAACTATGATGAAAATTCAAACTATGATGAAAATTCAGACTATAACTATAACTCAGGCGACTATCAAACACCTTCAGAAGTAAATTTATATAAAACAGACAATAGTGTTGACGACCCTGAACTTTCGGACAGCGATTGGAATTCAATTGCGTTAAGTCTTCAAAATGCAGAGAATACCGATGACGGTGACGACTTTAACTTTATTAAGAAAAACAACAGTTCTTCTGATAACGGACTCTGGATGCTTATATTAGGCGCTGTATTAGTCATATTATCTATTATCGGAATTGCTTATGCAACTATAACTTATTTGAACAATAAGAAAAAACTTGCTTATGCAGGCAGTTCAGGCGCTCATAATTCTTCTGCTAAAAGAACAAACAGCCGCTCATCATATAAGGCAAAAAATGATTATGATGACGGATTTTCAATCAGCAAAAGAAAATCTAAAAAGTTAACAAGCAGAAATCGTATTGATGATACGGCGGATATAATTCTTCCGAAAAACAAGAATAATAGAAACAGATACAGATAGAAAAATGCTCCGATAATCAATCGGAGCGTTTTCTCTGCCTTTGTAAAAATACAGTTTAAAAAGGAGCCCTGATTTTTTAAAATCAAGACTCCTTTTTATGTTTTTATTATTTTAGTATTAATATCTTTATTTGTAATAGTTGATTGAGTCTATCTTGTAGTTATATCCCTCTTTTACAAACGTAAAAGTATTTGATACATTGTTTTCACCCACTTTGTACTGAGTGCCTTTATATTCATCGGAGAATGCTACATGATAGTGGATAAGTATATTTAATTTTTCTCCATCCTGAGTTCTTCCGTCATATGCTATTGTTTCTACTGAAAATCCGCTTATTTTGTTAAAGTATGTGTTGATATCATTATTTGAGGATTTCATTTTGTCTGTTATTAAACTGTTATATTGTTCCTCGTCGTGCCTGTTTATTGCGTCTATAAAATTGTCCATTAATACATCAATACCGTATTCTTCATCAATAACCGAAGCTGTATCATTTGTGGGTGCAGACGCATCACATCCGCATACTGCTAAGCTCAGACACAGCATTAAAAAAACTAATACGGCTGAAAATACTTTTTTACCCATTAATCAAGTCACCTCACAATAATTTTAACAGGCAAACACCTTTTTGTAAATAGCAAAATATGAGTAATTATTACAAATTTCACCTAAAAGCGACTATTACATACTGTCCGTACTGCTCATTAAGATTATAAAATATACCGTCCGATGCCGAAGTGCTTTGCTTGACTGTAATAGATGTACCGCTTATACTTCCGCAGTCATCTGCAGTTTCTTTTGTCGAGAAAAAAGCTCCGTTTATCTTTGTATAATTACCGCTTGAAACATAGCTGTTAAAGCTGTCATATCTTTTAAAAACAACAACGAACGACGGAGCAAATGTTAAATTAAAACTGCGGCTCTGCGTACCTGTTCCCGAATAGCTTGTTGCATAGACCATAGAGTTGAGCTTTTCTCTTTCCTGTGTTGTTAAGTGAATATTTGTATTAAGTATATGTCCTCCCAGCTTTTCATCAATTATAGTATTATCCTCCACAAAATCCACACGTTTCGGTTTATCGGATGAAATCCAGCTGTTTAGTTTAAGATTGGTTGTTTTGTTTGTTGATGACATTTTAGCTTCCTTTCTTTATTCTAATTTATCAATTTGTTCCCAGGATAAATTTTGTAGCTCCATATTGCTGAAATTTAAGTCTTTACTCTCAAATTCGCTCCAGCTTAATCCTCCGAAGTAAATTTCAACTTCAAAAGTAACAGGAGCAAGTTTTTGAATTTCTGCTCTAATGAAATTTATTTGTGCATCTGTATATTTACCCGAAATTTCAAACACGATCAGACATTTTGAGGGATATTCAATTATTCTATACTTTTTAACTCCCAAGCTCAACAAGGATTTTTCCATATCCTTTAATGTAAAATAATTGTCATTAATGCTCAGTCTTTCAAGTATTTTTTCACGCCTTGTCTGTGCGGTATTTAATGTATCCTCAGCAGTATATATCTTTTCAATATTTGCAAGTCCGTAACTTTCCGCCGTATAAACAAAGGCTTCCCTTAAAAGAGTATCTATTTCAAGATTTAATCTGTCCAGCTCCTTTGCATACACATTGAGTTCATTATATATATTTGTACCGTAGGTAATATTATAAATATTAAGAGGTGTAAGAACTTTAATTAAAGAACTTATAACTGACATTAGCTGCTCCTTTCCGTAATAGTTACCGTTGTCAGGTTAGCAAACTGGTCCTGAGAAACCGTACTGTCTGAAAAAGACAGAAAATACCTGTCTACTCCGTCGGTATGATATATAACATCTGCAATATCTGCCTCGTAAACGCTTTTCCCAACTCCCAGCGATGAAACAAACTCTCTCAGATTAGCTGTAAGATTCGTTTTTACCGTATTAAAGTCATACCCCGGCTTAACGGAAACAGAAAGAGATAAAGGAAAATTCCATACGCTTGCGCTTTTAACTAATACGTCGGTATTAATCTCTTTATATTCATTAATCAGGCTTTGTACCTTTTGTACTAATGCTGAATTTGCCACAGCACCCTTTGCGCAGATAAAAATATCGACAGTTCCTACCCCTCTGTTTTTAGGAATTATTCCGACTCCCTCTACGCCTTCAACGCTTAAGGCAAGTTTTCGGTAATAAGCGGAATTTGCCCCGTTTGACACATTTATAATAGATTCTTCTATTCTCTGCTTAAATTCTTCATCATTTTCCTCATCTGCTCCTCCGGTAAATGCAAGTGTATTTAAAACAGACGTAATACCGCTTATAGGTGTAACTATAACGCTGATTGAATTCACCCTGATATTACCGCTGCTGCCTTCCTTAAGTGCTGTGCAGTTTGAGGTGACTCTTGACTGACCTGATAAAAGAGTGGTATCAGACGATGTTTCAAAAAGGACAGGATCTTCTCCGGCAGTCGAAACTATTGTACCCTTGGGAATAAATATTGAGCTTTGTGCAGGTGCTGATGTTCTGAAATCTACTGTTCCCGTTGCTTTAGTTCCGCTTTTTCTTATTAAGCCTCTTTGACTTGCATGGTAATCAATATACTCTCCTGTTGCAGTAGTCAGAAACATTTGCTTTTTAATAAACTCTAAATTCATATAGGCGGAAAATATTTCTCCGGCAAGAACTTTAAGCCTTATTGCAATATCTGATGATTCCGAGGGATAAAAATTTGTCCGGGTGTAATAATCATCTAACATTCTTTTATAAATTTCATCATATGTAATCATAAATTATCACCTCTTTATCTGCACTTAATTCTTTATATGAAATATTTAAATTCAGTCTTAAATTATTTGAAAACATTTTAGCCTTTGTCACCTTTACATAAACATCATACATATTAACAAGGCTTTCATTAATAAGCATTTCAATCGTTTTTAAATCGTTGATATCCTTGCAATCTCTGCAATATGAACCTAAGTTCCTGTCATAAATAAATTTTCCTTTCGGCACTGACATATTTATAATTATTTGTTGGATAATTTCATCAAAACCGTCAGTCATTTTATAGTTTCCTATATTATCTATAGCAATATCCCTGTTCACAATTTTTGCGTCCATTATATCTCCTCTCCGTTTATGTAAACCTTGCCGTCGTTGGAAAGATATATGCTGGCCCCGCCCTTTGAATAAAGATAAAGCTCACCCGGTTCCAGACCTATGTTTTCGGACACAGTCCCTAAACAGAGCCTGCCGTCCTTTAAAGGCAAAACAACTGCGTTTTCACCCTCAGGCAGAACGCTTATTACTCCGTAAGGAAAAACCTGTTTTAATGACTGAAACATATTGGAGGATATAACTCCCATATCTTCACTGTCAGAATATGTTACCTTTCCGCTTTCAGCGGATTTTTTATTGTTTTTATTTTCTGTTATATAATCAAGCAACCACATACCGTTCCTCCTTTTTCAGAGTTATTTTTGAATAATATCCGTTCATATCAGAACCGACAATAATTTTTGAAATATATAGATTTTCAATATTGCCGAGATAATAATCGATTATTGAACATTTTTCGTAAACAGAATTAAAAATCAAACTGTTAAAGTAAAGCCTGTATTCCTCAAATTCATTGTTGCTGTTGTTAATCATCTTCTGAGCAGATGACATTGACGTAACTAAATTGCAGGCGTCTAAATATCTTTCTCTTACAATACCCTTTTCCAAAGCAAAGTCATTTTTTACATCCGTTTTATAATAATCGCTTGCAGAGGTTTTAACATTTATTTTTGAAATCAGCTTATAAGGGAATTTTGAACATTCAATCTTTCTGTATTGATAATCCGAATTTTCTGTGTCTGAAAACAAAGTATATAAATCATTTTTATTGTTATTAATAAATGATATTGTATCTTCATCAGACAAATAAGGTGCAGATGAATAATTCAGCTTACTAAAATTATAAAGAGCGTCATATATGCTTTCACCCTTTTCAACAATAAATTTTCCTGTTAAAGCTCTGTCATCAGCTATAAAATTTTTAAATCCAAGCTGTTTTATATATTTGTCAAAAAGAACTCTTGCGGTCGCGTTATTAAATTCATGAGGCAAAGCCTCGTTATCAATTAAAAGAGCCATTTTATTTCTGAAATAAAGGGTAACGAACGCTCCCGATGAATCCTTTGAAAATAAAATTTCATCGCATATGCCGAAAAAAACAAGTATATTATTATTAAAAAGTCTTATATAATTTATATTTTCGGCATTTTTAAAGCTTCTAAATTTAACCTCTAAGTAATCGGCAGGAACATTCTCTTCTTTTTGAAGCTCAAATTCTAAAAAATCGGGAAGTAAAATTTCTTTATTCTCAAAATCAAAGGCCCTGAATTTTAACATAAAACCACCCTGTCGCCTTCCTTAACGCTGTCAGGGCGTTTATAATGGGAATTTAGCTTTGCAAGAGTTTCAATCGGGATATTGCACTTATATGAAATATCCCAAAGTGTTTCCTCGATTTGCGCAATATAATAATTTGCGACTGTATCTTTTTTCTCCTTTGAAGAACACTCCGTAAACTGAAAGCTGTATGATAAAATATTGTTTTTCGGCTCGCATAAAAGCTCAAGCTTTGTAAAATAAGCTTCAAGGGAGGGAATACCTCCGATTGAAAGTATTCCCTTGTTTTTTGATGAGAAAAGCCTGCATAGACTGTTGAACTGTTTAATGCAGTCTTCGCCATACAGTTCTCCCTCACCTTCAATTACAGCTTTTTCATTGAACATCTCCTCAGCCTCCGTATATGAATACGGATAGCTGAGGCTAATTGTTTTTTTATTGTTCTTTATTTTCAGTGCTTTAGGATTATGATGCCAGGTAAAGTTTTTATATCTCATAGAAGCTGAAATCATTTAATACCCGCCTGCCTTTCTTCATCAAAAGGTTTTGAGTATCTTCTGCTTTGTCTTTGAAGCTGAGCGCTTAAATCCTCTACAAATTCATTATTGCTTTGTGAATATGTATTTTCAGAATTTATATTTGAATTTGTATCCATTTCTGCCTCCTGTTTAAAATTTATTGTATGCTTTTATTTTATAAACTGTGGTAAGGGTATTGTTCTGAGATAAGAAATTTTCCTCCTCAAGAAGTATGCAGGGATCGTATGTTGTTTCCTTTTCCAATGATTTTATTTTAAGTGAAAATTCTTCTGAATTTTCAAAAGGACTTATATTTTCAAAGGCTTTTTTCAATGTTATACTGTATTCCTTTTTTAAAGGTATTCTATCAACCTCTTCATCTGACAAATACTGCATAACATCGTAATAATCGGTTGTTTCCTTAATATTTGCCGAAATTACCGCACTGATCGGATTATCATTTATATAAACTGAAATATCGTCGCCCTTTAATAACACATAACGAATCATACTGTTACCTCCTCACATAAGAAAAAGCTGATTTTAAATTTACATATACGGTAAACAGCGTTTATATTTTCTTCAAACTCCACAGGTTCAATTGATATTTCTTCAATAAAATTTTCTTCATCAGCCTTTTTAATGCTGTTTAACAAAATACTTGAGATCGATGTAAGTCCCTGACCTTCCTTAAAATTTGGAGCATAGATTTTAATAAATATTTCAGCAGTATATTTTTCGCCTTTTAAGCCTTTAGCGACTGCATCGCCTAAAAATTCACTTGAGCGTGACATAGAATTAATTGAAACAACAGCAAGATAATCCGTTAAAGGAGTTTCAATATTTTGTTGCTTATACTCCTTTACAAATCTTAAATTTTTCAAAAGCACGTCGGACTTCACACTGTAAATAAGTTTGTCAACAATTTCTTCAATTTCATTTATCTGCATAATCATCCTCCACTGGCGGAAAATAAGGTTTTAAAATTGCCCAAGTATAAAGATTTTGGTCTTTATATATATGAATATCTGCCCTTTTTACAACATATTTTGAATCTTTATCTTCAATAAAAGCAAGATTGTGATTATTTAATCCCGTATCGCCGTTTGAAATGAACAGATAATGACCTCCGTCAAAAAAACCGGCGTCAAGGCTTTTTCCGTCAAGATACATATTATTTTTATACCTTAACGGCTGAATAAACCCTTTACAGCTTATAGTTTCTCCATTTTGTGTAATTTTAAAAGTACTGCCCCATTTATTTATTGCATTTTCAAGCAATTTATAAATGCTCATGCCTTGACTCCGAAAAAGCAAACAGAACCGAAATCTGTAATATCATTACATCTGCTCATTTCTTCATTCATAATTATCTCAGCTTTTTTCTGTATATTTTCTTTTGAAATGTGAACATCGCCGGCAGTAAATGATGTTACCCCGTCAAAATCATACAGTGTAAGCTTATAAAATGCTATTGATGCTGCAAGTGAGCAAATTTTCTGCTCTTCGCATTCATTTAACTCGTCTTTTAACATATGTTCAAGCACATAATTAAGACTTTCGTTACACAAAAATGACCATTTTGAAAATTCTTCGCCCTCTAAACCTGAAATAACAGAAAATCTTTTCAGAACATTTTTAAGCATCAAACCACCTCTTAATAGGTAAGTGCTTTTGAAGCGTCCTTAAATATTTTGCTGAAACCTGCAATACAGGTAATTGTTGCTCTTTCAAGCTGACGGTCTATAAGCTTGTCGTAATCTGTAATTACATCGCCTGCCTGTACCATTTCAAGAGCGCAGTTTTTATCAAGACCGATAATTTTATCGCCTGAAATTTCAGGAGTATGTAAAAGTGAAGCGCCCAAAGGTGTAATCATTTTGCCTGAACCCTGGAAAGTCAGACCTGCCTGAGCGTCCTTCATCTCAGATAAAGCCATAATTTTCTGCATAGCGGCTGTCGGAGCTAAAATTGTGTTAAGCTCATAAGGAGTAAGACCTGCCCAGAGTTTTAATAAATCATCATAGGAAATTGAACCGATTGAGCCTGCTGAAATAGAATCACAGGCATTATCGTTTCCGTCGCCGTTTAATAAAACATCTACTGCATCATTAAGCTGTGCTCTTGAAATATAAGCACCGATCTGATTAAGAGTAACAGTAAATAAATCAAGTCTCTGAAAACGAAGCGCCTCATAAGAAGAAACAAGCATTCTGCCCCTTTTATGAAGTTTTATAAGGTTTTCCGATGTTTTTATTTCGGTTTTAGGAATACTTGCACCCTCATTTACAACCTTTAAGGTCTTATCGTCTTCTGTGGGAGTTGAAGTAATGCTTCTGTAATCCATACCCTCAATATTTGTAACAGTTGAAACAATGTTGGGAAGAATATTATTTCTTTCCATACCCTGCTTAACTGCTCTGCTTACATATTCGGGAAAAAGTGCGGCACTGTCGCTTGTTTTAAAGAATTTTTCAACACAGTCTGAACCTTTGCCGCTTACCTTAATATCAAATCTTTTAAGCTGACGTGAAAAAGCATCAAGACCTTTTAAAGATGTGTTTTCATAATTTTCGGACGGGTCAAGTTCCTCTAAAACATCTGTCAGACTTTTTCCCGATACCTGATACATACCTTTTTCAAGTTTAATATTTTCGTAATTTGCCATTTAAAATTCCTCCTTAAAGAATAAATCCAACCGAAGTTGAGTCAGAGTCAATTACAAGATACTCTCTGCCTGTTGTGCCTGAAGTAACAGTATTGTTTGAAGAAGCTGAAAGGTTCTGATAACCTACAGTAATTGCCTTTGCAGCAGGCAGTTTTACATAACCCTCAGTTACAACCGTTGCATAGTCGCCTCTTATATCAACACAAACGCCGATAAATTTATCGTTTGCAGCACATGGTGTAACCGTATTGTTACTTGCCATTTTAACAAGCATCCCCTTTTCAAGACTTCCGCTTGCCATAAATGTTACTGCGTTTTCTTTATAACCGTTAAAACTAATATTCATAAATACCTCCGAATAAATTAAATTTCAAAAGCCTTGTTTTCACGGCTTTTGTTTTCCTGTTGTACCGCATAAAGCTGCGGCTTAATTGGAATGATTTTTTCTGCTTTTTTTTCATAAGCTGAAATAAATTCTTTTAACTGTTCAACAGAAAGCTTTTGCGTCAGGCTTTTTGTTGTTTCACTTGAAACCTCAGGCTGAACAATGGCACTGAGCTTCATAAATTTCTGTGATAGATCTTCTTTGTATTTTCTGCCCCACTGAGCCTCTTTATGAAGTGATTTAACAATACCTAACAGTCTTTCGCACTGACTTTTGTTAAGAACAACCTCGTCCATATTTTTTATAATTTCATCAGCAGAAGCAGTATTATCTTTTAATGACTTTAAAATTTCATTTACTTCTTTTTCGTACATAAATTTCTCCTTGTAATTATTAAACCTTTTAATAACCCCTGCCTGCTTTTGTGCAGGAATTGCCACAAAGCTCCATTCGTAAGCGTCAGTTGGATTTAAAAGAAGATGAATGCATTTTTCTTTTCCGTATGTCTTGCCTTTTATATGATGACATTCTCCTTCGGTTTTTCCGCATATTGAACATTTTTTTTCAGAAACGGCACAGCCGATGCTCACTTCCTTTAAAATTCCGCTGTCAATTGCTAAAATTAAATCCTCATTGCTTTTGCATTTCGGTATGTATGCCTTTGCAACAAGACGAAAATAATCGTCGCCTGTTGCGGTTTTTCTTTCGCTTACAGCTTCGACAAAGCAATCATAAATTCTTGCACTTTGGTTTTCCGCCTTAGGGTTATGGTCAAATATACCTGTTTTTCCTAAAAACAATTTTTCAAGAGCGAACAAAGATTCTACAGTAAAGCGTTCGTTATCCCTGTCAACATCGTTGTCGCAAAGAACAACCGAAAAGGAATATACCTCGTCTGCCGTAAAGCTTCTCCTTGTATATTGATTGATTTTCTCCAAATCGCTTTTGACTATTTCCAAGCCTTTCAAAACCTTGCCCATTTTATTCCCCCTTTGTATCATTATCATCACTGTTTATAAGAGCGTCTGCCTGTGCGTTATAAAGTCTTGCCTGAGCAAGCTCAATTTCATCCTGCAAGTTGATATTATCCCAAACAATTTCAAACTCTTCATTAATGCCGTTTAATCTCATCCATACAGAACAGATTTTTCTTATAACAGGATTTAATTGTTCTCTGTAATATTCAAGTTCACTTGTTAAAATATCTGTTTGCTGTGTACTCATTCTCTCCGTGCTGGACCAGTTAAGACCAAGCAAAAACGGCGGAATTGAAAGCTTAGAAATAATTTGTTCAAGCATATGCCTTATGGGAATATCACAGTCAAGCACCTGACTGTCTGCTCCGATTACCTTAATGGAAACATCTCCGGCGCTGACGAAATCACATACGCTTTCCCTGCATCTCATAGCTCTGCTCCACTCTTTTGCAATTTGTTTTGCCTGTTCCTTTGTATTGGACAAAGGTGTGTTTGCATCAGGCTTGTAGGTAACTGCAAATCTTAAATTTCCGACACGTTCAAAGTTAACTCCGATAGTGTTAAATATTTTAAGTAAAATTGAACTTACAAAAGGCAGTCCCTTTAAAAGCGATTTTCCCTTAAGTCTGCCGGGCTCCTGATTTAAAAGGGAGAATGTCAAAAGATCCTGATAAGGCAGAGGCGTCTTTTCAAAATCATTTTTGCAAACAATAACAGAAAGGGGAGTTTCTCCGTACTTTACCGATATATCCTTTAAGGAACCGTTGTAAAGAGCATAAATCCCCAAATTATTTATTTCAGTAACAATTTCTCCTACTGCTTGTCCGTAGGTTAAAAGCTGGTCAAGATAGGTTGATACAAAGCTCATAACACCCATTGAAGTGCCGTTTACATTTACATTTTCAAGAAATTGTTTAAGCCTATTTTGAGTTGCTTTACTTTCACAATTAATTTCAAAATTACCCGTAAGTCTGACAAGTTTTCCGATAGCTCCGTCTATAATTGGAATAGCTTCTCTTAAAGAGGAATAAAGCTCATATTCCGTATCGGAAAAAGGGGAGTAATTTTCTATACTTTGAAAGGGATGAGTAAAATAACTGCCGTCTGCACATTGTACGATAGACGGACTTTTAAAATGAGTTTTTTTGATATCTTTCTTTTTAGAAAATAACTTCACTGCTATCCTCCTGTAATCTGGGAGAAGCAAAAGCAAAAAATCCGCTTTCCTCCTCCATAATAGTTGTAACGAAATATCTTATATCATCCATAGCATGATCGTTTTCTTTAACAGGTGCGTCATCGGTTGCCTTTTCGCTCCAGCGATACAGTGAAAACTCTCTGATACTGTCAGAACAGTTTTCACAGATTTTAATTTTACCTTGCTTTAAAGCAGACGATACGCTTCGTATTCCGTTGATAACGGAATTTTTCGCAGGAATGACTTTAAACCTGTTTTTGCGCTTAATAAGTTCAATAAAACTTGCCGCCGAAGGGTCAACGGTAATTGCCTTTAATTTTCTGTCGCCAACAAGCCTTTCCAATGCCTCATAATGCTCCTCGTCGGTTTTTTGTCTGCCGATTTTTCTTGAATCATAATAGTATTCATCTATTCGGTACCAAGTGCCGTCTTTTTTGCCCCATAGCCCGAAGGATGCAGGATTGACCGTTCCGTAATCGCAGGATACTGCATACTCGGAAAAGCCGCCTTCAGGTACTTTCGGATACTCATAATTATCCATAAACGGATATACAGCACCGTAGACCGCCGTCCATTTGCCCAGAACAAACCGTTCGTAAAAAGCACCGCTGTAAAGGCTTTCATACCTTTGTATCATCTTATGGCTGAGTGAGGGATTATCCCTCATAGTAAAATGAATATACAAAGCGTTTTTGCTTTCTTTTTTCAAAATCCATTCCTTGTAAAACCAATGCTGAGGATGCTCGGGGTTGCAGTTAAACCAAAAGGTTGAACCCTCAACAGAACATCTTGCAAGTGCCTGTTCAATAAAAGACCTTGGCATAAGCGCCGCTTCATCAAATAAAACTCCCGCAAGAGTAACTCCCTGAATAAGCGAGGCAGACGCCTCATCCTTACCCCCGAAAATATAAAACAGGTTTTCCCTGTCTTTATATTTGATTTTTAGAGTTCCATTTGAAACTTTCTCTGTACATACAAAACCCAAATTATTAAGTTCATTTATCAGAGGAGTTATAACATTTCTTCTTAAAGACCGCTGAGTTTTGCCGCAAAAAGCAAACGCTCTGTTATTAAATTTATAAAAGCTCCAAAACACAAAAGACAGCGACATACAAAAAGTTTTTCCGCTTCTTACCGCACCGTCACAAATAATTGCGTCTTTATTTTCATAAGGAGAGCCTTTACACCACCAACAAAGAGTTTCAAGCTGTTTTTTTGAAAACGGTTTAATATTCATTATCTTTACTTTCCTTTGAAAGCATTTGTGCGCCTGTAATTAAAGCTTCATAAAAAGGGCTATCGCTTCCCAATTTATTTCCGCTTAATTCTTCCAACTTTTCAAGAGCTTTTAATCTGTCAAAAAATTTTATTTCCATTGCACCGTCCTTCGGCTTTTTTATTTCTGATATAGAAAATAAATCCATTTCCTTTAAATCTTCCAAAGCAGGGTTCTCTTTGAATAAAAGAGAAACAGCATCTGCAATATTTCCGAACGCAAGGCGTTTATAGCCGCATTTTGCAGCAAAGCTTAATGTCTGCTGTAATTGGCTTTCAAGCCTTGCAATTTCATCGGAAATATCTGACCTGCATATAAGCCTTAAGCCTGCTTTTTCAGGAGATTTTGTATAGCCAGCTTTTTTAGCGGCTTCTATGGGATTGCCGCACTCAACAAAGCTGATACAAAAATCCTTTTCCCTTTGACTTAATGATTTTTTCATATACAACTCCTTTAAAAGGTCTTTTAAATGCCCCGTGACCTTTCGCTTATACGCCAAAAAAGCCTGAAATTGCATAAAACAATACAACTTCAGACTTTTTAACAAAAATTTATTTTATTTATTGACCTTAAAGTCAAAACTATTGTATAATTATAAATAACAAAACGGTAATATTTAAAATGCAGCTAAAGTAAGAAAAAATTAAAAGTTTTTGCGTTACTTTTTTCAAAAAGCGACCGAGTATCAAAGGGCGAACAGCCCTTTGTCGCAGTCTGTGACTGCGAAATATTACAAGAAAGGGGTATTAAAATGGTTTCTACAAGAGGCAGATACGCTCTGCGTATTATGATACACCTTGCCATTTATTCAAATGATAATTTTATTTCTTTAAAAGATATATCAAACCGCTATGAAATTTCCGCAAAATATCTTGAACAGATAATTGCCCTGCTTAATAAAGCGGGTTTTTTAATCAGCTCCAGAGGAAACAACGGCGGTTATAAGCTGTCAAAGGACCCTAAAGAATATACGGCAGGAGATATTTTAAGGGCGGCTGAGGGCTCACTGTCCCCTATTAATTGTTTAAAGAATGAAATAAATCAATGCGAACAAAGCGAAAAATGTATAACTCTTGATTTCTGGAAAAACTATTACAAGGTTATAAATGATTATGTTGACAGCGTAACACTTTATGATTTGGCAGAAAACGCAAAAAATTTAATAGAAAATGATTGTGACTTTTAATTATAAAAAACAGCGGTGGAATTTACATATTTGGACAGGCAGAACCATATTAAAACAATTTTTTATTCCCTATTGTTTCCGAGCAGTTTCCTATAAAGTCAAAAACAGGTATCACGCATTTTGTGATACCTGTTTTACTATATACATGATTATTTTACCAGCGGTGCTATATCTTCCTTATGACCCATAATCATTATTACATCATCGTCTTTAAACTCTCTGTTTGGATCTGGAAGAGGAAATTGTTCCTCACCGTTTCTTATTGAAATAATATTAATTTTATATTTAGCACGAATATCCATTTTTAAAATTGTTTTACCAATCCATTTTTCAGGCACTTTAATTTCATAAATTGAATAATCATTATTAAGTTTAATATAATCTATAACTCTGTTATTGCCGAATCTTACGGCAATTCTTTCACCCATATCACGTTCAGCATAAACAACTTCATTTGCACCATTTCTTAAAAGGAATTTTTCGTGAACATCACTGTTTGCTCTTGCGAGAATATAGTTTGCACCGTTTTCTGCAAGAAGAGATGTTGTTTCAAGCGAGCTTTGAAAATTATCGGCAATAGCAACAACGCAAAAATCAAAATTTTTAACTCCTAAGCTTTCAATAACAGCCGGGTCTGTAGCGTCTGCAATCTGTATTTCTGTTGCATAATTGACAGAGTGGTTACATCTTACCTCGTCAAAATCAATTGCAAGGACCTCGTTACCGGCTTCGGTTAAACCCTTGCATAAATGTCTGCCGAAACGGCCTAAACCTATTACCAAAACTGATTTCATAAAAATTCACCTAACCAACAATAATTTTTTCTTCAATATATTTTGATTCAATTTTTTCAGATTTCTTTGTAAATGTCATAAGCATAGTCAATGCGCCGACTCTGCCTATATACATAAGAATAATAAGAATAACCTTGGAAATATTCGAAAGCTCCGGAGTTATACCCATTGAAAGACCAACAGTCGCCATTGCTGAGGTACATTCAAATAAACAATAAAGTATCGGCACTCCGTCTACATAACTTATAATTGTGCAGGAAGATATTATAAGTACGAAAAATAACATCATTAAACAGCAGGCTGAATAAACAGCGTCTTTGCTGATTCTTCTTTTAAATAATTCCACGTTTTGTTTTTTCCTGAAAACAAGAAAAATACTCATAAACAGAACAGCAAAAGAAGTTGTTTTAATACCTCCGGCAGTTGAACCGGGAGAACCGCCGATAAACATAAGCACACACATAATAAGAACGGTTGAGTCCTTTAGAAGCGGCAAATTAACAGAGAAAAATCCTGCTGTTCTTGTGGTTACAGACTGAAAAAACGATGCAAGTATACTTTCACTCTGAGACAATTCCCCATATGCACTTCCGCCGTTTTCAAATAAATATATTAATAAAGCGCCGCCCAAAATCAAGCCGAATGTTGTCGCAATCACGATTTTAGTTTGCAGCCTGAATTTTCTAAATCGGAATTTACATTCAATAACGTCCTTCCACACAAGAAAACCCAAACCGCCTAAAATAATCAGTGACATTATTGTAATTATAAAGAAAAAGTCTGACTGCATAGTAATTAATGATGAACCGTCTTGAAAACTGCTCATTAAATCTATACCTGCATTACAAAATGCAGACACAGAATGAAATATTGCAAAATAAATACCTTTTAAGAATCCTAACTTAGGAATAAATGAAAAGGATAACAACACTGAACCTATTGCTTCGACCAAAAGTGTTCCGAAGATGATAAAACGTGTAGTTTTTACAATTCCTCCAACCTGACTTGCACCTGATATTTCTTTAGCCGCAAGTCTTTGTCTTAAGCCAATCTTCTTTTTTGTTAAAGTCAATGCCGAGATTGCCAAAGTTATAAAGCCTACACCGCCGATTTGTATAAGCAATAATATTATAATTTGCCCAAACAGCGACCAGTAGGTATAAGTATCTACAACAGTAAGTCCCGTAACACAGGTTGAAGTAGTAGCTGTAAACAATGCAGTCAAGTAAGGCGTCCATTGACCGTTTCTTGAAGAAATTGGCAGCATAAGCAACAGTGAAGCTAAAAGAATAACTGCTCCAAAACCAAAAGTAATTTGCTTTAAAATAGATAAAGAATTAATTTTTGATAGTATTGAATTTAATACTCCACGCATAGTAACACCAACTAAAAATCATTTAAGATATTATTTCATAATATCTGTACTGTCGGATAAATGTAGATTTATAATAGATGTGATTATCTTAAAAATATAAGGTTTAATATTTTCAACAGAGCAAGGTTTCCCATTTTTAATGGGGCTGTAACATGAGGAAACAATAAATCTCATAATTATAAATATCATAATTTCGGGGTCTTTTAAATCAGCTTTTTTATACTTCATAAAGAAATCGTTGTATAGTTTTAAACAGTCAAAATCCCCGCTGTTCTTTTTTTGCTTTATAAGATCTATAAATTCAGTCCAATCAATGGCATTAAAAAAATAATCTAAAAGCTCAGGGGCAGCACTTAACTGGTCAATAATATTATTAGCAAAATAATGTATTGCGTCTACTATATTAAAAATTTTTACTCTTTCAAGCGACCTTGCAGCCTTTACGATAATATCATATGTTTTTTCATAAGCAAGAGCATTGGCGATATTGATTTTATCATTAAAATACAAATAAAATGTTCCCTTTGCAACACCGGCCTTAGTAACAATGTCATTGATGGATGTATTACTTATGCTTTTTTTTGAAAATATATTGTAAGCTGCATCCATCAGTAATTTTCTTTTCTGTTCTTTTTTATTTTGAATTCTACTCATTATTTAGGTTCCTTTGCAATATAAGTCAAATTCTGTCAGTTAATATTTTATTATATCTAATTGTAATAATCAATAGTAAAATTTCTATAATTAAAATTCCATAACAAAATAATTTTATTTAAATATACCTGACTGAATTTGTTAAACGTTGGTAATAATATTCTAAAGAATACAATTTATAATTGTAAATAAGAAAAAAACAATACATTTATAAAGATTTTTGATTAATTATGGCGTTTTTATTTAAATTTGATAAACATTTTTGAATATTTTTGAATTATTTTGATTGACTTTTATGATTAATGTGTTATAATTATTTTAGAAATCATAAAAAATATTTAAAAAAATATTTAAATTAAACAAAAATACATTAAAGTATAACAAAAAAGCCTTGACCCTTCAGCTATTTCGGTTAACTTTTATACAGTTATTATGTTATTAATATAATCAAAAATTAATTAAAGGTGAAAAAATGCTTGCTCAGAAAAGACACAATACAATACTTCAACTTTTAAATGAAAAATCAAGCGTAACTGTTTCTGAATTATGCGAATATTTAAACACTTCCGAATCAACAATAAGAAGAGATCTTATTTCACTTGATAATTCAGGCAAACTCCATAAAGTATTCGGAGGAGCAACTTCAATCAGGCAAAATTCCATTGAAGATGTCAACACTATGAATTTAAAATCTAAGCTAAATATTAAAGAAAAAAATATTATAGGAAAATATGCGGCAACTGCAATTCATAATAATGATTTTATCTATATTGATGCCGGAACAACAACAAGTATTTTCATTGATTATATAGAAAATAATAACGCAACATATTTTACAAACGGTGTTGTACATGCAAAAAAGCTTGCTCAAAAAGGCTTTAAGGTCTATGTAATCGGCGGTCAGCTTAAACTTTCAACAGAGGCGTTAATCGGTACAGAAAGCTTGACATCACTGAAAAAGTATAATTTCACAAAATGCTTTTTAGGAACAAACGGAATAGATAAAACAGCAGGTTTTACAACTATTGATATTGAAGAAGCACTTGTTAAAGCAGAGGCAATTAAAAAAAGCTATGTTTCATTCATACTTGCAGACCATACAAAGTTTGACAAAGTCCTCCCCGTTACATTCGGTGAAATCGGCAAATCCTGTATTATTACGGATAAGCTGACAAATAAAAAATATTCTGAGCTTACAGCTATAAAGGAGGTGTCAAATTGATATACACAGTAACCTTTAATCCTGCAATAGACTATGTTGTCTATATGGATAAAATGCAATTGGGACTTACCAACCGTTCAAATTCTGAGGAATACTACTTTGGCGGCAAAGGCATTAATGTTTCGACTGTTTTGTCAAACTTAGGCTTTGAAAACAAAGCTTTAGGATTTGTAGCAGGCTTTACAGGAGAAGCAATTGAGGAGGGCATTAAAAAAATAGGAATAGAAACAGATTTTATTCATCTTAAAAATGGAATATCCCGCATAAACATTAAAATAAAAGATAAAGAAGAAACGGAAATTAACTGTCAGGGACCTGATATTTCCAAAGAAGAAATAAACAACCTTTACATTAAAACAGATTTACTTAAAAGCGGCGATACACTAATTTTAGCGGGAAGTATTCCCGACAGTCTGCCAAAGAATATTTATGAAAATATTATGGAAAGACTAAAAGATAAAGAGATTAAATTTGTAGTAGACGCAACAAAAAATCTTTTACTTAATGTTTTAAAGTTTCACCCGTTTCTGATCAAACCAAATAATTATGAGCTGGGTGAAATGTTCGGAATTGAAATCAAAAATAATGACGATGAAAAAATCATTAAATATGCAAAGAAACTTCAAAAAATGGGAGCAGTAAACGTACTTGTATCCCTTGCTGGAAACGGCTCAATCCTTGTTGACGAAAACGGAAACTTCCACAAGATGGGCATAGCTCCCGTAAAAACGGTAAATTCAGTTGGTGCAGGAGATTCAATGGTCGCAGGGTTTATAGCAGGTTATCTGAAAACTCAGAATTATGATTACGCTCTCAGGCTCGGCACAGCCTGCGGCGGTGCAACTGCCGGCTCAAAGGGTCTTGCAACAAAAGAAAAAGTTGATGAATTATTAAATAAAATTTAAAAAGGAGGAAAATTTTATGCGTATAGTTGATTTGTTAAAACCTTCATCAATTAAACTGGGCGCATCACCGGCTACTAAGCAGGAGGCCATAGACATATTGGTTGATTTGCACGAAAAAGCCGGAAATCTTGCTGACAAAGCAAAGTATAAAGAAGGTATATTAAAAAGAGAAGAAGGAAGTTCAACCGCTGTGGGAATGAATATTGCAATTCCACACGCTAAGAGTGAAGCAGTTAAAACTCCGGGACTTGCGGCAATTACAGTTCCAAACGGAGTAGATTATAAATCTCCCGAGGGAAATTTGTCTAAACTGTTATTTATGATCGCCGCTCCAAACGACGGAGATGTCCACCTTGAAGTTCTTTCAAGACTTATGACAATGCTTATGGACACAGAGTTTTCTTCACAGCTAATGGACGCAAAATCAACGGAAGAGTTTTTATCAATTATTGATAAAAAAGAAACGGAAAAATATCCCGAAGAGGTTTTAAAACCTGTTGAAGAAGTTAAAAAAGACGGTTTCAGAGTTCTTGCAGTTACAGCCTGTCCAACAGGCATTGCCCACACATATATGGCGGCTGAAGCCCTTGAAAAAGCAGGAAAAGAAATGGGTTATGCCCTTAAAGCAGAAACAAACGGCTCAGGCGGAGCAAAAAACATTTTAACTGCCGAAGAAATTGCAAACTGCGACGGTATCATTGTTGCGGCAGACAAATCGGTTGAAATGTCCCGCTTTGACGGAAAGCCCGTGCTTTCTGTTCCGGTATCCGACGGTATTCATAAACCGCAGGAATTAATAAATAAAATCAAAAACGGAGAAGTTCCCGTTTATCATCACACAGGTGCAAAAACAGCAGCCGCATCAGGCCAAAAGGAAAGTTTCGGACGACAGATTTATAAACACCTTATGAACGGTGTATCACATATGCTCCCCTTTGTTGTAGCAGGCGGTATTTTTATTGCTCTTGCATTTTTAATTGATACTGCTATGGGAGTAAATGCTCAGCAGGCAGGAGGAGATTTCGGTACCGTAACACCTGTTGCAAACTGGTTTAAGACTATCGGAAATTATGCATTCAACTTTATGATTCCTATTCTTGCAGGGTTTATTGCAATGAGTATCGCAGACCGTCCCGGACTTCTTGTGGGCTTTGTCGGTGGTTATATGGCAACTTTAGGTTCAACCTTTGTATCTCCTGCAGGAGACATTCCCTCAGGCTTTTTAGGCGCATTATTTGCAGGCTTTGTAGGCGGATATCTTACGCTTGGTCTTGAAAAGCTATGCGAAAAACTTCCTAACGCACTTGAAGGCATTAAACCTGTTTTAATTTATCCTCTTATCGGTTTGGCTTTGATTGCAATAATTATGTGTGCAGTCAATCCGATCATGGGAATGATAAATACAGCTCTTAATACAGGTCTTGTCTGGTTATATGAAAATGAACTTATTGTTCTTTTAGGCTGTGTTCTTGGCGGTATGATGGCAATTGATATGGGCGGACCATTCAATAAAGCCGCATATGTTTTCGGTACGGGAATGCTTACCTCAGCTTCAACAATGTCTAACCCGGATGTTGCATATGCAATTATGGCGGCAGTTATGGTAGGAGGTATGGTGCCTCCAATTGCAATTGCACTTTCAACAACATTCTTTAAAAATAGATGGACATCGGAAGAACGCAAAAACGGTGTGGTAAACTACATTATGGGACTGAGCTTTATTACAGAGGGAGCAATCCCCTATGCGGCTTCTTATCCTTTAAAGGTTATTCCATCCTGTCTTGTTGGCTCGGCGGTTGCAGGCGGTCTTTCAATGTTCTTTAACTGTACTCTTATGGCTCCTCACGGCGGAGTATTCGTATTTGCAGTTGTAGGCAACTGGCCTATGTATCTGCTTTCACTTGCAATCGGTTCTGTAATTGGTATGCTTATGCTTGCTATTTTAAAGAGACCGATTAAAGAAAACGAAAAATCAGTAGATATCAAAGAAACAGCCTAATTAAATCTTAAGGAGAGATATATAATGATATCAGAAAAATTAACATTAAAAAATGCACAGGGATTTCATATGCGGCCCGCTGGAGTTTTTGCAGGAGAGATGGGAAAATTTTCAAGTGATGTTAAAATTAAATTTAACGGAAACGAAATAAACGGAAAAAGCCTTATGAATATTATTGCCGCATGTATTAAATGCGGAAGCGAAATAGAAATAACTTGTGACGGAGCAGATGAGCAAGACGCATTGGATAAAGCCGTAGAGCTCATTAACGGCGGTATGGGCGAATAAAAATTTTACGGGGCAGGAACTCGACTTCTGCCCCGTTATTGCAATTAAAAAAGAGGTGATTTTATGCTAAGTGCAACAGGCGCATCAAAAGGTATAGGAATAGGAAAAGTTCTTATAATAAAAGAACAGGATTTATCTTTTGAACCAAAAACGATAGAAAACATTGAAGAAGAACTTCAAAGATACAGAAACGCCGTAGAAAGTTTTTGTAAAAATACGGAGAAAGCTGTTGAAAAGCTAAAGGAATCTGCTTCCGAAAAGGAAGCAGACATATTAATGGGTCATATACTTATGATTAAAGACCCTTATATGAACGGAGAAATCGAAAGACTGATTAAAATGAACCAATGTGCAGAAAGTGCAGTTGATACAGTCTGCGATATGTTTATTACTATATTCGGCTCAACAGATGACGAGCTTACAAAACAGCGGGCAACAGATGTTGCAGATGTCAGGATATCACTGTTGTGTTTGCTTTTAGGAATTGAAGAAAAAAGTATTGCAGACGTACCTAAGGGTACGGTTATAGTAGCAAAAGATTTAACTCCATCTATGACGGCGGGCATTAAAAAAGAAAATGTAGAGGGTATTATTACGGAAACAGGCGGAAAGACCTCTCACTCTGCAATTTTGGCAAGAGCATTGGAAATTCCTGCTGTACTGAGCCTTGAAAGTGCCTGTAAGATTCTTTCCGACGGCGAGCAGGTGATTGTTGACGGTACTGAAGGAATCGTCATCAACAATCCTGATAAAAAACAGCTGTCGGAATATACGCAAAAGCGTGAAATATATTTAAAAGAAAAAGAAGAACTAAAAAAATATATAGGAAAAGAAACCTTAACAAAAGACGGAATAAAGGTTGAACTTGTCGGAAATATCGGAAAGCCTGATGACACCGATAATGTCATAGACTGCGACGGTGAGGGCGTAGGTCTTTTCAGAACAGAATTTCTGTTTATGGACAGAGATACTGCACCAACCGAAGAGGAACAGTTTGAAGCATATAAAAAATCTGCCATAATTATGAAAGAAAAACCTGTTATTATAAGAACTCTCGATATAGGCGGAGATAAGGATATTCCTTATATGCACCTTGAAAAAGAAGAAAATCCGTTTCTCGGTTTCAGGGCAGTAAGATATTGCCTTAAAAACAGAGAGCTTTATCATACTCAGCTTAGAGCACTTTTAAGAGCAAGCGCTTACGGAAACATTAAAATTATGGTACCTCTTGTAACCAGCCTTAACGAACTTATGGAAGTTAAGGAAATGATTTCACAAATTAAAACCGAATTAGACAAAGAAAATATTTCCTATAACAAAAATATAGAAGTGGGAGTTATGATAGAAACCCCTGCCGCATCACTGATTGCCGATGTTCTTGCAAAAGAGGCAGATTTTTTCAGTATAGGCACAAACGATTTAACAGGCTATACAATGTGCGTTGACAGAGGAAACAAAAATGTATCATATCTCTATTCCCCCTTTGAGCCAGCGGTACTTCGCTCAATTGAGCATATTATAAAATGTGCAAAAGCGGAGAACACACCTGTAGGTATGTGCGGAGAAGCCGCCGCAGACCCAATGCTTATACCTCTTTTAATATCATTCGGTCTTAATGAATACAGCGTTACCCCGTCATCTGTTCTTGAAACGAGAAAAAACATTTCAAACTGGTCAAAAGCCGAAGCAGATAAAATTGCACAAACCGTAATGAGTCTTAAAACAAAAGAGGAAATAATTAAACATTTAAGCAGTGTAATTTAATATTAATAATTAAAATTGCATTTACTTCCCAAATAAACACCTTATATAATTTTTCAGGAGCAAATTCTAAAAAACTTTTGTGAAATTATAATAAATAAAGCAGAATGTTTTTGTTATATTTGCAACAATAAAATGTAATAATCGGCTAAATATTATTCATTAAGATAAAAGTCCTCTAAAAGCAAAAAAAACATTGACAATTATTTAACAAAAGTGTTAATATATTAATAATTGGAAAACACAAAATGTTGTTAAATTTTATTTAAAAAGGAATATTGCTATGAAAAAGTTATTAATTTTAATTTTCACCGTATGCTTATGTTTTATGTCAGTTTTTACACTTACTTCATGTAAAAAAGAACAAGTAGGAAGTCGTGTTGATACAGCAACTGTAACTGAACCTGATGTAGTTGACGACGACGGTTTTGGCTATATTATTGTAGACAGCAAAACCGTTACGATTACACAATACACAGGTTCTGGTGCGAATGTTTCTATTCCCTCCGAGTATGAAGGAATGCCTGTAACGGAAATTGGTGAAGGGGCTTTCAGAAGCACTAAAGTTTCATCAGTAACAGTTCCGGATTCGGTTACTTCAATCGGTGTGCGTGCATTTTCAAACTGTCAGTATCTCACTTCTGTTAAACTTCCTGATGGAATTAAAACAATAGAACAAAACGCTTTTGAATACTGCTCAAATCTTAAAGCAATTACGCTTCCAAACGCCCTTGAAACAATAGGTATGTACTGCTTTACGGTATCAGGACTTGAAAGTATTGAAATTCCGGAAAGTGTTACTTATATAGACCATTATGCATTTTATCAGTGCTTAAATCTTGAAACAGCAAAAGTTCCTGCAACCGTTAAAGAATTCGGTCAAAATGTATTCAGCGGTAATGATAAACTAACAATTATAGGACCTGAGGGTTCTGCAATTGAAGATTATGCGAAAAAATATGAACTTAAATTTACTGCTCAAGAAGCTGAATAAAATATAACAGATTTCTAATTATAACAGCTTATTTTGATAAATAAAACCGGAAACGGTTTTTGGAGGACGATTTCATGAGTAAAAAAGAACTATCAATTGTTGATAGCGTTGAAGCATTGGAAGCGAAGCTTCAGGAAGTAAGAGAGGCTCAGAAAATTTTTGCTTCTTATACACAGGAACAGGTAGATAAAATTTTTCTTGCTTCTGCTACTGCTGCAAATAAGCAGAGAATTCCCCTTGCAAAGCTTGCCGTTGAAGAAACGGGCATGGGCGTTGCAGAGGATAAGGTTATTAAAAACCACTATGCATCAGAATATATTTACAATGCTTATAAAAACACTAAAACCTGCGGAGTTATTGAAGAAGATAAGGCTTTCGGAATAACAAAGGTTGCTGAACCTATCGGTGTTATCGCTGCTGTTATTCCTACAACAAACCCAACGTCAACAGCCATTTTCAAAACTTTGATTTCTCTTAAAACAAGAAACGGTATAATCATCAGTCCTCACCCGAGAGCCAAAAAATCCACAATTGAAGCTGCAAAGGTTGTATTAGAAGCCGCTGTTAAGGCAGGTGCTCCCGAGGGCATTATCGGCTGGATTGATGTTCCGAGCCTTGAAATGACAAACCTTCTTATGTCTGAGGCTGATATTATTCTTGCAACAGGCGGTCCGGGAATGGTTAAAGCCGCTTACTCATCAGGCAAGCCTGCATTAGGCGTCGGCGCAGGCAATACACCGGCAATTATTGATGAAACTGCCGATATTTTGCTTGCAGTAAACTCAATTATACACTCAAAAACTTTTGATAACGGTATGATTTGTGCGTCTGAGCAGTCAGTTATCGTTATTGATAAGATTTATGATAAGGTCAAAAAAGAATTTAAAGCAAGAGGCTGTTACTTCCTAAATGATGAAGAAACAGAAAAAGTCAGAAAAACAATCATCATAAACGGTGCTTTAAATGCTAAAATAGTCGGTCAGAAAGCTCATACCATTGCAGATCTTGCAGGAGTAAAAGTTCCCGAGGAAACAAAAATTCTTATCGGTGAAGTTGAAAGCGTAGAGCTAAGTGAAGAATTTGCTCACGAAAAGCTCTCCCCTGTTCTTGCAATGTATAAGGTTAAAAGTTTCTCAGAAGCAATTGAAAAAGCCGAAAGACTTGTTGCTGACGGCGGTTACGGACATACGTCTTCACTTTATATTAACGCTGTAACAGAAAGAGAAAAAATCAACGAATTCAGTGCAAGAATGAAAACTTGCCGTATACTTGTTAATACACCTTCTTCTCACGGCGGTATCGGTGATCTTTACAACTTTAAATTAGCACCGTCCCTCACACTTGGCTGCGGCTCATGGGGAGGAAACTCAGTTTCAGAAAATGTCGGAGTTAAGCATTTGTTAAATGTTAAGACGCTTGCCGAGAGGAGAGAAAATATGCTTTGGTTCAGAGCACCTGAAAAGGTTTATATTAAGAAAGGCTGTATGCCGGTTGCTCTTGCAGAGCTTAAAGATGTGTTGGGCAAAAAGAGAGCATTTATCGTAACTGATTCATTCCTTTATAAAAACGGTTATACAAAACCAATTACAGATAAACTTGATGAAATGGGAATTGTTCATACAACATTTGCTGATGTTGAGCCTGACCCCTCACTTGCTTCGGCACAAAAGGGTGCAGAAGCAATGAGTAAGTTTGAACCTGATGTAATTATCGCTTTGGGCGGTGGTTCAGCAATGGACGCAGCTAAGATTATGTGGGTGCTTTATGAACATCCGGACGCTGACTTCATGGATATGGCTATGCGCTTCTGCGATATAAGAAAGAGAGTTTACACATTCCCAAAAATGGGTGAAAAAGCTTACTTTATCGCAATTCCTACATCATCAGGTACAGGTTCGGAGGTTACACCTTTTGCAGTTATTACCGACCAGGAAACAGGCGTAAAATATCCTCTTGCTGACTATGAATTAATGCCGAATATGGCTATAGTAGATGCTGACAATATGATGAGCGGACCAAAGGGCTTAACTGCCGCTTCAGGTATTGATGCAGTGACACACGCACTGGAAGCCTATGCATCTGTAATGGCTACCGATTTTACAGACGGCCTTGCACTTAAAGCGCTTAAGGTTATTTTTGAATATCTGCCCGCTTGTTATGACAACGGAATGAACGAACCGTTTGCCCGTGAAAAGGTTGCTCATGCCGCTACAATGGCAGGTATGGCATTTGCAAATGCATTTTTAGGTGTTTGCCACTCAATGGCCCATAAGTTAGGCGCTTTCCACCATCTCCCTCACGGTATTGCAAACGCACTTATGATAGAACAGGTCATCAGATTCAATTCAGTTGAAGTTCCTGCAAAAATGGGTACGTTCCCACAGTATGACCATCCAAAAACATTAGGCAGATATGCCGAAGTTGCCGAATATTTAGGATTTAAAGGCAAGAATGATAAAGAAAGCGTTGAAAATCTTATTAAAGGTATCAACGAACTTAAAGCAAGAGTCGGCATTAAAAATTCTATTCAGGAATACGATGTTGACGAAAAAGACTTCTTAGACAGACTTGATGAAATGACTGAACAGGCGTTTGATGACCAATGTACAGGCGCTAATCCAAGATACCCGCTCTTTAAAGAAATCAAGCAAATGTATTTAAATGCTTATTACGGCAATAACAGCGAAACTGTTTAAAATTTTTAAAATAACTGAAAAATCTTTTTTATTATAATATCTGTAAAACGACCGTTCATTAAGAGCGGTCGTTTTATTTCTAAAAAATCAGTTTTGTTAAATTGCACAAAGAAATAATATAAATTTTTTGTTCCAAATACTTTCAAGTTTTCATATATTTGTAATTTTTGCATAATTTATAAGTGTATATTTTGTTTAATTAAAAAAATCATTAAATTACTCTTGTGATTTTATCTAAATCATATTGTTTTTTTTCTGTTATTTTCACGCTATACTCAATAAAATTTATGTTGTATAATATAACCAAAGATAATTATTTCTTGTATTACCTGAAAGGACTGAGATTTAATATGAATTTTGAAAATGTATTGGCAGAGAGAAAAAATAAAATTATATATAAAGACGGAAATAAAGCAATTAAGGTCTTTGATGAAAATTTTTCAAAAGCTGATGTTTTAAACGAAGCCCTTAATCAAGCACGTGTAGAAGAAACAGGTCTTAATATTCCCAAAATATTAGAAGTATCAAAAATCGATGGAAAATGGGCAATTGCAAGTGATTTTATCGAAGGTAAAACACTGGCTGATTTGATGCAGGAGAATCCTGATAAAATGGACGAATATCTTGAATTATTTGTAAATATTCAGATTGAGATTCAAAGTAAAAGATCTCCCCTGCTTAATAAGCTGTGGGATAAAATGAAACGCAAAATTGATGAAACAACTTTGGATGCAACAACAAAATATGACCTTCAAACCCGCTTAAACGGTATGCATAAGCATCATAAGGTATGTCACGGAGATTTTAACCCCAGCAATATTATTATTACTCCCGACGGCACTCCCTATGTAATTGACTGGTCACACGCAACACAAGGCAATGCCAGTGCAGATGTAGCAAGAACTTATCTGCTTTTCTGCCTTAAAGGCAAAGAGGACATAGCAAATAAATATCTTGACCTTTTCTGCAAAAAAACAAATACAGAAAAGTATTATGTATGGGAGTGGCTGCCAATCGTAGCAGCGTCCCAATCAGTCAAAGGAAAAGATGAAGAAAGAGAATTTTTACTTAACTGGGTAAATGTCGTAGATTATCAATAATCTTTGCTGAAAATATTAAAATGGACTGTCGCAAATTTTTTTATTAGCGGCAGTCCATTTTTATAACTTAAACACACAGAAAATAGTATTTCCTTAATGCTCATAAACACATAAAGCAAATACAATAATTTTTAATGTCAATTTTTGTAAAAATACATAATACCTGCAAATTAAAAATACATTCCGGTTCTGAAAGAAGTAAATGACTTAATTTCTCCGCAGGCTATTTTTTCTCCTGCGTTTCCGGATGGCTGAGTTGTAAAGTCATCGGGATTTGAATGTATTATTACTGTTTTTCCTATAACTTCTTTTGCAGTAAACCTGTCTGTTAAAAATGCCTCAAATGCATAGCCGTTGTTTCCAAACAGCGGCGGCATATCCCCTGCATGGTACGGATGACTGCAATCATCGGGATTATAGTGTGTACCAGTATCAGCAAAGGGATCTTCATCATTACCGCTGCAAGTATTTCCCTCGTGAATATGAAAAGCAAAAATTGGATTTTTGCACTCATCTTCCGAAGACGGCAACCCGAAAATTTCCGCAGAAACCAAAACTCCGTACTTTGTCTGATAAAACCAAACTCTGCCTCTTATTTCAGGATATTTATCGCTCCCCTGCACTATGGCCGTAGCATAAGGTATTTGCCGAAGAACTGAAACAAAACTGTTATATTGACTGTTATTCATTCTGTTTTCAACCATAAAAACACCATCCTTAGATTTATAATATTATATGGCATTTTATAAAAATGGTTAAAAATAGAAACAAATTAGCGGTTAAATGCATGAACTAAAAAAATGATTTGCAGTAATAAAAGTTCTCACATATATTGTGATATAATATATTATCACCATCTGCATCTTTATTTAAAAACCGTTCTCATTTTGTATATTAAAATATTATTTATTATATGCTATTGAGATTATTAAAACTGTGCATATAAAAACTCTTGCTGTCCTATATTCATTGACATTACAATTAATGTTACTATTAAATAGTAGGCAATCCATTTAGTAATTCTATGATTTTCAAAAAACTTGTCAAAAGTATTTTTATTTATGTATGCTTTTAAGTCAACGACGAATACCATAATAAATGATAACGCAAGTATTAAAAATCCGATTGTTCCTCCTATATCACCGGTATGAAGTAAACTAATGAACTGACGGAGAACAGAAATATTTGTTGCTGGCACAAAGGTTTGACCTATTCTGTATAAGGAATCAGACAAAGAACTTGCATGGAAAAAAATCATACCAAAAGTATATATAATGATAGTCCGTATTACCTGAAAAATTTTCCAATACAGTTTGGTATCATTTATATGTAGTTTTGACTTACACTTTTTAAATGCAGGTTCAAAAATTTTGCCGCATACTATTGCAAACCAAAACCATAGTCCCTCTCCTAAAATGTACTTCCAACTGTCTCCATGCCAAAGTCCCATCAATAGCCATACAACGAGCATTGACAAAAATACAGGAATTTGCTTTCCTTTCTTTTTGCCAAATTTCTTTTTACATTTGCTCCCAAAACTTATCATAAAATCTGACTTTGATAAAGGATTCATTATGTAATCTCTAAGCCATCCGCCCAAAGTTATATGCCATCTTTGCCAAAATTCCTGAATCGTTCTTGAAAAGAGAGGAGACTTGAAATTTTCAGGAAGTGTTATTCCGAAACATTCCGATACACCAAGGACAATATCCATACAACCTGAAAAATCTGTATATAGCTGAAAAACAAATATTAATGATGCTATCCAAACATATACTCCTGAGAAAGTCTCCGGATTGTCCCACATTTCACTTACTATTACAGCCAATCTGTTTGAAATTGCTAATTTTTTCAGTAATCCCCACGCAATTCGTTTTAATCCAGAAGTTACTCTTTTATATTCAAACTTATTAGGTTGATACAACTGATTTCCTATTTCAGAATATCTGCTTATTGGACCTGAAATCATTTGAGGAAAATATGAAGTGAATAAGGCTAATTTAAAAACATTTGTTTGCGGGGTAATAATTCCCCAGTAACAATCAAGCATATAAGAAAGAATTTGCAGAGTATAAAAACTGATTGCTAAAGGAGCCAACCAATTCACTTCATTCAAATAAATCCCAAAGAAACCAGCAAAATAATTAAATGTATTTATTGCTAAATTTGAATATTGTAAAACAGCTAAAATTCCTACATTAAGTATTATGGCAAATATCAAAACACTTTTTTTCTTTTTATTTTTTATATCGTATGGCAAATCTTTATTTAAATCAGTTTTTTTAAAATACATAGTTGCAAAATAAACTGACATAATACTTGCAATTAAATAAATAACTGTATATGGTGTCGCACTTAAAAAGTAAAACACAGTACTATCTAATAATAACAATATCCATTTATATTTGCCGGGTAAATTCCAATATATAAGCAGGTTTATTCCGACAAATACAAGAAATCCAATTGATGTTATATCCATTTCTTTTTCTCCTGATTTATAAGCCTAAATGAGTTTTAAAAACCTTCTAAATAATTACATTTTTCCTGTCATAACAGTAATTTATTCAGATAATATATTATTGGTGACAGGGACATGCCCAATTGATATAATAATTGAATTTCAATTGGTTATTTAAAGCACTTTATTTAATGCTGCTGCAACTAATTCAATACCGCCTTGCGGCCGACCAAAACGCAAAGCAAAATGCCCATAACATACCGTAGACCACGCATTCTTTAATACTGCGATCTACAGCTTATCGGACTTCATTATGCAAAAGATTTAGATCATCGAAAAGTGCAGAAAATTTTTTATTATTGCTGATAAAATATCCTTTCAAAATGATTTAATTTTTTAACTTTCAGTTCTTATACTTAAATGTATTTATTTTTATTTTCTTGATAAAATAATATCAACCATTTCTCCGACATTTTTCATTGTGTTAACTTCACCCATATTAAATTTAATGCCAAATTTCTGTTCAACAGCTACTACAAGATTGATATGCTCTAAAGAGTCCCAATCCTCAATATCATTTGCGGTTGTTTGTTCATTTACAGTAATTTCATCATCATCAAATACATCTTGAAAAACCTCATTTAAATTTTCAAATACTTCTTCTCTGGTCATTTTTATTCCTCCACAATAATAAATTTATTTTTATTTTTATATTCTTCAGGAATGTTATAAATCCATTCCGTATTTCCTTTTTCATCTTCGAAAATCTTGTTAAAGCCTTGAAGTGCATAAAACTGTCGTACCATATTGTTTTTGGCTGTAGGGTAATAATACCCTTTTATTTGTTTTATTCCATAATTTTGACAACGGTGAACCAATGTATCCATCATTGCAAACTCCATATCACGCTTTAATACTCGGCAACTCATAATCCATAAGTCAATATGACATATATCGTCGATAACATGACCGATCACAACAGATACAACACCATTATCGCCAAATTTATCTATTAATTTACCATACAATGTAATATAATTGTCATCATTCATAGATGCCTCTATTGCAGACGGCGTATATCTTTTAGTTGTTAAATTAAACTGATTGCTTTTATTTGTAAGCTGTGCTATTCGTGCAATATAAATTGACTCAAATGATTTTATAATACCTTTCATTTCCAAAGATTTAAGATATTCACCGTAATTAGAAAAACTTGCCTGTAATTGGGCTCTTTTTGCATTTTCTTTGTACATTTCATTACGTTTCATATCATCTTTAGATAATGTTGTAACTTCAAAGTATCCGTTGCGGTCAATATTTTGAATATAATTTTGGACTTCTCCGATTTCAGGCGCAGACACATCTTTTAGCTGTTCTGTAACTATATGTCTTTCAGCAGGATTATCATCAATAAATACCAAACTTTCAGGTAAAAGATTTAATTCATTTGCAATATCAGAAAAATTTTTATCTTTTGGATCCCAGTTAGCTTTTATTGAAATAAAATCATCTACAAATAATTCACTGTCGGGATGCTTTAAACCGGAAATTGCATTTTCGTAATCATTTTTGGAATTAACATTCAGTATAACTCCAATCTGTTTATGCTCTTTTATATAACGTTGAAATTCCGAATAAACTTGCCCTTCAGATTCCTCCGGTCCGAGAATTATGTTATCTACTCCGTCATCACCAATAACTCCGCCCCACAATGTATTATCTAAATCAAGAACAAAACCTTTTTTATTTTTTCCAAATATTGATTTAATAATATTTGCAACATTAAAAGATAAATAAGGTATTGCATTTACATTCAATGCGTACTTATACATATGGTAATAAAATGGATCAGACCACTCCTTTAAGCCATAGTCAGCTGAAATCCAATTTATATCGCAAATATAAAAATCCTTATGTGTTTGAGCATACTTGTAAAATTCCATATTAAGTCTTGAAACAAAATTAACCTTACCATGTATGTCACTTGCATCTTTATTACCCATAATTCGATAAAAAGGCATTTCAAAATTATTTTGAATAATAGGGCAAGCATACTTCTCGGTAAGAATTGTCCATATATTAGTAAACTTTTCAATTTCTTGTTTAAGCAGTTTATCAATACTATCTTCATCATCACTCATTACAGGATAATTTGTAATATTACGGTTTGTTGTATATACGTAAATTATATCCGGAACAAACTCTTCCAGCTCTTTATTAGGAAATACAGCATCCTCATAATACTGATTATACTCAGATTCGTAAAAACAGGGTTTTATACCATAATTTAATAAAAATAGCTCTAAAATCAACTTAATATTGCTGGTTGTCGACCCTCCAAGTATAGCTATTTTCTTTTCTATAAAGTTATTCTTTTCTTCTAATAAAACTTTTTTAATTTTTTTCTTTTTTGATAAAATATAACTTGCGTCAAAAGGATACTCTAATTCTTTCATTTTACCTCCTGTGGCTCAAAAACATAACTGTACTTTGATTTCATTTCTTCAGAAAACTTTATGGTTCCATTTATATTAAGATGAAGCATATCACCAAAACAATCATTTTCAAAATAAAATATATCAGAATTAATAACTGTTTCAGGAAAATCTTCTTGAATTTGTTCCATGTAATTATCATACTCTTTTATAAATTGTTCATGCAAATTCTTGTAAGTAGATTCATTGAATGGTGCACTTTGATAAATAAATTTTATATTGTTTTCTCTGCATAATTTAATCATTTCTCTAAAATAATAATCTGCAATTTTACAGTAATCAAATGATGTATAGTCTGCCATATGATTTACGTCATCAACGCAATCTTCTTGACCAAATTGTATCTGTCCTTTATTGTTTACAACATTATTATACATTGTTATATTTTCATTGTATCTATCTGTTATGAGTCCTCTAAAAAATGCAGTACTGTAAAATGTAGGAGAATAAATATTATATAAAAATAAATCTGCCAGACTATTTTCATCAAATATAGATTCATCTCCAACTTCCTTTGATTTCCTGTAAATATCAAGTATTTCGGATGTGCCGATTCTGTGAAAATAAACACTTCTATTCCATAAAGTATCAATAGTCATAAAATGTCCTATTCCTTGCGTAAGAATAACATACTCAGGTACATCATTATTTTGTAGATAATTACGTAAATAATAATATTCTTCTACCGGACTTGTTCCTCCTAACGCAAAATTATATGTATCATCTGACAATTTTTCAGGCAGCCAACTTGACTTTGCCACAGAATCTCCTATTATTAAAACTCTGCAATAATTCTTATGAGATTCCGAGTACTCTTCGTTTTGATAAAAATATGCATATTCCCCATCTAAAAAATTCATAGGAAATTGGCTTATAATAAGTGATATACAAATAAACGGTATCATTAAAACAAATATTTTCACAAAAATCAGAAAAATGTTTTTCCACATACTTTTAACCTCTTTATAAATACTGATTAATCAAAATATTAAATAAATATGTATAAACGCTAAAAATCAAATTATATTTTATCACAAATTAATAAATAATGCAATAATTATAAAGACCCTCTGTAAAAATAAAAATTAAAATTGAAAAAACTGTGGAAATATTTGTAGAAATATAGTAAAATATATATTAACTATGAAATAAGCTTATTTCTACAGGGGGAAATATGAGTATTTTTAATTTGATCACGCTGTTAGGCGGTCTTGCGATGTTCTTATACGGAATGCGCATAATGGGAGACGGACTAAAGGAAAGCTCGTCCGGCCCGCTAAAAAAGGCTCTTGAACAGCTCACCAATACTCCAATAAGGGGATTTTTTTTAGGATTGGTAATAACAGCCGTAATTCAATCATCTACGGCAACTATCGTTATTACTGCCGGACTTGTAGGTGCAGGCATTATTTCTCTGCATCAGTCACTTGGAATTATTATAGGGGCAAATGTAGGTACAACAGTTACAGGTCAGATTATAAGGCTTCTTGACCTTGATTCATCAGGCACCTCGTTTTTACAATTTTTCAAACCGTCAACATTAGCGCCCCTTGCCCTGATTGTTGGTATCATCCTTATTATGGGCTTGAAATCCAAAAATTCAGGCAAAGTAGGGCAAATAATCATTGGTTTCGGTATTCTGTTTTCAGGACTTCTAAATATGACGGACGCAGTAACTGCTTTGACTGAGAGCGGAATCGTCGAGCAGCTTTTCTCCACTCTTGGGGAAAATCCCATACTTGCTTATGCCATTGGTGCCGGAGTTGCTTTTGTATTGCAAAGCTCCTCTGCAAGTATCGGTATTCTTCAGGCATTTTCTATGTCAGGTCAATTAACTTTCAGCGGAATTTATGCAGTATTGGTAGGAATTTATCTTGGAGATTGTATAACAACGGCCATTGTTTGTTGTATAGGCACAAAACCGGATGCAAAACGTGTTGGTATAATCAATATTTTATTTAATTTAGGAAAAACCATTGTGATTTTGGCAGCGATTGCGATTATATATAACTTAGGACTTCTTAACGACTTTTGGAGCAAACCGATATATTCGGGCGGTATTGCAAATGCAAATATGATTTTTAATTTGGCGTGTGCAGTTTTGCTGTTCCCCACATTAAATTTCTGTGAAAAGCTTAGCCACAGAATTGTAAAAGATAAGACCGATACAGTAGATAAATCCGATGAACTTTTGGACGCACTTAACCCGGTATTCTTCAATACCCCGGCGCTTGCCCTTGGAAGATGCTATGACGCACTTCTGGTGATGTATGAAACGGCACGGAAAAATATCGACCGTTCCTTAGACGTCATAATTAAGTATGATGAAAAAATAACAGAGCAAATTTTTAAAGATGAAAAATACATTGATATTATGACAGACCGAATAAGCAACTATCTGGTTCAAATGTCTGCCCACATCACTGATCCCGACCACTCGGAAATAATGAGCCATTATCATTCCGTGGTAACGGAATTCGAGAGACTGAGCGATCATGCTGTTAACATAGCAGAAATTGCGTCAGTTCTACATAATAATAAAACCGAATTTTCAAAAGAAGCACTGTCAGAGCTGAATGTTCTTCGTGAACTGATCGACACGATTTTAGATTACAGTGATAAAGCATTTAAGAAACGAGACATAACTGCCGCCCGTCATATTGAGCCGTTGGAAGAAGTTGTGGATGATATGGTAAACGCTTTAAAGGATAATCATTTAGAGCGTCTTCGTACAGGAAAGTGCACTATTTTAACCGGTACGGAATTTTTAAACTTGCTATCAGAGATGGAACGAATTTCCGATATCTGCTCAAATATCGGTGTAGCCACAATAGCAAGAGTAAAGCCTGAAATCAAACATCAGGTACATAACTATGTTTCTAAACTTCATTCAGGACGAGACGAAAATTTTAACAGAGAATATCAGGAAGCTCACAATCAATATTTTGGTATGCTGAAAATGAACCGCTCATAAAGCTTAAACTAAAAACACCTATTTCTCCAATAGCCGGAACACCGTTAACAAAGATAAACAAAGATAAACAAACATATTAAAGCAACTGCCACAATTGAAATACAGGCACAACAAAGAAAGACTGCTTTCATTATTAGTTCTTTTACTTTCAAATTTTACACCTTCGCTATCATGTATTGTTAAATTTAAAATTTTAATGTTAAAACTAAAAACTGTATTCATAAGAAATTTTTATATAAAATAACGCTATTTTGCCTGAAAGATTTTAATATTGTAAATAAAAACTTGGCAGACACATTACACTGTAAATATTAACAGGTAGTATGTCTGCCAAGTTTTTCATTAAATTCAAATAAGCCCAATAAAATCGAGCTTTTAAAGTACTGTCATACAGTTGTAAAATGCAGGTAATTGAATTCTTACATAGTTTTACTCACACACCGCTTACAGAGTGTGACTAGATAATAGTGTTAATATTTGTAACTTTTTAATGTTTCTACTCACACGCCTCATGCGAGGTGTGACTTGAAATATTTAATACGGATATTTAATTTTTTTGCGTTTCTACTCACACACCTCATGCGAGGTGTGACATCTTGTCACAATGCGTAAACCCGGCATTAATGATGTTTCTACTCACACACCTCATGCGAGGTGTGACCTGTGTCAATAAAATTGGGGGTTATTTTATGAAAGTTTCTACTCACACACCTCATGCGAGGTGTGACTCCTTTAGTTTTTCTGCCGTTTGACTTGAACATTGTTTCTACTCACACACCTCATGCGAGGTGTGACGATAACAGTTCGGGTGCTACATTGCAAATAAGCAGTTTCTACTCACACACCTCATGCGAGGTGTGACGATTTAACAGGCGATAAACCAATTATTAGAATGGTTTCTACTCACACACCTCATGCGAGGTGTGACTTATCATCCCATACAGCTTCGGAAAGTGCTGATTTGTTTCTACTCACACACCTCATGCGAGGTGTGACCAGACAGCGCAAACAATACTACTACCGTAAACGCGTTTCTACTCACACACCTCATGCGAGGTGTGACGATACATTCTTTTATTAAAATTGATTCGATTAATAGTTTCTACTCACACACCTCATGCGAGGTGTGACTATTCTGAAACTCTCACATTTTCTAACAATTTGCGTTTCTACTCACACACCTCATGCGAGGTGTGACGAGCTAAAGCTTCTCCTCTGCGACACCCTGTAAAGTTTCTACTCACACACCTCATGCGAGGTGTGACGCAGAAAATGCCGGATACCCTATAGATATTGAAGGTTTCTACTCACACACCTCATGCGAGGTGTGACTTATGTCCTGCGTATTGGTGTGGGACAACCACTGTTTCTACTCACACACCTCATGCGAGGTGTGACTTCATATAATCTTGTGTAAAAAACTTATCCCCAGTTTCTACTCACACACCTCATGCGAGGTGTGACATGATAGTGTTTATCGCTCCGTACCCGAAAATTACGGTTTCTACTCACACACCTCATGCGAGGTGTGACATTTCATATAATCTTGTGTAAAAAACTTATCCCCGTTTCTACTCACACACCTCATGCGAGGTGTGACACAGCGTATATCGTTCTGTGCCTGAAAATTACGGTTTCTACTCACACACCTCATGCGAGGTGTGACGGTGAATAATAATGGCTGATTATGATATTGGCAGTTTCTACTCACACACCTCATGCGAGGTGTGACCAATAACATTGATTCCGAGATTAACTATATCCTCGTTTCTACTCACACACCTCATGCGAGGTGTGACGCCTTAATATTCAATTAGTTCGATTTCAATTGGGTTTCTACTCACACACCTCATGCGAGGTGTGACGTCCCTATATTTGTAAACATATCACAAACATTTTTAGTTTCTACTCACACACCTCATGCGAGGTGTGACGAAAAATCTTTATTATCTAATGATAATGATACAGGTTTCTACTCACACACCTCATGCGAGGTGTGACGTCTTTCTTTGCCGTTTGATAATTAATATCATCAGTTTCTACTCACACACCTCATGCGAGGTGTGACTTGCAAGTTTAAATGTCTTATACATATAACAAGCGTTTCTACTCACACACCTCATGCGAGGTGTGACTATATCTTATTTCTTTTCAAAAAAAGAAAATAGTTTCTACTCACACACCTCATGCGAGGTGTGACGCAATAATCTGCATTAATGTTGTGGAACATTTTAGTTTCTACTCACACACCTCATGCGAGGTGTGACCAGGAGAACAAATGTCGCTCTTCGGTGCATAAGGTTTCTACTCACACACCTCATGCGAGGTGTGACAGTGTTATTTGTGATTTAAAGTCATTAATTAATGGTTTCTACTCACACACCTCATGCGAGGTGTGACTGGGACTGCCCGTCAGTTGACTGCATTATTGTATTGTTTCTACTCACACACCTCATGCGAGGTGTGACAATATTAACACTATTATCTAACACTAATTTACAGTTTCTACTCACACACCTCATGCGAGGTGTGACCAGTAGTTACAGCGGCACGAAGTCAAAACAATGATGTTTCTACTCACACACCTCATGCGAGGTGTGACCCAGTACGATAAAAATATGGGTATACATGCTGTTGTTTCTACTCACACACCTCATGCGAGGTGTGACTATTTTATTCACATCATTTATATTTTAAAAACAAGTTTCTACTCACACACCTCATGCGAGGTGTGACGTAACCGATGACGGAACGATTATATTTTGTTATGGTTTCTACTCACACACCTCATGCGAGGTGTGACATTATAAGCTATCCGGTTTGAAAGCACATAATGAAGTTTCTACTCACACACCTCATGCGAGGTGTGACTTGGAATGACCCCGATGACAGACTGTTTCTTGTTGTTTCTACTCACACACCTCATGCGAGGTGTGACTTTGTTGCGATTTCGTTAGACTTGCGTTTTCCAGTTTCTACTCACACACCTCATGCGAGGTGTGACAATACATTCAACGATTGCGTTCTGTGTGATTTCAGTTTCTACTCACACACCTCATGCGAGGTGTGACCTGAAGAACCTACAGAACAGTCAACAACAGAAGTTTCTACTCACACACCTCATGCGAGGTGTGACATGGCTGTTGATTTACAACAGGCTGCATTACAGGTTTCTACTCACACACCTCATGCGAGGTGTGACCGCACGTGTTCATATTTCACGTCTGGACAGTTTAAGTTTCTACTCACACACCTCATGCGAGGTGTGACTAATAATAATGAAATTTACGCAAACGCAGAAAGGTTTCTACTCACACACCTCATGCGAGGTGTGACTATAAACAAAGAAAATAAAATCGACAAGATTTTAGTTTCTACTCACACACCTCATGCGAGGTGTGACAATGACCCGTCAAGAATATGAAAAGCAGAAAGAAGGTTTCTACTCACACACCTCATGCGAGGTGTGACTGGTGTTCGCTTTATGCCTTTGCTCATTGTCGCGTTTCTACTCACACACCTCATGCGAGGTGTGACAATTACCAAGACGGAGCAAAAACGGCATTAAACAGTTTCTACTCACACACCTCATGCGAGGTGTGACTGTTAAAGATAATTGCCGTGGTTATATAGAGCCTAGTTTCTACTCACACACCTCATGCGAGGTGTGACTAGAATATGCAAATAAACAATTAGAATTATTTGCGTTTCTACTCACACACCTCATGCGAGGTGTGACTTGCAAAATTAAACGGTTCAACACTATTTGATGGTTTCTACTCACACACCTCATGCGAGGTGTGACAAAGGTATTGTTGACGGATTAGGTGGTATAGTGGGTTTCTACTCACACACCTCATGCGAGGTGTGACTTTCTTTCATTGGTTGGCCTCCTTATGCACCAAAGTTTCTACTCACACACCTCATGCGAGGTGTGACGATTTTGTTATCCATAGAATAATTATTTTCATAGTTTCTACTCACACACCTCATGCGAGGTGTGACATACAGATCAATATAAACGATTTAGAAAATTTACGTTTCTACTCACACACCTCATGCGAGGTGTGACTCAAAAATCACAGCTGATATTGTAAATTCAACCAATGTTTCTACTCACACACCTCATGCGAGGTGTGACGTTTGATTATTGTCCATTGCAGGGAATTGCAAACGTTTCTACTCACACACCTCATGCGAGGTGTGACCTGCAATGTTAAAAGTTCATTTAGATACAAAACGAGTTTCTACTCACACACCTCATGCGAGGTGTGACAAATTGTGGATTTTAAAACAGGATATTTTGCAGGCGTTTCTACTCACACACCTCATGCGAGGTGTGACCGGAAGATCGTCGTCAATAGGCGTTTCCTGAAGTTTCTACTCACACACCTCATGCGAGGTGTGACATGAACTGTTAAATGTTCACAATTGGCACGTTGGTTTCTACTCACACACCTCATGCGAGGTGTGACGGTGTGGAATGAATGACGAATCGGACGAACTTAAAGTTTCTACTCACACACCTCATGCGAGGTGTGACGAAACGCCTATTGATGACGATTTACCTTTTAATCGTTTCTACTCACACACCTCATGCGAGGTGTGACCTCAAAAATTAGTCAATGAGATTATAGGAGAAATAGGTTTCTACTCACACACCTCATGCGAGGTGTGACGCCTGCATATTTTTCTCAAATGGTTAAAAACTGCAGTTTCTACTCACACACCTCATGCGAGGTGTGACATAGTTTAGAAAAAAACCCGGCACGGGAATTTATGTTTCTACTCACACACCTCATGCGAGGTGTGACTACGGTGATTGGCAGGTAAAAAAGTTTTTTGGGGTTTCTACTCACACACCTCATGCGAGGTGTGACATCACCTTAAAGGAGCTAAATCAACAATATTGAGTTTCTACTCACACACCTCATGCGAGGTGTGACCCCGTACATTCCGTAACATTAACTACTGACAATGGTTTCTACTCACACACCTCATGCGAGGTGTGACTCCTAATATGTGGATTCCGTTTACTTTGGATTATGTTTCTACTCACACACCTCATGCGAGGTGTGACTCATTAATTTTGTAACCTATTATTCCAATCATAATGTTTCTACTCACACACCTCATGCGAGGTGTGACCCCAAAACACTTTCGTATGTATACATACCGTCACGTTTCTACTCACACACCTCATGCGAGGTGTGACTTTGTATTTTTTCTATTTGCTTGTTGATGTTTGTCGTTTCTACTCACACACCTCATGCGAGGTGTGACTTGCCTGTAATTTTTGAAGATAGCGAATTTGCTGTTTCTACTCACACACCTCATGCGAGGTGTGACGGGTAACTGCATACTTGAAAATCATATTCATAACGTTTCTACTCACACACCTCATGCGAGGTGTGACTGCAATATTCTTAATATTCGTGATGATGAACAAAGTTTCTACTCACACACCTCATGCGAGGTGTGACTCTTAATCCGTCAATAGTTACCCTTTCTCTTTGCTGTTTCTACTCACACACCTCATGCGAGGTGTGACATTGCGAGTGGTAAAAAGACGATTGAAGTCCGAAAGTTTCTACTCACACACCTCATGCGAGGTGTGACCTTTACGAATATAAATAACAAAAACGAACCTTTGAACGGGTTTCTACTCACACACCTCATGCGAGGTGTGACGCTCATCATATATCAATAGACCTTGAAACCTATTCGTTTCTACTCACACACCTCATGCGAGGTGTGACGTACAAAACTTAATTTACAGGCTATGGTTGACAGTTTCTACTCACACACCTCATGCGAGGTGTGACACTGCAAATGTTGACAGCTTTGATGCATTTGTAGAGTTTCTACTCACACACCTCATGCGAGGTGTGACATCACCTAAAACAGCACCTATATCGTTATCAGGGTTTCTACTCACACACCTCATGCGAGGTGTGACATATAGATACTTAACCCTTTCCGCATACTCTTTTGTTTCTACTCACACACCTCATGCGAGGTGTGACATCAGTAACATTATTTGCAGACATCAAATCGGCGTTTCTACTCACACACCTCATGCGAGGTGTGACTTAATGCAAATTGACTTATAAATTCATTAAGCAGTTTCTACTCACACACCTCATGCGAGGTGTGACAGGGAGGTGATGAATAATGCCAGTTGAAATAAGTTTCTACTCACACACCTCATGCGAGGTGTGACGAGTCACAAGAGCCATATACTCGTAAACGTCCGCGTTTCTACTCACACACCTCATGCGAGGTGTGACAAAATGTGTAGATTTAAAAGCGGAATAATATTAAGTTTCTACTCACACACCTCATGCGAGGTGTGACCATATGCAGATTTTGATGCACCAGCAAAATTTGGTTTCTACTCACACACCTCATGCGAGGTGTGACTTGTGTTTCTGTTACATCTGTATCATCAAAATTGTTTCTACTCACACACCTCATGCGAGGTGTGACGTCCCAAATGCGGCAAACAAATTCTTGCGACAAGTTTCTACTCACACACCTCATGCGAGGTGTGACATATTGTGTCCTTTGCGGCTCAACTCGGTATATTGAGTTTCTACTCACACACCTCATGCGAGGTGTGACTTCCTCAAACAAATTGGACAAAAGGCAATATAGGTTTCTACTCA
>CANPWP010000006.1 GCA_947584595.1 uncultured Clostridia bacterium | reverse complement strand
CGTCATTTCACAACAGTTGAACAGCTTAAGCAAAGCTTACTTTCATACATCAAAGGATTTTATAATCCTTACAGACCACATTCACATAATCATGGTCTTTCTCCGGACCAATTTGAAAATATTTATTTTTTGTGATTTCTCTTGTCCACTTTATTGACTATAGTCCACAACTTAACTGTAACACAGAGGTTTTCTATTCGCTATCCTTTTTTATTTACTGTAACACATCAATTGTAATCCTACAAAAATTTCTTTGAATTATTAAAAACAGAATTCTTTTATTTGCAAAAATTTGATACAATTTAACAGTTTGGACAGAAGATTGTTAAATATCTTGACTATTACAACAATCGAAGAATCAAGTTAAATTTAAATGGCTTGACACCTGCTTAACACAGATCTCAAGCCATAGTTCACGCTTAATATTTAATTTGTAAAAAACTATCTAAAACTATGTCTAACTTTTTGGGGTCAATTCACTAAAGGATGGTTTTGATTGTTACTATTATTTTTTAAATTAAATAGTAATAAATACAAAAGACTATTGACAATATATAGAATCATGCATATAATAAACATATGAACAATAATTCATATGAAAGGACGTTCAATATGAGTGAAAAAGAAATTAAAGCTAAAAGTTCAGAAATACACAGCTCAGAAAATACAGCAAAACCCTCTTTTATTCATGCTCACGACGACCTTGTAGAAAAGGTAAACGAAAATATGCCTGATGAGGAAATCCTTTATGATTTGGCAGAACTTTATAAGGTATTCGGCGACAGCACAAGAATAAAAATTCTTTATGTTTTATTTGAATCTGAAATGTGCGTTTATGATATTGCAAGGCTTTTAAATATGACCCAGTCTGCAATCTCACATCAGCTTAAGGTTTTAAAGCAGAGTAAGCTGATAAGATACAGAAGAGAAGGCAAAACGGTGTTTTATTCTCTTTCAGATGACCATGTAAGAACCATTATCGACCAAGGTATGGAACACATAAGTGAATAGCAGCCGATGGGCTGCACATATCCGAGCAGATAGCACTATATAAAAACACCCTTTTGTGCCCTACTGTTTTTAATCAGTTTCCTATAAGGTAGAGTATTATAAAATAAAGATAAGGAGATATAGATATGAAAAAAACATTTAAATTAATTGACCTTGACTGCGCAAACTGTGCAGCTAAAATGGAAAACGGAATTAAAAAATTAGACGGAGTAATTGATGCAAAAGTCAGCTTTATGACTCAGAAATTAACAATAGAAGCAGAAGATGAAAGCTTTGATAAAATAATGAAGCAAGCTCAAAAAGTTTGCAGAAAAATAGAACCTGCCTGCGTAATTGATATGTAACAGTTAAATATAATGAGATATAAAAACAGTTAAAAACGGAGGCAGGTATGAGTAAAAAACAGAAAAAGATTCTTCTGAGAATTATAATAAGTGCAGTTTTATTGATTTGTGTTTACTTTATTCCTTTAGAAGGTTACCTTAAGCTTTTACTGTTCCTTGTGCCGTATGCAGTAATAGGCTGGGATATTTTGTGGAGAGCCGTTCTAAACATATCTCACGGTCAAATTTTTGATGAAAACTTCCTTATGGCAGTTGCTACCGTTGGTGCTTTTTGTATAGGAGAATATCCCGAGGCAGTTTTTGTAATGCTTTTTTATCAGGTGGGCGAACTGTTTCAAAGTTATGCTGTTGGTAAAAGCAGAAAGTCAATAGCTTCATTAATGGATATACGCCCCGATTATGCAAATATTGAAGAAAATGGAGAACTTAAACAGGTTGCCCCAGAAGAAATTAAAATAGGAGATACAATAATTGTAAAAGCAGGGGAGAAAATCCCTCTTGACGGTATCGTTACAGAGGGTACATCAATGGTAAATACTTCTGCTTTAACTGGTGAATCTGTTCCGAGAAAGGTTACCGTAAATGATGATGTTATAAGCGGCTGCATAAATGTAGAAGGCGTTTTAAAGGTACAGGTTACTAAAGAATTTGGGGAATCTACTGTTGCAAAAATCCTTGAGCTTGTTGAAAATTCTGCGAGCAAAAAGGCAAAAGCAGAAAATTTTATTACAAAATTTGCAAAATACTATACTCCCTGTGTTGTAATCGGCGCTGTATTGCTTGCGATTATTCCGCCTCTTCTCTTTTTGGGTGTATGGAGCGAATGGATAAACAGAGCGCTGATTTTTCTTGTAATTTCCTGCCCCTGTGCATTGGTTATATCTGTACCAATGAGCTTTTTCGGAGGTATAGGCGGAGCTTCAAAATGCGGTATTCTCGTTAAAGGCGGAAATTATCTTGAAGTATTGGCGAAGACAGAAATCGTAGTATTTGACAAAACAGGAACTCTTACAAAAGGAGTGTTTAATGTAACCGCTGTTCACCCTGATAACTGTACGGAAAGTCAGCTTATAGAATATGCGGCAATGTCGGAAAATTACTCAAATCATCCTATTGCTCGTTCAATAAAAGAAGCTTATGGAAAAGATATCGACCAAAGCAGAATTAAAGATACTCACGAAATTTCCGGAAAAGGTATTAATGCAATTATCGACGGTAAAAATATATCGGTCGGTAACGATAAACTGATGGAAAGCTTAGGAATTAAGTGGCATCCTTGTCATAAAATCGGTACGACCGTTCATATTGCGGTAAATAATGTTTATGCAGGACATATTGTCATTTCAGATGAAGTGAAAAAGGACTCTCAGCAAGCAATTAAAAGTCTAAAGGCAGAAGGTGTTAAAAAGACAGTTATGCTTACAGGCGACAGCAAACCTGTAGGAAAGGCTGTAGGAGAAAGCTTAGGTCTTGATGAAATTCATACGGAGCTTATGCCTGCGGATAAGGTTGACTGCGTTGAAAAACTGCTTGATGAAAAATCGGAAAAATCCGCACTTGCCTTTGTTGGAGACGGCATAAACGACGCCCCTGTTTTGTCAAGAGCAGATATCGGCATAGCAATGGGTGCTATGGGTAGTGACGCCGCCATTGAAGCCGCAGACATTGTACTTATGGACGATAAGCCTTCAAAAATTTCTGTTGCACTTCGCATAGCAAAAGGTACATTAAGAATCGTTAAACAAAATATAGTTTTTGCATTGGGAGTAAAAGCTGTAATTCTTGTGATGGGTGCATTGGGAATTGCAAATATGTGGCTTGCAGTTTTTGCAGACGTAGGAGTTGCCGTAATTGCAATAATAAATGCAATGAGAGCTTTGAATACAAGTAAATATTTAGAAAATTAAGTGTTAAAAGTTTAAAGTAATATATTTTATTATAATTTTGTAAAAAGCAGCCTGTGGATAGCCCCATATAAAAACACACTCTTGTGCCCGACTGTTACCGAGCAGTTCTATATAAAGTAAAAAAGCAGAGAAAATTACTCTGCTCTTGACATTTTAAATATCATACTTTATAATAAAGTTACAGGGAAACCGTTTTAAGCGGTTAGCAACAAACTAATTATAAAATAACCGTCCAGTGCCGTTGGGCGGTTATTTCTTTATTGTAACAATTATTATTGCAACAAGTAATGTGAATACAATTATGTATTCCACCTGCACCACCCCTTTCGCAAACTATTAAGCCAATGCTTTGATAATTTGAATATTCGGATAGTGCTAACCGCCTTAACTTCCCTGTAACTGTCACAATTCTGATTGTGCCAGTTATATTTTAACATAATAATACTGATATCTCAATAAATTAATATTTTAATTAACTTTAATTTGAAATACTTCCTTATAATAACTATTGACTTTTTATATATCTGAATTTATAATGTTATTACTGAGCTGAAAGATGTTCTGACAGTAAGGTCTGTTTAATAACTGACGCCGAAAAGATTTTTAAGGTGAAAGGTAAATTATAGCATTTTAAAATTTGATTATTAAAAATTCTGTAACTGCACCTTTCACAGGGTGCAGTTTTTTATTTATATATAAAATTTTTAATTTGTAAAGGTTTGAAAATTATGGAAACAAGAGTGGCGGTAATTGGAATAATAGTAGAAAACCCTGAAAATATTTCGGAGCTTAACAAGATTTTGCATACATACAGTCAGTACATAATCGGACGAATGGGTATTCCTTATAAGCAAAGAAATATCAATATTATAAGCCTCGCAGTTGACGCTCCCCAAGATGTAATCAGTGCATTGTCGGGCAAGATAGGAAAAATAAAAGGTATAAGTGCAAAAACCGCATATTCAAATATCAGCGGTAAAATTAGCGGTGATGTTAATGAAAAATCTGATTGATAAATTGAGAAACACACAAAATTTATCAAGAGAAGAGCTTTTGATTCTTTTAAAAGAGGAAGATGAAGAAACACTCGAATATTTAAGAAAATCAGCCGAAGAAGTAAGAATAGAAAATTACGGCAAAGATATATATTTAAGAGGTTTAATTGAGTTTACAAGCTACTGCAAAAACGATTGCCTGTATTGCGGACTTAGAAGAAGCAATAAAAATGCTGAACGATACCGTCTGACAATGGAGCAGATTTTAGATTGCTGTAAGCAGGGGTATCAGTTAGGTTTTAGAACCTTTGTTTTGCAGGGCGGAGAAGATAATTATTTTACAGACGAAAAAATAACAGATATTGTAAAATCGATAAAACAAAATTATCCCGATTGTGCAATAACACTTTCAGTGGGCGAAAAATCAAAAGAAAGTTATCAGAAGTTTTTTGACGCAGGAGCAGAACGCTATCTGTTAAGACACGAAACAGCAGACGCAGAGCATTATAAAAAGCTTCATCCAAAGGAATTAACCCTTGAAAACAGAATGAATTGTTTAAAAAATTTAAAGGAAATCGGATATCAGGTGGGGTGCGGCTTTATGGTAGGCTCACCCTATCAGACTGATGAAAACTTAGTTTCCGATTTGCTTTTTATAAAAAAATTTAAACCCCATATGGTAGGTATAGGACCTTTTATATCCCATAAAGATACGCCCTTTAAAGATGAAAAAAACGGAACTTTGGAAAAAACACTAAAGCTCCTTGCAATTATCCGTTTGCTTCACCCGAAGGTGCTTTTGCCCTCAACTACTGCCTTGGGAACCATTCATCACAAAGGTAGGGAACTGGGGATTTTGTGGGGAGCAAATGTTGTAATGCCTAACCTATCTCCCACAAATGTAAGAAAAAAATATATGCTGTACGATAATAAAATCTGTACCGGAGACGAAGCCGCAGAATGCAAGTATTGTATGGAGAAAAGAATGGAGTCAATAGGTTATAAGGTAGTATGCTGCAGAGGAGACTATAAGGATTTTAAAAGTTTTAGTCGAGAAAATTAAAAGTTTTTGCGTTGCTTTTTTCAAAAAGCGACCGGGGTCAAGGGCGAGCAGCCCTTGTCGCTGCCGGTGGCAGCGAAATCCTTTTAATATTATTATTAAAAATTTACTGTCAGGAAAGGAAGAAATTTATGTATAATCCAAAATCATTAAAAGCAGAGGAATTTATTAATCACGAGGAAATTCAGGAAACCTTAAAATATGCAGATGAAAATAAAGATAATCTGCCCTTAATAAGAGAAATTCTTGAAAAAGCAAAATTAAGAAAAGGCCTTTCTCACAGAGAAGCCTCCGTTTTGCTTGCCTGTGAAAACAAAGAAATCATTGAAGAAATGTTTGAGCTTGCCTGTCAGATAAAAAAGGACTTTTACGGCAATAGAATCGTTATGTTTGCTCCCCTTTATTTATCTAACTACTGTGTAAACGGATGTGTTTACTGTCCTTACCACTTAAAGAACAAACACATTTGCAGAAAAAAGCTTACACAGGAAGAGATAGTAAAAGAAGTTACCGCTTTGCAGGATATGGGTCATAAACGCCTTGCAATAGAGGCAGGCGAGGACCCTGTAAACAACCCCATTGAGTATATTCTTGAAAGCATAAAAACTATTTACAGCATAAAGCATAAAAACGGCGCAATCCGCAGAGTTAATGTAAATATTGCAGCAACTACTGTTGAAAACTACAGAAAACTAAAAGAAGCGGGGATAGGCACATATATCCTGTTCCAGGAAACTTATCATAAAGAAAGCTACGAACAGCTTCATCCCACAGGCCCTAAGCATAATTATGCTTATCATACAGAGGCTATGGACAGAGCAATGGAGGGCGGCATTGACGATGTAGGCTTGGGTGTACTTTTCGGACTTGAGCTTTACCGCTATGAGTTTGCAGGACTTTTAATGCACGCAGAGCATCTTGAAGCAGTACACGGAGTAGGCCCTCATACAATAAGCGTTCCCAGAATCAAGCACGCAGATGATATTGACCCTGATGTTTTTGATAACAGCATAAGTGATGAAATATTTGAAAAGCTTGTAGCATTAATCAGAATTGCCGTTCCGTATACAGGAATGATAATTTCTACAAGAGAAAGCCAAGAGGTAAGAGAAAAGGTGCTTAAACTTGGAATTTCCCAGATAAGCGGAGCTTCAAGAACAAGCGTAGGAGGATACTGTGAAGAAGAGCCCGAGGAAGAAAACTCAGAGCAGTTTGATGTAAGCGATAAACGTACACTTGATGAGGTTGTTAGGTGGCTTATGGAACTTTCATATATTCCGTCTTTTTGTACTGCCTGTTACAGAGAGGGCAGAACAGGCGACAGATTTATGAGCCTTTTAAAAAGCGGACAAATCATAAACTGCTGTCACCCCAATGCATTGATGACCTTAAATGAATTTTTAGAGGATTATGCAAGCGAAGAAACTAAGAAAATAGGTAAAAAGTTAATCGAAAAAGAGCTTTTAACAATTCCAAATGAAAAGGTAAGAAAAATTGCGACAGAGCATATTTACGATATAAATAACGGTAAAAGAGATTTCAGATTTTAAGTAAGTTAATTTTTTTACAGGGAGTGATAATATGAGCAAAACCTTAAACGAAACCCCCAATGCAAACAGACTTCATATCGGCTTTTTCGGAAAGCGCAACAGCGGTAAATCGTCCCTTATAAATGCATTTACAGGTCAGAAAGTTTCAATTGTTTCAGAAGTTGCAGGAACAACTACCGACCCTGTTTATAAAGCTATGGAGATAAACGGAATCGGAGCTTGTGTTTTAATAGATACGGCAGGTTTCGATGATATCGGCGAACTTGGAGAAATTCGTGTAGAAAAAACAAAGCTTGCAGCAGATAAAACTGATATTGCAATTATCGTATTTTCAAGCGATAATATAGATAAGGAACTGCTTTGGTTTGAAAGGTTTAAAGAAAAGAAAACTCCTGTAATTACCGTTATAAATAAGGCCGATATTTTGAAAAATGCTGATAGTATGTCAAAAGTCATTGAAGAAAAAACAGCTATAAAACCAATTGTAACAAGTGCAAAAACGGGTTTTGGTATCAAAGAACTTAAAGAAATCGTTGTGCGTCTTGCACCAAGCGATTTCGGCAGTATAAGCATTACAGGCGATTTATGCAAAGAGGGAGACAGTGTTCTGCTTGTTATGCCTCAGGATATTCAGGCGCCTATGGGCAGACTTATTCTCCCCCAAGTCCAGACAATCAGAGATTTGCTTGATAAAAAATGTATCGTAACAAGCGTTACAACAGATAAGCTTGATAATGCACTTGATTCTCTTAAAAAACCTCCGAAGCTTATTATTACGGATTCTCAGGTTTTCAAAACGGTTTTTGAGAAAAAACCAAAGGAAAGTATGCTTACCTCTTTTTCCGTTTTGTTTGCCGCATATAAGGGTGATCTGCCCTATTATACAGAGGGGGCAAAAGCAGTGGACAGTTTAACTGAAAACTCAAAGGTTTTAATTGCAGAATGTTGTACCCATGCTCCTTTAAAGGAAGATATAGGCAGAGAAAAAATCCCCAGAATGTTAAGAAAGCGTATTGGAGAAAATTTGAAAATAGATATGGTAAGCGGAACGGACTATCCCGAAGATTTATCGAAATATGATTTAATCATTCAGTGCGGAGGCTGTATGTTTAACAGAAAATATGTGCTTTCAAGAATACAGAAAGCCAAAGCTCAGAATGTTCCTATGACTAACTACGGTGTTATTATTGCTCACCTGACAGGTATTTTGGATAAAATAAATACACCGTAATGAATAATGTCGTTAAATTAAGAGAAAACGGGTTGCCGTTTTCGCAGAAAAGGCTCCCTCTGACGAGGGAGCTGTCAGCGAAGCTGACTGAGGGAGAGATATTAAATAGTTTAAACTTTTTTAAATAAACATTGTAATCTTTAATGTGTTTTCTCTCCCTCCGACTGCGGCCTTGCCGCAGCCACCTCCCTCGTCAGAGGGAGGTAATATGTTTCATAAATGATTTACTTTTTCTAATGTTGCTTAAGTTGACAACATTGCCGTAAGGAGATTAGCTTAATGAAAAGAAAATTGAAATTTAAAAGTGCATTTTGTGTTATCCTTGCCATTGTAACGGCAATGCTGTTTTGTAGTTGTAACTTTAATTTTGATTCTCTATATGAAGGAACACAGTCTTTAGAATCAAAGGAAAGTACGCTTACGGTACATTACCTTGATGTAGGTCAGGGAGATTCGATTTTCATTGAACTTCCAACAAACGAAACAATGCTTATAGACGCTTCCGTTAATGCTTACGGAAACGGTATTGTACAATATATTGAAGAACAAGGCTATAATAGAATAGACTACCTTGTTGCAACCCACCCTCACGCAGACCATATCGGCGGCATGAGAAAGGTAATTAAAAGTCTTGAAATCGGCAAAATTTATATGCCAAAAGCAACCTCAAATACAAATACATACAAAAAACTATTAACCGAAATTAAAAACGAGGGTTTAAAAATAAATACTGCAAAAGCTGGGGAAACTATTTATGAAGATGAAGATTTAGGCATATATCTTTTAGCGCCAAATTCAGAAAAATATGACGATTTGAATAATTATTCAGCAGTTATAAGAATTGTGTATGGAAGCAGAGCCTTCCTGTTTATGGGGGACGCCGAAAAATTATCGGAAAAAGAAATTACCGCCGATATTAAAGCAGATGTGCTTAAATTAGGTCATCACGGAAGTTCAACCTCCACCTCAAAGGAATTCCTTGAAAGGGTACAGCCGATTGCGGCTGTTGCCTCCTGCGGAGAGAACAATGACTACGGTCACCCTCATAAAGAAACAGTAGAGCTTCTTGAAAAAGAGGGCATTGAATTTTACAGAACAGATACAATGGGAACGATAATTGCAACATCAGACGGAAATTTCCTTAATATTACAAAGGATAATCCATCAGTAGAGAAGGAAGATTAACGGGTGATTTTATGAAATATATAATAGACAGATTTGAAGAAACAAAAGCAATTCTTGAAGAAGACGAAGAAAAATTTATTGAAATAAAAAGAACCCTCTTGCCTAAAAACGCTAAAGAGGGAGATTGCGTTGAACTTATAAATGACAAATACATTATCAATAATAAAGAAACAGAAAATCTAAAAAAAGAAATCAGCGATTTAATAGACGATCTGTTTGTTTAACATATAAATTAAGCTTGATTAGTTATCCCGAAAAAGATTAACTTTTTCGGGATATTTTTGTATTCGTCAAAATATAGTTAAAAATGTAAGTTTGTCAATGATGTGTTACAAAATTAGAAAACTTCGCCGGTAGAAAGAAAAGCATTAATATAATCAGCAGGAGATTTCCAATTTAAAGGTTGCATAGGGAATTTATTATATTCTCTGTTGTGAACAGCAAGTTGCTTTTTAAAATCATTAAATGAATAAAATTTATGAGTAGCATAAAATATTCATTATTCTTTCTGTGACTTCTCACAACCTTACCGTTATGTCTTGAGTGTAAGGTCTGATTATCTTATGCTTAATTCCATAATGTTTGAGGCGAGCCTCAAACAGGGTTTCAGTGCGTTTTTCAGATACACACAACCGTTTTGTAAATTCTGTACCATTATCTGTTTGAACGCATTGAATAGGGAATTTAAAAGCTTTAACGAGTTGATCAAGAAAGGCAGCTGATGAATAAGAACTATGTTCCTTAAAGGCAGCTATATATCTGAAACGGGAATATTCATCAATGGCAGTGTATTGGTAATACTTCTCTCCTTGTGCGGCTCCGACAATACAGGAGGAAGGCACAAACTTTACATCTACTTGTACTCTTTGTCCGGGATAATACATTTTTTCATATGGCTTGGGGATATATTTTGGATTTTTAGGCTTTACAGCCATTTCTCCCGTTCTTTTAAGAACCCTGTAAAGTCCTGTGATTGAGCGAGTATATCCTCGCTGCATAAGCTTTACCCAGAATACCACAAGACCTGCGTTTGGGTTTCTTCTACGCATATCCTTTATCAATTTTAATTCTTCTTCTGTGTGTTGATTTGGGTGATAGTGTGGTCTGTGGGACTTGTCAGCTAATGACTGAAGTGTACCGTCATATCTTTTTAACCACCTGTAAACATACTGTCTGTTTGTTTTATATCTGATTGCAGCCTTAGTCACACCATATTTTTGAGAATATTTAATTAATGCTTGCCTAAAGTACATTGTTTGTGTTACAGTATTCATAGCGAATAGTTCCCTCCTGTTGTTTTTGTTTCACAACTTAACTGTAACACAGAGGTTTTCTATTCGCTACTCTTTTTTTCCTTACTGTAACACATCAATTGTAATCCTACAAATATTTCTTAAATAATTTAGGAAAATAATTGTAATAACGCTGTATTTGTGTTAAAATAACATATTATAGTATTTTATAAATCTTTAATTTGTTTGAAAGAGGAATAATATGGAAGTAAGAACTCGGTATGCTCCAAGTCCTACGGGATTTATGCACGTAGGAAATTTAAGAACTGCACTTTATGAATATCTTATTGCAAAAAGTCAGGGCGGAAAATTTGTTTTAAGAATAGAAGATACAGACCAGGAACGTTATGTTGAGGGTGCTGTAGACGTTATTTACAATACTCTTAAAACAGCAGGGCTGAATCACGACGAAGGCCCCGATATCGGCGGAGATTTCGGCCCTTATGTTCAAAGTGAAAGAAAAAATATGTATTTGCCATACGCAGAACAGCTTATCAAGGAGGGCAAAGCATACAGATGCTTCTGCACTAAAGAACGCCTTGAAAAAATTCAGGAAGAAACCGTAGGCGGCGGATATGACAGACACTGTCGTGACCTTCCTCAGGAAGAAACAGACAGACTTTTAAAAGAGGGCGTACCTTATGTTATCCGTCAGAAAATGCCTGTTGAGGGCAGTACGACCTTTAAGGACGCAGTTTTCGGTGAGATCACTGTAGAAAATTCAGAGCTTCAGGATCAGATTTTAATTAAAACAGACGGTTACCCGACCTATAATTTTGCAAATGTAATAGACGATCACACAATGGGAATTACCCACGTTGTAAGAGGTTCGGAGTATTTAAGCTCAACCCCAAAATACAATCTTCTTTATGAAGCATTCGGCTGGGAAGTGCCGACATATATCCACCTGCCTCTTATTATGGGCAAAAACGAAGACGGTACAGTTTCAAAGCTGTCAAAACGTCACGGTGCAACAGGTTTTGAAGATTTAATAAAAGAGGGATATCTTCCTCAGGCAATTATTAATTATATCGCTCTTTTAGGCTGGTGTCCTAAGGACAATCAGGAAATTTTCACTCTTAAAGAACTTGAAACTGTTTTTTCCGTGGACGGAATAAGCAAATCCCCTGCCGTATTTGATTATGACAAACTTTCATGGTTTAACGGCGAATATATTAAAGCAATGAGTCCAGAAGAATTTACAGCGGTTGCAATGCCGTATTATAAGCAAGTTTTCGGCGACAAAGAAATGCCTTATGAAAAGTTTGCGGAAATTCTTCAAAAAAGAGTAGTAAAACTTACGGAGATCCCTGAAATGCTGGACTTCTTTGCACAGCTTCCCGAATATGACAAAGACCTTTTTGTAAATAAAAAGAGCAAAACTAACCTTGAAAATGTACCTGTATTACTGAAAGAGGCCTACGAAAGACTAAAAAAAATGGATAACTGGAATCACGATACTATCCACGACTGCTTAATAAATATGGCTCAAGAAAAAGAACTTAAAAACGGAACGGTTATGTGGCCTGTAAGAATAGCGGTCGCAGGCAAAACCGTAACTCCCGGCGGAGCGGTAGAAATACTTGATATTTTGGGCAGAGAAGAGTCACTGAAAAGACTTGAAACAGGGCTTGCAAAATTATTTTAAAAGATATAGGATTTATAAACGGTAATTATTATAGAATTATTGGAGAGATAAAAATGGCAGAAGAAAAAGAAATTTTTGAGAGCACAATGCCCTCTAATTTCATTCACGATTTTATAGATGAGGACATAAAAGAGGGCGGACAGTTCGAGGGAAAAAAGGTGCATACCCGTTTTCCTCCTGAGCCTAACGGATATTTACACATAGGTCATGCCAAAGCAATTTATATAGATTTCGGAACTGCCGAGAAGTATAAGGGAATGTGCAACCTGAGAATGGACGACACAAACCCCACCAAGGAAGACGTTGAATATGTCGACGCAATTAAGGAAGATATTAACTGGTTAGGCTATGACTGGGGCGACAACTTCTATTATGCATCGGAATACTTTGACAATATGTATGAATTTGCAGTTGAACTTATAAAGAAGGGTCTTGCCTATGTATGTGAGCTTACTCCCGAACAGGTAAGGGAAAACAGAGGAGATTTAACTACGCCTGCAAAAAGTCCGTACCGTGACAGACCTATTGAAGAAAGTCTTGACTTGTTTGAAAGAATGAAAAACGGAGAATTTGAGGACGGTAAAATGACGCTTAGGGCAAAAATCGACTTAGCCTCAGGCAATTTTAATATGCGTGACCCCGTTATCTATAGAATCAATCGCATTACCCACCACAGAACAGGTGACAAATGGTGCATTTATCCTATGTACGATTTTGCTCACCCGATTGAAGATGCAATGGAGGGCATTACTCATAGCCTTTGTTCACTTGAGTTTGAGGCTCACCGTCCGTTGTATGACTGGGTAATCAATAATATATCTGCTCCCGCAAAACCCAGACAGATAGAATTTGCACGCTTAGGTATCAACAATACCGTTATGTCAAAAAGAAAGCTCCGTACTCTTGTTGAGGAAAATTATGTAAGCGGTTGGGACGACCCCAGAATGCCTACAATATGCGGTTTAAGAAGAAGAGGCTACACTCCTAAAGCTATCAGAACATTTTGTGATAATATCGGTATTTCAAAGGTAAATTCCATTGTTGAATACAGCTTTTTGGAACATTGCTTAAGAGAAGATTTAAACGAAACCGCACGCAGAGTAATGGCAGTAATAGATCCCGTAAAGCTTGTAATTACTAACTATCCCGAAGATTTGGTTGAAGAATTTGAGGTAGAAAATAATCCAAACCGTCCCGAGGACGGTACAAGAACAGTTACTTTTTCAAGAGAAAGCTATATCGAAAGAGAAGACTTTATGGAAGAGCCTGTTAAAAAGTATCAGCGTTTGTATCCCGGTAATGAAGTAAGGTTAAAATCTACCTATATAGTAAAATGCACAGGTTGTAAGAAAGATGAAAACGGCAAAATCACAGAGGTCTATGCAACCTATGACCCCGAAACAAGAGGAGGAAATACCCCCGACGGCAGAAAGGTAAGGGGAACGATCCATTGGGTTGACGCAAAAAACTATGTAGACGCAGAGGTTCGACTTTACGATAATCTGTTTACGGTTCCCGACCCTGATACAGGAGATAAAAACTTTCTTGATTATTTAAACCCCGATTCTCTTGAAGTAAGAAAAAACTGCAAGGCAGAAAAAAGCCTGCTTAATGCACAACCTCAGCAAAGATTTCAGTTTATGCGCTTAGGTTATTTCTGCGTTGATAATAAAGACAGTTCCCCCGAACACCTTGTTTTTAACCGTTCTGTAAGTTTAAAAGACGGATTTAAAAAGAAATAATTTATGAATAATAAAAATTATTCAGAGAGAAAAATTTTGCGTTTGCAAAATTTCGATTATTCCCAAAACGGTGCATATTTTATAACGATTTGTACCCATAATAAAGAAAAAACATTATGTGATATTTGTAGGGGAGACCCTTGCGGTCTCCCGAAAATTAAATATACGCCGTTGGGAAAAATAGCATTAGAATGTTTATCTTTAATCAATACTAAAGATAAAATCATTTTAGATAAATATGTAATTATGCCAAATCACATACATATGATAATTAAAGTGGATTACGGTTTTGCGGACAACTGCAAGGGTTGCCCCTACTCTGTTCCACAAATTGTTGGAAAGTATAAATCCTTGGTTTCAACAAAATGGTTGAAAATATGTAAACAAAATAATATGTCTATGGGTCAAATCTGGCAACGGTCATATTATGACCATATTATACGGGGAGAAAAGGACTACCTTGAAATATGGGAATACATTGAAAGCAATCCGCAGAAATGGAATTTTGACTGCTATTACAATTAAAAATATTGCCTGTACCTCTTTTCTAATTATAAAAACAATGATATAATTGTTTAATAATAAATCTACGGGTGATGTTATGAAAACTGTTTTGGTTACGGGAGCTTCAAGGGGAATAGGTGCTTCAATTGCCGTTGCATTTGCTCAGCAGGGCTTTGCTGTTGTTATAAATTACAACAACAGCAAAGTTAAAGCCGAAAACCTTGCTAAAATTATTTTAGACAGCTATAAGGTTCCTGCTCTTGCCATAAAGTGTGACGTTTCAGACTATACTCAGGTTCAGGAAATGTTTAATACGGTTAATGACAGCTTGGGCGGTGTTGATGTGCTTGTAAATAATGCGGGCATTTCTTCTCAGAAGCTGTTTACAGATTTATCACCTGAGGATTGGAAAAATACAATGTCAATAAATCTTGACAGTATGTTTTATTGCTGTAAATCGGCACTCCCCTATATGGTCAGCAAAAAAAGCGGCGTAATTATCAATATAAGTTCAATGTGGGGTCAGACGGGTGCTTCCTGCGAGGTTCATTACAGCACTGCAAAAGCAGGTGTTATCGGTCTTACAAAGGCTTTGGCAAAAGAGGTTGCCCCCAGCGGAATAAGGGTAAACTGTATAGCGCCCGGTGTTATTATGACAGATATGATGTCGTCCTTTGACGAGCAGACGATAAACGACCTAAAAAATGAAACGCCTTTGCAAAAATTAGGAACTCCTAAAAATATTGCAGACGCAGCGGTTTTTCTTGCGTCATCAAGGGCTGAATTTATCACAGGTCAAATTCTTGGAGTAAACGGCGGATTTGTAATATAATGAAAAAACTTTCAAAAATTTTATTGGTTTTAGTTGCGGTAATCTTGCTTTGCTGTTCTGTCTTTTCTTCTTATGCCGCAGAAAGTATCAAATTTAATGCAGGCAATTCAAGCACAAAAAATAACAGAATTTTCTCAATTCCCATCAGCGGAAACGGTAATGAAACTCTGTCGGCAGTTAAATTTGTTTTCGAGTATGATACAAACGCAATTGAATTCAGAAAAATTAATGTTACGAACGAAAATTCAATTGTGAAACAAGCAGAAGTAAACGGCAAATTAACCTTAATTTTTCTTAATGAAAAAGGCGTTGATTTATCAAACAGCCAACAGCTTTTTACAGTGAGCTTTAAAGCCGAAAATATGAGCAAAAATCAGGAAATAAAATTTTCTGTTTCCGATTGTGTAAACAGCAAAGTAAAAAGTGTAAATGCAGCGGGCGGAAAATGTTTAATTAAATATCTTGGCAATGCACCGGACTATGAAGATGACTCAAACAACAATTCTTTAGGAAGAAACGATAATAATTCAAATAGAACCGGCAATGCATTAGAAAACGGAAATTCAGAAAACTCAAATTCAATAGATGAACAATTTGGAAACTCCGATGAATACGGTGATTTTCAGGATTACGGAGATAACGAGTTTATAAATTCTCAGAATGATGATGCCAATCAATATGATGAAGACGGCAACATATTAAAAGTTTATGAAAAGGACAATACATTAAAAATTTTTCTTTCAGGTGCAATGATTATAATTGTACTTGTTATAATCTGCGGAGTTCTATACCATTTAGGCAGAAAATCAAAGGTAAAAGAAAACATTGAACAAACAGAAAATAATGATAAAGAAAACAGTAATAAAAATTAGAAAACTCCCTCATTAAAGGGAGTTTTCGTTTGGCTTATTTTCTGATAAGAACTTTTGTGATTTCGCTTATAAACATTTTGTGGTAATCATTGTTGTACCACTTTTCTACATCAGGCTTTATAATAATGCTGTCTGCGTTTAAATCCTGAGCATACATTTTTTTGCAGACAAGCACAAGCTTAGCTTCTTCAAAATAAGGTGTGCCGTCATCTGTAAATGCAGGAGTAAGCCCCGTTTCCTTGACCTTGTCATAATCTCTTCCGCTTTTTGTTCCGCAAAAATTAAGAGCTTTTCTGTATTTTTCATCAAAGAAAGACATTGTGTAGCAGTCCTCTTTCTGCACAAACTCCATTGTATATCTTTGTGGGCGGATAAACGTAAAGGCAACAGGCTTTCCCCACATAATTCCCACTCCGCCCCAGCTTATGGTCATTGTGTTGAGTTTTTCATTATCGCCTGCGGTAACAAGCGCCCAATCCTTGCCTATGAGCTTAAAGGGGTTTTCTGCAATTTCTTCCGATTTGATTTCAATAAATGACATAAAATTTCATCCTTTCACACAATATATAGTGGTTCATTAAAAACATATTAACATAAAAATGTATATTATTCAATGCAAATTAAAAAATATACAAATTATACACAAAAATATACATTTATAAAACCTTAACAATTATCTGAATACCAAGTAAAATTGCGGCATTTATAATTGTTTTGCAAATATAAATTGAAAAAACTTAAAAATTTTTTGAATATTTATGCAAAAACTACTTGATTTTTTGCATAGAGCGTGTATAATATTGATTGTAACAAATAAAATCATTACTTTGGAGGCTTTACTATGGCAGACAATAAAATTAAAAAAGTAGTTTTAGCATATTCAGGCGGACTTGATACTTCTATTATTATTCCTTGGCTTAAAGAAAATTATGATAACTGTGAAGTTGTTGCAGTTTCAGGTAACGTAGGACAGGCGTCTGAGCTTGAGGGTCTTGAAGAAAAGGCTCTTAAAACAGGTGCTTCAAAGCTTTACATCGAAGATTTAAACAAAGAATTTATTGAAGATTATGTTTGGCCTACACTTAAAGCAGGTGCAAAATATGAGGGCAAATATCTTTTGGGTACTTCATTTGCAAGACCGATTATTGCAAAGAGAATTGTAGAAATTGCAAAAAAGGAAGGTGCTGACGCAATTTGCCACGGCTGTACAGGTAAAGGAAACGATCAGGTGCGTTTTGAACTTGCAATTAAAGCATATGCTCCCGATATGAAAATTATTGCTCCTTGGAGAACATGGGAGTTTAAATCTCGTGAAGAAGAGATTGAATATGCAGAAAAAATGAATATTCCTCTGAAAATTAACAAAGAAACAAATTACAGTAAAGATAAAAACATCTGGCATTTAAGCCACGAAGGTCTTGACCTTGAAAACCCTGCTAACGAACCTATGTACAACAAGGAGGGCTTTCTTGAAATGGGAGTTTCTCCAGAACAGGCACCCGATGAGCCTACTTATGTAACAATCAGCTTTGAAAAGGGTATTCCCGTTGCAGTTGACGGCGTTAAAATGGGCGGTGTTGAAATCGTTACTAAACTTAATGAGCTTGGCGGCAAAAACGGTATTGGTCTTGTCGATATGGTAGAAAACCGTCTTGTTGGTATGAAATCCCGCGGTGTTTATGAAACTCCGGGCGGTGCAATTCTTTATGCGGCTCACAGCAAGCTGGAAGAAATCTGTCTTGATAAAGATACTCAGCACTACAAGATGAACCTTTCAAATGCTTTTGCAGATTTAGTATACGACGGCAAATGGTTTACGCCTTTGCGTGAGGCTATGTCAGCATTTGTTGACTCAACTCAGGAGTACGTAACAGGTGATGTTAAGCTCAAACTTTATAAAGGCAACATTATTGACGCAGGCGTAACAAGCCCATACTCATTATACGATGAAGAAATCGCAACATTTGATGAGGACGATGTTTACGACCAGAACGACAGCGCAGGATTTATCAACCTGTTTGGACTGCCAATCAAGGTAAGGGCTAAAAAAGGTCTTATTAAGTAATTAACTTTGTTAAGTGCAGAGGCAGTACCTTTGTATTACGGTATGTCGATTAACTAATTTTTAAAGTTTTAGTTGTGAAAATAAAAAGTTTTTGCGTCGCTTTTTTCAAAAAGCGACCGAGGGTTAAAAGGTGAAAAATCATTTACTGCCGACGCTCTCGGCGAAACCTATCTTCTCGACAATCAGGGCAGAGGCAACTCTGCCCTCAAACCGTTTTTCAGACAACTTATTTTTATGTTATGAGGTGTTTATATGCAGCTTTGGAAAGGTCGTTTTCAGAAAGAGCTTTCTAAAACAACTAACGATTTTAACAGTTCTATCAGCTTTGACAGCAGAATGTATAAAGAAGATATTGAGGGAAGCATTGCCCACGCAACTATGCTCGGAAAATGCGGAATTATAAAAGAAGAAGATTCTCAGGAAATAGTTTCGGGGTTAAAACAAATTCTCAGTGATATTGAAAACGGCACACTCAAAATTGATATGGAAGCCGAAGATATTCATACATTTATTGAGGGCGAACTTACAAAAAGACTGGGCGATAACGGCAAAAGACTTCATACATCAAGAAGCAGAAATGACCAGGTTGCCCTTGATATCAAGCTTTATCTTAAAAAAGAGGTTAAAAATGTTAAGGAGAAGCTTCGGGAGCTTGTTAGTGTTCTCTGTGATAAAGCAGAAAAATACAGCGATACCGTAATGCCCGGCTATACTCATTTACAGCGTGCTCAGCCTATTACATTCGGTCATCATATTTTAGCGTATGCAGAAATGTTTTTAAGAGATATTTCACGCCTTGAAGACTGCTATAAAAGAATGGACGAAATGCCTTTGGGAAGTTGTGCTTTGGCAGGAACTACCTACCCTATTGACAGAAGTATAACGGCTTCGCTTTTAGTTTTTGAAAGAATTACAAACAATTCCCTTGACGGAGTATCAGACAGAGATTACTGCATTGAGTTTGCTTCGGTTTTATCAATTATTATGGTACACCTTTCAAGATTTTCCGAAGAAATCATTATGTGGTGTTCATGGGAGTTTAAGTTTGTTGAACTTGACGATGCATTCTCAACAGGCTCATCAATAATGCCCCAGAAAAAGAACCCTGATATTGCGGAGCTTGTAAGAGGAAAAAGCGGCAGAGTTTTCGGCGATACTATGGCTCTTTTAACGGTTATGAAGGGAATAGCTCTTGCATACAACAAAGATATGCAGGAGGATAAAGAGGCAATTTTTGATGCGGTTGATACAGTAAAAATGTGTCTTACTGCATTTACACCTATGATAGATACAATGAAAGTCTTGCCTCATAATATGAGAAAGGCTGCCGCAAGCGGATTTATAAACGCAACAGACTGTGCAGATTATTTAACAAAAAAAGGCGTGCCTTTCAGAGATGCCTACAAAGCGACAGGTGAGCTTGTTGCCCTCTGCATAGAAAAAGGAACAACCTTAGAGGAGCTTCCTTTGGAAGAATACAAAAAAATTTGTGATGTATTCGACGAAGGACTGTATGCGGAAATTTCTCTTGAAAAATGTGCAAATGAAAGAAAAGTTTTGGGCGGACCAAACAGCGATAATGTAAAGGCTCAGGCAAAAAGAGTAAGAGATTACTTATGCAAATAAGAAAAATGCTTTACAAAAATATTAAAGGATTGATATAAATGATTAAGGTCGGTATTGTGGGCGCAACAGGTTATGCAGGTGCAGAACTTGTAAGGCTCATTGCCTCACATCCCCAGGCAGAAATCAGTGCAATAAGCTCTGTTTCCTTTCAGGGACAAAGGCTTTCAGATGTTTATCCTGCATATTTAAGTATAAACGATATGGAATGTGAAACTCAGGAGGATGTTGTAGAGAAAAGCGATGTTATCTTTGCGGCTCTTCCCCACGGACTTTCACAGGAGCTTGCATCAGATTGTGTAAGCAAGGGAAAAGCGTTTATTGATTTAGGTGCAGATTTCCGCCTTGAAAATGAAGATGATTACAAAGAATGGTATAACGGTGAATTCCTTGATAAAGAATTACATAAACAGGCGGTTTACGGTTTACCCGAGCTTTTCAGAGAAAATATAAAAAAGGGACAAAAGATAGTTGCAAACCCCGGCTGTTATACGACCTGTTCTCCCCTTGCAATTGCTCCGGCCGTTAAGTTTGAATTAGTTGAAACAAAAGGCATAATATGTGACTGTAAAAGCGGGGTAACGGGTGCAGGCAGAAAACCTGTTCAGGGAAACCATTATCCTGAACTTAACGAGGGTTTTCACGCTTATAAGGTGGCTTCTCATAGGCATACTCCTGAAATTGAGCAGACGCTGTCAAAATTAGCGGGCGAAAAGGTCACAGTTACTTTTGTTCCCCATTTACTCCCCGTAAACAGAGGTATTCTTGCAACTGTTTATGCTGATATAAAACCGGGAGTAACCTTTGAAAAAATAAAAAAGGCATATGAAATTTTTTATAAAAATGAATATTTTGTAAGACTTCTTCCAAGTGGTATGAACGCAGATATTCATAATATCAAATATTCAAATTTCTGTGATATTTCACTTCACCATGATAAGCGTGCAAATAAGCTTATAGCCTGTGCGGCTATTGACAATATGGTAAAAGGAGCTGCCGGTCAGGCAATTCAAAATATGAATATAATTTTTGGACTTGATGAAAAAACAGGTCTTGAAATTATGCCTCCTGCATTTTAATAGACATTAAGGATCGATTATATGGCTTATAAATTTATTGACGGCGGAGTTACAGCTCCTCAGGGATTTACTGCACAGGGCGTCTGTGCTTCAATAAAACCGTCCAATACGACAAAACGTGATTTAGCTTTAATTTATTGCGATACACTGTGCAACAGTGTCGCTGTTTTTACAAAAAATCTTGTAAAATCAGATGCTATTACGGTTACACAAAAACATCTTGAAAACGGAAAAGCACAGGCTGTTATTGTAAATTCAGGAAATGCAAACACCTGTAACGCAGACGGATATGAAAAAGCAGAACAAATGTGTGAAATTGCGGCAAAGGCGCTTTCCGTAAAAAAAGATGATGTAATAGTCGCTTCAACAGGTGTAATAGGTCAGGTACTCCCCATTGAGCCTATAAAAAAAGGCGTAGAAATGATGCAGGGCAGCCTTACAAAAGAAGGCGGTACAAATGCCGCAGAAGCTATTATGACTACCGATACCGTTAAAAAAGAAATGGCGATGGAACTGATTCTTGATGGTAAAAAGGTAACAATAGGTGTTATTGCAAAGGGCAGTGGTATGATACATATAAATATGGGGACTATGCTTTCTTTTGTAACAACAGATGCGGCAGTTTCTCCGCAAATACTTAAAGAAGCATTGCTTGAAGCAGTTGAGGACAGCTATAATATGGTATCTGTTGACGGCGATACCTCAACAAATGATACTTTGGCAATCCTCGCATCAGGCAAGGCAGGCAATAAAGAAATTACAGAAAAAAACGAAGATTATAAAATCTTTGTTTCTGCTTTGTCAGAGCTCTTTAAGGCAATAGCAAAAAAGCTTGCGGCAGACGGAGAGGGAGCAACAAAGCTTTTGATTTGTAATGTAAGCGGAGCAAAAACTAAGAAAGACGCTAAGGGCGTTGCAAAAAGTATTATCGGCTCAAGTTTAGTAAAGGCGGCAATGTTTGGTGCAGACGCAAACTGCGGCAGAATACTTTGCGCAATAGGTTACAGCGGTATGAATGTGGATGTTAAAAAGGCGGATGTTTCCTATAAATCTGCAAAAGGCGTTATTGAAGTCTGCAAAAACGGCTTAGGTATTCAGTTTTCAGAAGAATTTGCAAAAGAAATACTTCTTGAAAAGGAAATTGAAATTTTAGTAAATTTAAACGACGGAAACGGTCAGGCAGAAGCATACGGCTGTGACCTGACATACGATTATGTAAAAATCAATGGTGATTACCGTACTTGATTTACAAAGTATAAAACTATTCTGAGAGGAAAGTTAAAAATGGATTTATCAAACAGGGCTAAAGTCCTTATACAGGCAATGCCATATATAAAAAAATATTCGGGAGAAACTATCGTTGTAAAATACGGCGGAAACGCAATGATTAACGATAATCTTAAAAGCGCCGTAATGAGCGATATTGTTTTAATGCAGCTTGTTGGTATTAATGTTGTTCTTGTTCACGGCGGCGGTCCCGAGATAAGCGCAATGCTTAAAAAGACTGGGAAAGAAAGCAGGTTCGTAAACGGCATGAGAGTTACGGACGAAGAAACAATAGATATTGTTCAAATGGTACTTGCAGGTAAAGTTAATAAAAGTCTTGTTCAGCTTTTATCCGAACACGGCGGCAGAGCTATCGGTCTTTGCGGGCTTGACGGAAAAATGCTTATGGCGGAAAAGCTGATTACAGGTGATGACTTAGGCTTTGTCGGAGAAATAAAAGAAGTAAATCCAAAGATAATAATGGACTGTGTTAATAACAGCTATGTGCCAATTATAGCGACTGTTGCAGGCGGTTATAAAGGCGAGGTATTTAATATTAACGCAGATTTGGCGGCATCTCAGATTGCGGCGAAAATAGGAGCTAAAAAGCTTATTTTAATGACAGATATCAGAGGTCTTTTAAGAGATGTAAACGATGAAAGCTCATTAATTTCGGTTGTAAATGTAAGCGAAGTGCCCAGTCTTAAAAGAGAAGGAATCATTACAGGCGGTATGATACCAAAAATCGACTGCTGTGTTGAAGCAGTAAGAAGCGGCGTAAACAGAGCTCATATTATAGACGGAAGAATAGAACATTCCATTTTGCTTGAACTTTTCAGCGACGAAGGTATAGGCACAATGTTTTATTAAGAGGTAAAGATGATAATAAGAGAAATGAAAAAATCTGATTATGATGAAGTTTTTGCAATGTGGCAGATTACAACCAAAAGAGCTTTGTCAAAGGCAGACAGCAGAAACGGTATAGAAAAATATATAGACCGCAACCCCGGAATGAGTCAGGTTGCAGTATCAGACGGCAAAATTATCGGAACAGTTTTGGCAGGTCACGACGGCAGACGTGGTTTTATTCATCATATGGCGGTTATGCCTCAATACCGCAGACACGGAATAGGTCATAAGCTTGCACAGGTTGCAATTTCAAAAATTGAGGCAGACGGAATAGACAAAACACATATTTTTTGCTACCAAAATAACAAAACGGGACAGAGTTTCTGGAAAGACTTCGGTTTTACAAAAAGAGATGATGTTTTTGTTTATTCTTATGAAAACAAGTCTAAGGAATGATATAAATGAATACAAAAGAAAAAGACAGCAAATATATAATGCATACATACGGAAGGTATAATGTTGCATTAAAAGAGGGCAATGGCTCATATGCTTACGACGAAGACGGTAAAAAATATCTTGATGTAAGCTCAGGTATAGGTGTAAATTCTCTCGGCTACAGCGACGAGGGTTTTGTAAAAGCTATAACTGAGCAGGCTTCTAAAATTCAGCATATGTCAAACTATTTTTACAGCAAGCCTACTTCTGATTTAGCAGAAAAGCTATGTAATCTTACTCCCTTTTCAAAAGTGTGCTTTAGCAACAGCGGCGCAGAAGCAAACGAATGTGCAATTAAGCTTGCAAGAAAATACAGTTTTGATAAATACGGCAACGGCAGAAATGAAATTATTTCTTTAAATAATTCATTTCACGGAAGAACAATAACAACTCTTTCCGCAACAGGTCAGGAGGTTTTTCATAACTACTTCTTTCCCTTTACAGAGGGCTTTAAAATTGCCCCTGCAAATGATATTGAAACATTAAAAAGCCTTGCTGATGAAAAAACCTGCGCAGTGCTTATGGAGTGTATTCAGGGTGAAGGCGGAGTAAATATTCTTGATAAAGAATATGTTAAGGCTGTAAGAGCTTTTTGTGATGAAAAAGATATTCTCTTAATTGTTGACGAAGTTCAGACCGGAATAGGGAGAACAGGTAAACTTTATGCCTTTGAGCATTATGGCATTGTGCCTGACATTATAACATCAGCAAAAGGTTTGGGCGGCGGACTTCCCATAGGAGCCTGTCTTTGCACAGATAAGTTAGGAGATGTAATGAGCCCGTCAACTCACGGTACAACATTTGGAGGAAATCCTGTTGTATGTGCAGGGGCAAACTATGTTCTTGATAAGATTGCAAATAAAAAATTTCTTGATGAGGTAACTAAAAAAGGCGAATATCTTAAAGAAAAGCTTTTAAAAATAGAGGGCGTTAAGTCAGTAAGAAATTTAGGACTTATGGTAGGTATTGAGCTTGAAGATAAAGACGCTCACGATATCGCCGTTAAATGTGTAGAAAACGGACTTTTAATCATTACGGCAAAAACATTGTTAAGAATGTTGCCGCCCCTAAATATAAGTTATAATGAACTTGACGAAGCAGTAAATATTCTTGAAAAAACATTAAAGGAGATAAATTAAAATGAAACATTTATTAAAGCTTGAAGATTGGTCAACACAGGAAATTACAGAATGTTTAAACCTTGCAGACCAGTTAAAATATGAGCAGAAGCACGGCATTGAGCATAAAGTTCTTAAAGGTAAAACCTTAGGTATGATTTTTGAAAAGGCAAGTACCCGTACACGTGTATCCTTTGAAGTAGGTATGACACAGCTTGGCGGTTATCCGCTGTTTCTGTCATCTAACGATTTGCAAATAGGCAGAGGTGAACCTGTTGAAGATACCGCAAGGGTTCTTTCACGTTTTCTCGACGGTATTATGATTCGTACATTTAAACAGGAAGAGGTCGAGGCCCTTGCTGAATACGGCAGTATTCCCATTATAAACGGCTTAACAGACTATTGCCACCCATGTCAGGTACTTGCGGATTTAATGACGATCAGAGAATTTAAAGGAAAATTGAACGGTCTTAAAATGTGCTTTATCGGCGACGGCAACAATATGATGAATTCTCTGATTGTAGGTGCTTTGCGTACAGGTATGAGCATTTCCGTTGCTTGTCCTGAGGGTTATGAACCACCTCAGAATATTTTAAATTTTGCCGCTGAATTTGAGGGTAAGTTTGAAATGGTAAGAGAACCTCTTGAAGCCGCAAAGGGAGCAGATGTTGTTTATACAGATGTCTGGGCGTCGATGGGACAGGAAGAAGAGAAGAAACTTCGTGAAAAGGCATTTGCAGGCTATCAGGTAAATCAGGAACTTATGAATGTAACAAATCCCGAATGTATGGTACTTCATTGTTTGCCTGCACATAGGGGAGAAGAAATTACTGCCGATGTATTTGAAGCACACGCAAATGAAATTTTTGAAGAGGCAGAAAACAGACTCCACGCACAAAAAGCCGTTATGGTTAAATGTATGGGATAAGAAAAAATAACGCAAAAAATCCTGTGAGGGCATTTTCTCACAGGATTTTATAATTGTATAGGCGGATTTCGCCGTCACCGACGGCGACAAGGGTCTTTGCCCCTTGCCCTCTGTCGCTTTTTAAAAAAGAAACGCAAAAACTTTTGCTTTTCACAGCTGAAAGTTTTATTATTTTAATATAATTTTTATTGATAATTTTCAGTTTTATATCAATATAATGCTTTTTATTGAAAAAGCTCGACCAGAATTGTTGCTTTTCATGATTAAAACTTTAAATTATTTAATTACCATTTTTACCCTCCGTAACATTACCGCCTGTTAAAAATGACACAGAGCGTTCTATTGAGTCTTTGCTGTTTCCCCAGTCTCCCCCTCTGTTGCGGTAATCGTACATACTGCAAAAATGTGTTATATCGTTTTTAAGCTCTTTCATATAGCTTTGTGTTAAATTATAGGTGTCTGAATAAAAATCAGGCATCATTTTTGTAGGAATTCCGTTCTTTTCCTGAGCCGCCTTTAAAATAAAAATGTAATGCTTTAAGCAGATATACGGCTGTTCCTTGTATAATCTGCGAAATTCTTCGCCTTTTTGCCACTCTACAAAAACCGTTGACATAAGATGATACATATCGTGTTCGATTCTGTCACAGACATAACAGGTGCTTTGCAGTTTTTCAAGAGTTTCAAGCTGTTTTTTATCAGGCTTGCCCTTTGGCGGCTTTGCAAAGCATTTATCTATATATTCCTGCAAATGTGTTTCAAGCATTAAAGCGTTTGGAAGTTTTTTGCCAAACCTAATCATCTGATTAAAATGCTCTTTACAAAAACCTTTATCGTTAGTTTCTATTCGGATATTAGGTTCCATCATAGCGTCCCCTGTAATAAATTCCACATATTGCTCTTCAAGCATTTTTTCCATTCTGCACATAGGACAGCCGTCTTTTGGTTTAAATATATCGTTAATTGGTATGGTGCAAATGTTTTCTTTCATTTTTGACCTCCCATACTTATTTTAAAATTATTATACCACAACCAAAGAAAATATGATATACTTTCTTTATGAGAAAAAGGGGTTATAATTATGGAATGTATAAAAACAGAAAAAGGGGTTAAGGTTTACCCTGTAAAAGATTTGGATTTAGAGCAAACTCTCGACTGCGGTCAAAGTTTTCGCTGGAAAAAGCAGGAGGATAACAGCTTTAAAGGCGTTGCCTATAATCAAGCGGTAACAATGAAATTAGAGAGAGAAACCCTTTACATAAATAACGCAACTAAAGAAGATTTTGAAAAGATATGGAAACCGTACCTTGATTTAGATTTGGATTACGGAAAAATAAGAAAAGAAATAAGCAAAATTCACCCGGTATTAAAGGAAGCCGCAAAGTATGCGCCTGGTATAAGAATTTTACGACAGGAACCATATGAAGCGTTGTGTACATTTATAATTTCACAAAATAACAATATAAAAAGAATAAAAGGAATAATAGAACGCCTTTGTAAAAACTTTGGAGAAAAATTAGAAGGCGGTGAATTTGCATTCCCGACAGCAGAGAAAATTGCTTCCTTGTCTGAAAATGATTTGGCTCCATTAAGGGCAGGATTTAGAAACAAATATATTATAGACGGAGCAAAGAAGGTAGTCTCGGGAGAAGTAAATCTTGAAATATGCAAAACACTTCCTTATGAAGAATCAAGAGCAGAACTTATGAAAATCAAGGGCGTAGGGGTAAAGGTAGCCGACTGCACTCTATTATTTGGTATGCACAGGATAGAAGCATTCCCCATAGATGTATGGATGAAGCGTGCAATGGAAATACTGTTTCCCGATATGACAGAAAACGATTTCGGAAAATATGCAGGAATTGCCCAGCAGTATATTTTCCACTACAGCCGTATGCACCCTGAACTATTTAAGTAAAGTTCAGGTCGCCGTTTTCGCAGAAAAAAGTTCCCCCTGACAAGAAGTTTATCTGCAAGGCAAAGGTTTTTCGTTACGCTCAATCAGACGGTTTTTAAAAATAAAACTGTCTGAATTTAATTTATAACATAATATATAATAAAAATAATTAAAAAAATTAATAAAAAACGCTTGACAAATAAGTTAGTATATGCTAACTTATTATAAGGTTAGTAAACACTAACTTTTGATTGATTTGTAAAATTAGTAAAAATATTATATATTTTTGTTTTATGGGGTGAGTTTATGCCTTTATCTATGGCTAACAGCGGAGAAGAAATGACCGTTAAAAGAGTCGGCGGTAACGAAAGTACAAGGCAGTTTCTTGAAAATTTAGGCTTTGTAAACGGCAGTAATGTTACTGTAATCAGCAAAAATGGTGGGAACTTAATTGTTAATGTAAAGCAGTCCAGAGTTGCCATAAGCAGTGAAATGGCAAATAAAATAATGGTATAATTTTTTGTTAGGGAGGTATATATGAGAACTTTAAAAGATGTAAATACCAAAGAAACCGTAAAGGTTGCAAAAATTAACGGTGAAGGCGCCGTTAAAAGACGCATTATGGATATGGGTATTACTAAGGGTACAGAGATTTATGTAAGAAAAGTTGCACCTTTGGGTGATCCTATTGAAGTAACGGTAAGAGGCTACGAACTCAGCATAAGAAAAGCTGATGCAGAAATGATTGCAGTTGAATAATTAAGGTATTAAATTACAACTTAATTTCATAAAATTAATCAGGAAACACAAAACAGAAGCAACTTTGTTGTTCACTTTATAAAAAAACTACTGGGAAACAGTCGGCACAAAAAAGCGTTTTTATATGGTGCTGTCTGCTCGGAAATGTGCAGCCCACCGGCTGCTTTTTAAATGCATAACAGTTAGTGTATACTAACTTAAAAGGAGGAAAATTATGTCTGTTAAAATTGCCTTGGCGGGCAATCCAAACAGTGGTAAGACAACATTATTTAATGCTCTTACAGGTTCAAACCAGTTCGTGGGTAACTGGCCTGGCGTTACTGTTGAAAAAAAGGAAGGTAAATTAAAATCTGATAAAAGTGTGGTAATTACAGACTTGCCGGGTGTTTATTCTTTATCGCCCTACACACTTGAAGAGGTAGTTTCAAGAAATTATCTTTTAAATGAAAATCCCGACGCAATTTTAAATATTGTAGACGGAACGAACCTTGAAAGAAACCTTTATTTAACAACTCAGCTTGCAGAGCTTTCAATACCAGTTGTTGTGGCTGTAAATATGGCTGATGTTATTGAAAAAAGAGGAGATAAAATTAACTGCGATAAGCTTGCAAAAGAATTAGGCGTTGAAGTTGTTGAGATCTCCGCTTTAAAGGGAACAAACATTGATAAGGCGGCTCAGCTTGCAGTGAAAAAAGCTCAGGAGAAGAAGTCTTTTGAGTGTAAGCACAAATTTTCCGCAGACATTGAGAATGCAATTAATTCTATCGGGAAATTACTTGGAAGCAAAGTTGAAGAAAGCAAAAAACTCTGGTATTCAATCAAACTGTTTGAGCGTGACGATAAGATAGTTGAGGCGTTAAACCTTGATAAATCAACAAGCGATGCTGTGGAAGGTATTGTAAAAAAATGTGAAACACAGTTTGATGATGACAGCGAAAGTATCATTACCAACGAGAGATATACATATATTTCTTCAATTATCAATGACTGCATAAAAAAGAAGAATACTCAAAAGCTTTCTGTTTCCGATAAAATCGACAGAGTAGTCACCAACCGCTTTGCGGCACTTCCTATTTTTATTGTTATTATGTTTATAGTTTACTATATTTCAGTTTCAACAGTAGGAACTATCGCAACAGACTGGGCTAACGACGGCGTGTTCGGAGACGGATGGCATTTGTTCGGTATAGGCAGCGGTAAATATTACGATGCTACTACGGAATATGCAATTGAAAATGTGTGGATGCCGGAGGTTAAAGAAATTGTAAGCAAAGCTGCTGACGCTAATGTTGTAGGTGCAGAAGATATTCTCGGTGCTATTGAAGATGAAGACTTCGGTGCTTTTGATGAGGCCTACGGCTCTTACGGCGAGGCTCTTGCGGAAGAAGGCTATGATATTTCAGAAATTGTAGACCCTGCTCTTGAAGAAGCTCCCGGTCCTGAGGAATACGGTATATGGATACCGGGTATCCCTGTTTTTGTTGAAAACGGACTTACAGCCGTTAATTGTGCCGACTGGTTAAAAAGCCTTATTCTTGACGGTATTATAGCCGGTGTAGGTGCAGTATTAGGCTTCGTACCTCAGATGCTCGTTCTGTTTATTTTCCTGGGTATCTTAGAATCCTGCGGTTATATGGCAAGAATTGCTTTTATTATGGACAGAATTTTCAGAAAATTTGGTCTGTCCGGTAAATCCTTTATTCCTATGCTGATTGGTTCGGGCTGCGGTGTTCCGGGTATTATGGCTTCAAGAACTATCGAAAATGACAGAGACCGCAAAATGACCATTATGACTACAACATTTATCCCCTGCGGTGCTAAAATGCCTATTATCGCACTTATCGCAGGTGCTTTATTCGGCGGTGCCGGTTGGGTTGCAGCGTCCGCTTACTTTATCGGTGTTGCGGCAATTATAGTTTCAGGTATTATTCTTAAGAAAACAAGAATGTTCAGCGGCGACCCTGCCCCATTTGTTATGGAGCTCCCTGCTTACCACGTGCCTACTGTCGGAAATGTTCTTAGAAGTATGTGGGAAAGAGGCTGGTCGTTTATCAAAAAGGCCGGTACAATTATTCTATTATCTTCAATCATAATCTGGGCAGGCTCATGCTTCGGTATTCTTGAAAGCGGCGCATTTGGTTTCAGTACCGAATTAGACCTTGAAAACAGCGTATTAGGTATGATAGGTAACGCAATTTGTTGGATTTTTGCTCCTCTTGGATTTGGTAATATCAAAGCTACAATCGCTACTATTATGGGTCTTGTTGCTAAGGAAGAGGTTGTCGGCGTATTCGGCGTTCTTGATTTTGAAAGTATGACACAGCTTGCAGCATTCTCATTTATGGTATTTAACCTCTTATGTGCTCCTTGCTTTGCGGCAATCGGTGCTATGAAGAGAGAACTTAACAGCGGTAAATGGTTAGCCTTTGCGGTTGGTTATCAGTGTTTGTTCGCATATGCAGTTTCTCTTTGTATCTTCCAGATTGGTTCTCTTGTCACAGGTACTTTCAGCGTTGGTACAGTATTTGCTTTTGCAGTTGTTCTTCTGTTCCTATTTCTACTGTTCAGACCGTACAAGGAAAGCAATACATTAAAATCAAGTGCTTTTAAAAAATTAGGATAATTAATTATTTAATATATTAATGAAAGGATGTTTGCAATGCTTGAATTTTTAATGAATAATTTAGGTACAATAATCGTTTTATTGATTGTTGCTGCGGTGGTGTTTTGCATTGTGTTCCAAAGCGTCAGAAAACGCCGTAAGGGACAGTCATCCTGTTCTTCCTGCGTATGCGGCTGTTCAGGTTGTGCGTCTGCTTCAATCTGCCACCGGCCTAAAAAATAATCAGCCACCCATACAAACTCATTCACATAAACCAAAGGGCTGTCTCAAAACGAATTAAGTTTTTAGACAGCCCTTACTGCTTAGTATGATTAAAACTAAATAGATGGATATAAATATTTTATGCATAATTGTAGTGACAGCTCATGTGCGGCAATGTCGTAAAATTAAGCAAAGTCTTATAAAAAATTGCCTCCCTCTAACGAGGGAGGTGGCTGCGGCGAAGCCGCAGACGGAGGGAGAGAAAACTCTTAAAGTACAACGGCTTTATTGCAAACGCAAAAAACGATTGAATTTTAACAATTTTGTTGAAAAAAGTAAAAAGTTGCAAATATCTCTCCCTCAGTCAAAACTTTCGTTTTGATAGCTTTTTCTGCGAAAACGGCAACCCTTTTGTCACTTCGTGACATTTCCCCTGCCAGGGGAATTTCTCGTCAGAGGGAGCCGAACACAAACATAAAAGTTTCTTTTAAACCCCTCAGTCAGCTTACGCTGACAGCTCCCCTTAAGGGGAGCCCAGACTGTAGAAAAACCCTAAATCCGATTTTAGATTTAGGGTTTTTCTACAGTCTGAAGGTTCGCAGATTTTAAACTGCGAACCTTTTCTATCATAGGAGTGAATTAAAATTATGGCAATTAACAACTATTTAACTAAATTTTTAACCAAAACAATCATAAATTTATTATCCGATAAACATCTGTGTCCAGTAATGTCCGCTGGCAACATAGCCAACACCTATTTCTTTATATGATGAGTTGAGAATGTTTGCTCTGTGTCCCGGAGAATTCATCCATCCGTCAACAACAGCTTCAGGTGTAGAATAACCGTATGCAATATTCTCGCCGGCAGTTCTGTAGCTGATTCCAAACTGCTTCATCATATCAAACGGACTTCCGTAAGTGGGAGATGTATGACTGAAATAATGTTTATCTTTCATATCCTGTGACTTTAAACGTGCTACTGCTGAAAGTTCTGTGTTTAAAGTGAGCTTAGAAAGACCATTTTCAGCACGGATTTCATTTACAAGCTCTACAACTCTTTTTTCATATTCAGAAACACTGCTTGAATTTTTATCTGATGTAGGTTTGGTAGTCTGATTATGATTTCCGGAGTTGCTGTTTGAGTTGTTATTGTTTGAATTATTGTTACCGGTAGTAGGCTGTGTTTTGTCTGTGGGCTCTGTATTTGAAGTTGTTGGAACTGTTGAGTTTTGATTGTAATCAAAACTGAATCCGAATCTCTTAAGCAAATTCCTAAGCTCCTCTGAATCTAATACAGAACAGATAGTTTTCTTATTTGAAGAATTATTTACTGAATCGCAAAATTCTTTAACATCGTCTGCTTTTACATTTGATTTGTTTTCAAGAAGCTCTTTGGCTTTTTCTACATAAGCAGAAACACTGTTTTTATCCTGACTCTCTGTAGCTGTTGTTTTATTCTCTGTTAAACAGCTTTTATCAGTATTTTCTGTTACTGTTGTTTTACTGTCAGAAACATCATTTTTGCTGTCAGTATTTGTATTGCAGTTACCTTTGCCCTGACTTAATTTATCCTTTATGCTTTCAAGTAAGGAATTATCATTGCAGTCGGTATCTGTTGCTCCTTCTGAGCCTGTATCTCCAACACACTCAGCGGCAATATTTTCAAGATCTTCCATACTGCAGCCGTATTTTTCCATCAAGTTCTTAATGTCACTTGAATTTAATGCAGATAATGCATCCTGTGTGCAATTCGTTCTATTTACTGTATCACAAATTGCTGTAGCAATTTCGGTCTTTGCTCCCATTGCAGTTGTAGGAATTACCGCTCCTACTGTAATGCCAAGCAGGCTCAAGCCTACAAGACCGTAGCTTAACATCTTTTTCATATATGTACCTCCTGAAATAATATTTTGTACGAAAACCATAATAGCTGTCGGTCTTCGTCTTATATTATATATTGTGTCACAAAGCGGTTCAACCCTCAATATATGGGATTGACGGTAAACTATGTCTTGTAAATTTCCTTTTGCAATAACAATTTGTCTTATGTTAGTTATATAAGACAAAATTGATTAAATTTTTACCAAAAAATAAAAGCCAATCGTTTTAATTAAATCAATAAACGATTGGCAATTCAGTTAAATATTATAAATTCCATATTAATATTTAAAATTTTTCTAATTTTGTAAATTTATTTTTTAAGTGCTAAATTATAACTTTCATCAATCCTTTTACATATTTCATTAAAGGTAACAGAGCCGTCAAGACAAATTGTAAACCAATGCTTTTTATTCATATGATAACCCGGAAAATAATTTTTATAGTTAATAATGCTTTCCATATCCTCGGGGTTTATTCTTAAATCTAAAATCTCAATATTTTCATCTTCCGTTAATCCTAATTTTTTCTTAGATACAATCAGCAGTAACCCATACCATTTTCCGTTATCCTTTCTTCTTACAACTGCATTGTCAGAAAATCGCTCCCATAAAAACTCAAATTCGTCCTGATATTTATCTCTTATATAATTAATTACCTCCTTTGCCTGTTCAGTTTTAAAAACATCAGGCTCAAAACATTTTTCGGCTATGTCATTTAACACATTTTCGTATTCCGCCTTAACCGCTCCCACAAATTTTCCGCAAGCAGTGGGTATATTATGAAGTATATATTCTTCGCTTGTTTCATTATCAGTTATTTCTGTGCTTATTTTTCCGTCAGATGTTATATATACGGTCAGCGTAAGCTGTCCTTTTGCCATTTGAGCGGAATATACATATCTATTGCCGTTTTCTGTAAAGCCAAAGGAAAGCATTCGTTCCATATTCAATTTTTTGTTTTTAAATAATATATTGTTCATATAAACAACTTCACTTCAGCTTAAAAGGTTATTTTTAAGACTTATAATAATTTATCACAAATTTATACTTTGTTTAATTTGCGATTTTTTTCATTAGTTTACGGTATCAAACCCTTCTGTGATAATAACCAGATCAAAATTTTAGAATGAAATGCAGATAATATTTTTTAACTATTTTTTACTGATATGTTTTTATTTTTTAAGAACCCCATTAATTCCTTGTTTATAAAAACAGCTTAAATATTTTCAACTGCCCTGTTTCTTTATCTGTAATGCCTAAGCCTAAAAAAAGATTATTTTTATTCTTTACACGGTAAATTTGTTTATCTTCATAACCTTTTGACAGATATGTTCTTGAAATATCAAGTGCTCCGCCGTTGGAAAAGCGTTTTGCCTGATTATCACTTACAACCACATATCCGTAACCGCTAAAAAGGCTTTCTGTTGAAAATAATTTTTCTTCAAGCTCTCCCTTTTCTGCAAAAGCTTTAATTTCATCAAGTGTAAAAGACGTATCTATTCCATATCCGCAGGCACTTAACCTTTCAAGGCTGCTCATTACCGCTCCGCAGGACAGTCTTTTTCCCATATCGTCTATTAAAGTTCTTATATATGTACCTTTTGAGCATTTAACCTTAATAAAACCTGTCTGCTCCTGCTCGTTAAAAGACACAAGTTCTAAGCTGTATACGGTAATTTTCCTCGGTTCTCTTTCAATTTCAATGCCCTGTCTCGCTAAATCATAAAGTCTCTTTCCGTCTTTTTGAACAGCGGAAAACATAGGCGGAATTTGGCTTAATTCACCTGTAAATTCAGGCAAAATATTTAAAATATCCTGCTCTGTTAAAACACCTTGATTTGAAAATTTAGGTGCTTTTGTTTTTTCAACATCTCCCCAAATATCAAGGGTGTTGCTTGTATATCCTAATTTAAATCCTGCAAGATATTCTTTATCGTGGTTTACAATTATATCCTGCGCTTTTGTTGCGTTGCCAAGCAAAAGCGGCAAAACGCCTGTTGCGTTTGGGTCAAGTGTTCCTGCATGACCGATTTTTCTCTGTCCGCTTAGCTTTCTTACAACAGCAACAACATCAAATGAGGTAAACTCAGCAGGTTTATTTACTATAAGAACGCCGTTCATATAAATTCCTCTGCGGCTTTGATCAGCTTTGCTTTTACGGTTTCATAATCTCCGCTCATTTTACAACCCGAGGCGGCAATATGTCCGCCTCCGCCGAATTTTTCACAAAATTCGCTGGCGTTGATGCCGTCGTTTGTTCTTACGGAAACCTTATAAGAATTTTTCTCTCTTTCTTTCATTGTGATTCCCAAAAGGACGCCTTCAATAAGGCGGGGAATAGCCTCTATTCCCTCTATATCGTCAGCGCTGATATTCAATCTTTCGAGCATATCAAGTGAAATACACATTATTGCACCCTTGCCGTCTGCAAAATATTCCATTGTATCGTAAAGATTTTTTTCAAGTTTTAATCTTGACTTTGATTTTGTCTCAAACATATTTTTGTTGATAATCTCAAAATCACAGCCTGCTTCCATTAAGTCTGCGGCAATTCTGTGGGTTTGTGCCGTTGTATTTGAAAAACGGAAACAGCCTGTATCGGTGGAAATACCCGTATAAAGACAATTTGCAATTTCTTTGGTAATTTTAACTCCAAGTTCTTTAATAATTTTATAAATAATCTCACAGGCGGCAGCTGAGTTTGCATCAACATATTTATCCTGAATTTCAATATTATTTGAACCGTGGTGGTCAATGCATAAATCTATATTATGTGCATATTCTTCCGCATTTGAACCTAAAAGAGACAATGCGGCTATATCAACGCTTACGACAAATTCACCCTGAAAGTCCTGCTCTTTCACACCTTTTGTAAGAAATTCAAACTTTTGGGGCATTTTTTCAACGATAACCCTTGCGTTTTTTTCCATACTCTGCAAAGCAAGACAAAGAGCAAAACCACATCCTAAGGTATCACCGTCGGGAGAAGAATGGGTCAAAATTTCTATATTATTTTTACTTTTTAAAATTTCACAAACTTCTTTTATCGTCATTTTATTCCTCATCAATTTGCTCATCATTTTTAATATCAAGATCGTTTAATATTCTTGAAATATTTGCGCTGTATTCAATAGAATCGGTTGCGTTAAAAATAAGTTCCGGAGTATGTCTTATTTTAAGTCTTGCTCCCAGCTCTCTTCTTATAAATCCCGAAGCGGACTTTAATCCCTTAACAGCTTCATTTGCTCTTTCCATACCTTCAATTGCGCTTATATATACAGTACAGTACGAAAGGTCATTTGTTACTTCAACCCTGATTATTGAAACAAAAGCCTCCGCCACTCTGGGGTCTTTTAATTCTCTGAATATAGCCGTAAGTTCTCTTTTAATATCTTCTGTTATTCTTTCTATTCTATGTCCTGCCATAATATCAATCCTTTTAGGTATTATATAGAAATTCTTCCCTAAATTATCACTATTATAATTATTATAAATTTGGGGCGAACAATGTCCGCCCTAAAATTTTGCTTTTTTACATTTTTACATTATAAGAATTTGCTCGTTAACAGTCGGGCATAAAAGAGTGTCTTTATATGTTGCTGTTTGCCAGAATAGGGCTAGCCACCGACTGATTATTTATCAGTCACGATATTCTTCGATCGTATAGCACTCTAAAATATCGCCCTCTTTAATGTCGTTGAACTTCTCAAGTCCGATACCGCACTCGTAACCCTCTGAAACTTCCTTTACGGAATCCTTGAAACGCTGTAATGAAGCGATAGTATCGTCTGCAACAATAATTCCGTCACGTACAACTCTGACGCTTTCATTTCTCTGAACCTTACCGTTTTTAACATAAGAGCCCGCAATAAAGCCGATACTTTTGATTTTGATAACATTTCGTACTTCAGCACTGCCAAGAACGACCTCTCTCGTTTTAGGAGCAAGCATACCTTTCATAGCAGCTTCGATTTCTTCAATGCAGTCGTAAATAACTCTGTAAAGGCGCATATCAACACCGTCACGTTCTGCATTTGCCTGAGCGATAGGATCTGGGCGCACATTAAAACCTACAATAATTGCATTTGAGGCATTTGCAAGCATAACGTCGGATTCATTAACAGCGCCTACGCCGCCGTGGATAACATTAACTCTTACCTCTTCGTTAGAGAGCTTTTCAAGCGACTGTTTAACGGCCTCAACAGAACCCTGAACGTCTGCTTTAACAATAATTTTAAGCTCTGCAATATCGCCAAGCTTCATCTGGTCAAATAGATTGTCAAGAGTAACCTTTGTCTGAGCATTAAACATTTCTTCCTTTTGAGCTGTTTTTCTCTGGTCAACAAGCTCTCTTGCAAGTCTTTCATCTGAAACTGCGTTAAATGTATCTCCGCCTGTGGGAACTTCGTCAAGTCCGGTAATTTCAACAGGAACAGACGGTCCTGCCGATTTAACATTTTCGCCCTTATCATTTGTCATAGCACGAACACGGCCTACGCAAGTACCTGCAACGATAATGTCGCCTACATTAAGTGTACCGTTCTGCACAAGCACTGTAGCAATGGGACCTCTGCCTTTATCAAGCCTTGCCTCAATAACAGAGCCTTTAGCGGCTCTGTCGGGGTTAGCCTTAAGCTCTTTCATATCGGCGACAAGAGTTACCATTTCAAGCAAGTCCTGCAAACCCTCTTTTGTTTTTGCAGAAACAGGAATACACGGCGTATCTCCGCCCCATTCTTCGGGAACAAGCTCATATTCCATAAGCTGTTGTTTGACTCTCTCGGGGTTTGCTCCGTCTTTATCCATTTTATTGATAGCAACAACAACCGATACGCCTGCCGCTTTTGCGTGGTTGATAGCCTCAATTGTCTGAGGCATAATACCGTCGTCTGCGGCAACAACAAGAATTGCTATATCTGTTACCTGTGCACCTCTTGCACGCATTGTTGTAAATGCTTCGTGGCCGGGAGTATCAAGGAATGTAATCGGTCTGTCGTTTACCGTTACTCTGTAAGCGCCGATATGTTGAGTAATGCCGCCCGCTTCGTGTTCCGTAACATTTGCATGACGAATGGCGTCAAGAATTGATGTTTTGCCGTGGTCAACATGGCCCATAACTACAACTACAGGAGCTCTGTCCTGAAGATTTGCGTCGTCATCTTCGCTGTCATCAATTATTCTTTCTTCAATTGTTATAACAACCTCTTTTTCAACCTTTGCGTGAAATTCCATTGCAATAAGTGAAGCTGTATCAAAATCAATCGTATCGTTCTGGGTAATGATTGTACCCATCATAAATGCCTTTTTAATTACCTCTGCAACAGTTGCTTTAAGGCGCAGAGCAAGCTCGGAAACAACGATCTCATCAGGAATTAAAACTGTAATAGGCTTTGTCTTACGCTGGAGTGCAATCCTCTTAAGTCTTTCCTGCTCTGTTTCCTTTCTTCCTTTTTGCTTGCCCTTCTGACGCTGTGAACGGTTTGTAAATTTTTGCTTTTTAACAGTATTATCCGTACGCATTTTTTCAGAAGCAAGATTATCGTACTTTTCGTTGTATTTTTCAACATCTACGTTTGACGCACGGGTATCTATTACTATTGTTCTTCTTTTTTCTATTTTTTCTTCAGATTCATCCTGTTCGGAATCAGCTTGAATTTTAATATTGTTTGTATCCCTTTTGAATCTCTGCGGCTTTTCATCAAAGGGTCTTTCTTTTTTCTGCTTCTGTTGCGGCTTTTCCTGCCTTTCTTTTTTGCTCTTATCAGTTTTATCAGCAGATTTTTTTTCTTTTTCGTCTTTAGCCTGCTCTTCCTTTTCTGCTTTTTCTTCTTTCTTTTCTATCGCTTTATTTCTTACAGCAAAGTAGGCATTAAAATTCTCCACTTCGTTTGCTTTTGTGAAGTGCGCAAAAAGAACATCCACCTCTGTATCTTCCAAGGCCGCCGCCGCCTTTTTTACTACGCCGGTGTATTTTTCCAAGATTTCTGTTATATCCTTTGATTTAACATTAAAATCCATTGCCGCATCTTTTACTTTGTATTTTAATTTCATATACAAGCCTCCTGTTGGTTTTCTTCTGAAATAAGCCTTTCAAGCTTATTTGCAAATCCAACCTCATTTATTGAAATAACCGCACAAAATTTTCCCAGTGCGTCACTTAATTCTTCTTTTGTTCTGTTAAGAGCAAGTGCCTTTACATTACTTTTATGTGAATTTATCAGTATTTTTTTTGCAGTGTTTTCTGACAAGTCCTTTGCCATTATAACAAGCTTTGCTTTTTGTTTAGTAATCATATCCATAACGGCGTCGTTACCAATAGTAACTTTTCCTGCTCTTCTGCACAACCCGAGTAGGGAAAGTATTTTATCATTCATTTTCCCTCATCTCCTGTTGCAGTTCAATATAGATTTCTTCGGGAATTTTACAACTGAAAGCTCTTTCAAATCTTTTTGCCTTTATCGCCTTTTCAAGGCAGTCTGAATTTTTGCAGACATATGCACCCCTGCCGGATTTTTTACCCGTTAAATCAAGAGAAACCTCGCCGCTGCGAACAAATTTACCCTGTTCATCTTTTACATCAGGAGCCTTTACAACTCTTACAAGCTCATATTTGGGTTTCATTTCTCCGCAGCCGCTGCACTTTCTCAAGGGTATTTTCTTTTGTCTCATAAAATTCCCCTCTTTATACAAATTTTTATTCTTCCTCTATCAGATTGTCGTCGTCATCATCTTCGCCGTAAAATCCGCTTTGGGGACGAATGTCTATTTTCCAGCCCGTAAGCCTTGCCGCAAGACGTGCATTCTGACCTTTGTTTCCAATTGCAAGTGAAAGCTGACCGTCAGGAACGGTGACCTTGCATTCTTTTGAGCTGTCTTCTGCAATCTTAACAGAATTAACTGTTGCAGGTGAAAGTGCGGCTGAAATGTATTTAACAGGGTCATCACTATATTCTATAATATCAATTTTTTCTCCGGCCAGCTGATCAACAATTACGTTTACTCTGGAACCTCTTGTACCAATGCAGGCACCAACTGCGTCAACCTCCGGATCATTTGATACGACTGCCATTTTTGTACGGGAACCTGCTTCTCTTGAAATTGATTTGATTTCCACAATTCCATCGAAAATTTCCGGGACCTCCTGTTCAAACAAACGCTTAACAAGCTCGGGATGACTTCTTGAGATAATGGCGTGAGGGCCTTTTCCGCTGTCCTTTATATCTGCAACATATACCTTTATGTGGTCACCTTCTTTTAACACCTCATCGCCGATCTGCTCGCTTTTAGGCAAAGTAACCTGTGATTTTCCGATTGTTATCGAAGCTGCCCCTGTTTTTGGATCTATTCTTTCAACAATTGCCGATACAAGCTCGCCTAATTTACTCTGGAATTCCTGTAACATCTGTCCTTTTTCACCGTCTCTGATTCCCTGACGAATAACATTTCTTGCGGTCTGAATCGCAATTCTGCCCAGCTCATTTGGATCAAGAGGTACCTGAATTTCTTCGTCAATTTTTGCATTTTTGCTTATTTTTAAAGCATCTTCAAGGGAAATTTCAAAGTTTTTGTCCTCTGCTTCTTCTCTTACTGTTTTAACGATTTTTACAGCAAATTTTCTTTTATCTCTGTCAATATTGAAAACAACATTATCGTTTCCGCCGTAATTGTTTTTACATGCAACTACAATTGCTCTTTCAATTTGTGTGAACATATAGTCCACAGAGATTCCTTTCTCCTTTTCAAATAAGTCCAATGCCTCAAATAATTCTTTGGTATTCATTTTCCGAATCATCCTTTCCTTTTGTTATACTAAACACAGATTCAAAATAAGTTAAATTTTAGGGCAAATTTTGTGTCAGGCTAATAACATATCACAAAAAGGCTGACGTCTTTCTGGGACAGGTTACAAAGTACGGTGCAAAATCATTCTAAAAAATCATCTGTTTTCTAATCAAAACTTAGTATTAAATATCAAAATCGTCCAGTTTTATCCAAACAGCGTCTTTTTTATTTATTGTAACCTGATTTTCTCCGCTGTGATCTTCAATTGTAATTTCGCCTTTGTTATAGTCCTTTAATACTCCGTTAAACTCTTTGCCTATGCCGTCAATGGGTCTTATCATTTTAACCATAACGTCACTGTCTATAAATTGCATAAAATGTTCTTCTCTTATAAGCTCTCTTTCTATCCCAGGAGAACAAACCTCAAGACAGTAGCTTTGCTCTATGGGATTAAGCTCATCAAGAGGCTGGTCAATAGCACGTGATACCTTTTCGCAGTCATCAATATTTACACCCTCAGGTTTATCAATGAAAACTCTTAAATACCACTGGGCACCCTCTTTAACATAGCGAACATCCCAAAGCTGTAAGCCGAACCCGTTTACTATCGGCTCAATTAAAGACCATACCGCCTCTGCGGTAGACCCTTTTTTTCCGGCCATATGAAAACCTCCGTACAAATACAAAGGAGCGGGTTTGCTGCCCACTCCTTTACTATAAATATTCATCTTAAATGATTATATCACCCAAATTTGCATATTGCAAGCATTTTTTTGGATTTTTCTGTAATTTATAAGTTTCAGAATAATTTTTTGAGAAAATCTCACGACTTTATAATAAAAACGATAAAATATAATTTAAATTCCCATAAAAAAGTTATTGAAATTTAAAAATATATATGATATTATATCTAACGGACATAAAAACGCTGGTATAGCTCAGTAGGTAGAGCGCATCCTTGGTAAGGATGAGGTCACCGGTTCAAATCCGGTTATCAGCTCCAATAAAAAGCCCGCACTTAAAGCGTATTTGCTATGAGTGCGGGTTTGTTATATTATAAATACTTGTATTTATATCGTTCCCTTTGTTGAAAGCACATCTGTAATTCGTGGGTCAATGGTCGTTGCCATATCAAGAGATTTTGCAAATGCTTTGAATGACGCTTCTGCAATATGGTGGTCGTTATCTCCCGAAAGCTGTTTAAAATGAAGGTTCATCATTCCCGTATACGAAACAGCATAGAAAAATTCTTTAACCATATTTGTGTTCATATCGCCCATTTTATCAAAGGTGAATGATAAATCTGACGAATAATACGGACGTCCCGACAAATCTATTGCACAAAGCACTAAAGTTTCATCCATTGGCAAAATACAACTTCCGTATCTTTTAATGCCCCTTTTATCGCCCACTGCTTTTAAAATTGCCTCTCCTAAGGCAATCCCCGTATCTTCAATGGTGTGGTGGTCGTCAACATTAAGGTCGCCCTTAACCTTAACATTTAAATCAAAAAGTCCGTGCTTTGCAAAGCCCTCAAGCATATGGTCAAAAAATCCTATGCCTGTATCTGCGGTACATTTTCCGATTCCGTCAAGATTAATGTCTATTAAGATATCGGTTTCTTTTGTTGTTCTTGTTACCTGTGCTTTTCTTTCTGCCATAATATCACCTCTGATTTTAATTTATCTTAACAAATTCAGGTTTTCTGTTTTCAAAAACAGTATAGTATTTAAATCCGCAATTTACAAGTATATTATAAATTTTATCAAATCCTGAAGCTATATCAACAGCTTTATGAGCATCTGACCCTACGGTTATAATTTCTCCGCCTAATTCCTTATATCTTTTAATTGCCTCAGGAACAGGGTTGGGATTATTAAGACCGTAACGATAAGCCGCTGAGTTAACCTCTATTCCTTTATCCTTAGATATAAGCTGTTTTAAAATTTCATCAATATAATCGGCAAATTCTTTATAGGAGTAATTTTTATCCTTATTTTCACTGTATCTTACAACATAGTCAAGGTGCCCGTAAACATCGAAATTATCATAAACCTTTAAGTTTTCAAGCACCGATTTAAAATACTCTTCAAACGCTTCTTTATCTGTTCTGCCCTGAAAATATTCGGGATAGTAGGGGTCTTGTCTGTTTACAAGATGAGATGAGCCTATAACAAAATCATAAGGATTTGAATTTACAAAGCTGTTTAGACGTTCTGCCAAATAGGGTTCAATACCTGTTTCAACTCCGATTAAAATTTTGATTTTTCCCATATACTTCTCTTTAAGCGATGAAAGGCATTTAAAATATTCAGGAACCTTTAAATTAAAATCTATATCGCTGTAAATATAGTCAAAGTCCTGATGGTCTGTAAAGCAAATGCTTTTAAGCCCTGATTGTATCGCTTTTTTTATTGTATTTTCGGGATTTTCCTCGCTGTCGCCTGAAAATTTTGTATGAATGTGAAAATCGGATAAAATGCTCATTTATACCGCCTTATTAATTTTCCTCTTCAAATCTGACTGTTATTGCGTTTGCGTGAGCAGTTAAATGCTCTGCATTTGCAAATTTTTCGACATCTTTATAAACAGGCTTTAAAGCCTCTCTTGAATAATAAATAATGCTTGATTTTTTAATAAAATCGTCAACGCTTAAAGGAGAAAAAAACTTTGCCGTTCCGTTTGTGGGAAGAACGTGGTTAGGCCCTGCAAAATAGTCTCCCAATGATTCACAGCTGTTTTCACCTATAAAAATTGCACCTGCATTACGAATTTTTGTCATAACATAGAATGGGTCTTTTGTTACGATTTCAAGGTGTTCAGAAGCGATTGCGTTAGCTGTTGCAACGGCTTCGTCTAAATCTTCTGCAATTAAAATATATCCGAAGTTTTCAAGAGATTTTTCAATAATTTCTTTTCTTGAAAGCTCATTTGTAAAGTTTTCTACTTCCTTGCTTACCTTTTCTGCCAAATTCTCACTTGTAGTTATTAAAATTGCAGAAGCAAGCTCGTCATGCTCTGCCTGAGAAAGCAAATCTGCCGCAACATAACGAGGATTTGCACTTTCATCTGCAATAATTAAAATTTCGCTTGGACCAGCAACGGAATCAATATTCACATATCCGTAAACTGCCTTTTTAGCAAGGGCGACATAAATATTGCCGGGACCTACGATTTTATCTACCTTAGGAACAGATTTTGTACCGTAAGCCAAAGCGCCTATTGCCTGTGCACCGCCTACCTTATAAATTTCATCTGCACCTGCTTCGTTAGCGGCAACAAGTACGGCAGGAACGATTCTGCCCTCACTGTTGCATGGAGTCGTCATTATAATTTTATCTACTCCTGCTACCTTTGCAGGCATAATATTCATTAAAACAGAGGACGGATAAGCCGCTTTTCCTCCGGGAACATAAACGCCTACCTTTTCAAGGGGAGTTATTTTTTGACCAAGAATTATGCCGTTTTCTTTACTGTCAAACCAGCTGTTTCTAATCTGCCTTTGATGATAAGAACGGATATTTTCTTTAGATTTTCTTATTATATCAAGCAAATCTTCTCCTACTTCATCATAAGCCTGCTTGATTTCTTCTTTGGTTACCTTTATATTTGTTTCATTTAAATCAAACTTATCAAACTTCTTTGTAAATTCAAAAAGAGCATTATCCCCATTCTCTTTAACCTTGGCAAGAATATCTGTAACGGTTTTTTCATATTCACCGTAGCTGTTAGGACTTCTTTTTAACATTCCTTCAAGTATGTTGGAAATAGACTCCTTTGTTAATTTAACTGTTCTCATATTTTCTCCTTTCAGCACTTATCAGAGAGATAATCTTTCAAAAAATCAATCAGTGCTTTCATTTCTTCATTTGTACCTACTGTTATTCTCAGGTAGTTATCAATTCTCGGCATATTAAAATATCTTACGAAAATATGTTTTTCTTTTAATGCTTCAAAAATATCTTTTGCTCTGACGGTTTTATGCTTTGCAAAAATAAAGTTACTTTTTGAATCGTTAAATTCAAAACCTAAAGCAGATAAATCTTTTTTAGCTTTTTCTCTTGTTTTTATAATTTTATTAACAGTATCCTTAAAATACTTATCATCTTTAACTGCCGCCGCTGCCGCATTTATTGAAAGTGAATTAAGGGTATATGAATTATAAGAATTTTTAACTGCATTAATAACAGATATAAGCTGTTTATTTGCAACTGCAAAGCCTACTCTTAAACCTGCAAGAGAGCGTGATTTTGAAAAGGTCTGAACAACTACTAAGTTTTCATATTTATGTACAAGACTTAACGCAGATGTTCCGCCGAAATCAATATACGCTTCATCAACAATCACAACACTGTTCAGATTATGCTTTATAATTTCCTCAATTTCAGAAAGAGGAAGTTCAACTCCCGTGGGAGCATTTGGATTTGGAAAGACTATTCCGCCGTTTTCTTTATAATAATCCTCTTTTACAATTTCAAAGCTATTGTTCAGTTTTGGTGTTTCATATTTAATATTAAAAAGATTTGCCCATACAGGATAAAAAGAATACGAAATATCGGGAAATAGTATCGGCTTTCCTGAATTAAAAAATGACATAAAGCACATAGCAAGTACATCGTCAGAGCCTACTCCTACAAAAATCTGCTCCTTTTCAAAGCAGTAATGCTCTGCTAAGGTTTCTTTTAAGGCAGTTGCCTCGGGGTCAGGATACAGCTTTAAATTATCAGTATCATAGCTTTCAATCACCCTTTTTACCTCAGGTGAGGGCGGATACGGATTTTCGTTTGTATTTAGTTTTATTTTATCAGAATATTGAGGCTGTTCTCCCGGAACATAAGGCTCAATATTCCTGAAATTTTGCTGTAAGCTGCTCAACTTTTTCACTCCAAAATTTAAGGCTTATAAAAACTGCCATTACCAAAAAAATATATTATTTACTATACTATATCATCTTTTGTTTCAAATTTCCAGTATTCTTTAACTATATTTTGACGGATACTGTAGGATTACAATTAATATGTTACAGTAAATAAAAAAAAGATAGCGAATAGAAAACCTTTGTGTTACAGTTAAGTTGTGAAACAAAAACAACAGGAGGAAACTATTCGCTATGAATACTGTAACACAAACAATGTACTTTAGGCAAGCATTAATTAAATATTCTCAAAAATATAGGGTAGGATTACAATTGATGTGTTACAGTTCTCTGTGTTGTAAATAAATGTGAGCGGTTTTTTTCATATTTAACGACTGCTTTCTTTTTCTTTGCCTCTTGTGTTATTATATTTATGAGAGGTACTTCTTTGGTAAAATGTTTTTTGTGTTAATTTCATTAACCATATTTTAAAGTTACTTCTCTTTTTTATTAGGTCATATCATTTTAACACATAAATTAAAAGCTGATTTTATAAAAACATCTTGTAATATTTTGGTGATATACAAAATATGTTAAATTTTTGACGAAAAACTATTGTAAAGTTTTCCAAAAAGTTTTATAATAACGGTGTATGAGTGAATAATTTAGACTCAGCAATTATAATGGTGAAAGGAGAAGTACATATGTTATATTCTAAAGAAGTAGAAAATATGTGTACCGTAGCAAAAGGACCTCACCACGGTCCGGCACCTATTCCCGAAGAGGGCAAATGGGTAAAATCTTATGATATTAAAGATATCTCCGGTCTTTCACACGGTATCGGCTGGTGTGCTCCTCAGCAGGGCGCCTGTAAGCTGACGCTTAATGTTAAAGACGGTATAGTTCAGGAAGCTCTTGTAGAAACAATCGGCTGCTCAGGCATGACCCACTCAGCAGCTATGGCGGCAGAAATACTGCCTAACAAAACCCTTTTAGAGTGTCTTAATACAGACCTTGTTTGTGACGCAATCAACACTGCAATGAAAAACATCTTTGAACAGCTTGTTTACGGCAGAAGCCAGACAGCTTTCTCAGAGGACGGACTTCCGATAGGCGCAGGTATGGAGGACTTGGGAAAAGGACTTCGCTCGCAGGTTGGTACCATGTACAGCACAAACGCAAAGGGCGTTCGTTATATGGAAATGGCAGAGGGTTATGTTCTTAAAACAGCTCTTGACGAAAATAATGAAGTTTGCGGATATCAATTCGTAAAGCTTGGCAAAATGCTTGAGGACATCCGTCACGGCGTTGAGCCAAACGAAGCATACAAAAATAACATTGGTCAGTACGGCCGTTTTGACAACGCCGCTAAGTATATTGACCCCCGTGAAGAATAACAGGTAAGGAGGAACTTAATTATGGCAGTTACATTTGAAAGTAAAGAAAGAAGAATGCCTAAAATTGAGAAGTGCCTTGCCGAATACGGTATCGCAAGTCTTGAAGAGGCAAGAGAACTTTGCAACAGCAAAGGCTTTGACCCATATCAAATCGTTAAAGACGTTCAGCCGATTGCATTTGAAAATGCTTCATGGGCATATACGCTGGGCTGTGCAGTTGCAATAAAAAAAGGCGTAAAAACAGCCGCTGAAGCTGCAGAAGCTATCGGTATCGGTCTTGAGGCCTTTTGTATTCCCGGCTCTGTTGCAGAACAGAGAAACGTAGGCAGAGGTCACGGTAACCTTGGTGCAATGCTTTTAAGAGACGAAACAAAATGCTTTGCATTTTTAGCAGGTCACGAAAGCTTTGCTGCTGCTGAGGGAGCTATCGGTATTGCAAGAAACGCCAACAAAGCAAGAAAAGAACCTTTAAGAGTTATCTTAAACGGTCTCGGCAAAGACGCTGCATATATTATTTCAAGAATTAACGGATTTACATATGTAAAAACTGAGTTTGATTATTTCACAAGTGAGCTTAAAATCGTTGAAGAGAGAGCTTTCTCAGACGGTGAACGTGCCGCTGTTCGCTGTTACGGTGCAGATGATGTACGTGAGGGCGTTGCAATTATGCAGCACGAAAACGTCGGCGTATCTATTACAGGTAACTCAACCAACCCGACACGTTTTCAGCACTTAGTTGCAGGTACATACAAGAAATGGGCTCTTGAAAACGGCAAAAATTACTTCTCTGTTGCATCAGGCGGCGGTACAGGAAGAACTCTCCACCCCGATAATATGGGGGCAGGTCCTGCATCTTACGGTCTTACGGACTCAATGGGACGTATGCACGGTGATGCACAGTTTGCAGGTTCTTCATCCGTTCCTGCTCACGTTGAAATGATGGGACTTATCGGAATGGGCAACAACCCGATGGTAGGCGCTACTGTTGCATGTGCAGTTGCCGTTTACGAGGGATTAAAAGGTTAATTTTATCAAGTTAATTTATTTCTAAAATAATTAAGACGGAAAGCTTACAAAATTGCTTTCCGTCTTTTATTTTATTAAAATCTTTTACATTTTTTATTCGCAAATAAAAGACGTTTCACCTTACAGAGCAATATCATCAACTTAGGAAAAGGTTAGATTAAAGCAAAACGTTTGAGAGAAAAAGCCTTCCCTAACAGGGAAGGTGGCACGACGGAGTCGTGACGGAAGGGTAGTAATGTTCAGCTATATACCCCTCAGTCAGCTTACGCTGACAGCTTTGACTGAGGGAGAGATTTTGCTACTTTTTCCCTTTTTGCAACAAAATTTTTATAGTTTAAGCGTTTTCTGCATTTGCAGTAAAGTTGCTATACTATAGGAGTTTTCTCTCCCTCCGTCTGTGGCTTCGCCACACCCACCTCCCTCGTCAGAGGGAGGCATATTCTTTAGAAAAGCTTTAATTTAATTTTAGGTTCCATCTATTAACAATTTGACTGAAGGGTTTAAAACAAACGTTTAAATTTGTGTTCGGCTCCCTCTGATGAGGGAGCTGTCAAAGCGTTAGCTTTGACTGAGGGAAAGATATTAAATAATTTAAACTTTTTAGATAAAAATAGTAATTTTTAAAAAGTTTTCTCTCCCTCCGTCTGCGGCTTCGCCGCAGCCACCTCCCTCGTCAGAGGGAGGCATATTTTTTAGCGACGTTCAAGTTTAATATTTTCAATTTTTTCACTTAACAATATTATATTATCTTATTGTTGTTTATTGGTTATCCCTAAAATATAGTCTATGGAAACATTGTAGAGCTTAGATAATTTTATTAAAAGTTCTGCAGTAATTTGTTGTTGTCCAGTTTCTATATAACTGTATTTTCTTTGAGTAATTCCAAGTTTATCTGATACTTGTTGTTGAGTAAAGTCGTTATCTATACGAAGTTCTTTAATTCTATTATTCATATCATCACCAAAAATATTATACATTAAATTTATATTAACTATTGACTTTTAGATAAATTTTATCTAAAATATGTTTAGGTGATAAAAATGTTAGGAGAAAATATTAAAAAACTTCGAGAAGCAAGAAATTTAAGTCAGGTTGATTTGGCAAAGGCATTATCTGTTTCAAAACAAAGCCTGTCAAATTGGGAGAATGGAAATACAATGCCCTCTGTTAAGATGTTAATAAAGATTGCGAGGTATTTTTCAGTTACTCCCGATTATCTGCTGGACATTTATTGTAATGATTATATTGACGCCGAAGGATTAACTCCCGAACAAATTGCTCTTTTAAAACTCGTTATAAATAATATGAAAAATAAATAAGGAGAATATGTTTTATGACCAGAGAAGAATTATTAGATAACATTAGCAAAAATATTATGAAACACAGACTTAAAGCTGATTTAAGTCTGGAAAGTCTTTCTCTTTGTGCTGACCTTTCCCTATCATATGTAGGTAAGCTTGAGCGATGTCAGAGATTTCCTACCATTGATACTCTTTATAAAATATGTGAGGTTTTAAACATTTCCATTTTTGATTTGCTTGTTTTTGATAATTCAGAATCTTGTCCCGATCCGGATATTACATATAGAATTAACTCTGCTCTTAAAAAAGTTCCGAAAAATAAAAAAATAAGTATTGTTAAAATTATTGAAAGCATTTCTGAAATTTTATAACAGAAAACCCGATTGCCTCCCTCTGACGAGAAATTTCCCTTGCAGGCAATGTCATCAACTTATGAAAAGGTTAGATTAAAGCAAAACGTTTGAGAGAAAAAGCCTTCCCTATCAGGGAAGGTGGCACGACGGAGTCGTGACGGAAGGGTAGAAATGTTCAGCTATATACCCCTCAGTCAGCTTCGCTGACAGCTCCCCTTAAGGGGAGCCTTTTATTATATAAAAAACATTTATGTAAAATATCGCCTCCCTCTGACGAGGGAGGTGGCTGCGGCGAAGCCGCAGACGGAGGGAGAGAAAACACTTCAAATTAAAACAACTTAATTTTAAAAGCAAAAAACGATTAAATTTTAACAATTTTGTTGAAAAAAGTAAAAAGTTGCAAATATCTCTCCCTCAGTCAAAGCTAACGCTTTGACAGCTCCCTCGTCAGAGGGAGCCTTTTTCTGCGAAAGCGGCAATCCTTTTGTCACTTCGTGACATTTCACCTTACAGAGCAATGTCATCAATTTAGGAAAAGGTTAGATTAAAGCAAAACGTTTGAGAGAAAAAGCCTTCCCTATCAGGGAAGGTGGCACGACGCAGTCGTGACGGAAGGGTAGAAATGTTCAGCTATATACCCCTCAGTCAGCTTCGCTGACAGCTCCCCTTAAGGGGAGCCTTTTATTATATAAAAAACATTTATGTAAAATATCGCCTCCCTCTGACGAGGGAGGTGGCTGCGGCGAAGCCGCAGACGGAGGGAGAGAAAACACTTCAAATTAAAACAACTTAATTTTAAAAGCAAAAAACGATTAAATTTTAACAATTTTGTTGAAAAAAGTAAAAAGTTGCAAATATCTCTCCCTCAGTCAAAGCTAACGCTTTGACAGCTCCCTCGTCAGAGGGAGCCTTTTGTCACTTCGTGACATTTCCCCTTGCAGGCAATGTCGTCAACTTAGGAAAAGGTTAGATTAAAGCAAAACGTTTGAGAGAAAAAGCCTTCCCTAGCAGGGAAGGTGTCACGACGGAGTCGTGACGGAAGGGTAGAAATGTTCAGCTATGCACCCCTCAGTCAGCTTCGCTGACAGCTCCCCTTAAGGGGAGCCTTTTATTATATAAAAAACATTTATGTAAAATATCGCCTCCCTCGTCAGAGGAAGCCTTTTTCTGCGAAAACGGCATTCCTTTTGTCACTTCGTGACATTTCCCCTTGCAGGGGAATTTCTCGTCAGAGAGAGCGTTTTCTACTTATATTAATGTAAGCCTCAGTTGTCATAAGTTTACGACATTGACTGACAGAGCCCTTTTTCGGGCAACCTCAAGGGTCGCCCCTACAAGCTATAGTCTTTATAAGTTTTACTTATAACTTATTAACTATTTTAGCGACTGTATGTTCAAGGGAATCGTTTTTAAATACGGCAACCGTAATATCTGAATATTTCTTATAAAGAGGGGATCTCTTTTCAAAAATATCATTAAGGGTTTCACCTTTTTCAAATACGATTCCCCTTGTTTTCATATTATTAATACGTTTTTTAAGTACTTCAAGGGGAACGTCAATATAAACAACCGTTCCCAATGACTTTAAATTCTCCATTGCCTTTGGGTTCATAACCATTGAACCTCCGGTGGCTACAACCGTATTTTTACAATTTAATTCTCTGCCGACCTCTTCTTCTGTTTCAAGAAATTTGTCAATGCCCTGGTTGTCAATTAAATCCTGGAGCTTTTGACCCTTTTTTTCACAAATAATTAAATCTGTGTCCGTAAATCCAAAACCAAGACTTTTTGCAAGTACGACTCCTATAGTACTTTTTCCGCATCCTGGCATACCTATCAAAATTACATTTTTCATATTAAAGAATCCTTATGCTCAATGTATCTGTGCTTGATGTAGGGGTAATTTTATTGGAAGAAAGCACAATAACAATATCGCCCTTTTTAACAATTTTGGTTGAGAGAGCTTTTTCCATAGCTTGTTTTGTTATAGCGTCGGATGTTGTTTTTTCCTCACCTAAAACTGCGGTAACACCCCATGTTAAGCAAAGTTTTTTTGCTACAAGCTCAGAGGTTACAACTGCAATAATAGGACACTGCGGTCTGAAATGTGCCATTGAGCGGGCAACACGACCCGTGGCGCTTTCTACGATGATTGCTTTTGCGCCGATTTTCTGAGCAACCGTTTTTGCGGCTAAACAGATATTTTCTCTGAAGCTTAAATCAGACGCCCCGTTTAAAAGGTTTCTCATAATATACCTTTCAAGAACCTCTGTTTCGCTGTTGCTTTCAGCCTCTTCACAAATATCGTTTAAAGCCCTTACGCTTTCAACGGGATACTGTCCCATTGCAGATTCCCCCGAAAGCATTACTGCGCTTGTGCCGTCATATACGGCATTTGCAACATCGCTTATTTCAGCTCTTGTCGGTCTTGGAGAGGTTGTCATACTTTCAAGCATTTGTGTTGCGGTAATTACAAATTTACCCGAAGATACTGCCTTCCTGATAAGCGTTTTCTGAATTTCAGGAAGCTTTATAAAAGGTATTTCAACTCCCATATCTCCTCTTGCTACCATAATTCCGTCGCTGACCTCAAGAATTTTGTCAATATCATCTACACCGCTTTGATTTTCAATTTTTGAAATGATTTCAACATATTCATAGCCGATACTGTCGATATAATCACGGAGAGTTTTTACATCTTCATAAGAACGGACAAATGATGCCGCAACAACATGAGCTCCGTTTCTTAATCCGAATTCAATATCTTCTCTGTCTTTTTGGCTTACATAAGGCATATTGATTTTGTAGTTTGGAATATTTATGCTTTTTCTGTTCGAGAGCCTGCCGCCTTTTATAACAGTACAGATAATTGAATCAGCCGTAATCTCTTTAACCTGCATACTTAATTTGCCGTCGTCAAGCAAAATTTCTCTGCCGACTGCCTCACTGCCTTCTGAATGAAACAGATCTACAAGTTTAGGAAAAGAAAGGCTTGCACATTTTTCGTCCCCTTTATCCTGCTCTTTTACAAAAGAAAACTCCTGTCCCTTTTCAAGCTCAACATATCCGTCGGTAAATGTTCCTATTCTTACCTCAGGACCTTTTGTATCAAGAAGAAGTTCAACATATTTTCCGCTTTCCTTAATTGCCTCTTTTACTGTGTCAATAAGTTTTTTTGTATCTTCATAATTTCCGTGAGACATATTAAAGCGTGCAACATTCATTCCTGCATCAATCATTTTAAGCAATGTCTCTTTATTATTGCACGCAGGACCCATTGTGCATACTATTTTTGTATTTCTCATAATTAACCTCCGAGTTAATTCTTTAAATTTTATTTATTATAGTATTTACCGAGCAAATACTTTCTAAAAGTCAATTAGATTTATTTTGATTTTAGAATACCATTTTTTACTTGAAAAGTAAATGTTTAATAAAGTTAAATCTAAGTAAAACTACAACATATTTATTATACATTTGCTTATATTTACACTATTTTGCAAAATTATGAAATTTTTTGTTTCAAATATTGCATTTTTTATATTTTAGTGGTATTATTAAAATGCTATTTGTTCTTTAAAGTGAACAGCAAAAATTTTATATGGAGGTTTTTAACAATGGCGTTAAAAAATCAGTATTTAATTGACTTATTGGAAACAGTCAAAAAAAGAAATGCAGGCGAACCTGAGTTCATTCAGGCAGTAACAGAGGTTTTTGTTTCTCTTGAGCCTGTGATTGAAAAAAGACCTGAACTTGCAACATCAGGTGTTTTGGAAAGACTCGTAGAGCCTGAAAGACAAATCATGTTCAGAGTACCTTGGGTTGATGACAACGGCAAAACTCAGGTAAACCGTGGTTTCAGAGTTCAGTTTAACTCTGCTATCGGACCTTACAAGGGCGGTTTAAGACTTCATCCCTCTGTTTATCTTGGAATCATTAAGTTCCTCGGATTTGAGCAGATTTTTAAAAACAGTCTTACAACTCTTCCTATGGGCGGCGGTAAAGGCGGCTCCGACTTTGACCCTAAGGGCAAAAGTGACGGAGAGGTTATGCGTTTCTGCCAGAGCTTTATGACTGAGCTTTACAGACATATCGGTCCTGACTGCGACGTTCCTGCCGGAGATATCGGTACAGGCGCAAGAGAAATCGGCTATATGTTCGGTCAGTATAAGAGATTAAAGAATGAATGGTCAGGAGTACTTACAGGTAAGGGCCTTACATTTGGCGGCTCACTTGCAAGAACAGAAGCAACAGGTTACGGCCTTTGCTACTTCACAGATGAAATGCTTAAGGCTAACGGCAAGAGCTTTGAGGGCAAGACAGTTGTTATCTCAGGTTCAGGCAACGTTGCCATTTATGCTACTCAGAAAGCAACAGAGCTTGGCGCAAAGGTAGTTGCTCTTTCTGACTCTAACGGTTACATTTATGACAAAAACGGTATTGATCTTGCTCTCGTTAAACAGCTTAAAGAAGTTGAGAGAAAGAGAATTAAAGAATATGTAAATACACATCCTGAAGCTGTCTACACAGAAGGCTGCAAGGGCATTTGGACAATTCCATGCGACATTGCTCTTCCATGTGCAACACAGAATGAAATTGACGAAGAAAGCGCTAAAATCCTTGTTAAAAACGGCTGCTTTGCAGTTTCAGAGGGCGCTAATATGCCTTCAACTCCAGAGGCTATTGATGTTTACCTTGCAAACGGAATACTTTACGGTCCTGCAAAGGCTGCTAACGCAGGCGGCGTTGCAACATCAGGTCTTGAAATGAGCCAGAACTCTGCAAGACTTTCTTGGACATTTGAAGAAGTTGACAGCAAGCTTCATAACATTATGAAAGAAATCTTCAAGTCATGTGATGAAGCTGCTAAAGAGTATGGTATGGAAGGCAACTATATGGCAGGTGCAAATATTGCAGGTTTCTTAAAGGTTGCTGACGCTATGATGGCTCAGGGCTGCGTATAATCGGCTGACTCTTTTATATAATAAACAACTAACATAAATTATAAAAACGGCAAAGCGTTCATTTAACGCTTTGCCGTTCTTGTTTTAATTTTTATCTGATTTTTCTTACTTCAACACCGTTTTTCATAATAAGGCTATTCGGAACAAATCAGGTTGTATCGTCCATAGCAATCTGTGATGTAACTTTAAGCCAGAAGTCTGCAAGACTGCCGCCGATTGCATTTAATGCTGCTCTAATAATACCCATAGAAATCTCTTCTTAAAAAATGAATAAACATTATTTACTCTTTATTTTCAGTAACCGTAATTCCTAAGACTTCAAGACTTTCATCATCAACAGCCGAAGGGCAGGCAGACATAAGCTCACTTGCGTTTTGAACCTTTGGAAAGGCTGTAACATCTCTCAAGCTTTCTGCATTACATAAAATCATTGCAACTCTGTCAAGTCCAATGCCCATTCCGCCGTGGGGAGGTGCGCCGTATTTATAAGCTTCTACCAAAAAGCCGAATTTTGCGTCGATTTCTTCATCAGTCATTTTTAATGCTCTGAACATTTTTTGCTGAAGCTCAGGGTCTGTAATTCTCATTGAACCGCTGGAAAGCTCGGTCCCGTTTAATGTTAAGTCAAATGCCTTTGCAACGACCTTTGAGGGGTCTGTATCAAGATATTGCAAACATTCCTCCTTCGGCATTGTAAATGGATGGTGCATTGCTACCCATTCTCCCGTCTCTTCATCATATTCAAAAAATGGAAAGTCAACAATCCACAGGAATTTGAATGTGTTTGGAATTATATTAAGCCTTTTAGCAACGGTAAGCCTTAATGCGCCTAATGTTGAGAGCACAACAGAGGTTTTATCTGCAACAATAAACACAATGTCGCCTTTTTCTGCGCCAAGTGTATTTAGAATATTTTCAAGCTCTCCATCTGCCATAAATTTTTTAAATGAGCAGGCAGGTTCGTCATCTACCCATCTTATATATGCAAGACCCTTTGCACCTATGCCTTTAACGTACTCCGTCAGCTTATCGATTTCTTTTCTTGTGTAGGTATCTGCGCTGTTTTTTGCAACAATTGCCCTAACCGAACCGCCGTCTTTAATTGCATTTGCAAACACGCCGAATTCGCTGTCCTTTACAAGCTCTGAAATATTCTGAATTTTCATGTCAAAACGGATATCGGGCTTATCCGAGCCGTAGTTTTTCATAGCCTCATTATAGCTTATTCTCTCAAAAGGAGTTTCAAGGTCTTTATTCATAACTTCCTTAAAAAGTCTTTTGAAAAGTCCCTCGTTGATTTCAAGAATATCCTCAACGTCAACAAAAGACAGTTCCATATCTATCTGTGTAAATTCAGGCTGACGGTCTGCTCTTAAATCTTCATCTCTGAAACATCTTGCAAGCTGAATATATCTGTCAAACCCCGAAAGCATTAAAAGCTGTTTATACATCTGGGGTGACTGGGGCAGGGCATAGAACTTCCCTTTATGGACCCTTGACGGAACAAGATAATCTCTTGCACCCTCGGGAGTAGATTTTATCATCATAGGTGTTTCGATTTCTATAAAACCGTTTTCATTAAAATAATCTCTCGTAACTTTTGCAATTTTGCTTCTCATAATAATATTTTTCTGCAAAGGTGTTCTTCTTAAATCAAGATAACGGTGTTTAAGTCTTAATTCTTCGTTTGTATCTGTCTTATCGAGAATTTCAAAAGGCGGCGTCTGAGCCTTTGAAAGAACTCGTAAATCAGTTACTTCAATTTCAATATCGCCTGTTGAAATCTCGCTGTTTTTTGAGCTTCTTTCCCTTACAAATCCCTTTGCCGCAAGTACAAACTCGCTTCGGCAGGCAAATGCCTTATTAAAAATCTCTTTGTCTGTGCTGTCTGTAAAGGCAAGCTGAACAATACCTGTACGGTCCCTTAAATCTATAAATATAAGCTGGCCTAAGTCACGCTGGCGCTGTACCCAGCCGCAGACTGTAACTTCTTTGCCGCAGTCATCTATTCTTAAATCACCGCAGTAGTTTGTTCTTTTTAATCCTGTCATAAATTCTGCCATTTTTATTGTTCCTCCGATTAAACGCCTGCTATAAGACGGTTTCTGTTTTGTGTATGAACTTCAAAAAATTCCTGCGCAAAGCTTTCCGACAGGCTTATTTCAGTTTGTTCGCCTGTTTCCATATTTTTAACTTTTGCTTTGTTTTCTTCAATTTCGTTATCGCCTAAAACCATACTGAACTTTGCTCCGATTTTATCTGCATATTTCATTTGTGCCCTTAGACCTCTGCCTACAACGTCGGTCTCACTGCAAAGTCCGCTTTCTCTGATTTGTTTAACAAGCTCAAAGGCTTTTAATTTTGCGTTATCTCCAAGTCCTGCAATGTATAAGTCGCAGGTGTCGGGTTTTGGAATTTCAACGCCCTGTTTATCCATTAGCATTAACAATCGTTCAAGTCCCATTGCAAAGCCTAAGGACGGAACGTGCTGACCGCCTAATTCTTCAATCAAGCCGTCATATCTTCCTCCGCCGCAGACAGTTCCCTGAGCGCCAATATGGTCGGTTACAAATTCAAATACTGTTTTTGTGTAATAATCAAGACCTCTTACAATTGTGGGATTTACTATATATTTAACGCCTGCACTGTCAAGATAAGACTTTACTTTGTCAAAATGCTCACTGCATTCTTCACATAAATAATCAATTACCTTTGGTGCATTTTCTGCAATTTTTTTATCCTCGGGACTTTTGCAGTCAAGTATTCTCATAGGATTTTTTTCAAGCCTTGAAAGGCAGGTATCACAAAGCTTGTCCTTGTAATTTTCAAAATATTGTCTTAATGCTTTGTGGTATTCTGCTCTGCATTTTGGACAGCCTATCGAATTAATTTCCAAATGAAGCTCTTTTATCTGAAGTCTGTCAAAAATTGATTGTGCGGCACAGATAAGCTCTGCGTCGGCAATCGGGTCCGATGTACCGTATTCCTCAAGACCGAACTGGTGAAATTCCCTAAGCCTTCCTGCCTGAGGCTTTTCGTATCTGTAGCATGAAACAAAGTATGAGGCCTTTACGGGAAGTCCGTCATTTAAAACGGAATGTTCAAGCACCGCTCTTGCGGCACCTGCCGTACCCTCAGGACGAAGCGTCACGGATTCTCCGCCCTTTGTGTCAAATGTGTACATTTCCTTTTGAACAACATCTGTTGTCTGGCCTACGCCTCTTGCAAAAAGCTCCGTATGCTCAAAAACAGGTGTGCGGATTTCTTTAAATCCGTAATTTTCAGCTTCATCTCTCATTATTCTTTCTACAAACTGCCACTTGTAGCTTTCTTTTGGAAGTACGTCTTCCGTTCCTTTTATTTTTTTGGTAATAAGGCTCATGCCATTCCTCCTATGTTTAAATACTAATATAAGTATCAGAATGTCGATAAAGTTTATGTTGAAAGAGGTTTTATTTATATCAGTAACGACAAATTTTATATTTGTCAATTTATTGCGGGCGGATATGGAATCCGCCCCTACGATGTCTTTTGAATTTTTTGCTTTTTTAATCGACCGCAAAGGCCGTTACTGAAATTACACGAAAAACTTATTTGTTGTAAAGATTGTAAGCACGTAATATAATTTTTTCTACAGCTAAAATTAAGATTAGCATTATACAATTATTGGGCAGCAAAAGCCGCCCAATAGTAAACTTTTCTGTATTTATGCTATTATTTTAAAATATTTCTCCAGTCAAGGTCGCCTCTCTCAAGACCGTGGATCAAAACCTCCGCAGTTGCAATATTTGTTGCAACCGGAATGTTATGCATATCGCAAAGTCTTAAAAGATTTATATCATTAGGCTCGTTTGGCTTTGAATTTAAAGGGTCCCTGAAGAAAAGAAGCATATCAATCTCATTGCAGGCAATTCTTGCGGAAATTTGCTGACTGCCGCCCTGTGAGCCTGAAAGGAATTTCTGTATTGCAAGTCCTGTTGCTTCAGAAATTATTTTTCCTGTTGTACCGGTTGCACAAAGAGTGTTTCTGCTTAAAATACCGCAGTATGCAATACAAAACTGAACCATCAGTTCCTTTTTCTCATCATGTGCAATTAAAGCAATATTCATATTATGAACCTCCGTTAAAATAAAACTTCTAAATATATTAAAACTAAAGCTTTTTAAAACTAAAGCTTTTAACCCTTATATGCAAGTGGAACATCTATACCGATTATTCTTAAGGCAAGACAATCAAATACATTTGAGCAGGCACTCCAGCAAACTCCTGCTTCTCCTCTCTGCATTACAGAGGAAAGGTGAAGATCATCGGGAACTAAAGCGATAAGCTGTGTCTGAGCCGCATCTATGACCTGATCTAAATCTTTGTAAAACCCAAGCTCAATAAATTTCTTTCTGTTAAACCTGTTTATGACCAATCTGATATTTTTCTTGTTAAGCTCTTCTAATTTTCTTCTGATTTTAATAACGCCCCTAAGACTTGTAGGCTCTGCATTTGCAACTATTAAAGCCATATCGGCAGGATAAGCGGCAGTTAAAAAGCCTGAACCTATTCCCGCAGGGGAATCAATAATTATAAAATCGTAATCAGATTTGAGGCTTTCAACAAGCTGGGCAAAAACCGAAGGACTGACCTCGTTTTCGGTATCAAACGGAGCGGCAAGCAAAAAAAGATTATCAATGTGGCGGCTTTTATAAACTGCGTCGCTGTAATTACAATTTCCCGAAACGGCGTCTGAGGTATCAAACAAAACGCTTTCTTCAACATCAAGCATAATGTCAAGACCTCTCATACCGCAGTCACAATCTATTAACAAAACTTTTTTTTGTTGTTTAACAAGAGCCGCCGCAAGGCATACACATACTGTAGACTTACCTGTTCCGCCTTTTCCGGACGCCACAACTATCACTTTATTCATAATGTTTTTATACCTCATTATTATTCTAACACAAAGGATTTAAAAGAGCAAACCAATTTATACTGTTTAAGTGCCAAAAATTTCTGATATATTTTAGTAATTATCAATAAATATCAGTTTTAAATCTATGATTTTTCTAATAATGTGTATTATTTTTGTGAATTTTGATATGTTTTTTGCAAACAACTCCAATGACTTCCCATACGACCTTATTGACAGACTCAAAACAGTCTAATGATTGTTTCTCAATTATTTTTCAAAATATGCGTCCAGCATTTCTTTTGCAACGTTCATTGAATAAACGCCTCTTGCACCGTGTTCAAGAACTACTGCAACTGCAACTTCGGGCTTTTCATAAGGTGCGTAACAAATAAAGGTCGTGTGATCCGAGCCAGAGTTTTCTGCCGTACCCGTTTTTGCGGCAATAGACACATCATAATTTCCGAAAACAGAGTATGCCGTTCCGCTGACGCTCTCTGCAACATTTCGCATAGCGCTTTGCACAAGCTGTAAATTTTCTTTTGAAACGCTAACGGTATCTAAAACCTCGGGTTTTTTAGGGTCGTTATATTCAATAATCTTTTCACGCTTATAATCAGTAATTTTTTTTACAACATGGGTTTTCAGCCTTGTTCCGTTGTTTGCAATAGTTGCAGCATAAGTTGCAAGCTGAACAGGCGTAAATGCGTTATCACTCTGACCTATAGCCGCTTGAACAGTATTTCCGGGAGTCCATATTTTTGAATCCCTTCCTGCAAGAAATCCCGTACTTTCGGTTATCTCTACCCCTGTATGTTCGCCTAAACCGAATTTTTCAGCATAAAGATACATTGTATTAATGCCCAACCGTCTGCCTGTTTCTGCAAAAAAATAGTTGCAGGATTCCGTAATCGCTCCTAATAGATTTAAATTTCCATGGTAGTGCATACAGGCAACAGGATCTTTTTCGTAATAATCATAATACATTGTGCAGTTTATAAGCGTATCTTTATTTATAACGCCCTCTTCCAAAGCGGCGCTTGCTACGCAGGGCTTGAAAATTGAGCCGGGAGCAAAGCTTCCGTTAAATGCCCTGTCATATAAGGGAGCGTTTTTTTCGTCTGTCTCAAGGTTTACGTAATAGTCGCCGTATTCGCTGTATTTTTCTAAATCATATGTGGGATAGCTTGCCGCCGCAAGAACGGAAAAATCTTTTACAGAAAGCATTACCGCCGCTCCTGCACGACAGTCTTCTCCATAGCCTGATTCCCTGTTTTGGGCAGATAAGCTCTCTCCGTTTTTTCGTGCGGCTGTAATATTTTCTTTAAGCGCTTTATTTGCCGCATTTTGAATTTTGCTGTCTATTGTTAAATAAATTGTATTGCCCGGCTGGGCGTCTGTTTTTTTAATTTCATTTACTACTGTTCCGTCTGAATTTTTTTCAACGATTTTTGTTCCTGATTTGCCTTTTAAAATATCCTCAAAGGATTCTTCTATACCGAATTTCCCTATTTTATCGTTATAAGTATATTCCCTGCCTTCTGCTGTTTTCTCGTCGTACTCCTCTTCGCTGATAGAGCCTAACGCTCCTAAAAGATGAGGTGCAATATCAGGGTCGGGGTTTTCCCTTACAAAATATGTTTCTACCTGAATTCCGCTTACATTTTGAAAATTTTCGCTGATTACGGAAACCATCTGTTCGCTTATATCAAGAGCAAAATCGTAGGGCGTTGTGTTGGAAAAGCCCTGAAGTTCCATATTATATCTTACCGACAAGACATCTCTCAATGACTTTTTGTCTGTGATATATTCCGCATCATATCTTTTTGAAAGCTCTTTAATGCACATTGTAGCGTCTGCTTTATCGTCAAGATTTAAAAATTCTGCCGATTTTAATAAATTTACCTCGTTATTGCTTTGTGGTTTAAAAGAATATTCATTGCTGTTTGTTATATCTATAGGAAGAACATCCTGCCACTTTTCATTTCTGACATCCATATAGGCAATAAGCTCGGAAATATTTTCATTGATTTTTTCCATATCAATATAAAGCCTGTTAAGTGTAATTTTATAACATGTTTTGTTTACGGTAAGTCCGTTTCCGTCTTTATCAAGAATTTCTCCCCTGGCTGCGTCGGTTTTTTCAGTATATGTTGTACTGCTCAGAGCAATTTCTCTGTAATTTTCACCCTCTACGATTTGCCACATAAACAGCCTTGCAATAAATCCGCAAAATATTACGGCAACAATTATTATGCATATAAAGGTTCTGTGAGCAGGATTATACTCTTTGCCTTCTTTGTTTTTTTTCAGCTTTCGTTTAAACATAATTGTCACCGCCTATTCTAAAAATTACTTTGTTTCTTAAAAGTTATTTTTTACTCCTTTACCCTGAACTGTGTAAATATAAGCATATTTAAAAAATAAACAGGTATTACACAAACAAAGGTGTAAATAATTCTTGAAATGTAATGGTTTACAAAATAAATGCTTATGTTTGCGTACCCTTTGAAAATATAGAAAAATACAAAGTACAAGCCGATTACTATCACACATGAACAAAAGGCATAAAGCATAGTATTTAAAAAATTTTTTACCATTACTGAGCTGAAAATAACCGCCTGTAAATAGCACAGGGCTGTCATTACGACCGCAAAATATCCGATTGTATTTGACACTGCAAGGTCGCATAAAGCCCCGCAGGCAAGTCCGAAAAATAAAGCGGGAAGTTCTTTTTCAAAAGCCGCAATTGTTAAAGCCGTGCAAATTAAAAGCACAGGCTTTCCGCCGTGAATTTCTGGGATAAGATTGGGAGTACCCTGTAAAATATAAAGTATTAAAATTTCTATTCCATAGGCAAAATATCGTAAAACAGTTAATTTCTTCTGCATTTTTATCCCTTATTCGTATGTCGGTACATCAGTTGGCTTATCTGTTGTTTCAGCCGTTGGTTTTTCAGTCGGCTTTTCCGAAACTGCAGTTTCTTTTTTATTCTTTTTTATATCAAACGCATGATCAGACTTTTCCAAAGAAACCTGACCTTTTGTGCTGAAGTCCGTAATTACTAGAACGCTTGAAACTTTGCGGATATCTTCATAAGGCTCTATTACCGTAAATTTTGAAGCGTCGTAATCATCATAGGAAAACTCCTTTACCTGACCTACGATAATATCAGCGGGGAAAAGTCCGCCCACGCCTGAGGTTTTAATAATATCTCCCTCTGCAATTTTATTTTCGGATGAAATTTTTGTAAGCATGGTCAGATTATCATCACAATAGCGTGAACTGCCCGATATTACTCCGATGTCTTTTGTTTTTGAATCCACTGCTCCTACTTTTATTTCAGGAGATAAAATTGTTTTCACTTTGCTTGATGAAGCGTCACATTCCGAAACAATACCCACAAGTCCGTTTTCGGTAATAACAGGGTCGTTTAAGCTGATTCCCAAAGAAGTACCTGCATCTATTGTGAAAGAGTAAAAATCATCGTTTGAATCACGTCGTATAACGGTTGAGGGAATATAAGTATAAGTTGGATTTTCTTTTTTTATGTCGTAAAATTTCCAAAGGCGTTCGTTTTCTTCCTGTAAATCATAGTAATCTGCCGCTTGTTCACGCAATCTTGCATTTTCTTCTGAAAGCTTTTTATTTTCCTCCAAAAGCTCATCATAGGAGGATCTGTTAAGATTTTCAGAAACTTCTGCCGAAACCTGTGACAAGCCGTTTGTAAGTATGTTTACTCCGCTTGACAAAAACGGATAGCAAAAAAAGCATACAATTGCTATTACGCACACCGCAACAATTGTTACGGCAAAATATTTAAAGCTTTTTCTGCGAAATAATTTTTTCATCTAAAACCTCCTCAGATAAATTAAGGGAACAAAGTATCATTAACTCTGCTCCCTGCAATAGTGCAATAAATAATAATTATCTTCTTCTTGAGGAAACTCTGTCGTCAATGCTGAAACCAAGTCTTTTGCCTGCGCCGACTGCAACACATTCAAGCGGTTTTGCCGCTGTATGAACAGGCATTCCCGTTTGCTGCATAACAAGCATATCTATTCCTCTTAATAACGCTCCGCCGCCTGTGAGCATTATGCCCGAGTCTATAATATCAGCGGCAAGCTCGGGAGGTGTGTTTTCCAACGTAGACTTAATTGCTTCCACGATAGTCATTAAAGGCTCTGCAAGTGCATCTCTGACCTCTTCTGCGGAGATTGTTACATCTTTCGGCAAGCCGTCTACTATATTTCTGCCCTTAACAAGCATACTTTTTTCATCTTCATAAGGAAATGCCGAGCCGATTGAAATTTTAATTGTTTCAGCCGTTCTTTCGCCGATTATCAAATTGTATTCTCTTTTTACAAAGTTAATTATCGCCTCGTCAAATTTATCGCCAGCAACCCTTACGGAGCAGGAGGTTACAATATCTCCCAGAGAAATCACCGCAACTTCAGATGTACCTCCGCCTATATCTACAACAAGGCTTCCCACAGGCTCATCTACCGGGAGTCCTGCGCCTATTGCCGCCGCCATAGGCTCTTCTATTAACTGAACCTGTTTTCCGCCGGCCTGAACCGCCGCATCCTCTACGGCATTTCGTTCAACCTCCGTAACACCTGAGGGCATACAAATAATAATTTTCGGTTTAGAAAAAAGACCGGGTTTTACGGCTCTGCGAATAAAGTGCTTAAGCATTGCGGCGGTAACGTCAAAATCCGCAATTACCCCGTCCTTTAAAGGTCTTACGGCTCTTATTGAATCGGGAGTTCTGCCTATCATATCTTTAGCTTCTTTACCGACCGCAATTACCGATTCTGTCTGTGAATCAAGAGCAACCACCGAGGGTTCTCTCATAACAATGCCCTTTCCTTTTACGCAGACAAGGGTGTTTGCCGTTCCTAAATCTATTGCTACATCTTTTGAAAATGAAAACATCTGATTCTACTCCTTTTAGAGCTAATACTAATTGCTGATTAAACAGTCTAAAAATTTTTGCCTGTTTATAAAAATAAGTATAAATAATTGTACCCTAATTATATATTATTTCACATTTTATTTCAATAATTATTATACTTTTCCCGTTGAACCGAAACCGCCGTTTCCCCTCTTTGTTTCGTCAAGATTTTCACACACCTCAAGCTCAGGCATAAAAACAGGGGCAATGACCATTTGTGCTACTCTTTCAAAGGGTTTGACTGTATAATCTTCATTTGAAACATTACAAAGTCCCACACATATTTCACCACGGTAATCGCTGTCAATAACACCGACTCCGTTGGAAAGACAGATGCCGTGCTTAACTCCAAGTCCCGACCTTGCATAAAGAAACGCCGCAGAATTTTTATCATTTAATGCAATAGCGATTCCCGTGGGAATTATTTTTAGTTCTCCGTGTTTAAGAGTTACAGGTTCGTCGATACAGGCATATAAATCCATACCCGCCGAGCCTTCAGTTGCCCGAGCGGGCAATTTTGCATTGTCCTTTACTTTCATAATTTTCAGAAAAGATTTCATTTTAGCCCCATTTCCTGCAAGTTTTAGAAATTAATCCTGCAAAAAGATTTTATTATTCTTGTAAAAAATTATTATAAAGAATGTAAAAACAATTTTTGTTTTCTTATTGGAATTTTAATATTTATGTTAAATTCTTTTAAATAATTCCTCAAAAGATTTTTAACATTTTTTGTTTATTTTACCCCTCTGAAATACAATCCGCGTGTAAATTTTTCAGAAAACAGTAAATTCCTGTTAAAATCTAAAGGTTTTTCCACAGTTTCCACATAGTTTTCCACAGTGAAGTTAAAGGTTTGGAACGTTAAATTTTTGAAAAGGTTTTCTTTATCAGTTACTTTTAAAGGAACAGAGTTTAAAATCTCCGTTGTTTGTCCGTCACATTTTAAAATGAATTTTTTACCCAGCCTGTCCTGCAAAACCGATTTGCCGCCGCATTCCTTACAGCTTATATTTCTGCTCTTGACAGGACAGTTTCGTGTAATCATCAGAGGCAGAAATCCGTAACTTACAATTCCTGCTTTAATTTTACCGCCTAAATCTGCAATTTGCTCTAAAGTAAGCTCAATGCTGAGCTCCGTGTCTTCAAAACCGAAATCCTCCGCCCACAATAAATCAAGCGTGTTAGTAAAATTAAGTCTGAATCCGCCGTGGATTTTCATTTCCGCCTGCTTTGCAAGATAAACTGCTCCGATATTTCCACAGTAAACATCTTTAACGCCCAACCCTTTAAGCTCATTCAGTCTTTTTGATATTTTGCCGTCATCTCCGAAAACTATAGGAGGAATTTCCATTCCGATTTTAAATTCGTCAGACAAAAGTTTCTCTATTTCTTTATTATCCGAATAAAGAGGAACAAAAACCATATCAAATTCTTTAAAGGCTAATCCTAATTTTGCGGTTTTTGTTTTTGCGTATTTTCTGCTTAAAAATCTTTCCTTTTTTTCAAAATTGAAATTTGCCTTATCTTCAAAAATCCTGTATGGAAGTCTTTTTTTGCGAATTGCCGAAAGCTCTTCAAGAGCATCACGCCTGAGCTTATTTATTGCAGACAATGGCATAGTTACATCATTTTCAAGATTGCAAATTATATTTTTTGCAAAATATGGGGTTGAACCTGTTTTTTTAAGCTGTGCTGTACACCTTTCTTTTGACAGAGGTTTATTTAATGCTTTTTCACAAACAGTTTCTCCCTTTATTGTAACCTTATTTTTGCCGTCTGATACTGTTAGAATCGGTTTTTTATTTATTTCTGCCGTAAATTCAAAGGAAATTTCTGTATTGGGGAATTCATCCTTATAAAAATTTCTGATTTTTGCCAAAAGTTTTTCGCTTGCAGATATAACATCACCCTTTTGACGTGTTCCGAACATCTCATATCCACGCTGATTTTTATAATAACCGTCCGTAAATCCGGTTCTTGAAAAAACTGCACCCAAAATTTGTTTTGTTTCATCAGATACAAAACCTGTATCTCTGCTCTCCTTACAGGCTTTTACTGCCGCAGCAACATATTCGGGCCGTTTCATTCTGCCTTCGATTTTTGCAGAGGTCACACCTAAATCTTCCAACTCCTTTATATAATCTACAAGACTGTTGTCCTTTAGACTTAAAGCGTATCCCTCTTTAAAATTATTCACGGAAAAGGGAAGTCTGCAAGGCTGTGCACAAGCACCCCGGCTTCCGCTTCTTGAACCAAGCATTGCGGAGAAATAGCATTGGCCCGACATACACATACACAATGCACCGTGAACGAAAACCTCCAGCTCAATGGGGCAGTTATCGGCAATTTCTTTGATTTCCCCCTTAGTCATTTCTCTTGCAAGGACAACTCTTTTAAACCCCATCTCATAAAGAGCCTTTGCACCGCTTAATGAATGAACGCTCATTTGTGTTGAAGCGTGGAGAGGCAGATCTGGCGCAATTTTTTTAATCATTTGCGCAACGCCGATACTCTGCACAATTACTGCGTCGATATGAGCCTTACAGGCATTTATTATTAAATTTTTAACACGGGAAAGTTCCTCGTCAAAAATAACGGTATTCACCGTTAAATAAACAAGAACATCTCTTTCGTGGCAGTATTCCGCCGCTTTGATAAGCTCGTCATTATCAAAATTTTGTGCCGACGCTCTTGCGGAAAATTCCTTTGCGCCTAAATATACAGCGTCTGCACCGCATCTTACTGCCGCAATAACGCTTTCAAATCCGCCGCAGGGAGCTAAAATTTCTATTTTATCCGTTTTCATCTTATATTCTTTTACATTATTTTCATCTTTATTTGTTTTCTCTTTTATTTATTTTCGTCGTCAAAAAGCGAATACTGTCTCATGGGAACATATCCTTTTGTCATTACATCTGCCGCTGTTTCAGGCTTAATAATATTTTTGTCTAAATTTTTATCGGATTTATTTGTGTTATTCTTGCCGAAAATAAATTGATTTTTATTCTGAGAGTTGTTTTTAACATTATCTGTTTTATTATCCTCTTTGTTTCCAAAGGCAATCGGTCTTTTAACGTTTTCGTTATTTTGAACTTTCTCCGAATTTATTTCAAAAGCTTTTGTGCTTTTCTGTTCTTTCACTTCCGAAGAATTTTGCGAATTTGAAAACTTAGACTTTTTTTCGGTTTCTTTTTTATTTTGTGCAGAAATGCTTATCTGCTTATCAAGAAACTTTTTCAGTTCCTTATACTGAGCAGTAAGATTTGAGTTTTTCTTCTTTAAATCCTCATATCTTTTCAAAAGCTCATCATATTTTTTATCAAGCTCGGTATTCTGATTTTTAAGCTCAATGATCTGCTTGCTTTGCTTATCTGCCTGTCGTAAAACCTTGTTTGCCTGCTCTACAAGCTCCGCTTTTTTGCCAAGTGCTTTTCTTTCGTTGTCTGCATAATCAAGTGCTGTCATAACCGCACAGCCCCTTGCGTCAAGCTGTGGATAAGCCTTTGCAGCCGCATCTATTCTGTCGTTTACTTTTTGAGCAATATCCTTGATGTACTCTTCTTTTTCGGAAGATACAAGCATAAGTCTTCTGCCGCCAACATAAACCGTTACTTTATTCTTATTCATAGCAAGCCTCCGTTCATACCTTTTCACACTAATTATACTACAAAAACATAGAATAAAAAAGACTTATTTAAAAATTATAATATATAATTAAATGAAAGAAAAAATTACAGAAGAATTTAGGACCTTTTAGTTGAAAATAAAGATTTTATGTGATAGAATTATATGCGGTTTTAAAAGCAAGTTTAAAAATTGGGCGTATATAAAAGTATCTAATACGCCTAAAAATTTTTTTATTTTTAGGATGTGTATTTATGCCAATTCCATTTGACTCAAGAAAAGATTATTATCGTTCTCCGTTTGGTGCAGTCGAACAGGGCACGAGTATTCATCTTAGAGTATTAATTCCTCATAATTTAAGCACTTCAAGTGTTGAGATGTGCGTAAAATATGATGATGATTATAACTGGAACTTTTATAATATGTTTTGGCACGGCTATTTTGATGATCATACAGAGATCTGGGAATGTGACTTTACTGCCGACAGAATAGGTCTTTACTGGTATAGCTTTAAGTTAAATACAAACGAGGGAGTAAGGTATATTATTCCGTCCGATCCCTATCAAGTCAGCACAATTGAGCACTCGCCTGGAAGAAGCTGGCAAATTACCTGCTATAAAAAGGGATTTGAAACTCCGTCATGGCCTGTAGGCGGAGTAATGTATCAGATTTTCCCCGACAGATTTAATTTCAGCGGCGAGAAAAAGGATTTTCAAAGAACAGATTTATCCATAAATCACGATTGGTATGCACTGCCTCAATGGTGGCCCAACGAGCACGGCGAAATTACCAACACAGACTTCTTTATGGGCGACTTAAAGGGTATTGAGCAAAAGCTGGATTACTTGGAGAGTTTAGGCGTAACCTGTATTTATTTAAACCCTATTTCAAAGTCATATTCAAACCACCGTTACGACACAGGCGATTACAGCGAAGTTGACCCTATTTTAGGTACGGAAGAGGACTTTGTAAGCCTCTGCGCTGAAGCAAAAAAGCACGGCATTCACGTTATTAACGACGGTGTTTTCTCTCATACGGGAAGCGACAGCAAATATTTTAACAGAAGCGGAAGATACGGCAGCGGCGGAGCTTACAGAGATCAGAACAGCCCGTATTCAAGCTGGTATAAATTTAACCACTGGCCCGATAATTATAATTCATGGTGGGGTTTTTATACTCTTCCCGAGGTAAACGAAAACGACCCTTCATATAATGAATATATTAACGGAGAAAACGGAATTGTAAGAAAATGGATGAAGTGCGGTAACTCAGGCTGGCGGCTTGATGTTGCCGACGAACTTCCTAACGAATTTCTTGAAAATTTAAGAAAAGCCGTTAAGACAGAGAACCCTCAGGGAATCATTATAGGCGAGGTTTGGGAAGACGCCTCAAATAAAGAAAGCTACGGTGCAAGAAGAAAGTTTTTGCTGGGTGAAGAGCTTGACAGCGTAATGAATTATGTATTCCGCAACGCAATCCTCGACTTTGTTAAAGGCGGAGACGCAAAATACGTTATGGACACAATTATGTCTGTTGTTGAAAACTACCCAAGACCAGTACTCAGGGTTTTAATGAACTTGCTTTCAACCCATGATACAGAGCGTGCTTTGACTATAATTGCAGGCGAGCCGCTGAACGGACGTGACCGCCATTGGCAGGCTCATACAAGACTTTCCGACGATCAGAGAAATTACGGAATAAAGATGATGAAAATCGCTGTGGCAATTCAATATACATTGCCGGGATTTCCTTGTGTTTTCTACGGTGATGAAGCAGGAATGGAAGGCTACCGTGACCCATTTAACCGCTGTTGTTACCCATGGGGCAGAGAAAATAAAGAGCTTATTGAGTGGCATACAAAGCTCGGCAATCTGCGTAAATCATGCAGTGCGTTATGGGACGGTGACATAATCCCTGTTCAATGCCGAGGCAGACTTCTTTCATATATGAGAATTGACAATAACAGTTCATTGTTCTGCGCATTTAACGCAGGCGAAACACAAATGGTAATCAGTATGCCGCCCGGATATTCAAACAGCAAACCCTTGTTCGGCACAAGAGTTGAAAACAGCGGTTTGATTATTCCTGCACACGGCTGTGCATTTTTGTTGAAATAATTAATTCACTGAAATAATATTTTTAAAAGCTCCTTCAATTATGAAGGAGTCAGCGTAAGCTGACTGAGGGGTTTAAAATAAACTTTTATGTTTGTGTTCGGCTCCCTCTGACGAGAGAGCTGTCAAAACGAAAGTTTTGACTGAGGGAGAGATATTTGACAAATTAAACTTTTTTGAAACAGGGCTGCTTTAATTCAAGCGTTTTCTTTCCCTCCGTCTGTGGCTTCATCGCAGCCATTTTTTTCTGCGAAAACGGTAACCCTTTTGTCATTTCGTAACATTTTCCCTTATAGGGGAATTTCTCGTCAGAGGGAGGCAATTTTTTTATAAGACTTTGCTTAGTTTTACGACATTGTCGCACAAGAGCTGTCACTACAATTATGCATAAAATATTTATATCCATCTATTTAGTTTTAATCATACTAAGCAGTAAGGGCTGTCTCAAAACTTAATTCGTTTTGAGACAGCCCTTTTGTAGATACTTGCTTATTTATATTTGTTTTAAATAGTTTACAATTTTTTCAAACTGCATTGAATGAGACGCCTTTACAAGTACGATGTCTCCTGCTTGTAAAATTTCTTTTAAGTTTTCCTGTGCCTTCTCTACTGTTTCATAATAAAAAGTCTGTGCAGTACTGCTTTCAATTTTTGTTCCCGTATAGATCTCCTTTGCAAGTGGTCCGATGGCTACAACAACATCTATACCCTTTTGAGCGGCATAAGCGCCAATTTCATTATGCAACTGCAATTCGGTTTTTCCCAGCTCTTTCATATCTCCTAAAACAGCAACTTTTCTTCCGCTGAAATTTGCAAGGGTATCAACAGCCGCTTTTACCGAATTGGGATTTGCGTTATAACAATCGTCTATAATTGTAACTTTCTGGGCTCTTATTAAATTTGCACGGCTGCCTACTGTTTTATAACTTTCAACACCGCTTATTAACTGTTCGTCAGATAATCCCAACGCTTTGCCAACCGCAACAGCCGCCAAAGCATTGGAAACCATATAATTGCCCAAAGCAGGAATCGTTACATTTAATTTTGTATTATCAAAACAAAGAGTACAGTCAACACCCTTCGTGCCGTTATTTTTTATATTTACTGCGTAATATTTATTATCACTGTTTAAACCGTAAAATTCAGGCTTAATACCTCGAACCTCTTTAATTGTGTTTAGCTTATCATCATCGCCGTTTAAAATTATTTTTGCATTATCGGTCATATTTTCAAACATTTCTGTTTTGGCTTTCAAAACACCGTCTCTATTACCCAAATTTTCCAAATGACAGCTTCCGATAATTGTAATAACACAAATCGTGGGCTTAACCATTTTGGAAATTCTCTGCATTTCGCCAAAGTTTGAAATGCCCATTTCAATAACTGCCGCCTGATGTTCTTCTTCAAGACCAAACAGGGTTAAGGGAACGCCAAGCTCATTATTTAAATTTCCCGTTGTTTTATGTACCTTGAATTTTTGGCTTAAGACAGAAGCAATCATTTCTTTAGTTGAGGTTTTGCCCACGCTTCCCGAAATTCCTATTACGGGAATATCAAATAGCTGACGATAGCTTTCTGCAATTTGCTTTACTGCCTCAAGAGTTGAATTTACAAGAATATAGGGCTTTTGAGGATTTTCAGGAGCTTTCTCGCATAATGCACATACTGCTCCTCGCTCATAGCATTTTTCAATAAACTCATGACCGTCTACCCTTGCGCCTTTAATTGCAAGAAACAAACTGCCTTCTTTTATCTCCCTGCTGTCACGCTCAACCGAGGTAATTGGATAATTAAGATATTTTTCATCGCCTACGAATTTTCCGTTGCAGGCTTCTGAAACCTGTTTAAGAGTAAATTTTTTCATATATGTACCTGTTAATTATATTTTTTGAGGGAAATCTCAATAATTTTTTCGCAAAGCTCACCGTAGTTTAATCCCACAACATTCGCTTCCTGAGGTAAAAGGCTTGTGGGAGTCATTCCGGGAAGTGTATTGGCCTCTAAACAATAAGCATCTCCGTTTTTATCGAGTATAAAGTCAATTCTGCCGTAAGCCTGTAATTTTAAAGACTTAAAACATTCTTCTGCGGCATTTCTTAAATTTTTGTCTGTTTCTTCATCAATATCGGCGGGACAGATTTCAACTGTAAGTCCTGCCTGATATTTTGACTTATAGTCGTAAAACCCTGTTTTTGGGATAATCTCGATGGGCGGTAACGCTTTACCCTCTAAAACACCTACGGAAAATTCTCTGCCTTTAATAAAATGTTCAACAACAACTTCTTTTTCGAATTTAAAGGCCTGCTTTACGGATTCTTTAAATTCTTCCGAATTATTTGCTTTTGTAATACCTACGCTTGAACCCCCCGAACAAGGCTTGACAACACACGGAAAAAAATCCCAGTTGTATATATTTCCATTTTTTTCGTCTTCAATATTATAATAATCTCCTTCAGGAGTTTTAATTTTATTTTGAATAAGTACGCTTTTTGTGAGTCCTTTATCCATTGCAAGGGCTGAACCGAGATACCCTGAACCTGTGTATTTAATACCCAAAACATCAAAGGTTGCCTGGAGTTTTCCGTTTTCTCCCATATCTCCGTGAAGCGCTAAAAAGGTAATATCTGCTTCTGTACAGATTTCTGCAACATTCCTGCCGAGCAAACGGTTTGTTTTATCTTTTCGTGATTTTTTTATTTTCTCTAAATCTGGAATTTCTTCTTTAACTCCCGTATTTTCGGTAAAATCATAATTTTTTTTGAACAAAGCGTCAATATCGCATATGTCTTCCTCATAACCCGTAAAAACATCTAAAAGAACTACATTATGGCCTCTTTCTCTCAACGCTTTTGCTACCAATGAGCCTGATGATATGGATACATCTCGCTCTGTACTTAATCCGCCTGCAAGTACGACAATTTTCATTTTTAACCCTCAGCCCTTCCTTATTATTCACCTATAATTTTAACCAATACGTGCTTATTGCGTTTCCCGTCAAGCTCGTAATAGAAAATCTGCTCCCATGTGCCGAAATCAAGTCTTCCGTTTGTAATGGCGCATACGACCTCTCTGCCCATAATGGTGCGCTTAAGGTGAGCGTCCGCATTATCCTCAAAGCCGTTATGAGCATATTGGCTGTATGGTTTTTCGGGCGCTAACTTTTCAAGCCATTTTTCGTAATCGGAATGAAGACCGCTTTCATCATCATTTATAAAAACAGATGCCGTAATATTCATTGCATTAACAAGAACTAAACCTTCATTAATCCCGCTTTCGTTAATTGCCTGCTGAATATCCTCCGTAATTCTTATAATCTGTCTTCTTGAGGTTGTATTAAACCAAAGCTCTTTTCTGTATGATTTCATAATATCCTCCGTTAAAAGTTAAAACCGTTATAGCCCCAGTTTTCTATTTCCTGATAAGTTACATAAGTTTTATCCTGAGGAATATTTAGCTCTTCTTTCATAATTTTGCAAAACTCCGCAGTGAATTTTTCATAATAATCTCTTGTCGAACTGCCGAAAAGTTTTACTTCTCCCATTGCAATCGGAGTATCGCTTTTTCCGCCAAAATAAAGATCACACTCAGGCTTTATATTAATCATAAGATATGATTCACTTTTTCCGGGAAAAACAGAAATAGCTTTGCCTAATTTTGTTTTTACGGCAAGTTGTTTTTCTTGTGTTACTTCTGTATTTACCATTATATTTATAAAAGGCATAATTTTTACCTCCAAAATTAAATATATGTTATTTTACCATAATAAAAAGTCTTTTAAAAGTATTTTGTGGAATTTTCAAGAGATAATTTTATATATGCATTTTTATTTTAGGGTGACAGCAAGGGTCGTCCTGCTATACAAAGCATTTTTGTATTTTTTACCTTGTCCCATACAAAGAGACTTTTGTGAAAAACAACAGCAAAAAGAAAAAGTCCGCTATAAAGCGGACTTTCAATTAGCGTCACTTATTGCGACGTGGCAAATAACCGTAATTTTGATACAAACGAACCCCCTTTCGGTTAGGGGGTTCAAAAGGGACTTTGTCAATAATTTAAACTCTCCCAGAGGGGGATTTTACAAAAAGTTTTCAAATTCACAAGGAGAAAGGTAGTCAATAGAAGAGTGAATTCTAACCGAGTTGTAAAAATTCTCTATGTAGTCAAATATCATAGTGTAGGCTTCTTCATAAGTACGGGGTTTGGACTGGTAAATACATTCTTTTTTCAGCAGGGAATGAAAGGACTCTTGTGCAGCGTTCTCATCGCACGAATGATCAAGTGAGGTATAATTAGATAAGAAGTTGTGCTTACTTAGCGTGGCGCGGTATTTACGTGATCTGAACTGACTGCCTTTGTCGGAATGTATTATTAGTCCCGGTGGAGGATTACGTTTTTTTATAGCCAATTTAAGAGTCTTTATGACATCATCGGCAGTTTGCCGTTCGGTTAAATCCCAGCCAACTACATGCTTACTGAAATAGTCGATAAAGGTCATCAGAAAGAATGTACCTTCTTTCAAAGTTTTAATATATGTTATATCGGTTGTCCATGTCTGGTTAATACGATTGACAGTAAGCCCCCTTGATTAAATTGACAATGAGTAGTTTTCCCTTGTTAGTCATATTGCTTTTCTTAGGTCTGAATTTCTCGGAAACAACACTTCTTTGAACTTACCTCTTGACAAGTTCCCATTTTGAGAGTATAAGGAAACCGTAGTTCCGAAAAGTTCACGAACAGTATAGCAACTATTGTCAATAGATTTTTATGAACTTTTATGAACTTTTTGATTTCAGAAGGAGTGAATGAGCAAAATGATGACGTTTGCTGAAAAGGTGAAAACCGCACGATCTGAACTTGGCGATTCCCAAGCGCAGCTTGCGGAGAAGGTGGGCGTGTCTCTTCGCACCATCGCAGCCTATGAGCAGGGAGTCAAACGTCCGCGGCAAGGCACAATGCTGAAATTGGCAAAGGCGCTGAAGGTGTCGGTTAAATTCCTTTCCGATGATGATTGCGATAACCCATTGGAGGAAATCGAAAAAGACGGCTACATTGAAGAAGCCCGTGAACGATACGGAGCCGCCGGGGTTCGTGATATGAATGAACTTCTGCAGGCAAATGCGGCTCTCTTTGCGGGTGGCGAACTGACCCACGATCAGAAGGACGACTTTTTCGAGGCTGTTATGAAAGCATACATTACTTGCAAAGAGGAAGCGAAAGCGAAATTCGGACATCATAAAAAGGGATAAGTCCATTTTTGGGGACAGAATTATTGATAAAATAGTCTGGGATAAAAGAATGGATAATTTAAAGTTTTACTGTCCGTTGTATGATGGAAAAATCACGGCATACGATTGCGATAAAATTTCCTGTGCGGCGAGGTACGGTTATCTACCAAATGACGGGTTGCCACCCATATTGCCATTGAAAGTAATTGTCTCAAAAAAGAATGTTTGTCTGAAATGTTCTGAGGAAAGACAGAACGGCCGCACACAATAACATCTTACATATTTTGGTATAAAGGAGGGGTGAACGGTAACCTATGCGGAAATCAGCGAATCGGTCGAGAAACTGAAACGGAAATATTGCGAGACCGATCCGTTCAGGCTATGCAAAGAACTCGGAATCAAACTGCTTTATCAGCCGCTGGGAACACACCCCGATGCAATAAAAGGCTTTTTTCTGGAAAGCAAGCGGATACGAAGCATCACGATAAACAGCGATCTGCCAAGTGTCATCCAGCGCATCATCGTGGCACATGAGTTATGTCATGCCACGAACCACCGCGCCACCGGGATACACGCTTTCCATGAGGTCGCACTCTTCGACCAGACCTCCGAACTGGAAAAGGATGCAAATCTCTTTGCGGCGGAGCTTTGCTCGACGATGACGAGGTTTTGGATGTACTGAATGGGGACACGACTTTCTTTGCGGCGGCAGCGACGCTGTATGTTCCCATAGAACTGCTGGACTTCAAATTCCGAGTCATGAAATGGAAAGGATATAAACTGATAGAACCGCCTATCAATGCGAGGAGCAATTTTTTGCGGGACGTGGAGGTACCAGATGAAGCAGGACTCTACGACTAAGCCGATCAAGGTTTATGTGAAAGTGCGGGTTGATTTCGCCCAGGACGGAACGATGCTCCCCAGAGTGATCGTCTGGGAGGACGGCGAGAAATACACAATCGACCGTATCACGGATATTCGCCAAGCCGCAGCGATGAAAGCCGGAGACCAAGGCGACAGGTACACGATCATTATCAACGGGCATCAAAGCTATCTCTTTTTTGAAAGAAGCGCAGCACTGACCGGCAACAATATCGGCCGCTGGTTTGTCGAGCGAAAAGTAGCATAAAAGAAGAATGCCGTTTTTGAACAGGCGGGCTGGGCGGTGATGAAAATGAAAAAATTCAGAATCGAAGCGAATATCATCGCATACGGGCCCGAACCGGCACCGAGCGACGAAGTGGAGCAACATCTTACTGTTTCGGAAAGCGGTAGGGTTTGGTTTAATGCCTACCAATACGGAAACGGCAACTATCTGCGCAGCAGGAGCCGTCAGCTTTATATCGGGACCGAGGTGGTAAGGGACATTCTGCAAAAAGTCTAGTCATGGGCCGAGAAAGACTATCGAGAACCGCTTGTGACCGATGTTGGGTGCTGGAAAATCACGCTTCTCGAATCTGCAAATTATGAACTGAGCGCCTATGGCAGTATAGTTGAACAACTTATGGTGGACGGAGAAAGTCTGTCCGATATTTTACGGATGGAACTCCCTATCGACAATCTGTTTTTTTTGACGGCGGAGTCGGTACTTCTCATAATTCGGCAATCGGAGAAAAAGAAAATGCGTAGTCAATTCCGAGAATCAGCTACGCATTTTTTATGCCTTTGTCAGTTTTTGTGACTCATAGCTTTTAGCATCTGCAAAGCGGCGGCCTTTTGCCCTACCGTAAGACAGTTCCAACAGTCAAACAGTTCTTTGAGGTCGGGGGACATTTCAACCATTTCACCTTCTGCGAAAAACTGAGCCAACGTGATGCCGAACCCCTTGCAGATCGCTTTCAGGGTTGCAATTGAAGGAATGGTATTTCGGCGGAATATGTTTGCAAGCGTTGCCTGCGAAAGTCCGCTTTTTAAAGACAGCCTATACATCGACCGGCCACGTTCCTTCAGCAACCGTTGAAGCCTCTCGTTAGTGTTCACTGCATCACCTTCTTTCCGATACCGTTTATCTGTATATATTTTACCGTTTTTTATGCCGCTTTCGTAGAAAATTATTGTATAGGTCTTACCGTTATGTGAAACTGTATATGCCTATACTTTTTCGGAGGAGAACGAATGTTATTAGAAAGCGAAATGCAGTTGCATCATTTCTGCTTTACAGGGCACCGTCCCGAAAAGCTGAATTGGACGGAATCGGAAATATGTGCTGATTTGTACCTCCCCCTTTCCTGGGTTTGAGAGGTCTTGAACGGACGATTGGAAACAGCGATATCAACAGTTATCCGAAAAGGCGAATCATGTTCAATTTATTTCACCCGCCTATCGTCCAGCGTGTTTCCGAGTGAGAACCGAATGGATGGTCAATCATTCCGCTCTCGTGATTGCGGTCTATAACGGTACCCACGGAGGAACGAATAATACTATAAAGTATGCGCAAAAGCGCGGCGTATCGGTATCAATCATCGGCGGATGAAAAATGAGCATTTTCCATTATACCGCAGAGATTTTAGAACAAGATGAAAAATTGATAATTTTGTTAAAAATCTTCGAGAATACGAATATGTAGGTTTGTCAATGATGTGTTACAAAATTAGAAAACTTCGCTGGTAGAAAGAAAGGCGTTAATATAATCAGCA
>CANPWP010000005.1 GCA_947584595.1 uncultured Clostridia bacterium | reverse complement strand
TATCTTTGCTCATTTCAAATACTAACGTATTCCGTTTACTCTTTGTTGTGTTTTTTCTCACTGTAATTTTTTGAGTTTCTTTACTCAAAGTCATTACGGGTTATCTTCTTCGTTGTTTAATTTTCAAGGTCCTGATTTTTGTAAATGTTCCACAATCTGAAACAAACATTATTGTCAATTTTTACATTGATTTTCTGTCCTTTTCTTGCGCGGAACATTTATTATTATATGAGAAATGACTTAAAAAGTCAACCCTTTTTTTAAAAATTTTTTAAATTTTTTCTTCTTGTATTTTTTCCCTATTTTTTCAGCAATTTAGCACAATATATAGGCTTTATTTTTATGATTATGACAAATTTAGACTTTTTATTTATTATGTTCTTGCTTTATGTGTCTTTTTCATATATTATATAAATTAAGAAATGTTGTTCTTATGAATGAGATTAAATTAGTATAAAAGGAGAATTGAGTATGAACTATTATCAACAGCCAAATCCTACAGTCAATATCAATCCGTTTCAGCAAAACGTTGATATTATTAAAAACTTTTTTAGGAAACCTATTGTTCTTATTAACACCATTTTTGAAACAATAACTATTCCCATTACTATATTTTTGCTTTTCTCTTTATCAAGCTTAGCAACCACAAGTCTTTATAACGAGTTGTATTCTAATTTCTATTATGACAAAAATTTTTATAATATCTCGTCACTTATTAATGTTTTGGGTAATTTTATTTTGATTGTTGGAATTATTGCTTGTATCCCTGCGGTGCTTTCTGTAATTGCTAAGTTTTTAATCTATTTTAAAAGTAAAAATTCTGCTCCTAATGCAAATCCCTCAGCCGGTTTTACTATTTTATGGGTTCTTTCTATTATATCTGTTTGTTGCATGGGAATATTATGTTCCTTTTTTGCTTTAATAATGATTATAGGTATTTTCACCTCAGCTTCTTTTAATGATGTATCTTATTACAGCAGTTACAATTACTCATATTCAAGTACTGCTACAACCGTTGGATTTGTAATCCTTTTAATTTTTTATTTAATTATATTCGGAGTTATGTTTTTCTATTTGATCAATCAGCTTCGTTTTTACAGTTCTGTAAGAAAAAGCCTTAACGGTATTTACTTAAGAAAAAACGGCGCAATGATTTTCGGTGTATTTCGTATAATAGGAGGTTTTTTTTCCTGTTTGAATTTCTTGATTTACTTTATTGCTTTAATATCAACCGCCTCGATTTCTATGCCTTTAACAAGCAATCAGTCTATTCCTATTAACATTCTTGCCATATTAACTTTGCTTTTGGGACTTAGCGGCGGCTCAGGCTTAACAGGAGGTATTATTGCTGTTAAATATTCAGGATATATTAAAAGCATAGTTACCGGTATTAACCAGCAGTTTAACGCTAATTTGCCGTACAGTAATCCAGTTCCTGTTACACCTCTTGGTGATAATGCTTATGCTCAACCACAGCCACAACAAACTCAGAATAATTCTTACAGTAACACACAAAGTGAAAACCCATATGCAAATCCTCAGCAGATTAACCCGCATGAACCTCAGGAGCCTGTATCTGATAATCAATGTTATAAGCCTGTGGAAAATCCTGCGGCCCAAGAGGAAACAGCTCCCACGGAAAGTGACGCTAACAAAAATGTTTGCCCTAACTGCGGCTCACCTGTTTTTATAAGCGATATGTTCTGCAACAACTGCGGTACTAAGTTAAAATAATTTAAATAATATTTATTAAACTAAAAAGACCGTATCTTCCGGATACGGTCTTTGTTTTAGTGTAATGATTTTATTTTACTGCGGGGAATGCTTTAAAGGTTTCTATTACTTCCTGCATTCTCTTATAATTATCCGAATCTTCCGCAGGGTTTGACCTGTCCGTATAAACTAATAAAAATTTATCGCTGTCTGTTAAATATGCAGTTACAGGGTCAAGCTGAAAAATTCGGAATTTGCCCTCTTCTTTAACAGACTTGATTGTCTGTTCAGCTGTTTCTTTTAATTTTTCGTCCGTCATATCAAAGGAATAAATCTCTATTACTACTTCTGCATTATTATAGGACGTTGTATAACGCTTGCCCTCTTTTGCTCCGATAATACTTGCATCCATTTCCGTTACATTTGCATTATCTTTTTCAATGGTCATATATCCTTCATCTACAAAAAGCTCTGTAATGCCGTCTACTGTTTCCTTATAAGTCTTATCTTTAGCAGGTTGATCCTCAGTTGCATTTGTTGCCTCTGTTGGTGCAGTCGTTGCATTTGCCTCTACATTTTGTTTGCTTAACGGGTCGTTATTACAACCTGCAAATCCTATTGACATAATCATAACAGCCATTACTGACGCAATTAGTTTTTTCATAATATCCTCCATGGGTTATTAATGTTTTTTTTTGTGTTTTTTATTATATACTATTATAATTTTTTTATCAATAGAAAAATTTTATTAACAAAAACGACCGGCGGCTAACCAAATGGTCTGCCGCCGTTATAATTTTTAACTTAATACATAAACATTAACGTCTCTTCTGCCGAAGTTCACGCATTCATCATATGTGGGATAAAACACGTCAACTATTGCAGAACCCTCCATTAAAGCTCCGCCTGTATCAACAGCAGTTGCATACCCGTAAACAAAACTGCCGTCCGTTGAAACGATATAGAGCCTTGAACCGTATGGGATAATATTCGGATTTACCGCAACTCCGCCTAAATATGCTGTAACGCCTGTTGCTGTTCCAGAGCCGGCAGGCGCTGTATAAGCCGTACCTGAACCTGTTAAAACTCTGCTGTAAGCTACTGTATTCCCGCTTGAATCGGTAAATGTGTTCGCTCCGTTTGAGGTTATTTCAAAAGGCGCATATGTTGTTTGTGATTTATCCTGACCAACTAATACGACCTTTTTGACAGGCTTTTTTATAACTTTTTCTTTTACAATTTTCGAATTGGTTTTTTTGCCGTCAATATATTTAACTTTTGACGTTACTTCTTTAACACCGTTTTTACCCTTTGTCTCAACTTTAGTTTCTCCTACTTCAAGATCTTCAGAAGTTTTAGTTACGGTGTCATAATAAATTTTTTCAGTTTTTGTCGTCTGCTTATAAGTTACTCTTTGGATTTTGATTTTCATATCAGGTTTAATTTCTGCATCTTTATCTACACTGATAATATCATCTTTTGTAATATTGTAATCCAATGATTTCAATGCATTTTCTACTGTCCCCAACGGTGCAACAACCTTTTCGGTTTTGCCATCTGCCGTAATCTTAACAGAATATCCGTTTTCAATGTTAATTACAGTATCTTCTGATACCTTATGATTTAATGACGGTGTAACTGCCTGAGTTTCTTTAAGAGTAATATTTGCTTTTCTTAAAACATCTGCTACAGTTCCCCTTGCAATTTTAACCCTTTGAGCAGTTCCGTTTTCATTTACGGTAACGTAAAAGGCTTTGAGAATTTCCATAAAATATTCGCCGTTATTATTTTTTCCGCCAATTAAAATATCGCCGTTGGCAAATTCCAACTCTCCGTAAGAGATATCTGATTTTGTTTGTTTAGCTTCATTTGTGTTTGTAATTGCCGCTGCTGCTGAGAATACAGAAGCAATTATAAAAAGTACTCCGAATATAACTGATGCAGCAATTATCAGGTATTTTCGGTTTTGTTTTTTTAACATAATAATCTCCTTTTTTACAAGCAATAAGTGATTTAGGGGCCTTTTTGCTTGTCTTCGTGGCATTATAGGCGTTGATTTTTCAAAAGTCAAATTGATACACATAATTTTTTTGTGCAATTTTTCAGGTTTTTCAGGGCTTATTTCCTGGTAGTGTTAATTTTTTGTTCTATTTAAGAATTATTTTAAGTTTTTTATAGTCAATTTGACGAAAATCGCCGGTTATCAATTTGTTACCTATTTGTAACAAAGTTGTAACTTTCACTGATATTATATGTCCATTTTTTACCATTATTACTTTTTTGTTTTTTTATAATCATTTTTATAATAAAATAAAACTGCACTCTGAAAAAATCAGAGTGCAGTTTATCTTGTTTCTATTTATTCATATACCGTTTTAAAAATACGTTTTAAAATTAATAATTTTCTGCCTTTATTTCAAAATATGCCTGAGGATGTGCACATACAGGACATACCTGCGGAGCCTTTTTGCCTACTACAATATGGCCGCAATTTCTGCATTGCCAGATTCTGTCGCCGTCTCTTGAGAATACAAGTCCTTCTCTAACATTATTAAGCAATTTTTTAAATCTTTCTTCATGTTCTTTCTCAATTTTTCCGACTGCTTCAAACAATGTTGCAATTTCTGTGAAGCCCTCTTCTCTTGCCTCTTTTGCAAATGTCGGATACATATCTGTCCATTCGTAATTCTCTCCGTTTGCGGCGTCCTCAAGATTTGTTGCTGTTTCTTTGATTCCGCCGTTTAACATCTTAAACCAGATTTTTGCATGTGCCTTTTCATTATCGGCTGTTTCCTCAAAAAGCTTTGCTATCTGTTCATATCCGTCTTTTTTAGCTTTGCTTGCATAGTATGAATACTTGTTTCTTGCCTGTGATTCACCTGCAAATGCCGCTTGCAAATTAGCTTCTGTTTTTGTTCCTTTTAAGTCCATAGTTTTACTCCTTCACACTGTTATTTTCTCAAAATCTGCCGCTCCGTGCTTGCACAACGGGCAGATAAAATCTTCGGGGAGTTCTTCTCCCTCATATACATAACCACAAATCTTGCAAACCCACTGAGTCTTTTTAGTCTCCTTGACCTGTGGCTTTGGCTTAATATTTTTGTGGTAGTAATCATATGTTAACGACTCATCTTCCGACAATACCTCTGCATTTGTTACCTCTGCAACAAATATTGTGTGTGTGCCGTAATCGTGGGTCTCAATAACCTTACCGCTGATATATGCGTTTGTATAGTAAGGATAATAACATACACCGTTTTCTGCATATTCTGTTGTTCGTTTATCCGCAAACTTTGTATAATCTGCACCGCTGTGAAATCCGAAATGTTCAAATACTGAAAACGGAGTTTCGGTAGTCAGACAGGAAACATTAAACTTTCCTGTCCGCATAATCATATCGTGAGTATAATTATTTTTATTGACCGTGACTGAAATTCGGTTCGGAGTACTTGTAACCTGAGCAAGAGTATTTATTATACAGCCGTTATCCTTGCCGTTTTCGTAAGCGGTCAAAACATACAAACCATAACTTACTTTAAACATTGCATCTAAATTCATAGTAACCTCTAAAACAATAATCATTCTTAATTTATATAATTATGTCATATATAAACTATTATTTCAATTGGAGTAATAAATAAAAAATTAATAATATTTTTGGTAATAATTACATATTTATTCAAAATATTTTTATATTTCATTATATATGCATTTTTAAGGTGTTTTTTAATTATCTGACTTTATGTAAAAATATTGTTGCCGGTTTAATTTAAATTATCAGATTAAAAGCAAAAAGAACATCAGAAATAATGTTCTTTTTATGAAAAGCATATTATTAATTATTATAATGACCTTTGCAGGATAAAATTTCTAAGACCTCACCGTTTATTCTATAAACAAGTCTGTTTGTATCATCTATTCTTCTGCTCCAAAAGCCACTTAAACTTCCTTTAAGAGGCTCCGGTTTTCCTATACCTGAAAAATGATTTCTCTCAACATCTTTTATTAAAAAATTTATACGCTTTATAGTTTTCTTATCCTGTTGCTGCCAATAAAGATAATCATTCCAGGCTTCTTCAAACCATACCTTTTTCATTAATCATTTTCCTCAATAATTTCATGTTCTACACCTTTGCCCGAATTCAGTGCCTCTACACCACGCATTAAATGAGCCATATTAGCCTCAGAATAAAATGGGTCAGCGGATACTTCAAAAGGTATTCTTTTCTCTCTGCTCATTTTCTTTGCAAAAATAGTAAAAGCAGTAGTCATATTCATACCTAATTCTTTACAGGTAATCTCCATTTCCTTTTTTAATGTTTCGTCCATACGGATACTTACTGTTGTTTGTGCCATAATAAAACTCCCTTTCTTTGATTTAATTATACATTAATGTTATTACATTGTCAATACTATGTACTGATATTATATGCAAAACAAGCAATTTTATTACAAAAAAATTTCCCTGCTGTATTTTCACAGCAGAGGAATTTTGTATAAATTAAAACATTTATTATAATAGTACATAATTATTGTACATAAAACAAAAAGGAACATCGTTACTGATGTTCCTTTTGGTGCTGGTGGCCGGACTTGAACCGGCACGGAGTATTAGTCCGAGGGATTTTAAGTCCCTTGTGTCTGCCTATTCCACCACACCAGCAAATTCTGGTGACCCGGACGGGAATTGAACCCGTGTTACCGCCGTGAAAGGGCGGTGTCTTAACCGCTTGACCACCGGGCCATATGGTAGCGGAAATAGGACTTGAACCTACGACACTTCGGGTATGAACCGAATGCTCTAGCCAGCTGAGCTATTCCGCCAAATCTCACATAGACTAATTAAAGTCAGCGTGGATAATTATATTATAAAACTTTATATTTGTCAATACTTTTTACAAATATTTTTATACAGTATTTTTATACAAAACTGCCCTATCTGCAATTATTGACGATCAAAGAAATGCCGCACCGATAATTCCTGCGTCATTTCCAAGCTCACACGTGCAAATGATAGTTTGTTTATCGTTGTGCTTTGTATAACGCTCTCTTTCAATTATAGATTTTAAAGGTGTTAAAAGACTTTCACCCTCATTTGAAATACCGCCTCCGATACACAGTATATCAGGCTGAAATATATTAATTGCATTAACAAGTCCACAGGCAAGATAACTTATATATGTGTCAACGACCTGTCTTGCAATTTCATCCCCCTCACGCATAGCTTTAAATGCCGTCATTCCGTTTACATTATTAATATCGCCGTCGCAAAGCTTAAACATATATGAGTAGTCGGGCTTACCTCTTAATATTGCCTCTTTTGTAAGGTTAATCAGTCCTGTTGCAGATGCGTAAGCCTCCCAACAGCCTCTTCTTCCGCAGGCACATTCTTTTCCGTCTTTAACAATTACCATATGGCCCATTTCTGCTCCTGCATAGTTTGAACCGCTGTAAATTTTGCCGTCAATAATAATTCCTGCGCCAACGCCTGTTCCTAAAGTAATAGTCAGCGCATTTTTTGCACCCTTCGCCGCACCTGCAAGATATTCTCCGTAAGCGGCGGCATTAGCGTCATTTTCTATTTTTACGGTTTTATTAAGTCTTTCTTCCATCATTTTTACGATTTCCCAGTTATGGAAGAACAAATTTGCAGAATATTCAATAACTCCTGTTTCAGGATTAACAGCTCCCGGAACGCCGATACCTACAAGCTCAATATCATCAATTGTTAATTTTGCCTTCTTTACTGCTTTAAGCGCAAGCTCTGCCATACTGTCGCAGATTTCCTCTTCAGGTCTCGGTACGGCAGTTTTACAGCTTGCTCTTGCCATAATTTTATAATCCTTATTTACAACTGCCGCAACAATATTTGTGCCGCCTAAATCAATTCCTAATCTATACATATAAAACTTCCTTTCAGATTTATACTGATCTCGGTTTTGAAATTAATTTTACTTGCCTTTTTAAGTTGAATCAGCATAGACTTTTTGTAATTATAACACATTCAAATTACTTAATAAAGATAAAGACTGTAAAATTTTTCTTTTTGTAAGGTTTTCATAAATAGAAAGTAAATAATTTTACATTTTGACAAACAGACTTTAAAAAATGCCGCCTGATAACAGACGGCACATTATTAATATATTAACAAATTGCTTTATTTATTCATTTTATTATAATTTAAAAGGATTTTATGCCTTTTCGTTTATTGGTTCCATACTATATATAGTTTGGTCTTTATCTATCATAGTTATTGGAATTTCAGGTCTTAATTCATTAAACAAAACGAGAAAACCTGTCATTTCGCCGTTATGCATTCCCGATACCATTCTTCTGCATCTGACTTGCTTGGCAAAGTCGGCTGCGGCTTTTGGAGCGTCATCGCTGAATAAAACGGTCATATCAGCATTAACGGTTTTTGCAGTCTGATATAAATATTCAAGTTCATTGCTTAAAGAACCGTAATTATCTGTTGTTTTCAATACACACAAAACGTGCAGGGGTATATTTTTACTTTCTGCGATTTCCGAAGCTGTCTTGATGATTCTGTCACAATCATACTGACCTGTTACGCAAGCTAAAACAGACGACTTTTTATTGTTATCCACTTTTATCACCTCCTTTGACAGTTACATACTACCAAAGGATTATGATAGAAATACATTTTTATTGTGAACTTTAAGTGAATAATTGTTTTATGAATTTTTGAAGTGTTTGTAAAATAGTTGCATGCTTTATTATATTTTGTTTGTTCTTGCCGTTAAGCGTGAAAGCGTTGTTCTTTTATTGATAAAAACAGATATGTTATTCCGCCTTAAAATCTACTTCAGTTATTAAACTTTCGTCTGCATTAATATATCTGATTGCCACAATTACATCTTCTTTATCTATGTTTACTTTTTTAGATATGTCCTCTGCAATATCGCTATAGGTGTCTTTTTGTTCCCCTAAACTCTTTTCTATTTCCTGTTTTCTGGTTTCAATATCTGATGACGGTATCTTTTCAAGATATTTAAATTCATAAATAAATTTATTTCCGTCGCCGTATATTTTTATGAGAAAGTCGTCGGAAAAGGTCAATTGATAAGTTTGCAATTGTTCCTGAATTTCATGCGAATTTGCATAATCCTCCACTGAAATATATTTTCCGTTTACTTTTTCAGGCTGTGCATAGGTTGAATCCGGGGTGGAAACAGTTTCGGTAACGGCGGGTTCATCTCCCAACAGATTAAAATCAAACCCTCCGCAGGAAGTCATACTTATAACTGTTAAAATCAATATAGCAATAATTGTAAAACTTTTGAAAATTTTTTTCATTACAATACCTTCCTTTAATTTTGAAAAATTATATCACAGCGATTATTCATCGTCAATAAAAATAAAGAACCTAAAAATTAAAAATTATATGATAGCAAAGTGCAAAAACAAGTTTGTTTTTGTATATATTTTCTTTTTCGGTTACAAAATTTTAAATTTTTAAAAAATAGTTAATGAGTATACGAGATTATTTAAGAGTAAAAACGAGAATTTAAGAGATTGTTGTAAACTAAATTAAAATATTTTAAAAAAGTTGTTGACATTAGGTTTTATCTGTATTATAATCAGTTTTGCAACAAAATAAAAAGAAACAGGAGGATTCGCTATGTCAACTTATATGGCTAAAAAAGGCGAGGTTGAACGCAAGTGGTATGTAATTGATGCAGCAGGCAAGCCTTTAGGAAGAGTTGCTGCTCAGGCCGCTGTTATTTTAAGAGGTAAACATAAACCAACCTTTACACCGCATGTAGATTGCGGAGATCATGTTATTATTATCAATTGTAAAGACGCTGTTTTAACAGGCAACAAGCTTGTTCAGAAAAAATGGTATCGTCACACAGGCTATATCGGCCACTTAAAGGAAACAAGATACGATACTCTTATGGCTACACGCCCCACAAAGGCTATGGAGCTTGCTGTTAAGGGTATGATTCCTTCAAACACAATAGGCAGAGCTGCTCTTACAAGATTAAGACTCTTTGAGGGCGCAGAACACAATCATCAGGCTCAGAATCCTGAGACTCTTGAAGCTTAATTTGAAGGAGGTAAATGAGAATGTATGATGCAAAACCATTTTTCTACGGTACAGGCAGAAGAAAAAGCTCTGTTGCAAGAGTAAGACTTTATCAGGGCACAGGAAAAATTACTATTAACGATAGAGATATTGACGATTATTTTGGTCTTGAAACTCTTAAGCTTATCGTTAGACAGCCTTTGGCTTTGACAGAAACTACTGATAAATTTGACATCGTTTGCAGAGTTGCAGGCGGTGGAGTTACAGGTCAGGCAGGCGCTATCCGTCACGGTATTTCAAGAGCTCTCCTTCAGTATGACAGCGAGGCTCTCCGTCCTGCACTTAAAAAGGCAGGCTTCTTAACTCGTGACCCGAGAATGAAAGAACGTAAGAAATACGGTCTTAAAGCTGCTCGTAGAGCACCACAGTTTAGTAAGAGATAATTATTATTTTATCTATCTCCGTATGGCAGAAAATACTTATTATCTTTTGGTCAGTTTATTTTCACAACACAACTGTTTGGTTGTTTTCTTACGGATACTTTTGCTTTATTCAACACCAAAACTCTCTATGGGTTTTGGTGTTTTTGTTGTTTTAATTTCAAATCACTTATCTGAAAGGATTTTTATGTCAAATTCCATAAATCAGGATTTTAAACCCCTCGGTTTAATTAAATTTGCCTTTCCGTCAATTATTATGATGGTTTTTATGTCCTTATATACTATAATCGACGGCTTCTTTGTTTCACGTTTTGTGGGCAGTAATGCTTTGTCCGCTTTGAATATCGCCTTTCCACCCATAAGCGTTCTGATTGCTTTTGGTACTATGCTTGCAACAGGGGGTTCGGCAATAGTGGCAACTCAATTGGGTGAGGGAAAAAAGAAAGAAGCTCTCAGTAATTTTTCTTTTTTGGTTGTTGCCGGTATCGCTATAAGCATTATTTTATCTGTAATTATTTTGATGTTTCCTACAAATATCTCTTTAATGCTGGGCGCAAGCGATGTTTTACTTGACGACTGCAACACTTATATGGTTACCGCTTTTTTGTTTGCACCTTTTTCTATGCTGCAAGGTTTGTTTCAAAGCTTTTTCGTTACAGCAGGCAGACCAAAGTTAGGGCTTGTTTTAACCGTGTTTGCAGGAATTGCCAACGCCATCCTTGACTTCGTTTTTATTGCTATTTTCCAAATGGGTATATTCGGTGCGGCTCTTGCGACGGGTATCGGTCAAATGATACCATCGGTTTGCGGTATTATATTTTTCTTCAGCAAAAAAGGAGACGTTTATTTTACTAAATTTAAATGTAATTTTAAGGTTCTTGCAAAAGCCTGCTTAAACGGTTCATCTGAAATGGTTACCAATCTTTCTTATGCTGTGACCACTGTTGCCTTTAACATTATTTTAATGCAATTAGCAGGAGAAGCAGGAGTTGCGGCAATATCGATTTTGCTTTATGCCCAGTTTTTGTTTATGTCTTTGTTTTTGGGTTTTTCCATTGGCGTTGCTCCTGTAATCAGCTTTCAGTACGGTGCAGAGGAATTTAAAAAACTTAGACGTGTTTATAAAACTTCCGTGTGGTTTATCGTAATATCGTCAGTTGTTATAACAATTCTTTCTTATGCAACGGCAGACATTATAGTTCAGCTCTTCGTAAAAGATGATATTAACGCCTGTAAACTTGCGTTAAATGGATTTTTAATTTTTGCAACATCTTTTTTATTCTGCGGTTTTAATATCTTTTCTTCAGCAATGTTTACTGCTCTTTCAGACGGAAAAACGTCTGCCGTTATCTCCTTTACAAGAACCTTTGTATTTATTATGGCGGCTCTGCTTATTTTGCCCCTTATATGGGGAGTTACAGGAGTATGGCTTGCTATTCCCGCTGCGGAATTTATAACATTGTTTTTAGCAATTTTTTATAACAAAATTAAAATTATTCCGCTAATAAATCAAAAAAGTAAATTGTAATGCTTTAAAATTTAACGGAGGGTGTCTCTTATGTTGGGAGTAGAACAAGGAAAAGTTTTACTTAAAGAATATGATTCAAATTGGGCAGAGGAATATCTTATAGAAAAAGCACATTTAGGAAAAATACTTGAAAACTTTAATATTGATATACAGCACATTGGCAGTACCTCTATTAAAGGCTGTATTGCTAAACCGATTATCGATATTTCAATTGGTGTTGAAAACCTTGAATACGGAAAGCTTTTAATAGCACCTTTGGAAAGTGCCGGCTACGAATACAGAGGAGAAGCAGGTGTTCCCGGCAGGCTTTTTCTGAAAAAACAAACAAATTATATACAAACTTATTTTATTCATATAGAACAGATAAACAGCCAATCACGCAAGAGTCATATTTTATTTAGAGATTATCTAAACAATCACCCTGAAGATGTAAAAAAATACTCTGAATTAAAAAGACAGCTTGCGAAAAAATATTATAATGACAGAGAGTGTTATACAGAAGAAAAAGCTCACTTTATAGAAAACATACTTAAAAAAGCAGATATGCTTTAAATAAAAAATTAACGCAAAGGAGGAATAAACTTTATGTTCACACCTTATTTTATTGCATAGCAAAGGCAATTGCATTAAATATAAATTATAAAAATAAAAAAATTTTAATAAAATAGCCTTTGCGCTTCGTTTTTAAAAAATTTTAATTTTAGGAGATGCAATATGAGCTATAAAAAATCAGATAATACATATAAAAACAATTTGACAATCCCTAAAAAAGTTTGTATTTTAATGGGAAGCCCTCATAAAGACGGAAACACTGCGGCTTTATGCAAGCCTTTTATTGAGGAACTTGAAAAGTACGGAGTGAAAACAAAATATATATTTTTGTATGATTTAAATATAAACCCTTGCAGGGGATGTTATTCATGCCAGAATGTAACCGGAAAGTACGGTTGCGTAATTAATGATGACGTTCATAAAATTATGGAAAAAATAATTGAATCAGACTGTATTGTGCTTGCCACACCAATTTTTTCATGGTATTGCACAGCACCCATGAAGGCTCTTCTTGACCGTCACTACGGAATGAACAAATACTACGGCAGTGCGACAGGTTCTTTATGGAAGGACAAAAAGGTTGCTCTTATTACCACAAACGGCTATGAAAAAGACTATGCAACAACTCCCTTTGAACAAGGAATAAAGCGCCTTTGCAAACATTCGAATCTTGAATATATAGGGCTTTACTCCGTTCAGGACAAAGATGATTTAGCCTCTTTCACTTCATCGGAAGCTGTTACGGGTGCATATAACTTTGCACATTCAATATTAGACAGGCTTAATAGCAAATAATTTTTATAAAAAATAAAAGCAGATTCACTTACTTTATCTATCCCTTAAAATCAGTACGGTTTGTGAATCTGCTTTTTTAATACAATTTATAAAATTTTTAAATTTAATATTATTAAATGTTCTTTTATTGTTAATCTTTACTTTTTAAATACTCCATATATTTTTTCTTGTTTTCCAGAGCTGTTGTTGTAGGTCTGCCAAGATCTGCACGGGCCCCAATTGAACATTTAACCTCAATAAAACTTAATTCTTCACGCTCTTTTGCCAGCTTTAACTGTTTATCTAAATCGTCAAAATTATCCACGCAGACTGCATTAGGATATCCGCAGGCTTTTGCAATTGCTACTAAATTTAGTTTTCCTGCAACTGTAGGCATACCTCCAACAGTTTCATGAGCAGAATTGTTGATAACAATATGAACCATATTTTTCGGAGCATTTGCTCCCAATACAGCCATTGATCCCATATGCATAAGCAAAGCGCCGTCGCCGTCTATACACCAAACCTTTGTATTTGGCTTGTTTATAGCAACTCCTAATGCAATTGATGAGCTATGACCCATAGAACCAACAGTAAGAAAATCATATTTATGGCTCTGAGAATTTGCCTCTCGAACTTCAAAAAGCTCACGGCTTGTCTTACCGGTTGTAGAAATTATAGGGTCTTCACCTGAAACTTTAACTATATGATTTATGATTTCCTCACGAACCATTGTGTTTTCATTTTTATATACAACTTTTTCATCGTAAGTAAGTGCACCTTTGCGTATTACAAACGCTACCTGTTTTCCGTCAGCAAGAACAGTAAGGAATTTCTCCATTGCTGCGGATACTTCCTTTTCGGTCGTTTCTTTACCTATAATGAATGTCTCTATATCCATATCATTTAACAATTTAACGGTAACCTCACCCTGATATATATGCTGAGGTTCATCATGGATTTCGGGTTCGCCTCTCCACCCAATAATAAATATCATGGGTATGGCATATACCTTTTCGTTTAAAAGTGAGGCAACGGGATTTATAATATTTCCCTCTCCGCTGTTTTGCATATATACTACCGGAACTCTTCCTGTTGCAAGATGATAACCTGCTGCAAGTGCAGTACAGTTGCCCTCGTTTGCCGCTATTATGTGACTTTTCGGGTCTATTCCGTAAGTATTCATTAAATAATCGCAAAGTGCTTTTAACTGTGAATCAGGGACTCCTGTATAAAAATCAGCTCCGATTATTTTTACCAGGCTTTCTGCTTTCATAATTATTTCTCTCCATTAATATTTAAAATCTTATGATAAATCTCATCTATTGCTACTTCATCAAGATATACCGGATTATTTTTAAGCCTATCGGGATTAACTGATTTTTTTAACAACGAAAAATCGTTTTTATCTGCAATCGGAGTTGATAAGCCTAAATCCGTAACCATTTTGCTGAACATCTCTGCGGCCTTTTCTGCACTTTTACAGTTCATAGCTTTTGCTATTTCTCCGAAAACTGTTTTAAGATAACTCTTACCACGTTTATCAATACATTTTTCGGTATGTAAAATCATATATTTAAACAACTCTGCCGTACACAGCGCAGCTGCGTGACCGTGTGCAATTCCGTAAAGACTGGTTAGTTTGTAGCACATCGCATGTCCGGCTGTAGTCTGGGTAATGTTTATAGCCTTACCTGCAATATTTGCAGCTTTGAGCATATTTTCATTTGCCGCATCATCGTTGGACAAATAAAGGTCTTTATTTCTCAAAATCAACTGAATTGCTCGTCTTGAATATTCCTTACTCTCATCTGTAGAATTTACTGACCAGAATGACTCTACAGCATGACAAAGAGCGTCCATCATAGTAGCCTTTTTTTGATATTCTGGAAGAGTCTTCAGTACGGATGTGTCCATCACAACCACCGCAGGAATACAGCTGGAATCCGTTACTGACTGTTTTTCGCCGTTAAAGTAAATTACTGCAAATCGTGTGGATTCACTTCCCGTTCCTGCTGTTGTGGGAACTGCTATAAATTTTATATCGTTTGGTATAATTTTTTGATTAAGATAATTTTTATCTGTATTCATATTTGAATAAAGTTTAATACATTTTGCAACATCTATAGCACTTCCGCCGCCCACTGCAATTATTGCGTCGCATTTATTTTTATGATATACTTCAACACCTTTAACTACCGATTCGTATGTTGGATTAGGCATAAAGCTGTCAAATTTAATTACTTCAATATTTAATTTGTTTTTTAATGTTTTAAAATATTCATTTATGCGAAGATATTTAATTGAATTGTCACACACAAGCAAAGGTCTTTTAATTCCGCTTTCTATAATAAAATTATTAAGCCCCGAATATTTTTCGTCTGCCCTTAATACTATTTGCTTCATATTCAATTATCCTCCGGAATAAGGCGTATAATATCTTTAAACGGCATACAAATATCATCACATTCCTTAGCACGGTGGTTTTCAAGAATTACTTTTGCAGCGTTCTGCATTGCAGGAAATCCCGTTCTTGTCAAATGATTTGCATAAATAACCACATTTACTCCACGCTCTTTAAATTCCTCCTCTGTAACGGAATTAAACGATGTGGGTACCACAACAATAGGCGTTGTTTTGTCCTTTTCACGGAATTTTTCCACAAATTCAAATATTTCATCCGGATTCTTCCTTCTGCTGTGAATCATTATTGCATCGGCTCCCGCACCCACAAAAGCGAATGCTCTTTCCAAAGCATCTTCCATACCTCTTTCAAGAATCAGGCTTTCTATTCTTGCACAAATCATAAAATCCTTAGTTTTTTGTGCCTTTTTTCCCGCAGCTATTTTCGCACAAAAATCCGGAATTGATGCCTGCGTCTGCTCTACTTCAGTTCCAAATAGAGAATTCTTTTTAAGTCCTGTTTTATCCTCAATTATAACCATTGAAACTCCCATACGTTCAAGGGTTCTTACCGTATACACAAAATGTTCGGTTTGTCCGCCGGTATCTCCGTCAAAAATAATTGGCTTTGTGGTAACTTCCATAATATCATCTATAGTTCTGAACCGTGAGGTCATGTCCACAAGTTCTATATCGGGCTTGCCCTTTGCGGTAGAATCGCAGAGAGAGCTTACCCACATGGCATCAAATTGTCTTGCTCCGCCGTCCTGATAGACTACTGTATTTTCTGCAATAAGTCCTGTTAGTCCGCTATGCGCCTCAATTGCTGTAACAGTTCCCTTCATTGCAATTATTTTTTTCAGTCTTGCACGCCTTATATCGGGAATCGATAAATCTGCTCTTGCACGGTTTTCCATTTCCTTATATTTCTCATCATTTGCATAAGGAAACTCAATAAGTTTGCCGCCGTATTCAGCAAGCGTTGAAATAACTTCATCTCTAATAGGCTTCTGGAAACTTGTCCGCCAATCGTCTCCGTGTACTACAAATACAGGTCGATATTTTTTGATATTTTCACGGTAGCTGAGCGTTTTCTGCTCAACTACCTTATAGACTCCGTTGATATTTTCAAACATTGTTTTTCTTTCCGAAAACGGCATAATGGGAAATCTTTTATAGCTGACAACTGCTTCGTCTGACAGCACACCTACAATAAGCTTACCTAATTTTGCCGCTTTTTTAATTATTGCTATATGTCCGCTATGAAGAATATCTGTAGAAAAGCACATATACACAATTCTATTTTCAATTTCTTTTAACTTATCTGAAACTACTGCCAAATCTTCTGGAGTATCAATTTCACTACACAGCAAATTTTTTATATCGAGTGCATTAATTTCACAATTATCCGAAACCTCATTCAGTGCATTTTCAGCATAACACTTTGTATTATTATTCTCACAAAATTCCGTTATTTTATCAAGCCAAACCTTCCAGTCTTTACGATTAAGTTTATATAGAGGCTGTGCGGCAACTGCATTATTAAAATATTCTACTCCTATTTTAGAAATTTTTCCATCCTTTATTACTGCTTTAAAATCTTTTTCTGAACGCAAAACCGAACTGCTTACTGTCATACAACTTGTTTTACTTTCAATAACTTTATCAAGAACTTCGTTTTCAAAGACGATATCTCCATGCATCAGAATTATATCGTCATCAAGGTATTCTTTTGCACAATATATTGAATAAATATAATTTGTTTCCTTATACATTGGGTTTTTCACAAATTTAATATTTATTGGCAATTCAAGACTTTTACAGTAATTCTCCAATACACTGTCAAACAATCCTGTTGTTATTATTACTTTGTCTATTCCCGCTTCGCATAGTTGTTTAAGCTGACGGCTTATAATTGTTTGATTTGAGGTTATTTCGGTCATACATTTTGGATGTTCAGATGTTAACACTCCCATTCTCGTACCTTGTCCAGAATTTAAAATTAGCGATATCATGGTTATCCTCCTAAAGTACAATAATACTTAAAGTTTATCAATTAAATTTAAAATATGGTGTAACTTCCATTAATATTTAAATATGTTAAAGAATTATCCTTTATTTTATTGTATTATTATAGCATTCTAAAATGCTGTTGACAAGAGTAGATGAAGCTTTTAGTATTCGGATAATTTAAATATAATAATTTAATAAAATAATTGTAAAAATTTTTTTGCAGTACGAAAAATACTTTTTACTCCATTATTTGTCAAAACTTTCCAAAAGGTTATATAAAAATTGCTCAAATAACGACAACATATGCACTTTCCCTGTGTTATTATAATATCACCGAAAGGGACAAACCCCTAATATTAATTTCAGTCTGAACATTGTCTGTCTTTTCCATCTTCAAACTGAGATTAGTATAACAATCCTGTGAGGTGAGTATGTTGAATATAATGCCACGAGGGGACAATAAAATTATACTGGTATCAACAATAAAAATTCGTCCGAACAAAACTCAGCCTCGCAAGATTTTCGAAGAATCCGAATTACAGGCTTTATCACAGTCTATTGCGGAAAACGGCATTCTTCAGCCTTTAACTGTGAGAAAGCTAAAATCCGGTGAGTATGAGCTAATTGCGGGAGAACGCAGGCTCAGAGCCTCTGTTATGGCGGGACTTACAAAAGTTCCCTGCATAGAAATCAGATGTTCTGATAAAGAGTCTGCTGTTCTGGCTCTACTCGAAAACCTGCAAAGGTGCGACTTAGGACTTTTTGAAGAAGCCAGAGGCATTAACCGCCTCATAAGGCGTTACGGTCTTACCCAGGAGCAGGCTGCTAAAAAGCTGGGTAAAAAACAGTCTACAATTGCTAACAAGCTAAGGCTGCTTAAACTCAGCTTTGAAGAGCAGGATTGGATTGTACAAGCCAATCTATCAGAACGCCATGCAAGGGCGCTACTTAAAATTGACGACAGCGAATTAAGAAAAGAAGCGTTAAGCAAAATGATTTCCGAGAAACTTAATGTTAGTCAATCGGAAGAAATGATTGCCCATATGCTTTCTCAAAATTCAGTCGTCACAAAAAAGACAGGAAAGCGAATGCTTGTTGTAAAGGACATAAGAATTTTTATTAATACTATCAGCAAAGCCGTTGACACAATGCGTCTTGCGGGAATTGACGCAATCAGCAAAAAAGAAGACAGCGGCGATTATATAGAATACACTATTAAAATTCCCAAACATCAGTCTTCCACAAACGATAAGACTGCATAACGCTAAACTTCAATTAAGAGCGGATATCTTTTAAGTATATTATATCATGTTTTTAATGATTGTTTAGTATAAACTTACCATCCAGTTGGGTGCTTAGCACCCGTTCCACTCATACCCATTTCCTTATCTAAACCCCTTGTCAAAGGCCACACAGAGATGTGTGGTCTTTGGCGTTTTATGGATATAAAAATTTGCGGCGCTTAAATGTTTCACGTGAAACATTTTTGACTTATAGGAAACTGCTCGGAAACAGTCAGGCACAAAGGGTTGTTAATATATGGTCTGTCTGCCCGAATCTATGCAGCCCACCGGCTGCTTTTTGCAAAAATACAACTTTTTTCTCAAAACACCTTTAATTTTGCCTGCTATTATGATACAATAGTCAGGTAAACTTATAATAAAGGGTGATTTTTTGACAAAGATAATTGCAGTTGCCAACCAAAAGGGCGGTGTAGGTAAAACTACAACATCTGTAAATCTTGCCGCTTGTTTAGGCGCTTTGGGAAAAAGAACCCTGCTTATAGACATTGATCCTCAGGGTAATGCCACCAGCGGTGTTGCAATAGATAAAAGAAAAATTCAGTTTTCAAGTTATAATCTCCTTGTTGACGGAGCTAAAGCTGAACAATGTATTATTGCTACAGTCTATGAAAACCTGCATATTTTGCCCTCAAATTTAGACCTTGCGGCGGCAGAATTGGAGATTGCAGACTTGCCCCACAGAGAGCAAAGACTAAAAAGCGGTGTTCTGCCTGTAAAGCAAAATTATGACTATATTATAATCGACTGCCCTCCCTCGTTAGGGCTTATAACAACAAACGCATTGACATTTGCGGATTCAATTTTAGTTCCCATTCAGTGTGAATATTATGCATTGGAGGGACTTTCTCAACTTATGAATTCCGTAAGACGTGTTAAGAGAATGTATAATTCCTCTCTTGAAATTGAGGGCGTCTTGCTCACTATGTTTGACGCAAGGCTTAACCTTACTCAACAGGTAGTTCAAGAGGTTAAAAAGTTTTTCCCCAGAAAGGTTTTTAAAACGGTTATACCGAGAGGAGTTCGCCTTTCCGAAGCTCCGAGCTTTGGTATGCCCGTAATTTACTACGATAAATCCTGTAAAGGCTCGCTGTCTTATACATCGCTTGCACAGGAAATTATAGAAAAGGAGCGTCTGTATGGCTAAAAAATTAGGCGGTTTAGGAAAAGGCCTGAATGCCATTTTTATGGAAAATGAATCGGAAGATAAAAACAGTACCGTAACTTTAAGACTTTCTGAAATTGAACCGAACAAAGACCAGCCGAGGCACGATTTTGATGAATCTGCTTTAGCAGAGCTTGCAGAAAGCATTTCAAAGCACGGACTTTTACAGCCGATTTTGGTACGACCTTTAATTGGCGGCGGATATCAAATTGTTGCAGGCGAGCGCAGATACAGAGCCAGCCGTATGGCAGGCCTTTCTGAAATTCCCGTCATCATCAGAGAACTTTCCGAAAGTGAAACAATGGAGCTTGCGTTGATTGAAAATCTGCAAAGGGAAAATCTAACCGCAATTGAAGAGGCACAAGGATATAAAGCATTAATGGACGAGTACGATTTTTCTCAGGACGAAGTTTCCAAAGCTGTGGGAAAATCAAGAAGTGCCGTTGCAAACTCTTTAAGGCTCTTAAAACTTCCGCAAGATATTTTAGATATGGTATCTTCAGGAGCAATCAGCGCAGGTCACGCAAGAGCAATCCTTTCTCTTGAAGATGAAGAGGACAGACTGTTTCTGGCAAAAGAGATTGAAAAACGTGATTTATCTGTTCGTCAGGCAGAAGCCTTAAGCAAAAAAATACAGCAAACTAAAAAGAATACATCTGCTACACAAAAACCAGTACCTAAAATTTCTTATTTCAGCGAGGTTGAGCTTGCTTTAACAGAATATTTAGGAAAAAAGGTTTCGGTCTCTCCCCTTAAAAATAAAAAAGGCGGAATATTACAAATTGAATTTTACTCTGACGAAGAGTTAAAAGAGCTTGCAAATAAATTAGAAGATAAAAAATAAAAGGAGAAAATTATGATTGATATAAAGTTTTTAAGAGAAAACCCCGATATTGTAAAAGAAAATATAAGAAAAAAGTATCAGGATGAAAAAATAGCGCTTGTAGATGAGGTCATCCGACTTGACGAGCAGAGCAGAACTGCCAAAAGAAAAGCAGATGAATTAAGAGCAAACAGAAACAAATTTTCAAAGCAAATCGGCGGTCTTATGGCTCAGGGAAAAAAAGAAGAAGCCGAAGAAATGAAAAAACAAGTAACAGAGCAAAGCCAACAGCTTGCTGACCTTGAAGAAAAAGAAACATTGTTTGGCGAGGAAATTAAAAAAATAATGATGAAAATACCAAACATCATTGACGATTGTGTGCCAATCGGCAAGGACGACAGTGAAAATGTTGAGGTTGAGCGTTTCGGTGAGCCAATTGTTCCTGATTTTGAGATTCCCTATCACACAGAAATTATGGAGAAACTTAACGGACTTGACCTTGACAGTGCAAGAAAGGTTGCAGGCAACGGTTTTTATTACTTAATGGGTGATATCGCAAGACTTCACAGTGCAGTAATTTCTTATGCAAGGGATTTTATGATAGACCGAGGCTTCACATACTGTATTCCACCTTATATGATAAGAGGAAATGTTGTTGACGGTGTTATGAGCTTTAACGAAATGGAAGCCATGATGTACAAAATAGAGGGCGAAGACCTTTACTTAATCGGCACAAGCGAACACTCAATGATAGGTAAATTCATCGATACTATTATTAAGGAAGATAATCTGCCCCAGACATTAACAAGCTATTCACCTTGCTTCAGAAAAGAAAAAGGCGCTCACGGCATTGAAGAGAGAGGCGTTTACAGAATCCATCAGTTTGAAAAGCAGGAAATGATAGTTGTCTGCAAGCCTGAAGACAGCAAAATGTGGTTTGATAAACTCTGGCAAAATACAGTAGATTTATTCCGTACACTTGATATTCCCGTAAGGACGCTTGAATGTTGCTCGGGAGATTTGGCAGATTTAAAGGTACGCTCAATAGACGTTGAAGCATGGTCGCCAAGACAGAAAAAATACTTTGAGGTAGGTTCATGCTCTAATTTAGGCGACGCTCAGGCAAGGCGACTTAAAATCAGAGTTGCAGGCAAAGACGGAAAATACTTTGCGCATACGCTTAACAACACAGTAGTTGCCCCACCAAGAATGTTAATTGCTTTTCTTGAAAACAACCTTAACGAAGACGGCTCGGTAAATATACCCGTTGCTTTACAGCCATACATGGGCGGAAAAACAATAATTAAAGCGTAAATATATCAATAGAGTTATATAATAACTTAATGTTCCGATTGGAGAAAAATAGAGGTTTTGGTCAAACTTTTTCAAAAGCTCGTAGGTTTAAATGGCGAAGCCCTTTATCGCCGTCTGTGACGGCAAACCCTCCTTATAAAAACGTTTCACGTGAAACATTAAAAAAAACCCAAATAAAATGGCTGGCAGAAATTTATCTGTCAGCCATACATTTTTTCGTATTTACTTATTAATAATGCTTTTTAGTCGTTCTAAACTGTACCGTCATTCCTAAAACGGCAACTGCCGCCGCAACAAGCAGAATAACAAAAAGATTATTAAATTTAATTATATTGACAAGCAATCCTGTTGAAAAATTAATTCCTCCGCTGATTGCCGTTACAACTATCATAATATTTCTGATATAAATAACCGTTATAACTCCGATAATAATCGAAACTGCAAAAGAAGCAATTACAATTCCCCAATTTATATTTGAAAAATTACCGCTTGTTATATTGGCTGTTAATAACGATACGTCGTCTCCTGCCGGCAAAGCACTTTTTGCAATTATCGTATCTAACAGGCTGTAAACCATTGTAAAGGTCGTTGAAAACATATAGATAAAAACTCCAACCTTATAAAATTTAAAGCTGACTATAGCCCCGATAATTCCTGTAATTAAGGCAACTACCAATAATATCGTTAAAAAATATTCAACTTTCGGACAAACTATTGCAGTAACTATTGCTCCTAAAACCGAGCCGATTGCAAAACCGCATATGGCCGCAAACACCCGTTTTAATTTGTAACCGAAAAAACCTACGGCAAGAGCAGCTATCATTGAAATAACGACAGCTGTAGTTGCAATGTTTTGTAAAATCTGATTAATTATCATTTTCTTTTTACCCCATTTTTATTGTTTTAGAAATTTAACACCATCGATAATCAGAACATCTCCGTCAAAGGAATATTTATAAGAATCCTCAACATCCGTTCCCTGATTATATAAAACGCTGATTTTTCCGTCGCTTGCGGAAAATTGAGCATAAGTTATGATAACATTAAGGCTGTTGTTTTCCATAGTTCCGTTTTCGTTAAACGTATATGTAATACCTGAGCCTTCCTTATCTTTCCATGTACCGATAAGCCTTTTATCAATTTTGGGATTTTTCGGAGGATCAGGCATAAACTGATAGTCTGCAACCTTATTCAATACCACTTTTTCGCTGTTTTCAACTCCGTCTTCTGTTAAGGTCAATATCTTTCCGTCATCAGATATTTCATAAATATATGTACCGTTTATATTATAATATAGCTTTGCAAACAGGGTATCTTTACCTTCTTTGTTTTTTTCTAATTTCAGCTCTGAACAATAGGCTACATTTCCCATCGCCATTATAGCGGTTTTTTCATCCTTAAAAACATAAGAAAACAGCGTGTGATTTTCACCATTTTCATTTACGATCTGCCACGTTCCTATCAGACGATTGTCACCTTTAGTCTGAGATGAAGTAGTTCCTTCCGTATTATTTGTGCTGTTTTGCTCTTTTGAGGCATCATCCGAACAGCCTGCAAAAATGAATATAAAGCATAAAATTAACAATATTGATATTATTTTCCGTTCCATTTTTAACTCCATATATTTTTCTCTTAAAAATAAATACACATAAATTTTATTATTAATTTAATATAAAGTCAATAATATCTTTGTATTTTTCCAAAAAATTTAAAAATAAATGTTGCAAACCATAAGCCTCTTTGTTATAATAAAAGTTAAATATAGTGGATTATTCTATACTGATTTCAGACTAAAAGCATCTGTTGTATGTTCAGAGATCGGTATCAGGTTTAGATGGGAGTGTTTCTATGTTAAATTGCAATTTTAATGAAAAATTCGGAAAAGAAGGTTTGACCTTTGATGATGTTCTTTTGATTCCCGGGGAATCAAACGTTGAGCCTAATTCAGTTGATGTTTCAACTTATTTGACTAAAACAATTAAGCTTAATACACCTCTTATGACTGCCGCTATGGATACCGTAACGGAAACTGCAATGGCAATTGCAATTGCAAGAGAAGGCGGAATCGGCATTATTCATAAAAATATGAGCATTGAACAGCAGGCAGATCAGGTTGACAGAGTAAAAAGAAATGAAAACGGAGTAATAGTAAATCCGTTTTTTCTTTCACCTGAAAACACCGTAGGCGACGCTAACGAGCTTATGGCAAAATATAAAATTTCAGGCGTGCCTATTTGCAGAGATAACAAGCTGGTTGGTATTATTACTAACCGTGACCTTCGTTTTATGACAGAAAAAGATTACTCCCAGTTAATATCAGATGTTATGACTAAAGAAAATTTGATTACTGCCCCCGTTGGGACAAGCCTTTTAGAGGCTCAGGAGATTTTAAGACAGCATAGGATTGAAAAACTTCCCTTGACCGATAAGGACGGCAGACTTAAAGGTTTAATTACAATTAAAGATATTGAAAAATCCGTTCAGTATCCGAATTCTGCAAAGGACGACAAAGGCAGACTTCTTTGCGGCGCCGCTATCGGTGCTACTAAAGACGTTTTAGACAGAGTTGCCGCTTTAATAGAGGCTCAGGTTGATGTTCTTGTGCTCGATTCTGCTCACGGTCACAACAGCAATGTTATTAAATCTGTTGAAAAAGTTAAAAAAGCATTCCCGAATGTTCCGCTTGTTGCAGGTAATGTCGCAACCGCAGAGGCTACCGAGGCTTTGATTGCCGCAGGTGCTGACGCTGTTAAGGTAGGTATCGGACCGGGTTCAATTTGTACAACAAGAATTGTTGCAGGTATCGGCGTTCCGCAGATTTCTGCAATTTATGACGCCGCCTGTGCCGCTTCAAAGCACGGTATTCCGATTATTGCTGACGGCGGTATAAAATACAGCGGTGATATAGTTAAGGCACTTGCCGCAGGCGGAAATGTAGTTATGGTCGGCTCACTTGTTGCAGGCTGTGAGGAAAGCCCCGGAGATAACGAGATTTATCAGGGCAGGCAGTTCAAGGTTTACAGAGGTATGGGCAGTTTAGGAGCTATGGGCAGAGGCAGTGCAGACAGATACTTCCAGGCTTCTAACAACAAGCTTGTTCCCGAGGGCGTTGAAGGACGAGTTCCTTACAAGGGTGTTTTGTCTGATACGATTTATCAAATGCTCGGCGGCTTGCGTGCAGGTATGGGTTATACAGGCTGTGCTACAATCAGTGAATTGCACGAAAAGGCTAAATTTGTAAGAATTTCCGGAGCAGGATTAAGAGAGAGTCACCCCCACGATATTCAAATTACAAAAGAAGCTCCCAACTATTCTTTTAACGGTTAATATAGTTATATAATATAATCAATATAAAATAATCATATATATTAATAAACAGCATAAATTAAAGCTGACATTGTGTTATACAGTGTCAGCTTTTTTGCGTTTTTTCATTATTTTATGAAATTTTGTGGTCACCGACCGCAACAAAGGGTTTTTCTGTAATATTATTAATTAATAGATTTCACGGTCACCGACCGCGACAAAGGGTCTTTCGGTAATTTTTTTAATTAACAGATTTCGTGGTCACCGACCGCGACAAGGGGTCTTTCGGTAATTTTTTTAATTAACAGGTTTCGCGGTGACCGACCGCGACAAAGGGCTCCTCGCCCTTTGATCCTCGGTCGCTTTTTGAAAAAAGCGACGCAAAAACTTTTGCTTTTTTAACAACAGCTTTTTAATTTTTACAACGGTCTTGTTTTTAATTTAGAGCCGTGTCTGGGGTATTTTTCAGGGGTATTTTTTATTTTTTCAATTATTATTAATGTTCTTCCGCTGTTATCCGATAATTTAAATTCTTCTATTCTTTTTACTTTTCCGCCTAAAACTGTAATTGCGGTTTCTGCATTTTTTAATTCTTTCCCTGCATCAGGACCTTTCATTGCTACAAAATAACCGCCTTTTTTTACATAAGGCAAACAAAGTTCACTTAAAATATTAAGCTGTGCAACTGCTCGGGAAAAAGCAAAGTCGTATTTTTCTCTGTATTCAGCTTTTTTTGAGGCTTCTTCGGCTCTGCTATGAAGAGTTTGTGTAGAAATATTAAGCTCATTACAAACATCTTGCAAGAACACAAGCCTTTTGCTTAAGCTGTCAAGCAATGTTAAGTTTAAGTCATCTCTTACAATTTTTAAAGGAATACCGGGAAAGCCTGCTCCCGTTCCTATATCTATAATTTTTGCGTTTTTATTAATATCAACATATTTTAACACGGAAAGACTATCCTCAAAATGTTTGACTGCAACTTCATCGGGTTTAGTTATTGCTGTGAGATTAATTTTTTTATTCCATTCTGCAAGCAGTTTATAATATTGCTCAAACTTTTTAAAGCTTTCGTCGGTAATATTAATTTCTGCTTTATGCAAAGCCTGTTTCAAAAATGTTGATATCATAATTGCTCCTTAATTGCTCTCTTATTTATTTCTTGCAAGCCAGATAAGAAGAACGCTTACATCGGCAGGAGAAACGCCTGAAATTCTTGAAGCCTGACCTATGCTTACAGGCTTGATTATATCAAGCTTTTCTCTTGCTTCAAGTCTTAGTCCCATTATACTTTTATAATCTGTATCAAGGGGCAGCTTTTTATTTTCAAGCTTTCTCATTTGCTCAACCTGTTTTAGCTGTTTGTTTATATAACCCTCATATTTTATTTCAATTTCCACCTGTTCAAAAATATTCGGGTCAAGGTTCGGTCTGTCTGTATCGATTTCTTTTAAACATTCATAGTTTAGCTGAGGTCTTTTTAAAAGTTCTATTAGTCTTGTACCTGTTGTAATTTCGGTTGTTCCGTTATCTTTTAGAATTTTATTGACCTGTTCTGTGGGAGGTATAACGGTTTTCTTAACTCTGTTATACTCCTGCTTCTTAAGTTCCTGCTTTTCTAAAAATCTTTTCCATCTGTCCTCCGTTATAAGACCTATTTCGTGACCTATGGGAGTTAAACGAATATCTGCATTATCCTGCCTTAGAATAAGTCTGTACTCACTTCTTGAGGTCATCATTCTATAGGGCTCGTTAGCACCTTTGGTTACTAAATCGTCAATTAAAGTGCCAATATATGAACTTGCCCTGTCAAGAATTAAAGGCTCTTTGCCCTTAACCTTTAAAGCGGCGTTTATTCCCGCAATAAGACCCTGTGCGGCGGCTTCTTCATAACCGCTGCTGCCGTTAAACTGACCTGCTCCGTAAAGGTTGGGAAAATCTTTAAATTCAAGCGTCGCCTTAAGTGCAAGAGGGTCGATACAATCATATTCAATTGCATAGGCAGGCCGCATAATTACTGCATTTTCAAGACCTTTTATTGTATGGTAAAACTTTAGCTGAACTTCCTCAGGCAATGATGACGACATTCCCTGAAGATACATTTCTTCAGTATTAAGTCCGCAGGGCTCAATAAAAAGCTGATGACGAGGTTTATCTTTAAATCTTACGATTTTATCCTCCAAACTGGGGCAGTATCTGGGGCCTACGCCCTCAATTTTTCCGCCGTATAAAGGTGAGCGGTGGATATTTTCAAGAATAATTTCTTTAGTTTTCTCGTTAGTCCAGCTGATATGACAGTCTACCTTATTTTCGCCTAAATTTTTTGTATCATAGGAGAAAGGAACTGGCGGTTCATCGCCTTTTTGGACTTCAAGCTCGGAAAAATCAATACTTCTTCTTAATACTCTTGCAGGAGTACCTGTTTTAAACCGTCTTATGGGAAGTCCCAGCTCTTTAAGCTTTTTGCCTAAAAATGTTGCAGGGAAAATTCCGTCAGGACCGCTTTCATATGAAACTTCTCCCACAAAGATTTTTCCTCCTAAATATGTACCCGTTGCAATAATTACGGCTTTGACCTCATATAGAGCGTTCATTCTTGTTTTTAATGTCCAGCCGTCATTGTTTTGAAAAATATCAACTATTTCCGCCTGACGAAGATGAAGATTATCCTGCAACTCAAGTTTCTTCTTCATAGTATCGGCATATTTTCTTCTGTCGATTTGCGCTCTCAGAGAATGAACGGCAGGCCCTTTTCCCCTGTTTAACATTCTCATCTGCAAAAAACATTCGTCTGCCGTTTTTCCCATTTCTCCGCCGAGAGCGTCAACTTCTCTTACAAGATGACCTTTAGCAGTTCCGCCGATTGACGGGTTACAGGGGCAGTTACCCACAGCGTCCATATTTATCGTAAAAATTGCAGTATTACACCCAAGTCTTGCACTTGCAAGAGCGGCTTCTATTCCTGCGTGTCCTGCGCCGATTACTGCAATATCATATTTTCCGGCTTCATACTCAATCATTATAATCTTCCTTATTAAAAGTTTTAATTTTCTTATCTTATTGTTATAGATTATCCTGCTGTTTTATAAAGACTAAATATTTAAAATGAACTTTTTTGAATAAGTCTGCCTCCCTCTGACGAGGGAGGTGGCTGCGGCGAAGCCCCAGTCGGAGGGAGAGAAAACGCATTAAATATTACAATGTTTATTTAAAAAAGTTTATATTATTAAATATCTCTCCCTCAGTCAAAGCTAACGCTTTTACAGCTTTTTCTGCTAAAACGGCAACCCTTTTGTCTCTTCATGACATTTCCCATTGCAGGCAATGTCATCAACTTAGGAAAAGGTTAGATTAAAGCAAAACATTTGAGAAGCCTTCCCTAACAGGGAAGGTGTCACGACGGAGTCGTGACGGAAGGGTAGAAATGTTCAGTTATGCACCCCTCAGTCAGCTTACGCTGACAGCTCCCCTTAAGGGGAGCCTTTTATTATACAAAAAACATTTCTGTAACATATGACTCCCTCTGACGATGGAGGTGGCTGCGGCGAAGCCGCAGTCGGAGGGAGAGAAAACGCTTTAAATATTACAATTATTATTTAAAAAACTTTAAATTATTTAATATCTCTCCCTCAGTCAAAGCTAACGCTTTGACAGCTCCCTCGTCAGAGGGAGCCTTTTTTGTTTTTCCATTGCAGGGGAATTTCTCGTCAGAGAGGGAGCCGAACATAACCTAAAAAGTTCATTTTAAACCCCTAAGTCAGAATGAGTCTGCAATTATACGAAAAGTTTTCAGCACATTATTTACCTACACAAAAATTGTGGAAAACCTTATCAACTATTTCATCGCTTGCTCTTTCTCCTGTTAATTCCAAAAGACTGCTTATCGCATCCTCTAAGGAAACTGTAACAGCGTCAAAAGTCATTCCTAAATTTAATGCTTCTTTTGCCTCTTTAACAGAATTTAACGCATTGTTTGCGGCATCTCTCTGTCTTTCGTTAGAGAGGATACCTTCGCTGGGATTAAAACTTGATGTACCTGCAATTTCTTCAATGACATCAATTAAATTCTTTAACCCCTCGCCGTTAGAGGCAGAAATATAAACAGTGTGCTTAATTTTGTTTTCAATATAACTGCCATCTATATTACGCTGTAAATCACTTTTATTTATTATTGCAACGGCAGGCACGCTTTTAATAATTTCAATGAGCTCTTTGTCATCTTTGTTCAAAGGCGAACTGCTGTCAAAAACAGCAAGTACAAGTCCGCAATTTAAAAGTCTCCTTTTTGCTTTTTCTACTCCGATTTTTTCTACCGTGTTATCTGTATCTCTTATTCCTGCCGTATCGCTTAATCTTAATATTACATTTCCCAAAGCGACTGTTTCTTCAATAATATCTCTTGTTGTTCCGGGAATTTCCGTAACAATGCTTTTTTCTGAGCCTGTCAGCAAATTCATCAAGGTTGATTTTCCTACATTAGGTCTGCCTGCAATTACGGTATCTATACCCTCTTTAACAGTCTGCCCGATATCGTATGTTGAAAGCAGATGAGTTAATTTTTCTTCTGCATTCTTTAAAGAAGATTGCAGGGAATTCTCCGTAACTTCGGGAATATCCTCTTCGGGATAATCAGCCCAAGCAGAAAGATGCGCCGCTTTGTTGATTAAATCGTCTTTAATTTCATTTATTTTCTTGCTTAATGCGCCGTCTTTAGTAACCAATGCGGCTCTTGCGGCACTTTCGTTTTTTGCTTTAATTATATCCATAACAGATTCAGCCTTTGCCAAATCTATTTTTCCGTTTAAAAAAGCTCTTTTTGTAAATTCGCCTGCCTGTGCAGGAGTCGCACCCGCCTCCAGAACAGTTCTCAATACCTTTTTAGTAATAAAAAGTCCGCCGTGGCAGGAAATTTCGACTACATCTTCTCCTGTATAGCTATGGGGCGCTCTAAAAACAAGGGCAATCGCTTCGTCTATTTTTTCTCCGTCCTTTTCAACATAACCAAAAGACGCTCTATATCCCTCTAAATCAGAGAGTTTTTTATTTTCTGCACATTTAAATACCTTATCGGCTATTACAAGCGCATCATCGCCGGAAATTCTTATAATACCGATACCGCCCTCGCCCTGTGCAGTACTTATTGCGGCTATTGCAGAGCTTTTCATAATATCACCAAATCTTTTATTAATCGGATTTTTCGTCAATGACGGAAGCAAAGGTTTTTTGTCCTTTAAACCTCGATCGCTTTTTTGGGCGTATATTGAATCCACCCCTACAATGTCTTTATTATGTTCTGCTTTTTGGGCGACCGCAAGGGTCGCACCTACAATTATGCAGAAACCTTCGTTAAAAATTGCAGGGACAACCCTTGCGGTTGTCCGCAGATAATGAAAAATATATTACAAACACAAAAGAGGGCAGTAAAACCGCCCTCGATAATTATTTGTCTATTCTTCCGTAAAGACCAAACTCTCCGCCCTCGTTAATGGGTTCTCTTTTAGGAGCATCTGCGTTTGGCTCTTCCTGCGGTTTTGTATTAGCGTAAGGCTTTTTGCCTCTGTTTTTGTTGTAATTATTATTTCTTCTATAGGGCTTAGCCTTCGGGTCAGGTAAAATTACAACATGTCTGTTTGCATTTTCTCCTTCACTTTCGGAATATGCGCCGTTTACCTTCTGAACAGCTGTATGAATAATTCTTCTCTCGTAAGGATTCATAGGCTCAAGTACAACCTTTTTGCCTGTTTTTGCAACCTTAAAGGCTACTTTTCTGCCTAAAATTTCAAGAGTTTTTTCTCTTTTTTCACGGTAATTTCCTGTATCAACGGTAACTTTAAAATAATCGTCATCAGACTTATGGTTTACTGCAAGACTTGTTAAATATTGTAACGCATCAAGGGTTTCACCTCTTCTGCCTATAACATATCCGACATCTTCGCCTTCAATTTTAAAGTTTACTCCTTTTTCATTTTCTTCAGCTTTAACGGTAAGCTCTTTAAGATTCATTGCATTAAGAATATTTTTTAAAAATTCTTCTGCCGTCTTAGCAGGGGAAATATTGATCCATGCCTTAACCTTAGCCGGATTTCCTCCGAAAAGACCGAATTTTTTCTTTTCAGGTCTTTGAACTACTTCAAAATTAACATCTTCATCATCAGCAATGCCTAACTGTTTTTTTGCATCGCTTAATGCCTCCATTTCAGTGTTTCCTACACCGATAACTTCTTTAATCAAAATTACACCTTCTGACTCTTACATATTATTTCTTTTTGTTTTTATTATTTTTGTTACTTCCCTTGTTTATTGAAGAAGGGGCATAAATTCTTGGAATTTTTGCTTCTTGCATTTCAAGCAAAGCAATATGCTGAGCTTCACTTTTTGCGGTAATGCTGACGGGGTTATAAAATTTTGCAAGCACTATGCTTTGTAACAGCTGAATTACATAAGACATAATCCAGTAAAAACCTACTGCCGCAGGAACTGTATACGCAATCCATGCAGAGAACAACGGAAGAACATAAATCATAATTTTCATACATCCCTGTTGCATTTGCTGGGTACCGTTTATTCTCATTGTTATAACCTGCGTAATAACGGATGTTAAAAAACATAAAACGGGAATTAATATATAAACAGAAAATATTCCGAAGCTGTTTGGTGACGTCAAAAGGTCAAATCCAAACAGATTAAAGCTTCCGCCGAAATCAATAATATTCTGAATTTCCGCAGGAGTGAACAATCCTGTTATAAAGCTTGTATTTGCAATGCTTGGAAATACTCTTAAAAGGTCTATTTCAGCATAAAATGAATTGCCTAAGGAAGTATGTCCTGGAATTGTATTAACATAAGAAGAAAGCTGGCTTACTCTGCCTGCATCAATATGCAGTGTATTTGTAAGAGGAAAAGCAACACTGTATATGATTCCCAACATTATGAGCATAGGAATAATGCTTGTCAGACAGCCGCCTGTCATACTCATATTTTCACGCTCATATAGTTTTTGTAATTCTTCCTGCTGTTTTTGTCTGTTATTAGCGTATTTTTCTCTTATTTCCAGCTGTTTTTTTTGCAGTCGGGCATTTTTAGCCATTGTTTTCTGCTGTTTAACCGTAAAAGGAAATAAAATTAATTTTATAAAAATTGTAAAAATAATTATGGCAATGCCGAAATTTCTTACAATATACCATGCCGCCCATAAAATATAGCCCAAAATACTGCCAAAAAATCCAAATATTTGCATAAATAGGGTTACCTCACTTTTTCTTTATTCCTTTTTCTTTTTTCTCGGGAACAGGGTCATAACCACCCTTAGAAAAAGGATTACATCGTAAAATTCTCCAAACAGTCAGAGCCAAACCCTTAACGGCTCCGAATCTTTCAATAGCTTCCAAACCATAATTTGAGCAAGTAGGATAGTACTTACATTTAGCTGTTGTATGCGTGGAAATTGCAGTCTGATAAAACCTGATAAGTAAAAGTAATACTTTTTTCATAATAAACCGGCTTCTGAAAAAGCCTTTTTCATAGCTTCTTTGATATCACTGCTTTTTACAAAGGGCGTCTTACCTCTTGCAACAAATACAAAATCATATCCCGGCTTAATATTGCCGTAAAGTTCATAATAAGCCGCTCTGATAATTCTTCTTGACCTTGATCTCTTAACTGCATTCCCTGTTTTCTTGCCGGTGGTTATTCCAAAACGCAGGTTATTTGATTTATTTTTCATAATATAAGTAACTAAAACAGGACTTACAAAGCACTTTCCTTTATGATAAAGCCTTGAAAAATCTCTGTTTTCTTTTAAAGTGATATAATCACTCATTTAAACCACCTGACAGTAATATTGTTCAAGTAATAATGTTCACATTATATAAAAGAAAGACCACTAAATCGAGTGGTCTTCATTTTAATAAGACAACCTTTTTCTACCTTTAGCTCTTCTTCTTGCTAAAACTTTCTGTCCGTTAGTTGTTGACATTCTTTTTCTGAAGCCATGCTCTTTTTTTCTGTGAAGCTTTTTAGGCTGATATGTTCTCAGCATTTAAAACCCCTCCTTTCGGATATATAACCTTGCAATATAGCATTATATCTTAATTTTCAGCTCTCGTCAACTAAAATTTTTAATTTTTATTCTATAAACTTTATTTACACAATATATTGTATTTTACTGTTTTTATAATACCATTTATATACATTTTTCTTTCTGCATATATAAGTTTTAAAATACTTTTAGATTATATATTTATATCATAATTTTATATTTGCTTTTTTGTTAATTTCTTGCTATAATGTAATATGTAATAATGGAGTGATATGTACATTTATAAATCATCAAATAATTTTTATATATTTAGAATTTTGAAAGGCGGAAAAAAATGGAGTCGTTTACAGAAGCGTGGAACGTTATATGCGACTATTGTAAGTCTAAAATTACCGATGTTGCTTATAAAACATGGATAAGCAGAATAAAACCTGTAAATCTGGATTTTAACAAAGACGAAGCTGTTTTGCTTGTACCTAATGATTTTCATAAACAAACCTTAACTCTTTGCTATATGCCGCTTCTTGATGAGGCATTTTCTGCTGTTTTCGGAAAATCTTTTACAATTATTTTTAATATTCCCGAAGACATTCAGGAGGAAGAGAATAAATTTATTGACAGCAACGAAAAAACTGCGGACAAAGATTATGAATATACCTTCGATACATTTATTGTAGGTTCTTCAAATAAATTCGCCCACGCCGCATCTGTTGCTGTTGCGGCAAAACCCGCAGGTCCTTATAATCCTTTATTTTTATACGGTAACTCAGGGCTTGGAAAAACTCATCTTCTTTATGCTATAAGCAATGAAATTAAAAAGAATTTTCCCGAAATGTCGATTTGCTACATAAAAGGCGATGATTTTACAAATGAACTTATAGAGTGTTTAGGAAAAGGCCAGATGACCGAATTCAGACAAAAATACAGATATACAGATATACTTCTGGTAGACGATGTTCAGTTTATCGGCGGCAAGGTAAGTACTCAGGAGGAATTTTTCCATACATTCGACGCTCTTAAAGACGCTCACAAGCAGATAGTTTTAACATCGGACAGACCTCCAAAAGAAATTAAAACTCTTGAGGACAGGCTCCGTTCACGTTTTGAATCAGGTCTTATTGCAGATATACAGCCTCCGGAAATTGAAACGAGAATTGCTATTATAAAAAGAAAAGCAGAATATTCAAACTTTGAAATTCCAAACGATGTCTGCGAGCTTATTGCAAGCAAGTTAAAAACAAACATCAGACAGCTTGAAGGAGTAGTAAAAAAATTAAAAGCGAGATATCTGCTTAACAATGAAAAACCAACCATTAATTCCGTTCAGGAAATAATTTCCGATATTTTAAACAACGAAGCTCCTCCGGAGTTAACTGTTGAGAAAATTATAGAAGAGGTTGCAAGAACGTTCGGAGTTACTTCTGAAGAAATCCGTTCACAAAAGAACAGAAGTGCAAAAATCAGCAATGCAAGACAAATTGCAATATATATAGTCCGTTCTTTAACCCCTCTTTCAATGGAAGCTATCGGTGAAGAATTCGGCAACCGCCATTATTCTACCATTATTTATACAACTCAGAAGGTTGAAAAGCTAATTAAAACAAACCCGAAAACAAAAGAAATAGTAGAAGATATAATAAAAAATATCAGGGACAGATAGTTTTAAGAAAATTAAAAGTTTTGGTCGAGCTTTTGAAAAAGCTTACGGGGATCAAAGGGCAAGCAGCCCTTTGTTGCGGTCTGTGACCGCAAAACCCTCATATTTATTTAACATTTTCAATAACATTCCACAAACATAAATTAACATCAATGTTGACAACTTTCTGCTTGTCCCAATTATTAAATATTTTTAAACATTCAACATAATTTTTATGTTTATGGAAATTCCTGCATATTTACTAAATTTCTAAAAATATTAAACAATTCAACACTCCCTACTACTACTACTAAATAATAATTAAAAGATAAGATAAGAAAGGATGAAAAAATTGAAATTTAATTGTTTAAAAACAGATCTTTCAAATGCAGTTTTAAATGTTTCAAGAGCCGTATCGGCAAAATCATCAATACCTGCACTTGAAGGAATTTTAATAAAAGCGTACGGAGAAAAAATCAACATCTCAGGTTATGACCTTGAAATTGGTATTACAACAGATGTGGAAGCAACGATTCAGGAACAAGGAGAAATTGTTGTCGGAGCAAGACTTTTTTCCGATATAGTAAGACGTCTTCCCGAAGAAATAGTATGCATAGAAACTGACGAAAGAATGGTCACATATATAAAAAGCGGACAATCCAATTTCCAAATCATTGGAATGTCATCAGTTGAATATCCGGATCTGCCTGTGTTTGAAAGTACAGATAATTTTACGATACAGGCAAAAATATTAAAAGAGATGATAAGACAAACCGTTTATGCAGTTTCCGATAATAAAGCAAAGCCTATCTATACAGGTTCTCTTTTTGAACTTGAAGAAAACAGTTTTAAAATCGTTGCAGTAGACGGCTACAGAATGGCAATAAGAGAAGAAGTTGTAAACTGCGGCAGCAGCAGTAAGTTTGTTGTTCCGGGAAAGACCCAGCAGGAGGTTTTAAAGCTCATCACAGATGATGAAGACAATGTTGAGGTTGTTGTCGGACAGCGCCATATTATGTTCAAAATTAAAAATTATTCAATAATATCAAGACTTATTGAGGGCACGTTCCTTGATTACAAAACAACAATTCCTACAGAATCAAAAACAGAAATTGTCATAAATTCAAGACTTTTAATTGAAGCAGTTGAGCGTGTATCAATTCTTAACAGCGAAAAAATTCAAAGTCCCGTAAGATGTACGATGGCAAATGATGAAATAAAATTACTTTGTTCGACATCTGTGGGAAGAGCAGATGATTCAGTTTCAGTTCCGATTATCGGCGAAGAGGTTGAAATCGGCTTTAACAACAAATATTTATTAGAAGCACTTAAAAACAGTGAAACAGACGAAGTAAAACTTTATTTAAACGGCGGACTTTCCCCAATGATAATAAAGCCTGTCAAGGGAGAAAGTTTTATTTGTCTTGTAGTTCCGATGAGGCTTTCAAATGAATAAGAAAATTGAAATAAAAGAAGACTTTATCCGCCTTGACAGTCTTTTAAAGCTTTCGGGAATTGCCGAAACAGGCGGACATGCCAAAATTATTGTGCAAAACGGCGAGGTTAAAGTAAACGGAGAAGTTTGTACAATGAGAGGCAAAAAAATGAGAAAAGGCGATATTGCAGAATTTGAAAATAATCTTATACAGGTCGTTTAATTTCAGATTATCCGATTGCGTTTAAAACTTTTGAGAGGATGCAGTTTTTTGAAGGTTCTTGGGCTTCAGCTTGAAAATTACCGTAATCTTGAAAACGGATTTATTAAACCCTGCGAAGGCGTAAACGTAATTTACGGAGAAAATGCCCAGGGAAAAACTAATCTGCTTGAAGCCTTGTGGCTTTTTTGCGGAGGTCATTCTTTCAGAGGTTCTAAGGATAACGAGCTTGTCGCATTTGAAAAAAAATATGCAAATTTAAAATCATCATTTTACTCATTTGAAAGAGAACAGAATGCAGAAATAAAAATTGTAAGCGGAAGAAAAGAAGTAAAAATCAATGATGTTCCGAAAAAAAGCAGTTCGGCGTTAATTGAAAAATATAATGCAGTTGTGTTTTCTCCCGAGCATTTAACCTTAATAAAAAGAGGTCCGTCATTAAGGAGAAATTTTATAGACAGTGCAATATGCAGAGAAAAACTTAAAAATGCAATAATAATTTCAAAATATAATAAAACCTTAAATCAAAGAAATTCACTTTTAAAAGATATTATCAAACATTCAGAGCTGAAAGAAACTCTTGAAATTTGGGACGACGCCCTGTGTTTGCTCGGCGCTTCGATAATTTTTCAGCGTATTAAATTTTTAAAACAGCTTACCGAATTTGCAGGAGAATATCATAAGGGAATATCTCAAAACAGCGAGACTTTAGATTTTTCCTACTGTTCAAATGCAGAAATTACTCCCGAAGATGAAGAAAAAGAAATTGCAAAAAAATTAAAAAAAACAATTATAAAATGCCGCAGTGAGGATTTTAACACAGGATGCACAAATGTAGGTCCTCACCGTGATGACATTGATATAATAATAAATTCAAAAAAAGCAAAGGTTTTTGCTTCTCAGGGTCAGCAGAGAAGCGCCGTACTTTCAATGAAGCTGGCTGAGGCGGAAATTTTAACAAAGAGAACAGGTGAAAAACCTATAATTCTCCTTGATGACGTGCTTTCCGAACTCGATAATTCAAGGCAGGAATTTTTACTCAACAAAATTGAAGATTATCAGGTTTTTATAACCTGCTGTGAAAAATCAAACAAAGAACAGCTTAAAAATGGAAAAATTTTTAAAGTAGAAAATGGAAAAATTATCTGATGTATTTACATTTAGGAAAAAATACTGTAATAAAAACTAAAAATATTGTGGGTATTTTTGATATGGATACCTCAACAATTTCTAAAAATACAAGAGATTACCTTGCAAAAGCTGAAAAATCAGGCAGGGTAATAAACGTTTCAATGGAACTTCCGAAATCTTTTGTAGTTTGTAGGAAAACAGACGGAATAAAGGTTTATATAAGCCAAATTTCAAGCCAGACATTGCAGAAACGAAAAGACAACTCGCTAAAGGAATGATACGATTATGAAAGCAAAAAAATGCCCTTACTGCGGTAAGAGAGTCTCTTACTTAACGATTTTTAGTGAAAGAAAACAAAGTGAACATATTTGCAGGAGATGCGGAAAAGAATCTAAAATCATCATAAAAAAAAGCATTTATCTTTATTTTTTGCTGGCTGTTGCCGTATCGGCCGTAATTTTTACAGTTTGGGTCGGACTGGGTTTTGCAAATAATCCTATAGGCGTTTTACTTGTTGCTGTTCCTCTTATAATTTTTTATTTTTGCACTCCTAAGTTTGAAAAGATATATCCTCTTAAAAAATATAAAAAATCGATGGAAGCCGCAAAGGCCGCAAGAGAATACGGCGGAGAAATGAAATTTAAGAAAAATATTGGTAATAATATTAACAATGAAGAACCAAATATAAGTACTCCTGTTTTTGAAACAGAAAAGAATTTTTCAATAAATGAAGATATTTTTACATCAATTAAATCAAACAGAAAAAAACCGGTTTTAAGCGGTTCAAAGCCAACTACAGGGTTTCAGCCGATAATTGATACTAATAAAACAGACAGTGAAGAGTACGTTCCGATTATTGAAAATAGCAAAGTTTCTCATATATCTTCATCAGAAAACGTACCTCTTCACAAAATTCATAAGGAAAAACCTTTATATTCGGAAAATATATCTGAAGATATTGATGAAATAAATTTCAGTGAAAATAAAAAAGCCGAAACCAATGAAAAAAGAAAAAAGCAAGAAGGCTTAAAATATTCGGCTAACAGAAGATTTTAAGAGGTTAAATAATGTTTCAATTACCTGTTTGTCCTTATTGCAACGCAGTTTATCATTATAAGGAAGTAAAACAAATATCAAAGGAAAAAACACATAAATGTTATCATTGCAATAAAAATTTTAATGTTGAAAAATTGCCGGGAACGGCTGTACTGTGGTCAATAGTGATAATATTTGCAATTTTAATAAATGTATCAATTCTTATGGTAATGACTGCCTTTAATATAATTCCCCTTTTAATAATAAGCTTTTTTGCGGCAGTTTTAGGATTTATTCTTATTCCTTATTTTACGGGGTTTAAGAAAGAAAATAAAAACTTGAAAAAATAAAATTACAATAGTTACTAATATAATTACCGTAACGTAATTAACTGGAGGTAAAGACTTTGGATAACGAAATTTCAAAGGAACTGGAAAATGAAACAGCCCAAAATTCGGAGCAGATTTTAAATGAAATTACCGAAGAATCTGCATCGGAAATGACTAAGGTAGAAGAAGAATACGGCGCCGACGAAATTCAGGTTCTTGAAGGACTTGAAGCAGTAAGAAAAAGACCCGGTATGTATATCGGTTCTACCGGTCCCAGAGGACTTCATCATCTTGTTTATGAAATTGTTGATAACTCTATTGATGAGGCACTTGCAGGCTACTGTACTAAAATCGATGTTGTAATCGAGCCGGGCAATATTATAAAAGTAACCGATAACGGCAGAGGTATCCCCGTAGGGATAAATCAAAAAATGGGTATTCCTGCTGTAACGGTTGTATTTACCGTGCTTCACGCAGGCGGTAAATTCGGCGGCGGCGGATATAAAGTATCGGGCGGTCTGCACGGTGTAGGTGCGTCTGTAGTTAACGCTCTGTCAGAATGGCTTGAAGTTAAGGTTTGTGACGGAGAAGATATCTACTTCCAGCGTTACGAAAGAGGTAAAATCATCACAGAACTTGAGAAAATTGGAAAATCAGATGTAAAGGGAACGGAAGTCAGATTTAAAGCCGACCGTGAAATGTTTGTAGAAACAGACGTTTATGATTATTCGATTTTAGAGAAGAGATTAAGGGAACAGGCTTTCCTCAATGCAGGCGTACATATTGAACTGAGAGATGAAAGAGATCCCGAAAACATAATTCAGAAAAACTTTTTGTATGAGGGCGGTATAAAAAGCTTTGTTGAGTATATCCACAAGAAAAGAGGAGTAGATGTAATTCACCCTGATGTTATATTCTTCTCCGCAACAAATGCCGAAGATACTATTGCAGTCGAAATTGCAATGCAGTATAACGAGAGCTATAACGAACTTTTGCTCTCTTTTGCAAATAATATTCACACAACAGACGGCGGTACTCACGAGGAAGGATTTAAGCGTGCATTAACAAGGGTAATGAACGATTACGCCCATAAATTCGGAAAATTAAAAGAAAACGACAAAAATTTAAGCGGTGATGATGTAAGAGAAGGCTTGACTGCAATCATCAGCGTAAAATTAAAAGAGGCTCAGTTTGAAGGTCAGACCAAAGCAAAGCTTGGAAATACCGAAGTCAGAAGTATGGTAGATAAGTTGTTGTCTGACAAGCTAATGGTTTTCCTTGAAGAAAATCCTGCGGCGGCAAAAGCTATTTTTGAAAAAGCTTTGGCTTCTGCAAGAGCAAGAGAAGCCGCAAGAAAAGCAAGAGAAAGCGTAAGAAGAAAATCTGCTCTTGAATCGGCTCAGCTTCCCGGCAAGCTTGCCGACTGCCAGTCAAAGGACAGCAGTGAAACTGAAATTTATATAGTAGAGGGTGACTCTGCGGGAGGTTCAGCCAAAAGCGGAAGAGACAGACGGATTCAGGCTATTCTTCCTCTTTGGGGAAAAATGCTTAATGTTGAAAAAGCAAGGCTTGACCGAGTTTACGGCAATGATAAGCTGATGCCAGTTATAACAGCCTTAGGCTGTGGTATCGGAGATGAATTTGACATTACAAAGTTAAGATATGATAAAGTCATTATTATGGCAGATGCCGACGTTGACGGTTCTCATATCAGAACATTGCTTTTAACGTTTTTCTTCCGTTTTATGCGTCCTCTTGTAGAAGAAGGTCATGTTTATATAGCACAGCCTCCTCTTTACAGAATTACAAAAGGCAAAGAGCACAAATATGCCTACTCTGATTTAGAGCGTGACCAAATTCTTGCAAATATAGAGGGTAAGACGGATATTCAGCGTTACAAAGGTCTTGGAGAAATGGATTCCATACAGCTTTGGGAAACAACAATGAATCCCGAGACAAGAATTATGCTGAGGGTAGACCTTGAAGACGCCGAAGCCGCAGACGAAGTATTTACGGTACTTATGGGCGATAAGGTTGAACCCAGAAGAGAATTTATAGAAACAAACGCTAAATATGTTCAAAATCTTGATGTTTAATATAAGGGTGTGAAATTATGCATTCAAGAACGATAGTAACAGTCCGTTATGCAGAAACAGACAGAATGGGAGTAGCCCACCACAGCTGTTACCCAATATGGTTTGAAGCAGGCAGAACAGATTATATAAAAATGTACGGTATATCGTATACGGAAATTGAAGAAAGGGGAATTATAATGCCCCTGACAGACTTAAATTGTAAGTTTATAAGACCGGCAAAATACGAGGATAACCTCATAATCAGAACAAAGGTTATGACACTGTCGGCTGCAAGAATTTCCTTTAGCTATACTGTAAAAAGAATTAATGAAGATAAGACGGAAACAGAGCTTGCCTACGGTGTAACGGAACACGGATTTATTGATAAAGATACTTTTCGTCCGATAAATCTTAAAAAAAGACTGCCAAAGCTCTATGAAGAAATAAAAGCAACACTGTAAATAAATTTAAAATGGAAAAATGGACGAATATAAAATTTCGCTACGGAGTTTTAGAAACGTTAAGTTGATAACATTACGTATTGAAATAAACAGCGGTATTCGAGACAGAATTTGAGGTGTTTTAATTGGATAATAACGAAAACAACGTGCAGACAGGCGGCAGAATTATAGATGTAGACATACAAAAGGAAATGCAAAAATCTTTCCTTGACTACTCTATGAGCGTTATCGTTTCACGTGCCTTGCCGGATGTAAGAGACGGCTTAAAGCCTGTACATAGGAGAATTCTCTATACAATGTATGAGAAAAATCTTACTCCTGACAAAGCGTATCATAAATGTGCAGATACAGTCGGAGCAGTGCTGGGAGCATATCATCCTCACGGCGACGCATCTGTTTATGACGCCCTTGTAAGACTTGCACAGGACTTTTCAATGAGATATATGCTTGTAGACGGTCACGGAAACTTCGGTTCGGTAGACGGCGACCCGCCGGCTGCTTACCGTTATACGGAAGCAAGAATGAGCAAAATTTCACTTGAAATGCTTACCGATATTGATAAAAAGACGGTAGACTTTGCTCCAAACTTTGACGACAGACTTGAAGAGCCTACAGTATTGCCAAGCCGTTTTCCAAATCTGCTTGTAAACGGAAGCAGCGGTATTGCTGTCGGTATGGCTACAAATATTCCGCCTCATAATTTAGGAGAAACAATTGACGCTGTTTGTAAAATAATCGATGACCCTGATTGTGAACTTTCAGACCTTATGGAATGTATTCCCGGTCCCGATTTTCCGACAGGCGGTATAATTATGGGCAGAAGCGGTATACGTGCCGCTTATGCAACAGGCAGAGGAAAAATAACCGTAAGAGCTAAAACGGAAATTGTTGAAGCTAAAAACGGAAGATTTAAAATCATTGTTACAGAGCTTCCCTATCAGGTTAATAAAGCAAGACTTATTGAAAATATTGCCGACCTTGTAAAAGATAAAAGAATTGAAGGTATTTCAAATATTGAAGACCACTCAGACAGAGAGGGTATGCATATTGAAATTGATATTAAAAGAGAAGCCTCACCTCAGGTCGTTTTGAACCAGCTTTTTTCATTTACACAGCTTCAAAGTACATTTGGAATAATTATGCTTGCAATTGTAAACGGTGAGCCGAAAATTCTTACTCTTAAAGATGTACTGCAAAATTATGTTGATTTTCAGGTTGACGTAATAAGAAGAAGAACGGAATTTGATCTGAAAAAGGCTAAAGAAAGATGTCATATCTTAGAGGGTCTGAAAATTGCAATTGACTTTATTGACGAGGTTATTGCAATTATCAGAAAAAGTAAAGATCAGGCTGCCGCAAAGGCAGGCTTAATGGAGCGTTTCGACCTTGATGAAGTTCAGGCGCAGGCAATAGTACAGATGCGTTTGGGACAGCTTACAAATATGGAACGTGCTAAAATTGAAGATGAAATTGCGGCATTACAGGCTAAAATTGCAGACTTTACGGAAATACTGGGAAGTCGTCAAAGACAGCTTGAAATCGTTAAAGAAGAAATCATCCTTATCCGAAATAAATACGCTGACCCGAGAAGAACTGAAATTTGTGCCGTAAGCGGAGAGGTTGATATTGAAGACCTTATTCCTCAGGAGGAATGTGTCGTTACGATTACCCGGTTCGGTTATGTAAAGCGACAGACTACCGATACATATAAAATTCAGCGCAGAGGCGGCAGAGGCGTTTCTGGTATGTCAAGACGTGAAGAAGATGTGGCAACGGAAATGTTTGTTATTAATTCTCACGACTACATTCTCTTCTTTACCGATAAGGGCAGAGTTTACAGGCTTAAATGCTATGAAATTCCCGAGGGCAGCAGACAATCTAAAGGTCTTAATATAGCTAATCTGTTGCCTATTGACGGTGACGAAAAAGTAACCTCAATGATTAAAGTGCCCGAATTTGACGAAAATAAATACCTTATTATGGTTACAAGACAAGGTATCGTCAAAAGAATTCAGCTTAATGCTTATAATACCTCCCGTAAGGGCGGACTTATTGCCCTTGAACTTAATGAGGGCGACGAGCTTGCATGGGTAAGAATGACCGACGGCAACAGTGAAGTTCTTGTTGCAACAAGAAACGGCAAGGCAATCAGATTTAATGAAAACGACGTTCGACCGATGGGCAGACAAGCTCGCGGCGTTAAAGCTATGAATCTTGCAAAAGATGATGTTATAGTAGGAATGTGCGTATTAAGAGAAAACTCTTATGTTCTTACCGTATCTGAAACAGGCTATGGCAGACTTTCCGAGCAAAGCGATTACAGACTCCAGTCAAGAGGCGGTAAAGGCATTACCAACTATCATATTGAAAAATACGGTAAAGTTGCCGCTATTAAATCTGTTAATCTTGATGATGATATTATCATAATTTCAGACGACGGTGTAATTATAAGAATTGCCGCCGACTCTATAAGAATTTGCAGACGGCCAAGTAAGGGTGTTACTGTTATGAAAGTAAAAGAGGGCAGTAAGGTTGTTACTCTTGCAAGAGCTCCTCACGAGGAAGAAAATGCCCAGAAGCTTGAAGATACAGACGAAGAACAAGACCCCGAAGATTTAACCGAAGACGCAGAGGAAGAAACAGAAAGAGAAACATTAGAAAAAGAAGAATAAAAAATTCAAGTTTCAAAATAGTTATTAATTCGGCAGAAATGAGTAATTATGAAAAAGTTAATATGTGTAATTTTAATAATATCTGTGTTATTCCTTTTTGCTTCCTGCAATCAGTCAGAGGGAGAAAACGGTTCTCAGGCTGGAAAAAAGGAATATACGGCTTCTGCCGACGAGGCAGGATATCCTAATCCCTTATCGCAAAACTGGGAAGAAAGCAATAATGCAACGGGCGCAAGATTTAATATGACCTTAAAGGAATATACGAAAAAATTTAATGAAATGTATAATTCCTTAGGCGGAGGAAGTCAGCAGATTGATTTTTCCGGCTGGCAATTGCAAAGCGAGGGTCAGATTGACGAAAGCGGCGTTGCCTATGATTATTATTACTATTCCGATGATATGGTCGTGCTTACTGCAACCGTCGAACAAAAGACAGGTAAAATTATAAACTTAGGCTGCGGCACAACGGTTTCAGTGTTTATAGACGAAAAAAATACGCAGTATCAGTCTGTAATTTTAGCTATGACAGGTATTATGGCGTGTGTTGCAGGCAATTATCCTGTTGATAATGTAACCTTCTTTTCCAACTTATATATAAATACAATTGCAGAAAATAATAACAGCTTTTGGTATAATAACTGCATTTACCTTTTAAATGTTGAAGAAGGCGAAACGGATGATGAGTCCACAATGCTTTTCAGAATTGTTGCCGCATCAGAAAACATAGAAAAAGACTGGAATCTTGTTAATTACAAAACATATATGGAGGAAAATACAACTCCTCCGTCCTCACAGAAAGAAACAACAAATCCTGTTCTTAATTTACAGCAGGAAACAGAAGCAAATTTTCCTGAAGAAAAAAATTAACAGTCCCCGCTGTGATATTAACCTCACAGCGCAATGTCGTCAACTTAGGAAAAGGTTAAATTAAAGCAGAACGTTTGAGAGAAAAAGCCTTCCCTATCAGGGAAGGTGGCACGACGGAGTCGTGACGGAAGGGTAGAAATGTTCAGCTATCCACCCCTCAGTCAGCTTACGCTGACAGCTCCCCTTAGGGGGAGCCTTTTTTCTGCTAATATTAATGTAATCCTTAGTTCTCTTAAGGTTGACAGCATTACATCAAAGAGGATTTTCACAATTTTATATAAATGTTTTCAAAACATTTATTTGACATCATTTAAAATACTTTATATAATGGAAAAAACTAATAATAACAATTAGTATGAAGGAGTAAATAATATGATTCTTGCTATTATATCGGCTGTTGTTTGTTTTTCGGCGTCAGTTTTAATTTTTACACCGCATTTGAGAAAAATATCATTGTTAAGACCACTTGCATATTATCTGTTTTTTGAGGGTGTGTGGCAGTTGTTGTCTTATATAATTTTACAAGTAGACCCGACAAACGGTTTTATTGCAAATATAAATTATATTGGGACAATCTTGATTATAGGATTTTACATTTTCCTGCTTTTAAAGGCTCACCTTAAATCCGCAAAAGCAAATAAAAAACAGGAAAAAGCGGAAAGAAAGGTGTAAACTTTGTTGGGATATGTTTATGCCGTACTTTGGGCTGTTATAGCGATTTATCTTTTTTCCGTTGGAATAAAGATAAATAAAATACTTTTTTTAGGTGCAGGGCTTTTTACATTTATGTCGGTCTGGTGGCTTGTGAACGAGCTTATAGACATAAATCTTTTTGACGGAATTTACGGAATAGTTTTCAGAGTAGTTGTAGGAATTGTGCTTGCACTATTTATTATTTTTTACGTTATTTCAAAGAAGAAAAGTCAAAATAAGTAAATATTTTCTGTAAAATAGTTGAATAAAAATTTATTGGCACAATATATAGTATGTTTTTAGAAAATTTTCCTGAAAATAAAATATTTTATAAAAAATCAAGTAAAACACTTGCATTTTCGTTACAAAAATGTTATGATTATCTTCACGTGATATGTATTTTTAAGGAGGTGAGACAATGCCAAACATTAAATCAGCTAAAAAGCGTGTTAAAGTTATCGCTACAAAAACAGCCCGCAACAAGGCTACAAGGTCAGCTTTAAGAACTGCTGTTAAAAAGGCTTATATCGCTATTGATAATAATGCAGACAACAAGGCTGAGGCAGTACGTCTTGCTATCAAGAAGATCGATCAGGCTCAGGCTAAAGGTATCATGCATAAAAACACAGCTTCAAGAAGCAAATCAAATCTTGCAAAAAGACTTAACGCTTCCGCATAATAAGCTAAATTCGGCTAAAATTTAACATGACTTTAAGAGCAGAGATTTAACTCTGCTTTTTGTTTTTTTATTGACTTTTTTAAAATAAATGTTATTATATAATCATATAAGATGTGTATAAGTGTATAATATCTACAGACAGGTTTCAAGGAGGCATTTTATATGAAAAAAGGTAAATTAGGTTTTTTAATTGCACTTATTTCTTTTGTTGTGGCAACAACTGCGGCACTTACAGCGTTCTTTATCGTAAGAGATAAAAAGAAAAAAGATGATGAAGAGCTTATGGAATATCTTGACTGTTCCATTGAATAATTGAAAAAACAGGCAAATTAAATAATTAAAAATATTTTAGTTATCAGGCATCTGCTGTTTTGGCAGATGCTTTTTTACTTTATAGGAAACTGTTCGGAAACAGTCGGGCACAAGAGAGCGTTTTTATATGGTGCTGTCTGCTCGGATTGGTGCAGCCCACCGGCTGCTTTTGTTTTTTAAGGTCAATTAAATTTATTTTAAAGAAAGTAAATCTTTACGGCAACTTAATAAAAGTTTGCATAAACCCAAGCCGTTTTACCAAAAACTAATAATAGATAAGCATAAAAACGCCTGAAATAATGGAAAAATATTTCTAAAAATGAAAATTTTACAAAATAATACTTGACTTTTACTGACTTTAAGACTAAAATATAAACATAGGTTAGCACTCAGAGTCTTAGAGTGCTAATTTCAAAAGAGGTGAGAGATATGGAATTAGCTCCTCGAAAGCAAAAGGTTCTTGCCGCAATAGTTGAAAATTATATTGAAACAGGAGAGCCCGTAGGATCAAAAACCCTTTTAGACCAAATGGATATTTCCGTATCTTCTGCAACTATCCGCAATGAAATGGCAGACCTTACAAACAGCGGTTATCTGCTTCAGCCCCACACCTCAGCCGGCAGAATTCCCTCACAGATGGGATATCGCTTTTATATTGATAATTTTCTAAAACCTCAAAGCCTGAATGAGAGAATAAGGGAATATATAGACACAAACCTTGAGGCAAAAGCAAAAGACCCTGAAAACATATTGAAGGCCGCCTGTAAAATTATTTCCGAATTGACCGATTTAGCCGCAGTAACAACAGCGCCCTCTGAAACAGGAAGCAGAATAATGCGGATAAAATTTGTTCAGACAGGCAGACATACCGCAATGGCAGTTATTGTAACATCTACAGGAATGGTAAAAAATAAACTGTTCAGATGTGAATATATATTAAATGAAAATATTTTGTCGGTGTTTGAAAAGGCTTTAAATGAAAAGCTTGCAGGATTTGAAACAGCGGAGCTTACACAGCCTGTTATTCAGACTATAGCCGCATCATTCGGAGAGCTATCGCTTTTAATGCCGAGCTTTTTAACTGCAATTAAAGAAGCCGCCGAAACTCTTGCAAATGTCAGCACCACCGTAAGCGGGCAGATAAAATTGCTGTTTACGCCGGGCATAGATTTTGACACGGCAAGAAATCTTGTGGCTTTTTTAAGCGTTGATGAAAACATTTCAAAGCTGTTTGAAAATGTGGGAACAGGTATCCACAGCATAATCGGCAGAGAAAATGTTGTACCTCAGCTTTATAACAGCTCTGTCGTAGCTACAAGATATGAAATAGAGAACCAGCCCGCAGGAGTGCTTGCAGTGTTGGGGCCTATAAGAATGAACTACAAAACAGTTTACTCGATCCTTGAATATACTGCGGGAGCAGTAAGTGAATATTTAAGCGAAATCATCAGAATTTAAGGAGATGAATATAAATGAGCGAAAAGGAAAAAAATCAGGAAGCTCAACAGGAAGAGGAAGTTGTAACAGAAGAAACGTCCTCACAGCAAGAAGAAACAGCAGAAAAAACAGCTAAGGAATCTAAAAAAGAGGAAAAGGAAACTTCCAAAAAGGAAAAGAAGGAGAAAAAGGACAAAAAAGCAAGTGAACTTAAAGAACTTCAGGAAAAGCTGGACGCTCAAAAAGACAGCTATATGAGACTTGCGGCGGAATATGATAATTACAGAAAGCGAACAGCCAATGAAAAATTATCAATTTATAATGATGCAACCGCAAAAGCGGTAGAGGAACTTCTACCTGTTGCAGACAGTATGCAAATGGCGCTCCAAAGCTTAAAGAACGCTCCCGAAGATGTAAAAAAAGGTATTGAGCTTGTAAGCCAACAGCTTGAAAAATCCTTTGAAAAGCTGAGAATAGAATCTTTTGGGGAAATCGGAGATGATTTTGATCCGGAACTCCATAACGCTGTTTCAAAAATAGAAAGCGAAGAACTTTCGGAAAATCAAATTGCACAGGTTTTCCAAAAAGGTTATAAAATCGGCGATAAAGTTATCCGCCATGCAATGGTACAGGTTGCAAACTGCGATTAATGAACATATATTTATATATAAACTATAAAAATAAACTATAAAAACTACAAATCAAAACACAAACAATAACTTAAACTTATAAGTTTTCAGGAGGTATTATTATGGCAAAAACAATAGGAATTGACTTAGGTACAACAAACTCATGCGTAGCAGTAATCGAAGGCGGCGAGCCGGTAGTTATTGCAAATGCAGAAGGTGCAAGAACAACACCGTCTGTTGTAGCATTTTCAAAAACAGGCGAAAGAATGGTAGGTCAGGTTGCTAAAAGACAGGCAATCACAAACCCCGAGAGAACTGTTTCATCTATTAAAAGAGAAATGGGTTCAGCATATAAAGTAGCAATTGATAATAAAAAATACACACCTCAGGAAATATCGGCTATGATTTTACAAAAATTAAAAGCTGATGCAGAGGCTTATTTAGGAGAAACAGTTTCACAGGCAGTTATTACGGTTCCTGCTTATTTTACAGACGCACAGCGTCAGGCTACAAAGGACGCAGGTAAAATTGCAGGACTTGACGTAAAGAGAATCATAAACGAACCGACAGCCGCCGCACTTTCTTACGGAATTGATAAGGAAAAAGACCAAAAAGTTATGGTATATGACTTAGGCGGAGGTACATTCGACGTATCCATTATCGAAATGGGCGACGGTGTTCAGGAGGTGCTTGCAACAGCAGGTAACAACCGCTTAGGCGGCGATGATTTTGATAAGAGAGTTATTGACTGGATGGTTTCAAGTTTTAAGGCTGAAACAGGCGTTGATTTAACAGCAGATAAAATGGCAATGCAGAGATTAAAGGAAGCAGCAGAAAAAGCAAAAATCGAGCTTTCAGGCGTTACAACAACAGCAATCAATCTGCCCTTTATCACAGCTGACGCAACAGGTCCAAAGCATATGGACTTAACATTGACAAGAGCTAAATTCGACGAGCTTACAGCAGACCTTGTTGAAAAAACAATGGGTCCTGTAAGAACAGCATTAAACGATTCAGGCTTACAGATCAGCGAAATCGATAAAGTTCTTATGGTTGGCGGTTCTTCAAGAATTCCTGCCGTTCAGGACGCAGTTAAAAAGCTTATCGGCAAAGAGCCGTTTAAGGGAATCAATCCTGACGAATGTGTTGCTATAGGTGCGGCAATTCAGGCAGGCGTATTAGGCGGCGAAGTTGACGGACTTCTGCTCCTTGACGTTACTCCTCTTTCACTCGGAGTTGAAACAATGGGCGGCGTAATGACAAAAATCATTGAAAGAAATACAACTATTCCGACTAAAAAGAGCCAGATTTTCTCAACTGCCGCTGATAACCAGACTCAGGTAGAAATCAATGTACTTCAGGGTGAGCGTGAATTTGCAAGAGATAACAAGCAGCTTGGCTTGTTTGCTTTAACAGGCATTGCTCCTGCTCCGAGAGGAATCCCGCAGATTGAAGTTACATTTGATATTGACGCTAACGGCATTGTTAATGTATCTGCAAAGGACTTAGGAACAGGCAAAGAGCAGAAAATCACAATCAGTTCATCAACAAATATGTCTAAAGAAGATATTGATAAAGCTGTTAAAGAAGCAGAGCAGTATGCCGCAGAGGATAAAAAGCGCAGAGAAGAGATCGACGCTAAAAACGAGGCAGAAAACCTTGCTTATCAGGCTGAAAAGCTTGTTAATGAAAACGGAGATAAATTAGCTGACGAAGATAAAAATACACTTAACACAAAAGCAGCAGCTTTAAAAGAAGCTATTTCTAAAAATGATGTCGGTATGATGAACGCTGCAAAAGATGACTTACAGAAAGCGCTTTATGAAGTATCAACAAAGCTTTATCAACAGGCGGCTCCTCAAGGACAGCCTGCACCTGATATGGGTACAGCTAACGGCGGATCTCAAGGCGGTCCTGACGGAAATGTATATGACGCTGATTTTACAGATGTTGACAATAACTGATAAGGCTGTAAAATAAAGCAGATAAAGCGGTGGCGTGATAAATTTAGTTATCACGCCACTTTACGGCGTTGTATGAGGTGAATAAATTGGCAGATAAACGAGATTATTATGAGGTGCTCGGCGTTTCAAAGGGTGCTTCTGATGATGAAATAAAAAAAGCATTTAGACAAAATGCAAAAAAATATCACCCTGACCTTCATCCGGGAGATAAAGAATGTGAAGAAAAATTCAAAGAAGTAAACGAAGCCTACGAGGTTTTGTCAGACAGCGAAAAGCGTGCAAGATATGACCAGTTCGGTCACGCAGGCGTTGACCCTAACTTCGGTGCAGGGGGCGGGAGTCCTTTCGGTCAGGATATGGATATCGGCGATATTTTCAACAGCTTTTTCGGCGGATTCGGAGGTTTTGGAGGAAGAAGAAGCTCAAACCCCAACGCTCCAAGACGGGGAGCTGATGTTGAGGCTAATCTTTTTATTGAATTTGAAGAAGCCGCAAAGGGCTGTAAAAAAACGGTAACATATCAGAATATAGAGACCTGCTCCGACTGTCACGGAACAGGCGCAGATAAAGGTTCAACGCCCAAAACCTGTTCAGCCTGCGGCGGTTCGGGCAGAGTTACAATTAACCAGAGAACTCCCTTTGGAGTTGTTCAAACCCAGAGAACCTGCGACGCCTGTAAGGGCAGAGGAAAAATCGTTGAAAAACCCTGTAGAAAATGTAACGGAAACGGAAGAGTCCGTGTTAAAAAGAATGTTGAAGTCACCGTCCCCGCAGGTATCAGCGACAGTCAGATTTTAAATGTTGGCGGCAGGGGAAATAACGGCGTAAACGGCGGTCCTTCAGGCGATTTACACGTTTATGTAAATGTCCGTCCTCACCCCGTATTTGAGAGGAAAGGCAACGACGTTTGGTGCGATATGCCTATAACCTTTGCTCAGGCGGCGTTAGGCACAGAAATTGTCGTACCTACTCTTGACGGCAAGGTAAGCTATACAGTCCATGAGGGTACTCAGCCGGGAGATATTTTCAAGCTCAAGGGCAAGGGTATTCAGAACATAAACGGCAGAGGTAAAGGCGACCAGTACGTAAGGGTTTCAATAGAAGTTCCAAAAAATCTAACAAAGGAACAAAAAGAGCTTATTATGAAACTTGATGAAAACGCAACCGACAAAAACTATTCAAAAAGAAAAACATTCCGTGATAAAATAAAAAATATGTTTGGTGAATAATTATTTTAACTGAAAGGATTTACTTATGGCACAATGGACGGAAATCAAAATTTCCATAAATTCAAAAGATGTTGATAAAGCCTCTGATATTGCAAACATGGTAGTTCCTTACGGAATTTACATTGAGGACTACTCTTTGCTTGAAGAAGAAGTAGAGCAAATAGCCCATATTGACTTAATTGACGAAGAGCTTTTACAGAAAGATAAAAATGAAGCGTTCATTCATATTTATCTTGAGCCTGATGTAAATCCTATGGAGGCAGTCGCCTTTTTATCGGAAAGATTTACAAGCGAAAATATAGAGCATAAAATAGACACCTCCGGATGTGCTGAGGAGGACTGGAGGAATAACTGGAAGCAATATTTTAATCCGACACCCGTCGGAGAAAAGCTTCTTATCCGTCCTTCCTGGAGAGATGACTACGACCCTCAGGGGAGAGCTGTTTTAAATATTGATCCCGGTCTTGCATTCGGAACAGGTAATCACGAAACAACACGTCTGTGCCTTGAAATGATAGAAAAATACATAAATAAGGGCGATACTGTGCTTGATGTAGGCTGTGGAAGCGGAATTCTTTCAATAGGCGCATTGCTATTAGGTGCGGAAAGTGCTGTCGGCGTAGATATTGACCCCATTGCCGTTACCACCGCAAAAGAAAACGCAAAAATAAATAATGTTTCAGATAAGTTTCAGGTCATTTGCGGAGATTTAACCGAAAAGGTAAGCGGAAAGTATAACCTGATAGCCGCAAATATTGTGGCAGATGCAATTATGTTACTTTCAAAAAGCATTAAAAATTTTATGACTGAGAACACAGTTTACATAATGAGCGGAATCATCGACTTGCGTGCAGAAGAAGTTATAAACTCCTTACAATCCGATTTTGATATAATTGAAGAACATCGTGAGAACGGTTGGGTCTGCCTTGCGGCAAGAGCAAAAAAGCAATTAGTGCATAACTGAAAAATGTCAATATATTCAAAAACTTTCTGATTTCATCATAAAACTATCACATTTGGGGTGTAAAATACTAATAATTGTAATTTTTTATAATTCGGAGGTTTTATAATGAAAAATAAAAAAGATACAGTCAATCTGTTATTTTCAGCATTTCTGATTACTGCATATATTATTTGCAGTTACTTCTTCTCAGGCTTTGCCGCAGGACTTTCAAGTCCGTTTGACACTGTTGTTTATGCACTTATTTTTGTTGTATTCGGTCTGCTGGTATTTTACGCAACAAGAGTGGGCGAGGGAAAAGCAGTAAAAAGGTTCAGTCTGCTGACTCTTATAATACTGGATTTACCGGCACTTTATATTATTATTGCTTCATTTGCAGAGGGACTGCCCCTGCACGATATGTTGATTGTTGAAAGCGGCTTACACCCAATGGTATTGCTTGCAAGCGTTGCTTTAGGATACGGTATTCCATATACGTTTTTAAGCGGTTTTGAGCTCGTAACGGAAGAAATCATTACTGATATGCCTGATGTTGAAGGCGGAGTTAAAGATGATGTGGAATTTACTCCGGAAGCAGAAACAACATACACTCCTTCAAATGACGAGGAAGAAATTGTTGTAGAGGGAACAAATATTATTTCCGAAGAAAATTCGGATATTGAATCCAAAACAATTGACGAGGCAGTAACCGAGGAAACAGAGGAACTTAAAGAATCAGAGAAAACCGAAGAATAATTAATCATAAAAATTTGCGGCAGTATTATGATACTGCCGTTTTTATTGAAACAAATCAGCAAAACTTAATAAAAGAAAACAAATTTAAAACGCCTGCAGAAGCCCCGACAGAGGCAAAAACTCCTAAAACAAGCGAAAATATCTGATAAAAATCGGGATAGTAAAATTACGGATATTTTAATTATTATATGACATTAAAACTGTAAGAGGTGAAAAACATAAATTGGAACAAACAAATAACAATGTCATCATAGAAAAACATTCTTCTGAAAGAATTTATTTGTATGATAATATCAAGTTCTTTACTATTTTACTGGTTGTTATTGGACACGCAATAGATTTTATAACCGACCAAAGTAATAATACTTTTGAAAGAAGCCTATTTCTCACAATTTATTCAATACATATGCCGTTGTTTATTTTCATCAGCGGTTTGTTTTTAAAGCCGATGAACAAGTCAACAAAATTTCCAAAGCAAAAGGTTATTTCATTCATACTTATCGGGATCTCTATGAGAATATTGATCACGCTTTTAAATCTTCTAATAGGCAACGGGATTGAATATTCTGTTTTTAATATGTATGATTCACTGACGTGGTTTATGGGAGCTATGGCTGTTTTTATATCGATTTTATGGCTTTTCAGGGAATATGATACGAAAATACTATTTTTGTTTTCTGTACTTATCGGATGTATGGCAGGATATGATGACTTCTTAGGCGACAAATTATCACTGATGAGGATTTTCGTATTTTTACCGTTTTTTGTATTGGGGTATATGATTAAGCCTGAGCAGCTGTCAAATTTATTTTTAGACAAAAGGATTAAATTTATATCTGCAATTGTAACGGCAGGATTTATTCTGTTGTTTTTCATTAATACTGATATGTATTTTTTACGGCAAATGTTTACGGGAAGAAATTCGTTTCACTGTCTTGACGATTTATATTGTAACGGGTTTCTCATAAGATTACTATGTTACTTAATTTCCGCTGTATTCGGATTTGCTGTTATGAGTCTTATTTCAAGCAAAAATCTTAATTTTATATCATTTGCAGGAACAAAAACCTTACAGATTTATTTTTGGCACAAGGTATTTCTTATTATTTTTGAACGGTTTAAAGTTTATAAAATTATTTCATCCGTTACCAATGATATTGCAGCAACGTTAATTTATATATTGATTGCCGTTGGAATAACATTAATTTGCACATTGCCTGTTTTTTCATTCCCCACAAAACAGCTTCTGGAATTCGGAAGAGACAAATAAATTTACCCCGACCGAAGGTCGGGGTTTTTGTGTGCCGATAAAATCAATAAAAGGTAATTTGCGATATAAATTATATTAAAATATTTTTTAAAGTACGTGGAGGAGGCTTTTGCGGTCGAAATAAACTATGGAAGCCGTTTGTTTTCCATACATTACATTAAAACGAATACGATGCTTTAAATAGTTTATTTACTCTGAGGCTTTGTAATAAGAGCGGCTATAAGAGAAAATACGATTGCCGCTGTAATTCCTGCGGCGGCGGCAGTAAGTCCCCCTGTTAAAATTCCCAATGCTCCGTCTTTTACAATTGCCTCCTGAACGCCCTGTACCATCAAATATCCAAAACCTGAAAGGGGTACGCTTGCTCCTGCTCCTGCAAATTCAACAAGCGGTTCATATAGTCCCACGGCTCCTAATACGACGCCTGCAACTACATATCCTGTTAAAATTCTTGCAGGGGTAAGTTTTGTTTTATCAATTAAAATCTGTCCTACAACACAAATTAGTCCGCCTACTACAAACGCATATAAATAATCCATAAAATCAACCTCTTTTATTTTTGTTTATTATTAGCTTATTTTGCCTGCTTATGCGGAAAAAACCTTGGTTTTGTGATGAAATTATGAAAAATTGTGTATTTAACTTGATTTTTTAAAATAATGTTTACACTTTAATTTATTTTATTGTATAATAACTCTGTTACTTTGTTGATAATTATGCGAATTCAACTAAAGAATAAATACCTTTTGTTCAGAAGGAGTGAAAACTCAATGGTTGAGGTTAAAAACCTTACTAAACGATACGGAGGAATTAAAGCCGTAAACGATATATCCTTTACGGTAGAGCCGGGAGAGATCCTGGGTTTTCTCGGACCGAACGGTGCCGGCAAATCTACTACTATGAATATTATTACCGGCTATATATCCTCTACAAGCGGAACTGTTACTATTAACGGTTATGACATTTTGGAAAATCCTAAGGAAGCAAAATCTAAAATCGGATATCTTCCGGAAATTCCGCCATTGTACCTTGATATGACCGTCAGAAAATATCTTGAATTTATGTTTGATTTGAAAAAGGTATCTTTACCTAAAAGAGAGCATATTTCCGAGGTTATGAAGATTATTAAAATTTCAGACGTTCAGGACCGCATAATAAAAAATCTATCAAAGGGTTATAAACAGCGTGTAGGTTTTGCACAGGCATTGCTTGGAAATCCGCCTGTTTTAATTCTGGATGAGCCGACAGTAGGTCTTGACCCAAAACAAATAATTGAAATTAGAAATTTAATTAAAAGTTTGGGAAAGAAACATACCGTTATATTTTCTTCTCATGTGCTTTCGGAAATTTCAGCAACCTGTGACAGAATAATCGTTATTTCAAACGGCAGTCTTGTTGCAGACGCAAAGACCTCAGAGCTTTCATCATCTATTTCAGGAGAACAAAAGCTTGCTCTTGAAATTGAGGGAAACCAAAGCATAATCCTTAACAGTCTTAAAAATATTTCGGGCGTTTTAAGAGTTAAAAAGATGAGAGATACAAGCGAACAATCAGGCAAGTATGTAGTTGAATATCAAAACGGGGCAGATATAAGACGTGATGTATTTAACGCAATGTCAAGAGAAAACTGCCCGATACTTAATATGCAAAGTGAGAATGAAACTCTTGAGGAGTCATTCCTTAAGCTCATTTCTCAGGATCAAAATCAAAAAGACAGAGGAGGAAAGATCTGATGGGTGCAATATTAAAGCGTGAGTTGGGCTCATTTTTTAATTCGGCAATAGCATATGTTGTAATGGCCGTGTTTTTCTTTTTCTCGGGCTTTTTCTTTTATGCAATCTGTCTTGCAAACGATTCGGCAAGTTTAACGTATGTTTATAGTAATATGTTCTTTATTATTTTATTTATAGTTCCTATTATAACAATGAAAAGCTTCAGCGAAGAAAAACGTCAGAAAACCGATCAGGCGCTTTTAACTTCTCCTGCAAGCCTTTTTCAAATAGTAATGGGAAAATTTTTAGGTGCATTTTTGCTTTATACAATATGCTGTGTAATTTTTATTGTATTTGCAATTGTTATCGCTTTCTTTACCGCCCCGGACTGGTCGGTGATTTTATGCACGACCATCGGCATTTTACTTTTGGGCGGAGCTTTGATAGCAATTGATATTTTCGTTTCTTCACTTACGGAAAGTCAGGTGATTTCCGCAGTTGCAGGCTTTGCAATCGGAATCGTTATCTATCTTATGAACAGTCTTATTTCTGCAATTCCTTTTGACTGGCTTTCTTCACTTCTTCAGGCAGTAAGCTTTGAAAACTATTACACCAACTTTACTTACGGTGTTTTAAGATTATCAGATGTTGTATTTTTCTTAAGCATTATCGGATTGTTCTTATTCTTTACCGTCCGTGTTTTTGAAAAGAAACGCTGGAGCTAAAGGAGGTAAAACACGATGAGTATTGATAACAAAGATAAAGAAATAAAAGAAACAACTCAGACTTCGGCTGAGGAACCGGCTGAGGAAGCAAAAACGGAAGATACGTTTATCCAAACTGCTGAAGAAACAAAACATGATATAAATGCTGACAAAAAATTAAAAACTAAAAATGAAAAGGGCGGATTAAAGTCATTTTTAAAATCCAGAAAGGCTAAACACGGCTCAATTGCCGCTGCGATAGTTGCTGTTGTTATTGCATTGACTATTCTTTTAAATGTAATATGCAACCTGCTTGTTGAACGTTTTTCCGTGCTTTCTCTTGACTTAACTTCAAACCGTGCTTTCGCCCTTCAGGAGGATACTACAGATTATATATCACACCTTGAGAAGGATATAACAATTTATGTTCTTTCGGATAAAGACACCTTTGTTAAAAGCGGAGACTATTTTGTTCAGGCAGAAAAGTTTCTTAAAAGTATGGAAAGCCTTTCAAATCATGTAAAGGTTGAATATGTAGACGTTTCCAAAGACCCTACATTTACAAGCCATTACGATAATATTGACTGGACAAAATCATCTCATGTTTTTATTGTCGAATGCGGCGATGAGTACAGAGTGCTTGATATAGACGACTGTTTTGAATATGATGAACAAACATACTACTATTACGGCACAATGAATTTTACTGCATCAACCGTTGAGCAGTCAATCGTTACGGCTGCGCTTAACGTAACGACCGAAGATAAAACAGTTGTAGATATAATTTCGGGCAATTCAGAACAGGACAGTTCGGCAATTAAGGAATTACTTGAAAATAACGCATATCAGGTAAATGAAGTTAACCTTACAACTGCAAATCTTGATGAAGATGCAGAGGTTGCATTCCTGTTTGCTCCTTCTGTTGACCTTGATACCTCTTCCATTGAAAAGATTGAAAGCTGGCTTAACAACAACGGTGATTACGGAAAATCCTTAATTTATGCTGCAAACTATGACCTTGAAAATACTCCGAACCTTGATGTTTTCCTTGAAAAATGGGGAATAAAAATGAGCAACGGAGTGATTTTTGAAACGGATGCAAATTACCTTGTATCTAACACATATTTGGTTTCGTTAACAAATTATAAAGATGTATTTACGGATGAACTTAAAAATCCGTCTATTCCTGTTGTATCCTCTTATGCAAGAGGCGTTGAAATTGTTGATACTGAGGCTGCATCTCCCGTTTTAACTACATCTAAAGCAGCAGGTATTTTGCCTTATTCAGAAAAATCCAACAACAACTGGGATTACGGAAGTGCTATCACAGGAGAAGAATTGAACGTTGCTGTTAAGGGTACGCAAACTAACTCTGAAAGTGCCGAGTCCAATGTTGTAGTATTTGGTTCATTTGAAATGTTTTCAAGTTCAATTATGTCTTACAACAGCTACAACAACTCTGCATTTCTTGTAAATACCGTAAATACACTTGCTGACCGTGATAATATTGGTATTACAATTGAAAGCAAATCTATGGATAAACCCACATTAGGCATTGACCTTGCAGGTCAGAATGTCTTAATGATTTTATTTGTAATCATTGTTCCCCTTGCTGTTCTTGTTGCCGGTCTTGTAATATGGATTCGCAGGAGGAATAAATAATGAAGAAAAATACAAAGCTTCTTATTGTTGCTTTGGTTTGTGCAGCAGTACTTGCGGGCGTTTTGGTTTTGCTTTTGTTGTTGCCTGCGGAAACTGAGGATTTAGGCGATTCTATAGACGAAGGTACTTCTGTTTCAACTTCTGTTGATGATGAAGGCGTTCATCAGGCTCAGCTTGAATTAAATGAAAAGGGTGAACTTGATAACAACAGCTACGGAACTCTTATTGATTATGTTCCGGCAGATATTTCAACTATTAAGATTGAAAATACATCAGGAAGCTATGAAATAAAATCAACTACACCTACTACAACCGATGAAGATGGTAATACAACAACCGAGGCTACAGTTTATACTCTTGTAGGTTATGAAGATTTTGACCTTCAGACAGGTCAGGCTGACAGTATTGCGAACAATGCAGCGGCTCTTGATTTTACAAGCGTTGCAAGCATTGACGGAGCAAACGAAAAAGACTTCGGCTTTGAAAACCCAAGAGCTACCGCTACAATAACTTATACGGACAAAACAACTGCGGTAATTATTGTAGGCGGTGAGGCTCCGATGGAAGCAGGTTCTTATGTAAAATTTGGTTCAGGCCCTTCTATTTATCTTGTAGATGATGATTCTGTCTCTGCTTTGCTTTTCAGCGTTAATGATTTGATTTCCTTAACAATTAACGATGCCGCTGCTTCTGATGATAACGGAACTCCGACAAAAGTTATATTAAGCGGTACAAATTATCCAAAAGATGTCGAATTTGTTCAGAATAAAGACGAATCAAATTCCGCTCAATTCGTTATTCAGAAGCCTGAAACATTTTTTGCTGATGATAATAAAACAAGCTTAATTACAGGTGCAATCAGAGGACTTTATGCAGACAGCGTTGTTTATGCAAACCCTTCTGATAAACAAATCAGCGACTGCGGACTTAATAAGCCGTTTGTTCATATAGTGGGGGAATATCCTGACGAAACCTTTGATTTAATTGCGTCCGAGCCTGATTCTAAGGGTAATGTTTTCTTAATGAAAACGGGAGGAAAGGTAATTTATAAAATGGCAGGCAAAAACCTTCCGTGGACTACATTAAAATATGAAGATTTAATTTCAACTTATGTTTTGAATCCCAAATTTACAGCTATTACGTCCATGACCTTAAACGACGGCAATACCGATTATAAGTTTGACCTTACAACAAAAACATCTACTTCAACAGATAATGAAGGTTCGGAAACAACAACCAGTACCACGACCGTTAAATGCGGTTCTGTAATTGTTTCTCTTGATAACTTCAATATTTTCTTCCAAAATGTTGCGTATACCGAAAGAGCAGATAATAAAGCTTTCGACCCGTCAGGTTCACCTGTTTTAACCGTCACATATACCTATTCCACAAAGGCCGATACAGATACAGTCAGCTTCTATAAATCAGATTCAGGCAAATATATTGCGGTTTTAAACGGCAGGACCGTGGGTACTGTATATGAAAGCAGAATTAAACGAATAATTGAGCAGGTTCCAAAGGTTGCAAAGGACAAAACAGTTGATACTTTAAGCTAAAACTATTAAATAGAATATATAAAATAAGGCAAGAGCATTTCTGCTCTTGCTGATTTTTATATAAAACTTTTTTGCAAAAACATTCTCTTTTTTTACTGCTTTGCAAACTGGCTGTTATAGAGCTTTGCATAAAATCCGTTTTTGGCAAGGAGAGTTTCGTGGTTTCCTTGCTCTACAATATTTCCGTCGTTCATAACAAGAATTAAGTCGCTTTCTTTAATTGTAGAAAGTCTGTGTGCAACAACAAAGCTTGTTCTGCCCTCCATGATTCTTGCAAAAGCTTTCTGAACACGCTGTTCCGTTAAAATATCTATTGAGCTTGTTGCTTCGTCAAGAATCAGCATAGACGGGTTTGAAAGCATTGCTCTTGCAATGCATAAAAGCTGTCTTTGTCCCTGAGACAGGTTCGAGACATCCTCCGAAATTACAGTGTCATAGCCTTTCGGCATACGCTTAATAAAGCTGTGGGCATAGGCTTGCTTTGCAGAATTTATCATCTGTTCCTCTGTTGCATTTTCGTTGCCGTACATCAGATTTTCTCTTATGGTTCCGTTAAAAAGCCAGCTGTCCTGCAATACCATTCCGAATTTACTTCTCAGTTCATTTCTGTTTAAATCCTTAACGTTTACTCCGTCAACAAGAATTTCACCGCTTGTAACATCATAAAAACGCATTAGCAGATTTATCATTGTGGTTTTTCCACAGCCTGTAGGTCCTACAATGGCAATATGCTGTCCTTTTTCCACCTTTAAGGAAAAGTTTTCAATAAGGCTTTTTTCCTTTGTATAAGAAAAGAAGACGTTTTTAAATTCAACAGTGCCTTTTTGGGGTGAGAGTGTATCGCCCGGGGCTTTATCGGGAATTTCGGAATCCTCTTCTAAAACTTCAAACACCCTTTTTGCCGCCGCAACAGCAGTCTGAAGCTGTGTTAAAACGCCGGTGATTTCATTAAAGGGCTTTGTATACTGATTAGCATAGGTTAAAAAGCAGGAAAGACCGCCGACGGTAATTCCCCCTGAAACAGCAGTTATTGCACCGAAAATACCTACTGAAGCATACACAAGTGCGTTTACAAACCTTGTGCTTGGATTTGCAAGAGCGCCGGCAATTTGTGCTTTTAGGCCAACGGTATAAAGCTCATCGTTATATTTTTTAAAGGCTTCAAAAGACCTGTCTTCATATGAAAAAGATTTAACAATCTGCTGATTGCCGATAAGCTCTTCAACATATCCGCTTATCGTACCCTGCAATTCCTGTTGTTCCCTAAACCTTTTGCTTGAGAGCTTGCCGATAAATGCCGCAACAAACAGGGAAAGAGGTGTAACAATTACAACTACAAGAGCAATTTTTACATCTATTGATATCATAAAAATAATTGTGCCGGCAATTGTTACAACTCCTGAAAACAATTGTGTAATCAGCTGAATTAAACCGTCGCCGATAGCGTCAACATCATTTACCATTCGGCTGATTAAATCGCCGTGAGGGTGGGAGTCAATATAAGATAAGGGCGTAGTGTTGAATTTTTTGAAAATATCACGGCGTAAATCTCTGACGGTTTTATAGCTTATGGAATTTGTGCAGAAATTCATTGCCCACTGAAATATAACGACTCCTGCAATGGCAACTAAGATATACATTAAAATCTGAAAAATAATATCAAAATGCACTTCGCCCTGTGCAATAATATTATCTATTGCCTCACCAACCAGTACAGGTATATACAACATCAGGGAAACGCTGATTATTGCAAAAATAAGTGCAAAAATAAAGTAAGGCATGTATGTTTTTGAATATTTCAAAACTTTTTTTACTGCGGAGGTTTTTTCCATTATTTAAGGACCTCCTCTTTATCAAGCTGTGAAAGGCAGATCTCCTTATACAACGAACAGCTTTCAAGAAGCTCGCTGTGTTTGCCCTTGCCTGCAAGCTTTCCGTCATCAAGAACAAGAATTAAATCCGAGTTTTTAATCGTTGAACATCTTTGAGAAACTATTATAACCGTCATATTGTCTGTTTTCTCTTTTAATGCTTTTCTCAAAGCGGCGTCAGTTGCAAAATCAAGGGCGGAAAAGCTGTCGTCAAGAATTAAAACCTTTGGCATAGATACAATTGCCCTTGCTATGCAAAGTCTTTGCCGCTGTCCGCCTGAAAAGTTTTTTCCTCCCTGAACGACTTGTGCATCAAGACCATAAGGCTTTTCAAGAACAAAATCCTTTGCCTGTGCAATTTCCAATGCCCTTAAAATATCCTCGTCAGATGAATCGGAATTCTGCCATTTCATATTTTCTCTTACAGTTCCGCTGAATAAAACGGACTGCTGGGGAACAATTCCGATTTGTCTGCGTAAATCGGAAAAAGGATAATCCTTAACATTTACTCCGTCAAATAAAACCTTACCGCTCTTTACATCATAAAATCTGGGAATCAGGTTTATTAATGTTGATTTTCCGCTTCCCGTTCTGCCGATAATTCCGACAGTATCGCCCTTGTTTATTTTAAAGGTGATATTAGAAAGGGCATTTTCACCCTCCGAATAAGAAAAACTAACATTATCAAATTCAATTTTAGGAGCGGTTATATTGGGAGTGATTTTTGTGTTTTCGTTCTCTTTAACAGAGCTTTCGGTTTCAAAAACCTGATTTATTCTCTGTGCAGATGCAGAAGCCTTTGTAAAAAGTACAACAAGGTTTGCTACAACTACCATTGCAAGTAAAATTTGGGTCATATAGTTTACAAGTGCAATAATGTCGCCTGACATAATTCTGCCTGTATTTACTCCCTTTGAGCCAAACCATACGATAATAACAATGGCAAGATTTGTGACTGCAAATGTGGCAGGAGATAACAGGGCGGACAGCTTGCCTACCTTAATTGAAGTATAAGATAAATCGTCGGAAATTTCTTCAAATCTATTTTGTTCCTGTTCCTGCTTTGAAAATGCTCTAATAACCCTGTTGCCAGATAAATTTTCTCTTGATATAAGAGAAACCCTGTCAAGCTTTTTTTGAATTGCCTTAAAAAAGGGAACGCTTTTAGTCATTACTAAATACAGCACAAGCGCTATTAAAATCGCCGCAATAAAAAATATTACAGACATTTTAATGTCTATAATCATAGCCATAACCATTGCGCCTATTACAAGAAACGGTGCTCTTAAAGCAAGCCTTATAAGCATAGCAATTGCATTTTGAATTTGGTTGATGTCGTTTGTCATTCTGGTTATAAGAGACGGTGTTCCAAGCTCGTCAAGCTCTTTGTGAGAAAGAGAATTAATATGCTTAAATAAATCGTTCCTCATTTTTGTTCCGCATCCCTGAGAGGCAACGGATGCGCTGTATTGGCAAACAAGAGCACTGCAAAGACCGATAACGCCTAAAAGCACCATAACTCCACCCATTTTAAGAATATATCCCGTATCCTTATTTGCAACGCCGAAATCAATAATGTTTGCCATAACAAGAGGCACAATAAGTTCTAAAATTGCCTCAAACAGCTTACACAACGGACCGATAATAAGCTGAAATTTATAATCCTTTAAATATCTTTTAAATAATTTAACCATAAAACCGCCTGATAGTTTTTATTAAATAATTATACCACAGTATAAGTAAAATAAAAGCCATATAAGAAAAATTGGAGAAATATTTAACATCGTATATTGAGGCAATACGGTTTCAGTATTATAAAAAATATTTTATAAAATATTTTTGGACGACGCTTGCGGTTGTCCGCAGAATTATATTAATGTTTTATTTATATATATAAGATATAAGCAGGGCAAAATTCTTTATTTGTCCGAAAAAGGCTCCACTAAAGGGCGAGAGCATTGTTAAATCCCAAAAACAGAAATAACAGTTGAGGAAATATAGCAACGTAATATTCATCTTAAATATAAAACCGCAGAACATTATGTCCTGCGGTTTTGTTATTTGTATTAACCGATAAAAGTATTTATATATGTACGTGAATTATTTTTTGCTGCCTATAAAAAAGTTTTCAGACAACAAATTTGCACAGTACAGCTGAATATAAGTTGCGTCCTTAACATCTATTTCTCCGCTGTTATCAACATCAGCGGCAAGTAATTGTTTAGGACCAAAAACGTTTAAGTTTGCTAAATAAAGTTGAATTAATGTAGCGTCTTTAACATTTATGTCTTCATCAGAGTCTATATCACCAATTATAACACCATCTAATACGGGAGGTTCAGTCGTTGAAGGTTCATCCGTTGTCGGCTCTGTCTTAGGTGTTGTTGTCGGCTCTGTCTTAGGTGTTGTTGTCGGCTCTGTCTTAGGTGCTGTTGTAGGCTCTGTCTTAGGTACTGTTGTAGGCTCTGTCTTAGGTACTGTTGTAGGCTCTGTCTTAGGTACTGTTGTAGGCTCTGTCTTAGGAACAGTTGTAGGAACCGACTCAGATGGGGTGTAGCCATTATAAAATTGATCGCTTAACCAAGCGGAACGGCTCAACATCCAATCAACTGTATAATTAAACTCACCTTCAAAGTTACTTGAATCATAAGCAGTTGCCTTAGTTGGAGTTGTAAGTGTGTGAGTATCATAATCATAAGTGTAAACATATAACATAGAGTGATTGCTGATCCAACTTCCTGTAATTAACTCCCAACCGCTTGTATAGTTCATATCAGCAGAACCGCTTATGTAGTTATAGTAAACATCTTTTGAATATAACTCTCCATCAGAAACACCTGTACTTGTAAATGTTTTAAGTGCAGGAACAAATTTTTCAAACCAAACTTTCGGAACAGCAGCACGAACGTCCTTGTTATTGACAGCATTGGAAATTATGTTATTTTGAGAAACTATACCTTTATATTCGCACCACCAGCCGGAAGGTTCTGTATAATCATCAACACCCATTCGCCATAAGTCATCCTGAACACCTGTTGCGTTGCCCAGAGAGTTGTCATAATCCCATACAGGAGAAGCATAGAACTTCCAATTGCCGTTTTCATCCTGTTTATATGCAAAGAAAGTACTTGATACGCCTGAATCCCAGTTTTTGCCCAACTCGTTAATTAAATAAAGCTTTGCTAATGAATCGACATCAATAATATCATTAAGGTTTGAGGCGTTACTTGCAATTGCATCAAACATAGCGTCGAATTTTTTTTGTGCGTAGTCAAGGACATCATTATAATATTTGTCTCCCCTTGACAATTCGGGAACCTTCATTGTGACATTGTTTCCTGAAGATGAGCGGAAAGTATAGTCTTCGTCGCCTGCACTTGCATCAATCTCGCAAACAAAAGCAAAGTCTTTTGCCATTGTAACTTTATCCTCGTTTAAATAACCTTCTTCATCTATATCTGAAAGCAGATTGCCATTACCGGTGTCTACCTTCTGAGCAGCCTGATATGAACCTTTGTATTCGCCGTCAACATAAAAATCAACATAGCGTGAATCAGATGCATAAGGCATACCTACTGCATCGGAAAGGTCATATAAAAATCTGTTTCTTGAGAGAGAACCGTCCTGATAGTTTGCAAGGAATGAATATTTTTTGCCGCTTTCCATTCCGTCAATGGAAACTTTTTCATTATATGTAACATTAAAAGGCTTTTTTGCTTTATCCCATGTTGTGTTGCCTCTGCCTTTAATTTTTTTAATAGTTGTATTGTCAACGGAACCGTCTTTGCCGATAATAGCACCCGTTGCAGTAGCAGAGTTTGATTTGTTCTGTGAAAGGTATTCCCAAAGACCTGTTCCGTTGCCGTTCGCATTTGAATTGTTCATATAAACAGCAGCCTCAGCTGTAGACTTCATGAATTTTAATTTACGTTGCTGACCTGCAAAATTTACATTATAGGTCGTATGTGTATCATAGCTTACTGATACTGCTTTTTCAGAAGGTATGGATGTACTACCTATGGTTGCTGTTGATGTAGTGTTATTATAAATTTCAACTGTTTTATTATCTGCACCTGAGGGCAGATAAAAATAATAGCAGTTTTGAGTATTGTTCCACTGCATTTTCTGCCATGCTTCTGTTTCCTCACTATTGCCGCTGACACCGTGAGCATACAATGTGAGTTCCCTTGCATTTGTAATAGCGCCTGTTATTACTTCTTTTGATTCTGCTGCGTTTGCAATTATACAAGTACTTAGCACCATAATTATTGCAAGTATCACAGAAATGATTTTTGTTTGTTTCAATTAAATCACCTTCTACTAAAATGTACATATTTATTTTAACATTTAATAATAAAAAACTCTATTGTCAATATTTCTATAAATGTAAGTTTATTTTTATACAATAAGCGATAATTTACTCAATAATGTAATAAAATTTGACAAAAATGAAAAGCCTTCACCAAAGGTTCTTCCTGAAAAATTTTTTGATATAATAATTTTTATGTTTGCTGATGTATGCTGAAACGCTTTTAACTTTTTGTTGTTTAAAATAACTGCAATTGTTATTATTGATTATTTAAAACCTGTTTAGTTGTACCTACAATGCTGCCTTCAGCTTCCATATTTGCACAATACAGTTGAATATATGTTGCATCCTTTACATCTACGTCAAGGCTGTTGTCAACATCGGCAGCGTCTAATGCCGTATTATTGCTAAATGTACTGAGATTAGCTATATATAATTGAATTAATGTAGCGTCTTTAACATTTATATCGCCGTCAAAATCTACATCACCAACTAAGATCTCTTCTGTTGGATGTATTACATAGGATGGGTCATATAATTCTGAGCTTAACCAAGCCGCACGACTCATCATCCAGTCAACCGCATAATCATATTCGCCTTTAAAGGTAGATGTATCATATTTTGTCGCAGTTTCTGACTGTGTGAATGTGTTTGTTTCATAATTATAAGTGCATATGTTTAAAGATGAATGGTCGCAAATCCAGCCACCCGTGTACAGTGCCCAGCCAAGTGTATAGTTCATATCTGCTGAATCGCTTATATAGCTGTAGTAAACATCTGATGAGTACAGCTCGCCTTCATCAACGCCTGTGCCTGCAAATTTTTCAAGGGCTGGAACAAAGTTCTGTGTCCAAACTTTTTTAGATGTATCCATTACCTGTGGGTTTGTTGCAGCATATGACAAAATGTTATCACCGTAGGATGCCTTGCCCTTATATTCGCACCACCAGCCGGTAGGATTTGTATAATCTCTGACTTTCATACGGCGCAGATCGTCCTGAACACCTGTTGCGTTGCCTAAGGAGTTATCGTAATCCCATACAGGAGATGCGTAAAACTTCCAGTTGCCGTCTTGATCCTGCTTGTATACAAAGAATGTACTTGATACGCCTGAATCCCAGTTTTTACCTAATTCGTTTATTAAGTAAAGCTTAGCCAACGATTCAATATCAATAAGGTCATTAAGGTTTGATGCATTTTCTTCAACCGCAAAAAACATAGCATCGAATTTTTCACGGGCAATATCAAGAACCTCATTATAGTATGCGTCGGCGGAAGATAATTCGGGAACCTTTAATGTAATTTTATTTCCTGTTTCCGAGTCGAAAAAGTAATCCTCATTACTTGCACTTGCATCAATCTCGCAGACAAATGCGAAGTTATCTGCAAGTGTACCGTCTTCATTTAAGTAGCTTTGTTCTTCGTCAATTTTTCCAAGCAAATTTCCGGAACCTGTATCTACTTTCTGCGCTGCCTGATATGAACCCTTGTATTCGCCGTCCACATAAAAATCAACATAGCGTGAATCAGATGCATATGGCATACCTACCGCATCGGAAAGGTCGTATAAGAATCTGTTTCTTGAAAGGGAAGCGTCTTGGAAGTTTGCAAGGAAAGAATACTTTTTGCCGCTTTCCATTCCACCAATTGAAACTTTTTCATTATATGTAATGTTAAAAGGCTTTTTGTCTGCATACCATGTTGTATTTCCTCTGCCTTTGATTTTCTTAACGGTTGTATTGTCAACTGAACCGTCCTGTCCTACAATTGCACCTGTCGCAGTAGCAGAATTGGATTTATCTTCAGTAAGGTATTGCCAAAGACCTTTTCCGTTGCCGTCTGCATTTAAATTGTTCAGATAAACGGCGGCTTCGGCAGTAGATTTCATAAACTTTAAGGTACTTGTTTTTCCGTTTATGTTGACCTGATAGGTTTTATCTGTGCTATAGTTAAATAAAACAGCTGTGTTTGCAGGAATCTTTGTACTGTCGATGGTTATATCTGAGGTACTGTTGTTATATATTTCAACTGATTCGTTGCCCGCACCGGACGGCAGATAGAAATAGTTGCAGCCCTTGATATTGTTCCATTGCATTTTCTGCCATGCTTCTGATTCTTCACTGTTGCCGCTGACACCGTGAGCGTACAGAGTAGGCTGTGTAGCATTAGTAACAGCGCCAGTTTTTACTTCTTTTGTTTCTGCCGCATTTACAATTATGCAGGTACTCAGCAACATAATTATTGCAAGTATCACAGAAAAGATTTTAGTTAATTTCAAGAAATCACCTTCTAAATAAATATATATATATTTTATCACTTATACGTTAAAAACTCTATGGGCAATAGTTCTATAAAAGGAATATAATTTTTGTATAATAAGCAATAAATATAGTTTACAAAATAAGTGTATTTTATAAAATAAAAACATGAGAAAATCTTTGTGAAAAATCTGGCTGACTCTGACGCAATGCCGTAAACTTAAGCGAGATAAAATAAAGTAAAACATTTAAGTGACATATTGCCTCCCTATGACGAGAAATTCCCCTACAAGGGGATATGTCACGAAGTGACAAAAGGGTTGCCGTTTTCGCAGAAAAAGGTGGCTGCGGCGAAGCCGCAGACGGAGGGAGAGATTTTAAAATAATAAATTAAAAAGATTATTTAAGTTTTAGTTAAAGCAGTATTATTAATGAAATTTATATATTATTTTTTAACTTTATGTTATTCTTGTCTCTCCCTCAGTCAAAGATAACGCTTTGACAGCTCTCTCGTCAGGGGGAGCCTTTTTCTGTGAAAACTTAAAATCATAAGCTGAAAATATAAATAAAAAGCAACAAGGAACTATATTTAAATACAGTCCCTTGTTTAATATTAATTAATAACAGGAAAGCGAAGCGTAACTTTGAACAAATCTCCGTCAATAGTTATTTCTAAATTACCCTTTTGCAGTTCAGTAAGACTTTTTGCAATTGAAAGTCCGAGTCCGCTGCCTTCGGTATGTCGTGAGGAATCCCCTCGTACAAATCGTTCCATAAGCTCCTCTGCTGATACATTCAGCGGAGCGTGAGATGTATTTTTGAATGTGATTACCGCTTCGTCACCCTGATTTTCTAACGATAAATATACTCTTGTGGAGCTTTGAGCGTATTTACAAATGTTGTTTATCAGGTTGTCGAAAACTCTCCACAGTCTTTTGCCGTCAGCCATTATCATTATCGGATTTTCAGGCTGATTTGTTATAAGTTCAAGATTTTTATTTTTCAATTTTTCCTCATATTCACCTACCGCCTGAGTCAGCAATATATTTGCTTCACACGGAGCTAAAAGAACTTCTAAATTTCCCGTTGACGCTTTTGACGCCTCTACTAAATCCTCAATTAATCTTTTTAAGCGTTCCGACTGCCTTAACAACACCTGAGAATACTCCGTGATTTTTTCATTACTGCAAGGCTCTTTGCTGATTAAATCAGTATAGTTGATTATTGACGTGAGCGGAGTTTTTATATCGTGGGAAACATTTGTTATAAGCTCTGTTTTAAGGCGTTCGCTTTTCAGCCTTTCTTCAACGGCAACAGTCATTCCTGCCGCTATATTATTAAGGCATTCTCCATGCTTTTTAAAATCTCCGTGAAGCTTTGTAGTATCAATATGGTAGCTTAAATCGCCGTTTGCAAGTGCCTCTCCGCCCTTTTGAAGCTTTTTAAGCACAACTGAAAAGTATATTACTGCTATTCCCGAAACTATGCTTGTAAAGAACCAAAGCTTCATCATACTTCCGTAATCATTCCACGATATCAACATTAAAATAAGTTCCGCAAAGCATATGCCCGCAACAATTAATGAGCTTTTCCATACAATGGGAATTTTGCTCAGTAAGCTGAATAAAGCCTTTACACCTTTCCACAATAATCTGAGTATACGGTAAATAATAGTATTTTCCCACCATTTGCCTAATTTAATGCGAACTGCAAGGCTCATAAACCATCCTAAAGTAACTGATGACATAACTGTGATAAAAATAATAAGGAACAAAATAATATGAACGGTATTGGTAAGATAATAATGGCCGCCAAAGAAAATTTCAGTTACGCTAAACAGAAAAAACACAAATAAGGCGGTAAGCAAATCAAAGGGGATTTTTGTTCCCCACCCTGCTTTTACTTCAGTAAATCCCTTTTTGTGACCTGAAGCACAAATCAGAAATACAAAGCATACTGCGGCACAAATAAACGATAATACTGCAAATACATAAACCCAGTAACGCATTGTATATAAGAAATCAATAATGTTATGTGTAAACATATAATTATCATCTATTATAGGTTTTTCGTAAATTTCAGCTTTTACGTCAATAAAATTATAATCATTTATATAGGAACCCTCGTAGGAAAAGTTAATCTCAATTACACCTTCAGGCTCTCTGTCGTTTTTAAATTCCCATATAATTTTTTTGTTGCCGCTGTTTAATATTTGGATAGAGTAAATATTTTTGTCTGCACAATATTTATCTGCAAACAATAGCTGGTCATTTTTTAAATACTGCGCTATTTCCTCAATATCCTCTTGGACTAAACTAATATAGGTATTGTGTATATAATCTGTTTTGGAAATTGAGTACAAATTCTCCTGAGATATTATTATTGCACCTGCAGCGCTGGCCGCGGTCGTCATTAACATAATAATTACAAGAATAAATGCCGCAACCTTTGCAGGGGTACGATGAGTCAGAGGAGTACAGTTTTTATCGTAATTTTTCTGAGTATGTACCTTTTTGCTTTTCATTATATTTTTATTATTAATTTTATCAAAAAATTTCATATTCGTTTTCCTTTCTCTATTTTGTAACCTTGACCGAAAACGACCTTCAGATATCTGGGTTCTGCGGGATTTATCTCAATCTTTTCACGCAAGTGACGAATATGAACTGCAACGGTATTGTCGCTTCCTAAAGGTGTTTCTTTCCAGACCTTTAAATAAATATCTTTCGGCGAGAATACCTTGTCGGCATTAGACATTAAAAGTTTTAAAATATCGTACTCCTTAGGCGTAAGAGATATCTCTTCGCCGTCAACAGTAACCTCCTTGGTTCTGTCATTAAGCTCAATATTTCCTATTACAAAGCTGTCAGACCGTATTTCTCCACAGCCGAGCTGTAAGTATCTTCTTAGCTGTGAACGGACTCTTGCCGCTACTTCAACAGGATTAAAGGGCTTTGTTATGTAATCGTCAGCACCAACATTAAGTCCTAAAATTTTATCAGTGTCCTCACTTTTGGCAGTCAGCAGTATTACCGGTATGTTGCAAAACTCCCTAAGCTTTACCATTGCAGAAATTCCGTCCATATCAGGCATCATAATATCCATCAGGACAAGATGAATATTTTCCTGATTTATAATGTCAAGAGCTTCATATCCAGTATGAGCCTCAAACATTGTATAGTCGGGATTGGATAAATAAATTTTAAGTGCGTTGATGATGTCCTGTTCATCATCGCAAATCAGGATATTGTACATATGTCATCCTCCTTGACTATTATTATATACGATACCCGTTTAAGAATAAAGCGGTAAAGTTATTAAGATTTAATTAAGATTTTACGATGTAAGTAGAGTGACTTTAAATTGAAAGATGTGCTCAAAAAACAAATTTGTAATTTCTTTTATAAATTCAATTTTAATCAAGCGCATTTATCTTTACCCAAATATAGATTTTAAGCCAACTATTATACGCGGTGAAAACATTTCTCGTTACAATTAAGTAAATTTTATTGAGGAAAAATTTTCCATATATTATGATTAAAATACAAGTTTATTTGTATCGGAAATGGTAAGATGAAGCGGTTTAACAACTCTCCTGAAATGTTAATAGTTGCTGTCGGCTTAATTTTTGTAAGCGTTACTATGCTTGTTACCTTGTTTTACACTCCAAAACCTGCAACCGCCACAGTTATACATTCAGATAATATGTCAGCGACCGTATCCGAAGAAATTAACGAAAATACTAATGAAGATATTAATGGAGAAACGGTGCCTGTAGATAATAATGAAGAAATTAATCAACCTGACAGTTCTGAAACAATACCTGTAGAAACTGAAAGTTATTTAATAAATATAAATACGGCAGACGCAGAAACCCTTGCAACTCTCAACGGAATTGGTCCCAGCAAAGCACAAAAGATTATTGATTACCGAAGCTCAAACGGAAATTTTACATCAATTGATGAAATAATGAATGTAAGCGGTATAGGAGAAAAGACATTTGAAAAAATCAAAAACAACATAACGATATAAAACGCCAATCGGTTAAAAGTAAAACCAATTGGCGTTTTTATTATAAGAATTTTATTCTAATATCGTTTAATTCTCTGCTGTTAAGCACTTTATTTATGATTTTCTGCATATTTTAAAAATTCAGGAGTTTTTGACCAATACTTAATTCCCCAATTTTCAAAATTCCATTCTTTTATATAATCGTTACATTTAAAATCTATGTAATATATTTTATCGTTCTGAACTATAAAGTTTGTGGGAAAGTAGTCTATATTTGTATTTGCAGGATAAAGCAACCTGCACATATCTTTAATTTGTTTCAAATAAATTTCCTTCATTTTATCCTGCAAAACGAGGTCATAGATAGTTTCTCCCTCAATATATTCCTTTAAAATCCGCTCGTTTTCAATATCAACATCTATCATTTTAGGTATTTCAATTCCTATATTTTTTAGATGTCTATAATCGTTAATTTCCGCTTGTATTTTATCTCCGAACTGATAGTAGGAACAAGGCTCATGATGGATTTGCTTTAGCGTGTAATAATCTTTTTTATCAGTTACCAAATAAGAATATCCGCCTTTGCCTTTTCCTAATAATTTTATTACTTTAAAATCTTTTCCGTTTACGGATAGTGTTTCAGGGGTCATTTTATTCACCTCTCAAAATTTTAAAGCGCTCCTATTATTTCAAGTGCCTGCTCTCCGTTTTTCAGAACAGTCTGCTTTAGTTCCTCAAGGGTTTTAAACTTTGTTTCGGGGCGGATAAATTCTTTAAGCTCAACGGTTGCAGTTTTGCCGTAAATATCCCCTCCTGTATATTTTGGCATCCAGGTTTCATAAAGAGGTTTATACTCACCGATAGTCGGCTTTACCCCTACATTGGTAACACCGCAGTATTTTTTATTGTCTATTGTAACAACCGACGCATATACTCCGAATTTAGGAACAATAATTCCCTCTTTAACAGGCTGATTTATTGTCGGGAAACCAAGACCTTTTCCTATATGATTGCCGTGAATGATATCGGTTTTTATGCCGAAATAATAGCCTAAAAGTTTATTTGCCTGTTTGATGTTGCCATCTTTTAAAAGGGTGCGTATTTTTGTTGAAGATACGATCTCTCCGTCGATTATAACGGGCGGCACAACATTTGCGGTGATTCCAAATTCCTTGCAAACAGATACAAGAGTTTCTCCTGTTCCTTTTCCGCCTTTTCCGAAGTGATAATTAAATCCGCAGAAAACCTGTTTTACATTTAATTTTTGTATTAAAATTTTTAGGACAAACTCACTGGGGGACATATCCTTGACACTTAAAAAGTTTACAGCATAAAGCTTTTCGATACCTGCTTTTTCAAGATGCTTTGCTTTATGCTCAAAGGTTTCAAGAGTTTCAAAGATTTTTCCCGAAATTACTTCTTTAGGACTTTTTGAAAAGGTTAAAACAACGGGAGTAAGTCCGTCTTTTTTTGTGCTTACAGCCTTTTCAAGAACTGCTCTGTGACCCATATGTATTCCGTCAAAAAAGCCAAGCGCCGCCGCCGAATGTTCTCTTGTGGGTACTAACTCATTAAAAATCTGCATAAATTTTTATATACCTATCCTTATATTTTTCCGCTTTTTAAAAGAAGCGATAATTTTAAAACCGCAGTTTGCGTTTTTGAATCGGGAAGCTGATTATTAAGCACCATTTCAACTGCTTTGTCAATATGAATTTTCTCAACATTTAAAAATTCGCCTTCATCAAGCTGTTGTTCGCCGATGCTTTTAATTTTGCATGCGTAAAGGTGAATGATTTCAGCAGTATACCCCGGTGAGGGATAAAGCTGACCTAAAGATATAAATGAATATCCCTCGGCGCCGACTTCTTCCTTTAGCTCTCTTTTTCCGTTTTCAAGAGGCGTCATACCTTTTTCAAGCTTACCTGCCGGAAGCTCAAGCACAACCTCGTGATATGGATATCTGTACTGCTTGACAAAATAAAGATTATTTTCACCGTCAAGGGGAGCAATGCAAACTCCTCCCGGATGACCTACGACCTCTCTTTTTGATTTTTGTCCGTCAGGAAGTTCAACATCATTCACCGTAATTTTTAAAATCCTACCGTCAAAAACCGTTTGACTGCTTAAAGTTTTTTCAGTTAAATCCATTTATAACACTTCCCGGAGATGATTTTTTGATTGAATATATTGACTATAATATTATGCCCGATTTTGAGCAAAGAAGTAAAATTGAAGAAAGATTAACAGCACAATTCCCATTTGTAAAAAAGGAGTTGGTTGCAAAAAGCCTGTGCCAAAGACCTATTTATGCTTACTCCATAGGAGAAAATCAGAAAAAAGCCCTTTATGTAGGTGCATTTCACGGAATGGAGTGGCTTACAAGCATTGTTTTGCTGAAATTTTTAGAGCAGTGTTGTAAAAGCATTACTGAAAACCAGGATATACTCTGTTTCAGAATATATGATTTTGTTAAAATCAGCGGTCTTACAATTATTCCGTGCATAAATCCCGACGGGGTGGAAATCCAGATAAACGGGAGTAAAACCGCAGGAAAATACAAGCGTATTGTTGACAACATAACCCACGACACTTCCTGCTGGCAGGCAAACGCAAGGGGAATTGACTTAAATCACAATTTTAATGCCGGATGGAAACAGCTTAAAAGGCTTGAAATAAAAAACAGAATTTTATATCCCTCACAAACACGCTATGGCGGAAGAGCTCCCGAAAGTGAGCCTGAAAGTTCAGGCTTGATTAATTTTTGTAAAATAAACAGTTTTTCAAAAGCTTTAGCGTTTCACAGTCAGGGCAGGGAAATCTACTGGGATTTTGGAAAATACACTCCCAAAGACAGTCTTATGATTGCAAATATACTTGCTGACTCTGCAAAATATACGGTAAGCTCACCCGAGGGTCTTGCGGTCGGCGGAGGATTTAAAGACAGGTTTATAAGTCTTTTTAAAAAGCCTGCATTTACCGTTGAAATAGGATTTGGCAAAAACCCGCTGCCACTATCTGATTTTGATAAAGAATATGAAAGGCTCATTCCTTTGTTATGCTTGGGAATTATACTGTAAAATTTATAAATATTATACTATTTATAATTTAAAAATTCAATAAACAAGTAAATTACATATGAATTTATATATAAATAGGGAAAGATGTTCATTTGAGACATCCTGTAAATTTGCTTTTATTATTAAGTTTCCTTTGAAAACTAAAAAAATATTTTTGTTAAAAAAGTGCATATATCATGTTATTATAAAGACAGCAAAGGAACAGTTTTTGCTGTTTGCACTAATGATTAATCTTTAAAATTTATCCGCTCTGTATTGTTTTTACAAAGTGGTTATTTCATTAAGCTTTTTATAACTTAACACAATATCAAATGAAAATATATATATTTCTATATTCATTTACACGAAAAAAGACCGGCTCAATTCAGAGCCGGTCAATTTTTATTTATTTTTGCTTTTACTTTTAATTATTTTGCGTCTTCAAAGCTTGCAAGTTTTGCAAGATGCTCATACTTCTTCTCTGCAAGGTCTTCAGCCTTAGTAAAGAGTTTTTCTGCTCTTTCTGGGTTTGCACGAGCAAGTCTGTTATAACGAACCTCACCCATAATGAAGTCACGATAAGAAGCAGATGGCGCTTTGCTGTCAAGCATAAACGGATTTTTGCCCTCGTCTGCAAGGCGTGGGTCAAATCTAAAGCAGTTCCAATAACCTGCCTGAACAGCCTTTTCCTCTTCTTTCTGAGCAATGCCCATACCGCCCTTGATACCGTGGTTGATACATGGAGCATAGCAGATAACGATTGAAGGACCGTTATAGCTTTCAGCCTCTACCATAGCTTTAATGCACTGATTATAATCTGCACCCATAGCAACCTGAGCAACATATACATAACCGTAGCTCATAGCGATAGCAGCAAGGTCTTTTTTCTTCATAGATTTACCTGCTGCTGCAAACTGCGCAACTGAACCTACAGGTGTAGCCTTTGAAGCCTGACCTCCTGTATTTGAGTAAACCTCTGTATCGAATACAAGAATATTTACATTTTCGCCTGATGCGATTACATGGTCAAGACCGCCGAAACCGATATCGTAAGCCCAGCCGTCGCCGCCGAAGATCCATACTGATTTCTTAGCAAGCTCATCTTTATCTACAAGTGTTTTCTGAGCAAGTTCTGCAACTTCTCCGCTTTCTCCTGCGAGAACCTCTAATTTTTCAATTAAAGCGTCTGTTGCACCTCGGTTTGCTTTTGAATCTGTTGTTGTATTAAGATACTCTGCACAAGCGTCTTTAACATCCTGTTTGTCTGTTAAATCAGCGATTTTCTCAACATACTCTGCAAGTCTGCTGCGAATAGCTTTTTGACCTAAAGCCATACCGTAACCGAACTCTGCGTTATCTTCAAACAAGCTGTTCTGCCATGCAGGACCAAAACCTTTTTTATTAACTGTATAAGGAGTTGCAGGAGCAGAAGCACCCCAGATTGATGAACAGCCTGTTGCGTTAGCAATAAACATTCTGTCTCCAAAAAGCTGAGTTACAAGCTTAGCATAAGGAGTTTCACCGCAGCCTGCGCAGGCGCCTGAAAATTCAAGCAGAGGCTGTTTAAACTGACTGCCTTTAACGGTCGTTTCTTTAAACTTCTCTGTTACTTCAGGCTTATCCTGAAGGTCTCTTGCATAATTGAATACTTCCTGACTCTCAAGCTGTGAATCGATTGGCTTCATAACAAGAGCCTTTTCTCCTTTTTTGCCAGGGCAAACCTGTGCACAGGAACCGCAGCCTGTACAGTCAAGAGTTGAAACTGTCATTGTAAATTTAAGATCAGGCATACCTGTCATAGGAAGAGTCTGAATATTTGAAGGTGCATTTGCAGCTTCGTCATCTGTTAAAGCAGCAGGACGAATTACAGCGTGAGGACATACATAAGAACATCTGTTACACTGAATACAATTTTCAGGAATCCACTGAGGAACATCTACTGCAATACCTCTCTTCTCATAAGCGGAAGAACCGTTTGGAGCAGTACCGTCAACGTGATCCATAAATGCAGATACAGGAAGCTGATTTCCTTTATAAGCATTAACAGGATTCAAAATTTCGTTTACATATTTAACTACTTCATCTCTGCCCTCAGTAACTTTTTCATCAACTAAAGTATCATCGGCGTTAAGCCATTCAGCAGGAACTTCAACTTTTTTAAGGTCTGACATACCTCTGTCAATAGCGGCATGGTTCATATCTACAATAGCCTGACCCTTTTTGCTGTAAGACTGAGTAGCCTTTTCTTTCATATATTCCTTAGCTTTTTCTGCAGGGATAATGTCGGCAATTTTAAAGAAAGCAGACTGCAAAATTGTATTTATTCTTCCGCCCAGTCCGATTTCTTTACCGATTGAGATACCGTCGATAGTGTAGAAATTGATCTTCTTTTCAGCAAGAAGTCTCTTCATTTTACCCGGTAGACGCTTATCAAGCTCATCAACATCCCAAGGACAGTTAAGGAGGAATGAACCGCCTTCCTTAAGGTCTTCAACCATATCATATTTGTCAACATATGAAGGATTATGACAGGCAACAAAGTCAGCCTTGCTGATATAGTAAGTAGATTTAATAGGAGTATTACCGAAACGAAGGTGAGAAACTGTCAAGCCGCCTGATTTCTTTGAGTCATAAGCAAAGTAACCCTGAGCGTACATATCAGTATAGTCGCCGATAATTTTAATTGAGTTTTTATTTGCACCAACTGTACCGTCTGCGCCAAGACCCCAGAATTTACATGAACTTGTGCCGGCAGGAGTTGTATCAGGATTTTCTTTAATTTCAAGGGAAAGATTTGTAACATCGTCAACAATGCCGATTGTAAATCTCTTCTTAGGAGCTGCACTCTGAGCGTTTCTGTAAACGGCAACGATATCAGCAGGGGTTGTATCCTTTGAACCAAGACCGTAACGACCTGTATAAACCTTAACGTCAGAGAAGTCTGAACCGTTGATAGCTGCAAGAACATCAAGGTAAAGCGGTTCGCCGATTGAGCCGGGCTCTTTTGTTCTGTCAAGAACTGATATAGTTTTAACTGTTTTAGGAAGCTCGCTTAAAAGATAATCTGCAACGAAAGGTCTGTAAAGTCTTACTTTAATAAGACCTGTTTTTTCTCCTGCTGCATTTAAGTAATCAACAACTTCTTCTGCACAGTCGCATACAGAACCCATTGCAACAATTACATGCTCTGCGTCCTCTGCACCGTAATAGTTAAAAGGCTTGTAGTCTGTACCCGCTTTTGCGTTTACCTTGTTCATATATTCAACTACGACCTCAGGAACTGCATCGTAATATTTATTACAAGCCTCCCTTGCCTGGAAGAAGATATCGTCGTTTTGAGCTGTACCTCTTATCACCGGATGTTCCGGATTTAAGCTTCTTCTTCTGTATGCTTCAACTGCGTCCCAGTCGAGCATATCACCTAAATCGTCATAATCCCATGTTTCGATTTTTTGAATCTCGTGAGAAGTTCTGAAACCGTCAAAGAAATGAAGGAAAGGAACTCTGCCCTTAATTGCAGAAAGGTGAGCAACTGCCGCAAGGTCCATAACCTCTTGAGGGTTATTAGAGCAAAGCATTGCATAACCAGTCTGACGGCAAGCATAAATATCTGAATGATCGCCGAAAATTGAAAGTGCATGGCTTGTTAATGCACGAGCTGAAACATGAATAACGCTTGGCAAAAGTTCCCCTGCCATTTTATACATATTAGGAATCATCAGGAGTAAGCCCTGAGATGCTGTGTAAGTAGTAGTTAAGGCACCTGCTGCCAAAGAACCGTGAACTGCGCCTGAAGCACCTCCCTCAGACTGCATTTCAGTAACCTGAACTTCTCTTCCAAATAAATTCTTTTTACCCTGAACTGCAAACTGGTCTGTTAAATCAGCCATTACAGAGGATGGGGTAATTGGGTAAATTGCTGCCACATCTGTAAACGCATATGAAACATGAGCGGCGGCACTGTTACCATCCATTGTTTTCATTTGTCTTGCCATTGGATTTGTCCTCCTTAAATATTTAATGCAGAAATGCGTTTTGATTTCTGCAATATTCTGCTATTGATACAATTGCGTACCTTATAAGATTTTATCACTTTTGTTTTTAAAAGTAAAGTAAATATCTTATAAAAATCAGCTTTTAGAAAAAATAATTTTAGGATATTCATAGATTATTTTTATATCTAAAATGCAATATTGTAATATATTTAAAAATCAACAAAACTTATTGAATAAGTAAAATTAAAACTTTCTATATGTATTTGTGAAAAACATACATAAAAAATATCCGATTTTTAATATTAAGTTTAGGCTGATAACCTTACAGTAAAAAATGCTCCATTTGAAAGGTAATTCCAAAATGGAGCATTTTACTTGTTTATTCTTCATTATGAAGTTCAACTTTGTTATTTGTCTTATTAAACAAATTGCTTAATTTATAAGTCAGCATAAACTTCATTAACGGCCTGCTTATAAGTTTTATTAAAACGCCTACAATATAAGACGCTAAAATGCTTATAACAAGATTAAGGGGAACTATCTTGATAAAGGGTAAAAAGTAATCGCCGAAGCTATTTATTCCAGGGTTAAATATTGCGCTGAATTGATGATAGAAGAACTGGTCTCCAAACCAAGAGAGAAGATAAACGGACAGTGTAAGGCTTGAAAGCGAAGCAAAAATACTTCTTACAGTCTTATTTTGGGTGTTGACATTATAAACTATCAGGAAAAAGCAAACTGCCGTAATCATTGTTATAAGGTCTCCGTTATCTGCATACAGAGAGCTGTAGAATGTTTTTCCCTGACCGCCAAGATAAACTTTAATTGCCTGATAAATTAAGCATAGAACTAAAAGCATGCTAAGTAAAACACGGTTTATTTTAAAGCTGAATTCTCTTATATATTTACCTATTACATAATAAGTTGCAGGCCAAAGAATGGCACAGAAATAGCTGGGCATTACACCAAGGCTCTGGTCTTCAATTTTAATTTGGTTTAATGCTTTGGGAACAAACGTAATAACAATAAACACTACCATCATACAAGTCTTTTTCTTTTGAGTGTCAAGAGAATTATAGGCAATATCTATAACGGGCATAAACACAAACAGTGTAACATACATATTCACGTACCAGCCGTAGGGAGGCAATGTTGCGCTCCACAATCCCTGAAGCAAACGGTATGGAGTAAGTGTAGGGTCATATACGTTCGGTGTGGCATTTACAAGCTTATAAATTATTACAAAGGCTCCGATAATCAAGCTGTTTACAATAATGGGCGTAATTTTAACAAAATGTTTTTTTGTTAAATCTGCGGGATGATAATAACTTAATGCACCTGAAACCAATAAGAACAGCGGTACACAAATAAAGAATAAATCTCTTACAATTGTTGTTAAAATAAAATCTGTTGCCTGATCCGGTCCGATTATGTAGTTATAATAATGTCCGTTATAAAGAAAAAAGTGAACGCTTAAAACAAACACCATTGCTATAACCTTAACAACATCAAGTCCGAAATCTCTTGATTCTACGTTTCTTATATTAAGTACATACTCTTTAAAAGAAAACGTTTTTTCTTTCTTTTGTTTTACAGCTATTTGTTGATTTACTTCTGTATTTTCAGCCATAAATATTCCTCCTTTATTCTAAATCCCTCTTAATTATTAAAGCCGCCTCCGCAAGGTAATTACCGTTAAAGGCTTCTGTTTTGCCTTTATCAGTAAAGCTTGCCATCTCACTGTCTATTGGAATTTCCGCAAGAACTTTTGTTCCGAATTTATCAGCAGTTTCACGGATGTTACTTTCACCGAAAATTTTATGAACCTTTCCGCAGTCGGGACATTTAAAACTGCTCATATTTTCAACAACACCCAGAATAGGTATGTCCATCATTTTTGCCATTTTAACTGCCTTTTCAACGATCATTGATACAAGCTCCTGCGGAGATGTTACAATAACGATTCCGTCAACGGGAATACTCTGGAAAACAGTAAGGGCAACATCGCCTGTACCCGGGGGCATATCAACAAACATATAGTCAATATTCTGCCAGATAACGTCGCTCCAGAATTGCTTTACTGTTCCTGCAATAATCGGACCTCGCCATACAACGGGGTCTGTTTCGTTTGGCAGAAGCAAATTAACAGACATAACGTCAATACCTGTTTCAGTTGTTACAGGAAAAAGACCATTATCATTTCCTTTGCATTTTTCCTTTATTCCAAATGCTTTTGGAATGGACGGACCTGTAATATCCGCATCCAATACGGCCGTTTTATATCCCATTCTGTTAAAGGCTACTGCAAGACCTGCCGTTACAAGACTTTTGCCAACGCCGCCTTTACCTGATACTATTCCGATAACTTTTTTTACACTGCTTAAAGGATTGAGTTTTTCGTGAAGATTTTGTTTTTCCGATCTTTCATTGCAGGTTTCCCCGCAGTCGGAACAATTATGAGAACATCCCATTACTACCGCCTCCGATTTTTGCTATACTAAATATTATATCATAAAAAATATAAAATAAAAGTCTTATTTTTTACTTCATAGGAAGCTGTTCGGTAACAGTCGGGCATAAGAGAGTTTAATATGGTGCTGTCTGCTCGGATATGTGCAGCCCACCGGCTGCTTTTTTATATTTGACTTTTATAATTTTTAGATTATAATTTTTAATAAAATTCTTGATTTTATATTCTTTATATCATAAAATTGACCTGTTTCAGTCATTCGGAATTTTTTGCAGATATATTGGAAAATATATTAATAGACAAAAGCGTCAAAATCTTATTTTTAATGATTTTCGGAGGATTAATGAACGGAAAAAAATTAGCTACAGTATTAAACAGAATTTTTAATATTATTTTTCTAATCAGCTTCGGATGTATGTTTTTCGTTATTATTTTTATGGGTTACAGCAATAAAAATAATAAATACGATGAAAAAGAACGTCCGTTAATAGTACTTGCATTTCTTTTACTTCTCGTAATTTTTACAGCTGTTTATATTTTCATTCAGAAATATAAAAATAATGCAAAGTATAAAATAATAAAACCCGATCAAAACCTTACGGACAAAAACGTCAAAATAATAATTTTCACTGTTGCAGGAATTATGCTGGTCATTCAGTTGATCGTCGGTTATTTGCTCCAAATGGAACCTGTAACGGACTTGGAAAAACTGAATAAATATGCTCTTGATTTTGCTCGCAAAGGTAATTTTGACTTAATTCAAAAGGAATATTATCAAGATCATTATGAGTATCTCATTCGATATCCCAATAACTTTGCCGCTGTTTTTTTTCTGTCGTTTCTATACAGACTTGCCTATTTAAACTATGGATATGTTCCTATGTTTATTCCCATTGTGGTTAATGCTGCGGCAATAAATGTTTCGGTACTTCTTACTGTATTTATTGCAAGAAAAGTTTTCGGTAACAGAAAAGCCCTTATGGTATTGATTTTATCCTTTTTATTTGCACCTTATTATACCTATGTATCTTTTTATTACACCGATTCACTTTCAATGCCCTTTTGCGTCGGTATGGTTTATCTGTTTATCTGTGCAATTAAATCAGAGAATCGAATTAAAAAGTATATTATGCTTGCAATATGCGGCTTGTTGGTATTCTGCGGTTATAAACTAAAGGGCAGTGTTATTTTGCTTTTAGCAGTTGCAGTTATTTTCTTAATCTTAAAATTTAAGGTAAAGAAAACTGCTTGTCTGCTTCTTGCACTTATTGCAGGGTTTGGTCTTGTCAGTACCATTTACACCGCTGCATTCGACAACTCGGGAATTATCACAAAGGAGCAATCGGAAAGATGTGAATATCCTTTAACGCATTGGATTATGATGGGCCTTAAAAACAACGGTTCTTATAACAAAGACGACGATGCTTTCACACGTCATATATCCGGTAAAGAAGCAAAACAAGAAGCAAATTTGGCTGAAATCAAGAACAGAATAAATGATTACGGCCTTATCGGTTTGGCAAAACATATTGCCTACAAATCTGTTTGGACTTGGGAAGACGGAACCTATTATGTATCTCACCATATTGAAAAACCTGTAAGAAAGAATTTTTTACATTCAATTGTTATTGATAAAAATAAATATCAGCCTTTCTTTTTTGTTTACAGCAGCGGATTTCAGCTTTTTCTTATTTTTATGATTTGTATGTCTGTGCTTAAAGGTTGTATTAAACCTGAAATTAATATACAGACGTTTTTAAGAGGAATCGTATTTGCCGTGTTTGTTTTCTTTATCATATGGGAAACACGGTCAAGATATCTTTATAATTTTACCCCAATTTTCATTTTGCTTGCTGTTGACGGTCTGGACTACTTTACAGAAAAAATAACGCCAATAAAGTATTTTTGGGAAGCAAGAAAAAAGAAAACGTAACCACCCGACAGGCAATGTCGTAAAATTAAGCAAAGTCTTATAAAAAATTACCTCCCTCTGACAAGGGAAATGTCATCAACTTAAGCTACATTAAATGTTTATGTATCATATTGCCTCCCTCTGACGAGGGAGGTGGCTGTGCGAAGCCGCAGACGGAGGGAGAGAAAACGCTTAAAGTACAACGGCTTTATTGCAAATGCAAAAAACGATTGAATTTTAACAATTTTGTTGAAAAAAATAAAAAATTGCAAATATCTCTCCCTCAGTCAAAGCTAACGCTTTGAAAAAGTTTATAAAAACAGCCGAATGCCCCGACAGAATAGTCTGTCGGGGCATTGGCATTTTTGGATTATAGTCAATAAAGTGGACAAGAGAAATCACAAAAAATAAATATCTTCAAATTGGTCCGGAGAAAGACCATGATTATGTGAATGCGGTCTGTAAGGATTATAAAATCCTTTGATGTATGAAAGTAAGCTTTGCTTAAGCTGTTCAACTGTTGTGAAATGACG
>CANPWP010000004.1 GCA_947584595.1 uncultured Clostridia bacterium | reverse complement strand
CTGCTGATTATATTAACGCCTTTCTTTCTACCAGCGAAGTTTTCTAATTTTGTAACACATCATTGACAAACCTACATGCAAGTGCAATTAAGTTTAAAAACATACAAGCATAAATACGGCTTAAAAACCTTTGACAAAGCAGTAAAATGATAGTATAATCAATTCATTATATAGTTTATTATAAAAACTTGTGAGTTTTTTATAAAGGAATGATTTTTGTTGGATAATGCATTAGATAAAAATTTTCAACTTATTTCAGATAAGTTGAAAAATGCCCTTGCACAACAGGGAGTAGAAGAACAAAAGGTTTCAAACGATAATGAAAATGAAAAGGTCGCTCTTTTTACAGGAGAAAGCATAGCTTATTCTATTGTATATTATTTTGATAAAAAGCATATTTTAATGCGCTCATGCGCTATGACTGACGATGGTCCGGATAATGAATGGAGAACTCTCGCAACATGGATGTTTGACCCTGAAACAGACGGCAATAAAGAAGCAGAAAGTATTGCAAACGATTTTGTTGAAGCCGTATCAGGTACAGCGGCAATTAAAAGACTTAAGACAACTAAATCTAAAAGAAAGAAAAACGATGATGAGGGAAATGCAGACCCGATTTTTCTTGCAAAGCGTTTAGTTTCATTATTTCCCGAATTAAAAGAGGAAATCAAGCTTGAGGATGAATATTATTATCCTTTCAGAGGAGTTACATTTTCTAAAGAGCATATTGTTCCGAAGCTTTGCGATTATGTAAAAACTGCTTCAAAGCCCCAGCTTGAAAAGTTAGGACAGCTTTTAAGCACACAATATTCAAACGGAGACGTTGACACTCGTTCAATTATTACTATTGTACTTTTAAATTCAATTGACGAAAGTGAGTGGGACGCTGTTAATGAGTATTTAAGCGAGGATTTGCAGAAGGCTTGGAAAGGCGCAAGAAGGTTTAAGGGCAAAAAGGTTAAACCCGAAAAGGTTAAAAATAAGAAAAAAACCATGGTTCAAAGACTTTCCGAAGCTCAGAAATAATTATACAAAAAACTTATAATTTACCTTTCTCTGATGCAATATCATCAACTTAAAAAACGGATTATTTTAATTTTTTTAAAAAATGGCTTGACACTACTGTATTAGTGCCAAGCCTCTTTTACTTTAATTACTATTTTATTTATCAGTTTCTTTGCTAATACAGGTAAAAATTATTCCTACGAACGCAAGAGAAGCGCTGATAATTGAAAATAAAATTGCTAAAAAGCTGTCATGGTCTATTGCGTTTTCAACTAAACAAATAACCATTGCCGCAATTAAAAATCCTATTGCAATTACAAAGAGAATAAAGCCGATTTTATAAAGAAAATTCATTCTTACTTTATTTCTTCTTTTATTTCTCTTTTTTATAATTTTCAATGTTCTTTCGCTTAGGGAGAAATCTTCATTTTCATTGCCTATTTCCTTAATATTTTCATCAACATTTTCACGCTGATTATCCTTTTTATTTTCATTTTCTGATTCTGCCGTATTTTCCTGATTTAAAATTGCATTATCATTATCTTTATTTTCCATTATTCTCAATTTCCTTTTCCAAAATATAAACTTCATTTGCTATGATTGCAAACTCATCCATTTTTAGCTGTTCTGCTCTTGTATTTTGAGGGATTGATAATTTCTCTAAAATTGAATTAACCGTTTGCTTATTATATCCTAATCCGGAACTTAAAGAATTTGAAAGTGTTTTTCTTCTTTGGGAAAATGCACTCTTAACAATTTTAAAAAACACTTTACTGCTTTTTACATCAACAGTCGGTTTATCACAAATATCAAGCCTTATCACGCAGGAATCAACCTTTGGTGCAGGCATAAATGAACCTGCGCTGACATTAAACAACAACTTAGGACTGCTGTAGTAATTCACCGCAACAGTCAGTGCACCACCTGAGCGTGTTCCAACCTCTGCGCAAATACGCTGACCTGCTTCCTTCTGAACCATAACCGTTAATGCGCAAATCGGCAGATTTTCTTCAAGAAGCTTCATAATTACAGGCGAGGTAATATAATATGGCAAATTTGCACAAACCACAACTTTCATATCAGGAAATTCATCTTTAATAAGCTGATGAAGATTTATTTTCATAACATCGTCGTTAATGATTTTAACATTTTTGTATTCGCTTAAGGTCTCATTTAAAACAGGCAAAAGTCTTTTATCAAGTTCAATTGCAACTACCTTTTTTGCAATTTTTGCAAGTTCATTTGTTAAAACTCCTATTCCCGGTCCAATTTCAATTACGCCTGTTTCTTTATCTGCACCGCACATTTCAGCCATTTTAGGACAAACAGAGGGATTAACAAGGAAGTTTTGTCCGAGTGCTTTTGAAAAAGTGAAACCGTGTTTTGAAAGTATTTCTTTAATTGTTCCTATATTTGATAAATTCTCCATTATAAAATCCTTAAACCCTTTGGGTATTTATTTTTCAGTTTTCCGTCTGACGCTTTTCCAAATCCGCAGGTAATACCGTTTACACAAACAGGAGTATAACCTTTAAAATCCATTGGAACATCAATTTCTTCTCCGTGTAAAAACTTATTTATTTCGTCACTATTTAAATCAAAATCAACTGACTGTTTAAAATTGTTTTTATTTAACGTCATAAACAAATGATGTTCAGGTTCAATTCTGTTTTTCTTAATTTCTCCTATCAAAACTCCACCTCTTAAAATCTGAACACCGCTTGTTTGAGGCATTTCATTAGGAATTGAGTATATTTTATCGTTAATAACCTTTATATTTTTAATTTTTTCAGGCTCAGTTAAAAACTCACTTAAAAAATTATAAACATTTTCAAGAATTTTTTTATTTGCATTTGCAATAACAGGAAGATGATATACAGCCTGTCCCTGATTTTTTCTTTTCAATTTTGCGGCAAAGTGGCCCTCTCCGCCGTCCATTGGAAAAATTCTTACCGCATAATTCATCGTTCTTCTGCCAAAAGTAACATCAGGTTCTGCAATTTCAAAGTCAGGATTTTGCTCCAAAAATTTTTCAATAACCTGTTCATTTTCTTCCTTTGAAAATGTACAGGTTGAATAAACCATAACTCCGTCAGGCTTTAAAGCATTTTTAGCGCTGTTTAAAATTTGAAGCTGTCTTTCTGCACAGGATTTTACATGCTCAACGCTCCATTCCTGAACTGCGTTTGAATCTTTTCTGAACATTCCCTCACCGCTGCAGGGAGCGTCAACAAGCACTTTATCAAAAAATCCGTTTAACTCATTACATAAAACATCAGGGTGACAAGATGATACAACAGCATTTTTTACACCCATTCGTTCTATATTCGAAAGCAAAATATTTGCTCTGTTTTTTACAATTTCATTAGACCATAAAAGTCCTGTCCCCATTAAATCAGCGGCGATCTGAGTGCTTTTTCCTCCGGGAGCAGCACAAAGGTCAAGAACCTTGTCCCCTTTTTGAACATTTAACATTGTCACGGCTGAGGTTGCCGAAGGCTCCTGGATATAAAAAGCACCTGCGTGATGAAGAGGATTATTTCCTAAGGACTGAACTTCCTTTGGAATATATGCGCCGTTTTTGCAAAAAGGCGTTTTTTTAAGTTCAAAACCAATAAATCTTTTTAATTCCTCAAAAGAAGATTTTAGAGTATTTACCCTTAATCCTTTGAAATTATCGCCGTTATAGCATTTTAAAAAATCATCAAATTCATCATTTAAAATTTCTTTAATTCTTATTAAAAATTCATTCATAATGTATAAACCTTTATTTTGAGCCAATAATATTTTCAAAGGAGGTGTGAAATTATGGATAACAATTACAACCAGAACAATCACAACAACCAGAACAACAACAATCAGAACAACAACAACAATCAGAACAACAACCAGAACAAGAACAATAATAACAACCAAAATAAGAACCAGAACAACAATCAGAATAAAAACAACAACAGCAACAGATAAATTTATTTTGGGTATGGCTGTTCTTCAAGCGTATTGGAGAACAGCCATTTTTTATGCTTATTTTTTTACTAAATTCATACTATAATTATACTATAATTATACTATAATTTTGCTATAATTCAAGAGTTAGGATTTACAAAAGGAACTCCCAAATATTCTGCAACAGATTGAGACAGGCTTCTTGCAATATTATCAATATTATTCCTTATCCAGTCAGCATCCTGAGTATTATCATGGAACGCAGTTTCAATTAAAACAGCAGGAGCATTTGTATCTCTCACTTCTGCAAGGCTTGTTGTCGGCAAAACATTAACGCTTCTCGGATAAACACCTTCATAATTATTTGCAATTATGTCTGCAAGTCTTTTTCCGTTTTGGCTTGTAGTGTAATAATATACATCTGCACCCTGATTTTGACCGGCTGAACTTGCAGGCGAAGCATTTGAATGAAGTGCTAAATGCAAATCATAATTTCCTGCATTAGACTCATTAATTGCCTGCCTTAAAGTCATTTCAGGGTCATTTCTTACAAAATCAATTCCGCTAGCTCTGAGATAGGGCTCCATAGCGTCAGCTACAAGATTCATATAATATTCTTCATTTCCTCCGCCAACATACGGATTAAATTCCTGTAAGGACGGGCTTAAATAAATTGTAGGCATACTAATCCTCCTAAAGATAAAATCAGCAATTATGCTAATTTATAATATTAAAAAATGAGGAAAAATGTGCTTTACAATATTGTATTTTTATGGTATTATAATTTAAAAATTAATAATCATTATCGATTTGGGTATAAATGATGAATAAAAGAAAAAATTACAGCACCAAAAGAAATGCTGTTTTAAATGCTATTTGCAGTACAGATTGCCACCCAAGCGCTAAATGGGTTTATAACAAAATAAAAGATCAATACCCTGACATCAGTCTCGGGACTGTTTACAGAAATATTGCTCTGTTTAAAGAAGAGGGTGTTGTTAATTCTGTTGCCACGGTAAACGGTGAAGAAAGAATCGACGGAAGAACTGAACCCCACGCTCATTTTATTTGCACCGAATGTGGCAGCATTTATGATATTTTTAATCAGGAATTAACTGCTGTTGACAGTATTTTATGTGATGAAGGCTTTGAAGTTGAAAGCAAAAGCATCACTTATTACGGAAAATGCAACAAATGCAGTTGATAAATATTATTATAGGAGGACTCAATTATGACAAAATGGGTTTGTAAAGTATGTGGCTATATTTTTGAAGGAGATGAAGCTCCGCAGGTTTGTCCACAGTGTAAAGCTCCAAAAGAGCAGTTCAAGAAAATGGATGAAAATGCAGGCTATGCAACAGTTCACGAAGTAGGCGTTGCTCAGGGAGTATCAGAAGATATCCTCGAAGATTTAAGAGCTAACTTTAACGGCGAGTGCAGTGAGGTTGGTATGTATCTTGCAATGGCAAGAGTTGCAGACAGAGAAGGCTATCCTGAAATTTCAGCCGCATTTACAAAATATGCTTTTGAAGAAGCAGAGCATGCAGCAAAATTTGCTGAGCTTTTAGGCGAAGTTATTACTGACAGTACAAAGAAAAATCTTCAAATGAGAGCTGACGCTGAAGCAGGTGCCTGCGAAGGTAAATTTGACCTTGCTAAGAGAGCTAAAGCACAGAACCTTGACGCTATTCACGATACAGTTCATGAAATGGCCAAAGACGAGGCAAGACACGGTGCAGGCTTTGCAGGTTTGCTTAAAAGATATTTCGGTTAATAGCTGATAAATATACATATAATTTCCAAAAGGAGCCTTCAAAAGGCTCCTTTTTTGATTACTCTGCAAACTTAAAAGTTGTATCCATTATTTTACAACACAAATCATGAATTAATAGAGGCTTTCGCCGAATTCATCGGCGACAAGGGGCTTTGCCCCTTGACCCCACAAGCTTTTGAAAAAGCTTGACCAAAACTTTTACTTTTCTTGAAAAACTTCAATTTCATTACAAACAATGCCGCTGATAAAATTTCAGCGGCACATTTTATTTGATTAAATCTTTTATTTTTTGCTCTGCCAAAGCGGCGTCTGCTCTGCCTCGGCTGTTTTTCATAACAAATCCTACCATAGCTTTTATAGCTTTTTCTTTACCGCTTTTGTAATCTTCAACAGCTTTTGGATTTGCCTCTACCGCCTGCTTACAAAGGTCAGCAAGTGCGTTCTCGTCAAGTCCGCCCATATCGCTTTCACTAATATAATCTGTAGCGTTTTTACCCTCGTCAAGCATTTTTTCAAGAGTGGATTTTGCAAGGTTATTTCTAATTTTACCCTCATCAAGAAGCTTTACAAGGTCATTTAACTGCTTTGGTGTTGTTTTAATATTAAATTCTTCTTTATCAGACTCTGTTTCAAGTCTGCTGAAAATTTGTCCGATAATGAAGTTTGAAACAGTTTTAGGTGATTTAACACCTTTGATTGCCTCGTCAAAATATTCACTGATATTTCTGTATTTTGTTAGAAGCTGTGCGTCCTTTTCAGGAATTTCAAGCTCATCAATATATCTTTTGCATTTATCCGCAGGAAGCTCGGGAAGTGATTTTTTAATCTCCTCAACCTGTTCTCTTGAAACATTGATTGTTACAAGGTCAGGGTCTCTGAAATAGCGGTAGTCGTGAGCGTCTTCCTTGCTTCTCATAGGATAGGTAGAATTGGTTGCGTCATCATATCTTAAAGTTTCCTGAACAACCTTTTCTCCGCTTTCCAGAACATCACACTGGCGTTCAAACTCATATTCCATAGCTTTTGCAATATTGGTAATTGAGTTCATATTTTTAATTTCAGTACGGGTTCCCAGTTCTTCACTGCCTGCTTCTCTTACAGAGATATTAACATCACATCTCATTGAACCCTCCTGCATTTTGCAGTCTGAAATTCCAATGTAACGCATAACCTGCTGCAGCTTTTCTACATATTCCTTAGCCTCGTCGACCGAACGAATATCAGGCTTTGATACGATTTCAATAAGAGGTACTCCGCCTCTGTTATAATCGACATAGGTATCGCCGTGACTGTGAATAAGCTTGCCTGCGTCTTCTTCAATATGAATTCTTTCAAGACGGATTTTTCTGCCGTTTGAAAGCTCAACATAACCGTTAAGACAAAGGGGCATATCGTACTGTGAAATCTGATAAGCTTTCGGCAAATCGGGATAGCAGTAATTTTTTCTGTCCATTTTTGCAACTTCCGCAATTTCACAATGTGTTGCAAGACCTGCTTTAACGGCAAAATTTACAACTTGTCTGTTAAGCTTGGGAAGTGTTCCTGGAAGTCCGATACAAACAGGACAACAATGAGTATTAGGCTCTCCGCCGAATTCAGTTGTGCAGGAGCAGAAAATCTTTGTTTTTGTTGCAAGCTCGATGTGGGTCTCAAAACCGGCTACTAATTCATATTTCATAGTTTAACACCCCACTTTGTATCTTTAAAGTTTTGTCCTGCATTTTGCTGATATTTATAAGCTACATTTAAAATTTCAGCCTCACCGAATTTTTTGCCGATAAACTGCATACCGATAGGCATTCCCTTTGCGTTAAATCCGCAGGGAACGGAAACGCCCGGCAGACCTGCAATATTAACGGGAACTGTACAGATATCAGTTAAATATGTTTCAATTGGGTCTGATACTGCGTGACCCATTTCAAAGGCTGTCATAGGAACAGTTGGCGCTAAAATAACATCACAACTTTCAAACGCCTTATTAAATGCTGTAATAATAGTACCTCTTAATTTTTGTGCCTTTTTATAGTAAGCGTCATAGTAGCCTGCGGAAAGCACATAGGTACCAAGTAAAATTCTGCGTTTTACTTCTTCTCCGAAGCCTTCGCTTCTTGTTCTGCAAATCATATCGTGAGTACCGTTATAGTGAGCTGTCTTGTAGCCGTATCGAATACCGTCGTATCTGCCAAGATTGGAAGAAGCCTCAGCACAGGCGATAATATAATAAACGGGAAGTGCATATTTAACGGCAGGAAGCTCAATATGAACAATTTCTGCACCCAAGTCTTCAAATGATTTTAACGTTGCAAAAATGGCTTCCTTTACATCATCTCTTACACCCTCGTAATATTCTTTTGGAATACCTATTTTCATTCCCTTAATATCGTTATTTAAGGTATCAAAGGTTTTAACACCCTTATTACCCTGTGATGTACTGTCTTTAGAATCGTACTGAGAAATTGCATCATATACTATAGACGCATCCTCAACGGTTTTAGTAATAGGTCCGATTTGGTCAAGTGAGCTTGCATAAGCTATAAGACCGTAACGTGAAACAGCACCATATGTCGGCTTTAAACCTACAATTCCGCAAAAGCTTGCAGGCTGTCTGATTGAACCGCCTGTATCCGAGCCCAAACCGTAAGCTGCAATATTTCCGCCCACGGCAGAAGCCACACCGCCTGATGAACCGCCTGAACAATGGTTAGTATTATGAGGGTTGGTTGCTCCGCCGAAACAGGAGGTTTCGCAGGAACTTCCCATAGCAAATTCATCCATATTTGTCTTTCCTAAAAGAACGGCATTTTGCGATTTAAGGTTATCCCAAACTGTTGCGTCATAGATAGGAGTATAACCCTTTAATATTTTAGAACAGCAGGTTGTTTCAATACCTTTTGTTGAAAGGTTATCCTTTAATGTCATAGGTACTCCCTCGAGAATACCTATTTCTTTTCCTGATGCTATTTTTTTATCAACAATTTTAGCAGTTTCAAGAGCCTGCTCAGGTGTTATCGTAACATATGCGTTAAGCTCTTTATTTGCGTTATCAATTTCTTTAAGATAAAGACTTGTTAATTCTTCACAAGAAATTTGCTTTGTTTCAAGCATTTCATGAATTTTTGCAATAGTTCCCATAAAATCACTCCTTACTCTCTGTTTCTTACAAGGAAATGCTGTTCAGCCTGTTCGGGAGCATTTTTAAGAATTTCCTCGCTTGGAAGTGACTCTACAACTTCATCTTCTCTTAAAACATTTGATAAATTATTAATATTGTCAAAATCATCTCCGCTTTCAACAGCATTGTTGATTGTATCGGCAAAATCAATAATTTCCTGCATATCCTTTGTTAAAGCGTCAAGCTCCTCTTCGGGAACAAAAAGCTTTGAAAGCAATGCAATGTTTTCTACATCTTCTCTTGTTACCATACTATCAGTCCTTCATATGCAATTAGGGCAAGTATCGGCTTGCCCCACATAATTTAGTTATCTTAATTTAATATGAACCTCACGAAGCTGCTGTTCCGTAACCTCTCCGGGAGAACCTAAAAGCAGATCCTGAGCGTTTGAGTTCATCGGGAAAGCAATAACTTCTCTGATGTTTTCTTCTTCTGTCAACAGCATAATCATTCTGTCAACACCGGGTGCCATACCTGCGTGAGGCGGAGCACCGTACTGAAAGGCATTATACAGAGCCTTGAATTTTTCTTTAAGCTCATCTTCGCTGTATCCTGCAATATCAAATGCTTTTACCATAATATCAATGTCGTGGTTTCTTACTGCACCTGATGAAAGCTCAACTCCGTTGCAGACAATATCATACTGATAAGCAAGGATATCGGCAGGGTCCTTTGTTGTAAGAGCTTCCATTCCTCCCTGAGGCATTGAAAACGGATTATGGGTAAAAATAACCTTTCCGTCCTCATCACGTTCGAACATAGGAAAGTCAACGATAAAACACATTTCAAAACGGCTCTTATCAATTAAATCGAGTCTTGTTGCAACCTCTGTTCTTATCTGACCGGCAAGCTTCGGAGCAATTTCGGAAGAATCTGCAATAAAGTAAATAACATCTCCTGCATTTGATTTATTTCTTGAGATAAGCTCTTCTCTGTCGCCGGGTTTTAAAAATTTATCAATAGGACCGTCAAAAGTCATATCTTCTCTGACCTTTACATATCCAAGGCCTTTCATACCGATAGAAAGAGCAAATTCCTCCATTTTCTTAAACCAGCTTTTTGAGCAGGACGCCGCCCCGGGTACATTAATTGAACGAACTGTTTTCTTTCTGAAAGGAGCAAAATCTGTTTCTTCAAACATATCGCTGATTTCTACGATTTCAAGAGGATTTCTTAAATCGGGCTTATCTGTACCGTATTTAAGCATACTTTCTGCAAAAGGAATTCTCTTAAACGGCGGTTTTGAAACCTCTTTATCGGAAAATTTTTTAAATGTATTATATAAAACCTGCTCGGCAACATCGAATACATCTTCCTGGGTTGCAAAACTCATTTCAAAGTCAAGCTGATAAAACTCGCCCGGTGAACGGTCAGCTCTTGCATCTTCATCTCTGAAGCAGGGCGCAATCTGAAAATATTTATCAAAGCCTGAAACCATTAAAAGCTGTTTAAAAATCTGTGGTGCCTGCGGCAGAGCATAAAACTTGCCCTTATGCTTACGGGAAGGAATGAGATAATCCCTTGCACCCTCAGGAGATGAGGTCGAAAGAATAGGCGTCTGAATTTCCATAAATCCCATTTCTATCATTTGACTTCTTAAATAAGAAATGATTTCCGAACGCAAAACAATATTGTTATGAACCTTAGGATTTCTTAAATCGAGAAAACGGTATTTAAGTCTTACTTCTTCATTTGTATTTGTAGAAGTATTAACCTCAAAAGGAAGATTGTTTTTACATTTTCCCAAAACCTTAATGTCATCAGTATGGACCTCAACATAACCGGTTGCAATTTTAGGGTTTATTGTATCTTCATCACGCTTAACAACCTTACCTGTAAGTGTTAATGAACACTCTTTATTAATATCTTTTAAAAACTCGTCATTGTGAACTACTGCCTGTAAAACACCGTAATGGTCACGAATATCAAGGAACATAACGCCGCCGTGATCTCTGATATTTTCTACCCAGCCGGCAACTTTAACTTCCTGTCCAATATTTTCTTCTCTTAATTCACCGCAGTTTACAGTACGGTAAATGTTCGGCTTAGTCATATTTAAAAAATCCTTTCAAAGATAATTTTTTCCAATAATAAGAAATTATATCATAAAAATTAATTCGTTTCAATATTTAAGCTTACATTTATTTACTCAAATGGTAAAATCCTTGAATATTTTTCCATAATAAGGTTAGTTTATTCTGTTTTGGAATTATTTTTAAAGAAAAGGCGGTTTAAGTTTAGTATTACTTCTTAAACCACCTCATTTTGTTATTTTATTAATTATTTTTTTATTCAATTGACTTTAAGCTTTCTACCATATCAATTTTCTTCATTTTAAAGTACATAAATATATTGACAAAACCGCTGAACAATGCTGTCAATCCTGCCGCATATAAATATGTTGTAAAGAAAATTTCTCTGCCAAACATAACATTGTCAACCTCTACAGTCGTAACAACAAATCCTGTAAGAATTATTCCTAAAAACAATCCTGCAATAATACCAAGAATACTCAGTACAATATTTTCTCTGTAAATATATTGAGCGGTTTCTCTGTTATAAAAACCAAGCACCTTTATTGTTGCGATTTCTCTTACTCTTTCCTCCATATTTATGTTGGTGAGATTGTAAAGCACAACAAATGCTAAAGCACCTGCGCAAATTATCATTACAAGAACAACCATATTCATGGAATTAAGCATACGCTGAAAATCATTAACTCCTGAGCTTGCAAACGATACTGCTGAAACATCATCTCTGTCGAGATAATTTTGTCCGATTGTATCATCCGATACACCTTCCGCAATACTTATAAATATGCTGTTAAATTCAATTTTATTATCAAACTTTTTGCTGTAAAGCTGAGGGGTGATATAAACATAGTTATAAATATAGTTTTCACAAATACCGCTGACCGATAAAGATACCTCTTTATCGTCAAAAATAACGGTTATTTCACTGCCGACTGTTATTCCAAGTTCAGACGCCATTTTTTCTGTAACAATAACACCGTCATTACCGAGTTCAAGAGGTGTCTGACCCGTTCTTGTATGCAGTGATAATAAACTTTTAAAACTGTCAATATTTTCGGGAACAAATACATATGTACTTTTTTCTTTAACGGCCTTTTTTGTTTTTACGGTAATTGCAGACTGCCTTGCAAGAAAATAATCGGTTATATTTTTATCGTCAGAAATATATTTCGTAAGATTTTCAATGTCCTTTGCTGTTCCCTCGTCTTTGGGAACAATTGTTGCATCATATTTATAAATATCAGTAAACTGTTTATCGGTTATAACAGAAAAACTGTCAAGCAACCCAAATGCGGCAACAATAAGTGCCGTACAGCCTGCAACTCCAAGAACAGTCATAAATAATCTTGATTTATATCTGAACAGATTTCTTGCAGTAACCTTTGAAGTAAACCCAAAATGCTTCCAAATCGGAGGAATTTTCTCTAAAAGTATTCTCTTACCCGGCTTTGGAGCTTTAGGACGCATTAAGCTTGCAGGCTTATGCTTTAATGTTTTTACACAAATAACTGCCGATACTGTTGATGTACAAAGCAAAGCCGCAATAAATCCTGCAATAACGCTGAACCAATCAATAACGAGAGGCAAATCTGCCATATGATACATCATTTTATAAGCATTATAGATTATGTAAGGAAGTGTATTCACTCCAATTAAAATACCTGCAACACTGCCGATTATGCCTGCTATTGTAGAATAAATCAAAAACTTGCAAACTATTGATCTGCCTGAATATCCCAACGCTTTTAATGTACCTATTTCCGTACGTTTTTCTTCAATGAGTCTTGTCATTGTCGTTAAGCAGACAAGCACCGCAACAAGCAAAAAGAACGTTGGAAATACAGCCGCTACTGCATCAACACGGTTTGTATTAGAAGTAAAATCAGAATAACCGGGATTATCATCTCTTGTAAAAACATACCACTTAGCTTCGCTGATTTCGGATAGTTCCTTTTGTGCTTTTTCAAGGTCTTCTTTTGCTTTATTCAGCTTTTCATTGGCAGTTTTTAATGCTTTATTATATTCATTGTAACCATCGTCAAGTTTTTGTTTTCCCGAAGTACTTTCAGAGTCAAATTCCTCTCTCGCCTTTTCAAGTTCAGCTTTTGCCTGAGATAATTTTTCTTCTGCGGCGGCAAGCTCTGCACTGCCCTGTGCTTTTGCACTTTCTAAATTGTCTTTGCCGCTGTTAAACTCGGCTTCGCCCTGCTCAATTTGCAATAAGGCCTCTGATAATTTTATCTCTCCCTCTGCCTTTTGAGTATTAAGCTGGGCTTGTGAATATTCAATCTGAGTTTTTGTATATTCAAGCTGTCCTTCTGAAGAAACAATTGTATTATTTATTTCATCTACAGAGCTTTCAAGAACGGCTTTTTGTGAATATAAATCAGAAAGCTGTGCTTTAATTAAATTAATTTTATTCGCTTCATCAGCAGTTGAAGCTTCTAAATATGTAAGCTGTTCTTTTAAATTTGCTATATTTTCGTTAATACTTTGAAGTCCTGACTGAGCCTGTGAAAGCTGATAAATTAAGTTGGGTTTTACCGTATCGTAATAATTATTATATGACTCTGTGTAGCTTTCAAGGCCCTGATCAATTTTTTGCTGTGCTGAGTTGATTTTTTCTTTAAATTCTGCTCTCGACTTTTCATACTCTGCTTTTGCAAAATTCAGTTGATTTTCAGATTCTTCAAGTTGTTTTTCACCCTCTGATATCTGCTTATTATATTCCTCTAAAGAATCATTTAACTCAATTTCACCGCTTGTAATTTCATTTTGAGCGTCATCTAATTGCTTTTGAGCGTCTGAAATGCTTTTATCATATTCTTTTTGTGCATTATCAAGCTGATTTTTTGAATTTTTCAGTTCTTTATCTGCATTCTTTTTTTCTTTATTATAATTTTTCCAGCCGTTATCTATTTCCTTTTGCGCCTTACCGATTACATCAGTGTTAAACACACTTACTCGGTGGTCGGCTGTATTTTCAAGATTAGCTTTTACTTCTTCAATAGAATTTTTATATTCATCTGAAAAAGGCGAAATATTACTGTTTGAATATTCTGTTTTAACATAAAGTTCTGTGTATTTCTCAACCTTAAAATCTTCGGGAAGAACATACATAAAGGAGGACAATTTACCGTTTCCGATAGTGGTGATTCCTCTCTCATACGAAATATATAACGGCGATTCCACAATACCAACAACTGTATATTCAAGTTTATTTAAAATCTCATTTACATCGGTATCGCCTGCTTCTTTTTCAATATTGACTTTATAGCCGATATTTAAAGAATCTCCTCCGAAGTTGCCCTTTTCAATTAAAATTTCGCCTGTTTTTTCAGGCATTCTGCCCTCAAGTAAAGTAAGCTCATTTAAAATATTGTTATTTTTATATTTTTCAGGAACGGAAATTATTCTGACCGGACTTCCGCTCTCCCCTGTATTTACTATAACGTCAGTAAAGTAAGAGGGCATTAAATCCGATACACCCTCGGTTTTTTGCACTTCATTTATGTCATCTTCATCAAAACCGACAGTGGATACAAGGCGAAAATCCATAAGATTTGTGTCATTATAATAATTTTCAGCCATTTTATTCATTGAAGGAGCAGTTGCCTTTATTCCTGCAAAAAATCCTACGCCTAAAGCTATAATAGCCATAATTGAAATAAAACGGGCTTTTGTATTTCTGATTTCTCTGAACGTATTTTTAAGCAAAGTTTTAGTCATAATACAACTGTCTCCTTTCTATAAAATGATTAATTTATATAAACTTTACCACTCTATCTCTTCTACACTTTTTGGATTTTCATTATAAATATTGCTTATAATTTTACCGCTTTTCATTGTAATTACGTGATTAGCCATTGGCGTAATAGCCTGATTATGAGTAATTAAAACTACCGTCATTTTATCTTTAATACAAGTTTCCTGCAATAATTTCAAAATCGTTCTGCCTGTATTATAATCAAGTGCGCCTGTAGGTTCATCACACAAAAGAAGCTTAGGTCTTTTTGCTAATGCTCTTGCAATAGATACTCTCTGCTGTTCACCTCCTGAAAGCTGAGAGGGGAAGTTGTTAATTCTATCTATGAGACCTACGCTTTCAAGTGCTTTTTGCGCATCCATAGGATCACTGCAAATTTGTGTTGCAAGTTCTACATTTTCCTTAGCGGTCAGATTAGGAACAAGGTTATAAAACTGAAAAACAAAACCTATGTCGTGTCTTCTGTATTCAATGAGCTTTTTTTCTGATAATGTACTTATGTTTTTTTCATCTACAATAATTTCACCTTTAGTGGGACTATCCATTCCGCCTAAAATATTAAGAACTGTTGTTTTGCCCGCACCTGAAGAGCCTACAATTACAGCAAATTCCCCTTGATTAATCTCAAATGAAATTCCGTCTACGGCAGTAAGGGTGACTTCTCCCATTTTGTATATTTTATAAACATTTTTAAATTTAACAAGGCTCATCAGATACAGTCCTTTCAACAAATTATTAATATTTTATCACAAATACACTTTTATCTCAATAGAATTAATTTTAATTTCCTGTAACAATTTGTAGGATTACAATTGATCATTGACAAACCTACACTATTATTATAAATAAATAGTTTTTTACTAAAAATAACAAGCAAAAAATATAGTTTTATGTATAAAAAGACCCCCTCATAAGAGGGAGCCAACTTTTGTAAATGCTGTAATTTAATTAATATTATTTAAGTGCGTTGATAAGGGCGTCTGTTTTATCTGTTTTTTCCCATGAAACACCTAAATCCTCTCTGCCCATATGTCCGTATGATGCAAGGGGCAGATACTTAGTTTCAGTTAATTTTAAGTTTTTAATAATTGCCTGCGGACGGCAGTCGAATACCTTTTTAACTGCTGATGAAAGCTGTTCATCGGTGTATTTTGAATTTTCTGCCTTGACCATAATTGATACAGGATTTGCAACTCCTATTGCATATGCAAGCTGAACCTGACATTTATCCGCAAGCCCTGCGGCAACAATGTTCTTTGCAATATATCTTGAATAATATGCCGCGCTTCTGTCAACCTTTGTAGGGTCTTTGCCCGAGAATGCACCGCCTCCGTGGCAGGCATATCCTCCGTAAGTATCAACTATTATTTTTCTGCCTGTTAAGCCGGAATCTCCTACCGGGCCTCCTATTACGAACCTTCCTGTCGGGTTAATAAAGGTTTTTGTGTTTTCATCAAGGTAATTTTCAGGAATTATCGGCTTAATTACATATTCAGCCAAATCCTTTCTTATTTGCTCCAATGTAACTTTTTCATCGTGCTGAGTCGATATGACTACCGTGTCAACTCTGACAGGATTATCGTTCTCGTCATATTCAACTGTTACCTGAGTTTTTCCGTCAGGTCTCAAGTAGGTAAGAGTGCCGTCCTTTCTTACTTTTGCAAGCTGTTTTGCCAGTTTGTGTGCAAGTGAAACAGGCAGAGGCATAAGCTCTTTTGTTTCGTTGCAGGCATATCCGAACATCATTCCCTGGTCTCCTGCACCAATTTGATTATCCTCATCTGTTTCTCCGTCTTTTACCTCGTAAGACTCGTTTACGCCCATAGCAATGTCAGGTGACTGAGCGTCGATTGAAGTCAGTACAGCGCAGGTATTTCCGTCAAAACAGCAATCGGGGTTATCATATCCGATTGCATTAATAACCCTCCTTGCTATTGCAGGAATATCCACATATGCTTCTGTTGAGATTTCTCCCATGACATGGATCATACCTGTTGTTGCGGTTACTTCACACGCAACGTGTGCATTTTTATCTTTCTCTAAAATAGCGTCTAAAATGGCGTCGGAAATTTGGTCGCATACTTTATCGGGATGTCCCTCTGTTACTGATTCAGATGTAAAAAAATGTTTCATATTTAACTTCCTTTCCTTGATTAATACAAAAAAATAACCGTTCCAAAAGAACGGTGTTTACAGACACTCATCTTTCGGATAATCCGCAGGATTTAGCACCTTGCGTAAAAGCAGGTTGCCGGACTTCACAGGGCCTGTCCCTCAGTCACTCTTGATAAGTAATATTTTGTTACGAATAGAATTTTATCACTAAATGATACCCATGTCAACAGTTTTTAATAAATAAAGCTGAGCAAAAACTTCTACTTTTATTTTTTAAAATTTTGATGATGGAGTCATAAGAAGTGAAAAAATAAAAGGCCGGATTTTCCGACCTTTAAAATTAAGCTATATCTTCAATAGAGCAGGTTGCCGAAGAACCGATCGAGTGTTTAACTCTGTCCTCAACCTCAGCTCTTTTAGCGTTGTTGAATCTGTCAACTGTACCAACAAGATAACCGGTAATTCTTCTGATACGTTCAAAAGGAACTACATCATAATCATAAGTTACATCAACATATTCACCGTCAACCGTGAGCTCACAGCTTTTAATGTATTTATCGGGGTTTTCGCTTTTAATCTGTTCAACATAAGCATCAATTTCTGCCTGAGGCAATTTACCGCCTAATACTGTAATTTGCATAATATGTACCTTCCTTTTCAAAAACTTCTTTTTAATTTTTTATTTTAATTGTTTATCATCACATAATCTTGTGGTGTGATATTATAATAGCACAAGATGTTGGCATTTTCAAGTAACAGTTTCATAATTATAATAACAAAGTTTTTACAGACTTTTTGTATGTAATAAACAAAAATTATTACCATAAATTGTCATAAATGATTAAGATATTAGTGTTTAAGCCATTTTTCTACAAATGGTATGTTAAAATATGTTAAATACTATATATTGTGTTTGTAATTTTTTTGAAACACTTTATACATAAAAATTTAGTAAAAATAAGGGCGGAAGGAAAATCCGCCCTTTAATTTAATTTTAACAGTTTTATGATACCTTGTCAAATTGAGAGTTGTAAAGGTCGTAATAAAATCCTTTTCTTTCAAGCAGTTCTTCATGGTTTCCCTGCTCAATGATATCTCCGTCTTTCATGACAAGAATTAAATCTGCGTCACGAATTGTGGAAAGTCTGTGTGCAATTATAAAGCTTGTTCTGCCCTTCATAAGGTTATCCATTGCTTTTTGAATTCTTATTTCTGTTCTTGTATCAACTGATGAGGTCGCTTCATCAAGAATAAGAATTTTTGGGTCCGCAAGAATAGTTCTTGCAATTGTTAATAGCTGTTTCTGACCTTGTGAAATATTGGAAGTGTCTTCGTTTAATATCATATTGTAGCCGTCAGGGAGGGTTTTAACAAAATTGTGCACATGAGCGGCTTTTGCAGCCCTTATAACTTCCTCTGCGGTTGCGTCAAGTCTGCCGTATTTAAGGTTTTCCATAATTGTTCCCGAAAACAGCCATGTATCCTGAAGTACCATACCAAACAGCTCTCTTAATTCGCTTCTGTCAAAATCTTTAATATTATAGTCGTCAACCTTTATTGCGCCGCTGTTGACATCGTAAAAACGCATTAAAAGTTTTACCATTGTTGTTTTACCTGCACCTGTCGGTCCGACTATCGCAATTTTTTGTCCTTGATTAATATTTGCACTAAAATCATTTATGATTATTTTATCCTCATTATATCCGAACTTAACATTTTCAAATTTAACATTGCCCTCAATATCGTTTATGGTGACTTTGCGGGTTTCTTTTGTGTTTTTATCAATTGTTTGTGCGTGATTCTGAGCAGTTTGTTCTTCTTCGTCCTCGCTTAAAAATTCAAAAACTCTTTCAGAAGCCGCAGCCATTGACTGAATCATATTTGAAACCTGGGCAAGCTGTTGAATCGGTTGGGTAAACTGTCTTACATACTGAACGAATGACTGAATATTACCCACGGTAATAGTACCGTTTATAGCAAGATAACCGCCCAACACTGCAATTGCAACATATCCTAAATTGCCTATAAACTGCATAATAGGCATCATAAGACCTGATAAAAATTGTGATTTCCAAGCAGAGTGGTAAAGGGTGTTGTTAGCCTCTTCAAAATTTTTCAGATTTTCTTTTTCTCCGTTAAATGCCTGAACAATATTTATTCCGCTGAAGGTTTCTTCAATTTGTCCGTTTACATGACCTAAATAATCCTGCTGATTTTTAAAGTGTTTTTGGGATTTTGAAGCAATAAATGAAACAATTATAATTGATATGGGAAGAATCAGCAAAGCGATAATTGTCATTATCCAGTTGATTGAGAACATCATATAGAGAACGCCGATAATAGTTGTTACAGATGTAATAAGCTGAGTGGCGCTTTGGTTAAGTCCCATAGTCAGGGTATCAACATCATTTGTTATAATTGACAATACCTCTCCGTGCTGCTTTTTATCAAAATAATTCATAGGCATAAGGTTGATTTTATGGTTGATGTCATTTCTCAGTCTGTATCCTATTTTTTGAGCAATATTTGCCATAATAAAACCTTGAATAAAGGCAAATAAAGCAGACGCAACATATAAAGCCATAAGCCATAACAAAATATTTGCAATTGCATCAAAGTCAATGCCCGAGCCACCAGAAAATTTACTGATTATGCCGTTAAAAAGTTCTGTAGTTGCATTACCTAAAATTTTAGGACCTACAATGTTAAAAATTGTACTTGCAATAGCAAAAATGACAACAAAAACAAGTGCGGCTTTGTACCTGCCTATATATTTTAAAAGCTTAATTATTGAACCTTTAAAGTCTTTCGCTTTTTCTACCGGGACCATATTTCTGCCGGATCTTCTTCTGGGAGAATTTACTGCCATTATTCCAATTCCTCCTTTGAAAGCTGTGATACAGCAATTTGCTTGTAAACCTCGCAGTTTTCAAGAAGCTCTTTGTGCGTTCCTGTTCCTGCGATTTCACCGTTGTCAAGCACGATAATCTGTTCTGCGTTTAATACGGTTGAAATTCTCTGTGCAACAATAATGACTGTGCTGTTTTGTGTATATCTGTTAAGGGCCTTTCTCAAAGCAGCATCTGTTTTATAGTCAAGGGCAGAAAAGCTGTCGTCAAAAATATAGATATCGGGATTTTTTGCAACAGCACGGGCAATTGAAAGTCTTTGTCTCTGACCGCCCGATACATTCGTTCCGCCCTGTGCAATTTCATTGTCATAGGTATCATATTTACTTTCAATGAATTCCCGTGCCTGAGCAACCTCTGCGGCTTTTTCGATCTGCGCCTGACTCATATTTTTATCAGAATAAGCGATGTTTGTGCCGATAGTACCGCTGAACAAAAATCCCTTTTGAGGAACATAGCCTATTTTATCTCTTAAATCACCTAATTTGACATTTTTAACATTTACTCCGCTTACGGTGATTTCGCCGTCGGTTACATCATAAAATCTGGGAATCAAATTAACAAGAGTTGATTTGCCCGAACCTGTACTGCCGATAATTGCAGTTGTTTCTCCCGGTTTTGCGGTAAACGAAATGTCGCTTAATACATTTTCGGAAGCTCCCGGATACTTAAAGCTGACATTTTTAAATTCAACCAGACCCTTTTTTGTGTTGTCAAATGATTTGATTTCATTTTCAGGAGGGTTGGTAATTAAAATTTCCGTATCCAATATTTCTGCAACACGGTTGGCGGAAACAATTGCACGGGGAAGCATTATACTCATCATAGAAAGCATTAAAAATGCCATAATTATCTGCATTGTGTACTGAATATACGCCATGATGTCTCCTACCTGCATATCTCCAGCGTCTACTTGAGATGCTCCAACCCATATGATCAAAACGCTTACGCCGTTCATTACAAACATCATAACAGGCATCATCATAGCCATTAATCTGTTTACAAACAGGTTTGTTTTCATCTGATTTTTGTTTGCGGTATCAAATCTTCCTTCTTCGTATTTTTCTCTGGAAAAAGCTCTGATTACAGGCAGACCTGTTAAAATTTCACGGGATATAAGGTTGATTCTGTCAATGAGTTTTTGAAGCTTTGTAAATTTCGGCATTGCAACGCTCATAAGAGCAATAATTACAATTAGTATTACAGCTACTGCAAGACCTATTATCCACGCCATACCCTGATTTGTTCCAAGTACCTTAAACAGAGCGCCTATTCCTAAAATAGGAGCATACAGCACCATTCTCAAAATCATAATAACTACCATCTGAATTTGCTGAATATCGTTTGTACATCTTGTAATAAGAGAAGCGTTTGAGAATTGATTAATTTCATTGCTTGAAAATCTAAGGACTTTTTCATATACGGTACTTCTCAAATCTCTTGCAATACCTGAACCTATTCTTGCGCCAAGCAATGTTGTTAAAATTGTGCAGAATGCAATTATTAATGCATAAAGAAGCATAAGCAAGCCTGCGCTGTATAAATATGACATCTGGAGAGAGTCTGTATCAACTCCCGCATTTTTAAGGATTTGCTGAACATTGCTGATTACAAGCTGTTTTACGTTGTCTTTTCCAAGAGCTTTATATCCGTCCACAGCCTCTATCATTTTATCAACAATCATATCCTTTTGCTCTGCGGGCAACATTTTTAAAACATCGTAAAAATTACTGCCCTCGGGCAAATTTTTCATCATATCAGCAAGTTCATTGCTTGATTGATAAGCGTCGTTGTCAGCATCAATTTCTCCGCTTTCAGCCATATTTATCAAAGTGCTTATAAGCTCTGGATTAATAAAGGCATCTTCAAGCTGTTCGGAGGTTTTTTCTTTAATTCCCGATTTTAGGGTAAAGATATTATTGTTTTTTTTGTAATTTTCATTTACAAGACTTATGTCATCTTCACTCATAAAAAGCTGTAAATTTTCCATATCTTCAGACGTGATTTTTTCGGGGATAACAGAAGTTACACCTCCCTGCTGAATACCTACATTTACAATGTTGCTCATATATTGAGGAAGTGCAAGGTCACAGTATGCCTGCACTAAAAGCAACAGCACAACAAATATTATAGGTATAATTGATTTTTTTAAGTACTTTAACACCTTTAGCAAAATTATTACTCCTTTTGTTTCGATTTATAAATATGTTTATTCATTTTTATTTTGATTTAGCATTTTTTCGATATTATATCTTATACGCTTAAGATAATCGCACATATTTTGTTGTTCTTCATCATTAAGACAAGATAAAAATGAATTTAGCTGTTGAATAACTTCAACAGGCGGACGGGCAAGTTTTTCGCCTTCCTCTGTAAGGTTAAAAGTAGAAACTCTTTTGTCACAAGGGGAGGGGGTGCGGGAAATATATCCGCTGTTTTCAAGCTTTTTTAAGAATTCCGAAACAGACTGCTGGCGCAGGCCGCTTTTTTCACACAGCTCCTTTTGTGTAATATTCGGATTTTTTTTTATAATGTGTAATAGTCTGCCCTGACCCCGTTGGGGTGCACCCATTGGACCCTTGCGCTTAAAGTTTATATCGTGAAAACGGTGAAGCGTTACTTCAATTTTGACCCATTGTTGTAAAACAGGATTTTCCAAATCGGACATTTTTTCATCTCCAATAATAAAACTGTTAAATAGTGTCATCAGTGATTTATTATACAGGTACCTGTATAAAATGTCAATGAAGGTTATGTGAATTTTTATTTACGTTAATCTTTAAATATAATTGGACTCAGAAGTATTAAAAAGAAAAAACAGCGGAGATTGCCCGCTGTCAGTTTGTAAAAAGTTTTATTATGAGCATTTTATGTACTCACAATTTATTAATAAGAATTATTCATTAGAACTGCTAAATTTTCTTACTCTCAAAGGAATATTCAAACTTTCAGCAATTTTTCTGCACTTTGCAATTTCTTCCTCACCTATAACATCAACTACCGAAAGTGCAACATTATCCGTATATTTTTTGCATTCCCTTGCAAAGTCAAGCATTGCGTCAAAAGACTCAATTCCAAACTTAGGTCTTACTATTTTCAAATATTCTTCCTTATCAGAACAGTTAAGGCTGATTGAAACAGCGTCGACATTACCGCAAAGTTCTTTTGTAATATTTCTTTCATTTATTAAATTTCCAAGACCGTTTGTATTCACCCTTGTTTTAATTTTGAGGTTTTCTCTAATGTACTTTGCAGTTTCAATAAGAACATCAAAGGAATTTGTAGGCTCTCCGTAACCGCAAAAAATTATTTCTTCGCAGGTTTTCACATCATCATAATTATCTATTGCATCTTTTACCTCTTCAAAAGAAGGATTATGATTAAGCCATAAGCTGTCTGCATTTCCTATTGCATCCTTTTGACTTCTTATGCAAAAGGTACAAGCACAGGGACATTTATTTGTAATATTAAGATAAACCTTATTTTTATAAGTATAAATAATTTCTTCATTCATTTTAGTCACCTCATAAGCCTCGGCAAAATATTTGATTTAAACTTTAAAGAGTCCAGTCCTAAACCAACTGCAATAAATATAACAGCACCTACACCGGGCTGAACATACCACGTCGCAAGCTCTGCTACAGCACCGCCCCAGTCATAAAGCAACCAGTTGCCTACAAAATATCCGAACACCGTAACAAAGGTTGTGGGAATAAGCATTAAAATTGAACCCACATTTATAATTTTTATGTCTTTGTCTTTTTTACTTAAAATATATCTTAATATAACAAATGGTAAGGCGTTTAACGCTTTAATAATAAATGTAGGAATAATCCATTGTGGATAGCCTGAAATAAGGTCTGCCAAAGCTCCTCCGATTGCCGACGCAATTATACCGTAAGGTCCGGGTAAAGTACATGCCGCCAGATAAACCATTGAATCTCCGGGATGGCAATATCCCAATGCTGTGGGAACTTTAATAAAAGCTGTTGCAACGGTAACCATTGCTGCAAACATAGCCGTAAATGTTATAGTTTTTACGTTTGAATAAGAAGTTGCTTTTATTGTTGAATGCATAGTCATCACTCCATGTTTAAAGCCAGTTTGTAAAGATATTTTTCAAAATCAATTCCGTGATTTTTTTCATAAGGCTCTTTAATTGTTTCTTTTATTACATCTTCAATAAATTTAGTTGCATTTTTAACTGCCTTTGAAAGGTCTATATTATTTAAAACACTTCCGCAAATAATAGAAGAAAATATATCTCCCGTTCCTGAAAAACTGCTGCCGTATTCCCTTGATTTGAAAAAATCGGAACTTGCCTTCTCAAAAACACCGTTATAAATAAACCCGTCTTTTTTAATACCCGTAACTGCAATTTTCATATTATTGTGAAAAATTGCTTTCATGGCAACTTCTTCTATGTATTCAAAGAAAAAATCGCTGTCAGATTTTTTCATTACTGAGTTAAAATCCTCACCGGCAAGAATACAAAGCTCTGTTAAATTAGGTGTTATTATATCGGCTGTCTTTGCAAGCTCCTTCATTTTATCGCAGGTGTTTTTATTATATGCTGAGTAAAGCTTTCCGTTGTCGCCCATTACAGGATCTACAATCACTTTTGTGTCTGATTTTCTGAATACCTCTATAAATTTCTTAATAAAATCAGCCTGACTCTCCCCCGCAATATAACCTGAATATATACCATCAAAATGAGCATTATTTTTAAGCCACATTTCAGTATAAAAATGCATATGCTTACTGTAATCATAACAATAGTGATTTTTATATCCCGTCTGATTGGTAAGTATTGCCGTAGGCAAAGGGCAGGGCTGAATACCCATAACAGATAAAATTGCTATCGCAGCAGTTAGAGAGCATTTTCCAAAACCTGAAAGGTCATTTATGACAGCAGTTTTTTTTGTCATTGATTTCACTCCGTTAACGAATTGACAATATAATACAACAAAATTGTCATAATCAAAATAGACAATTTTGCAATTTTTATTCAGGACAGTTTGAAAACTTTTTAAATGCACCTTTATATAAAATACTTTAAAAAATTTTACGAATATTAAATATTATTTAATTATGTAGAAATAAATCTTATTTTGTGATAAAATTTTATTATTATATAAAGGCGGTGGAAATATGAAATTTACAAACGAAGAAAATATTAAGCATAAAGATATAATTGCAGGAGAGACTACAGTATCTACAGACAAGGTTTTGATTTATAAAATATTCAGATATGTTATGCTGGCATTATCCGCAATATTTTTTATTTGGTTTTTGCTTCCTGTACTTGTTTACGGAATTTTAATTCCATATAATCTTTTTGGAATGGTTGCCTGTTTGCTGATATTTTTATTTTGTTCTGCAAAAGGATTAGTACAGCTTGTTAAACAGGCTTTTTTTAAAAATAAGATTACAAAAATAATCTGGAAAATCGGAAAAGGGTTAATTTTTGCATTTGCAGCTTATGCGTTGATTATAAGTATAGTAATGGGTATTTTTGCAAGTATTCCTCCTGCTGAAAATGCATCGGCAATAATTTTAGGTGCAGAGGTAAGAGGAACACAGCCCAGCCTTATACTAAGTTCAAGAATTAACGCAGGAGAGAAATATCTTAAATCAAATAAAGACGCAATATGTGTTGCAACAGGCAGTTTAGGAAAAGATGACCAAATTACTGAAGCACAGTGTATATATAATGTTTTAAATGAAAACGGAATTGACGGAAACAGGATTTTTCTTGAAGAAAATGCCACAAACACAAAAGAAAACATTGAATATTCCTATAAAATTATAAAAGAGCAAAATGCAAGTAAAAACATTGCAATAGTAACCGACGGCTTTCATCAGGCAAGAGCAAGACTGATTGCCCAAAGACAGGGTATAGAAGGAAGTATTGGCGCTGTAAGTTCAGATACACCATTGATACTTCTACCAACCTACTGGATAAGAGAATGGTTTGGTCTTCCCTATGAATTCATATTCAGATAAAAATAACTTTTTGTTAAATAACCCTCCTCCGCAATTTATGGAGGAGGATTTATTACATATTGTTTTATTCCATATTATGAATATTCTTTTTTTCTTTATTGTAAAGCACATGCGCATATATAGTCGGAATTAATCCTACAGTTACAAATAAAATAATTAAAGATATCACAAATAATATACTTGAAATACTGCCTGCAAAAATTCCTATAACGCCTAAAACTATGATTAAAAGTCCGCCTAATACACCTGAATAAGCTGCAATACGATGGGTTTTCTTCCAAATAAATTCACTTGTAAGAGTTGCCTTTGTCCTTATTCCAAATGAATTGTTCTGTTTAAGCTTAGAAAATACATTGCTCATAATTGTTATTAAAATGCCTAATAAAATAATAGTAAATGAAAAAAACAAAGTATCATTGATTTTTAAAACTTGATTTAATGCAGTAATTAAAGAACCCCATACTAAAATCAAAAGCATAATAAAAAGAAAACACACAAATCTGTCTACATATTTTTCGTTTGCCTTATAGTCAGCATTATTTTCAGTTATAATGCAATAAACAGTATGGACAACACCAAAAACAATAAGTATGCACGGAATAAAAATCAACGTCCATTTTGAAGAAAAAGCATCTGCCTCTCCTCTTACTCCATAGTGTGTAGGAACAATATCAACAGGAGTTAAAGCCATATAAAGTGCAGCAACTGCTGTATTAATTAAGGATAAAATTAAATAAATAAATTTTTTCATTATTAGTCTCCATTTCTGTTGCTTAAATCAGATATTACATTTAAAACATCTTCAAGCACACTTGTTTTTAAAGAATAAATTACATTTTGTCCTTCTTTTTGACAGTCAACCAAATCAGCCTGCTTTAAAATATTCAAATGGTTGCTTATAGAAGGTTTAGTCATATTAAACTCAGCCGCAATTTGACCGGCATTTAAATCCTGCTTTTTTAAAAGATTTAATATTTTTCGTCTTGTGGGGTCTGCCAGAGCCTTCCACACATCTCCCATACAAATTACTCCTTTCAATAAAAGTATACAACCATAGACTATTTAGTTATTTAATTAATTAGATAAATATCTAATTACTGTTAATAATATATACCCAAATTTTTAATTTGTCAACTATTTTCTAATATTTATGAATTTTAACAAAGTACAAAAAGCTTTGGCACTCATTTTTCAATATTAATCATCTTTTTGTAGAACTTTAATTTTGCACAAATTAGAATTAAAATTTTATAAAATTTATACAATGTTTAAAAAATATATAAAAAATTCAATATATTTATTTTGCTAAATATTTACAAAAACGCATAAATATGTTATTATTGCTATAAATTATATAAGTACTAATATTTAATATACTAATTTACTAAATTATCTAATTGGTTTCAACATCACTTTTATGTAAGTGTTTTCTAAATAAAAACAGCGCTATTTCCTGTAGGTGCTATACTTATATTGAAAGGAGGTGTAATGTTGAATTCGAAATTTCTAATGAAGTGTACGGCTATAGTTTTGTCGGCGATTATGTTTTTCGGATGTGTACCAAGTGCTTTTGCGTACATTCACCCGTCCTTTGTTTATGACCTTAATTCAGATTCTAATGGCTTAAAAGATGATGTATTTTTTACGCCGGGAGAAGTTCTTGTAGGAATAACGGAAGAAGCAGAAAAAACTATGAGTCTTGAAGAAATTCGTTCTCATCTTAAAGAATTATTCCCAAATGATGAAATTGATTTTACAGAACATTATTGGGCAAATTATACCAATGAAGATGGCACATCAGATGAAATATGTCATTCCGTATTCTGCTTGGTATTTGAGGAAAAAAGCAAAGAAATTGTTTGGAACGCCATAGATATTCTTAACAATAGTCCTTATGTATATTTTGCTCAGCCTGATTATAACGCAGAGGTTCGTCAGTATCATCCCGGTGAAGTTCTTTTTTATGTAAATAAGGAAGAGGTGCATCCTTCAGTTCATATGGTAGAATGGGGTAAAGAATATCTTCCGGGATTAGAGTATAAATTTACTGACTCTGCAATGTATGTTGGAGACGGCTCCGGTTATAGTATAAAGTTTACAGAAGAAACCTGCGAAATGGTTTGGAAAGCCATAGAACTTTTAAAAAATTGTCCTTATGTATTAACTGCAGAACCAATATATTACGGTCAATGGACTGATATTGGTCCGACAATTACTTTTCCGTATGTTGACAGTAACGATAAAAATGTCAAGAATACAAACCCTGTGACAGACCCGACAAATACTGTTACAGTCGTTAATGACGGTGACAAAAATACCGATACTACAAATTCTGTTACAGATGTTAAGGGTGACGAGAAAAAGACCGAACCTGAGGATACCCAGACAAATTTTGTAAAGGGCGATGCAGACGGTGACGGTGAGTTGTCAGTAAAAGACGCTACGTGCATTCAAATGTATTTAGCCAACTTAATTTCTGAACAGAATATTGATTATTCTGCTGCTATTGTTAGCGGAACCGGTACAGTTACTGTTAATGACGCAACAATGATTCAAATGAAACTTGCAGGTCTTTTAAATGATTGGTAAAAAACACAGGAAAGCATAAATCGTTTTTTTACAACGGCACTAAAGTGATGTTGAAACTTCTTATATAAAAATGAAAGTTATTTTGTAAAAAACAGGGCTTTATTTGTGAAAAATATTTACTAACAAAATTATAAAAGAGCAAAATGCAAGTAAAAACATTGCAATAGTAACCGACGGCTTTCATCAGGCAAGAGCAAGACTGATTGCCCAAAGACAGGGTATAGAAGGAAGTATTGGCGCTGTAAGTTCAGATACACCATTGATACTTCTACCAACCTACTGGATAAGAGAATGGTTTGGTCTTCCCTATGAATTCATATTCAGATAAAAATAACTTTTTGTTAAATAACCCTCCTCCGCAATTTATGGAGGAGGATTTATTACATATTGTTTTATTCCATATTATGAATATTCTTTTTTTCTTTATTGTAAAGCACATGCGCATATATAGTCGGAATTAATCCTACAGTTACAAATAAAATAATTAAAGATATCACAAATAATATACTTGAAATACTGCCTGCAAAAATTCCTATAACGCCTAAAACTATGATTAAAAGTCCGCCTAATACACCTGAATAAGCTGCAATACGATGGGTTTTCTTCCAAATAAATTCACTTGTAAGAGTTGCCTTTGTCCTTATTCCAAATGAATTGTTCTGTTTAAGCTTAGAAAATACATTGCTCATAATTGTTATTAAAATGCCTAATAAAATAATAGTAAATGAAAAAAACAAAGTATCATTGATTTTTAAAACTTGATTTAATGCAGTAATTAAAGAACCCCATACTAAAATCAAAAGCATAATAAAAAGAAAACACACAAATCTGTCTACATATTTTTCGTTTGCCTTATAGTCAGCATTATTTTCAGTTATAATGCAATAAACAGTATGGACAACACCAAAAACAATAAGTATGCACGGAATAAAAATCAACGTCCATTTTGAAGAAAAAGCATCTGCCTCTCCTCTTACTCCATAGTGTGTAGGAACAATATCAACAGGAGTTAAAGCCATATAAAGTGCAGCAACTGCTGTATTAATTAAGGATAAAATTAAATAAATAAATTTTTTCATTATTAGTCTCCATTTCTGTTGCTTAAATCAGATATTACATTTAAAACATCTTCAAGCACACTTGTTTTTAAAGAATAAATTACATTTTGTCCTTCTTTTTGACAGTCAACCAAATCAGCCTGCTTTAAAATATTCAAATGGTTGCTTATAGAAGGTTTAGTCATATTAAACTCAGCCGCAATTTGACCGGCATTTAAATCCTGCTTTTTTAAAAGATTTAATATTTTTCGTCTTGTGGGGTCTGCCAGAGCCTTCCACACATCTCCCATACAAATTACTCCTTTCAATAAAAGTATACAACCATAGACTATTTAGTTATTTAATTAATTAGATAAATATCTAATTACTGTTAATAATATATACCCAAATTTTTAATTTGTCAACTATTTTCTAATATTTATGAATTTTAACAAAGTACAAAAAGCTTTGGCACTCATTTTTCAATATTAATCATCTCTCAAAATCAAGAAGAATATTCTTTTTATCTGTTACAAGTTGTCTACATTCTACATTTGCAGACTGTAACATTCTTTTAGAAGCCTGTGTTTCTTTTGTATCCGAATATTTATCATATAGATATATAACCCGACTTATTCCTGACTGAATTATAGCCTTTGCACATTCATTGCAGGGAAACAAATCTACATACAGCTTTGCACCGTTAAGGTTTTTACCTCTTGCATTTAAAATTGCATTAAGCTCAGCGTGCACCACATATTTATATTTTGTGTCTTCGCCTTCTCTTTCCCACGGAAATTCATCATCCGAACAGCCGTACGGAAAACCGTTATAGCCTGTTGAAAGAATAATATTGTTTTTATCTACAATGCAAGCGCCCACCTGAGTATTGGGTCTTTACTTCTTTTTGAAGCAAGAATAGCAACGCCCATAAAATATTCGTCCCATGATATGTAATCTTTTCTTTTCATAACTAAACTCCTAAAATATTATGTAAGCCGTAAATCAACAAATATTTACGGCTCCACTTTTTATTTAAGCTTAATTCTAAAGCTTGATTTTATTTACAGCTTAATTCCAAATGATTCAATTTTAGGCAAAAGCCCTATTCTCGGCTTGTCCGGGTCGGGAAGCTGAGGAAAATCATAAGCAGGGTAATCGTTGCCCTCAATAATTGCAGGGCCGTTTGGAGTTAAGCAAACATCCCAACCGACATATCTGAACTCTGGCAGCATCATAGCTGCTTTTTTTACTATTTCTTTAACTTCATTCATAAATGGCAGCTTATATCCCACAAACTTAATGCCCGTTGCAGGGTGGGCGTCATAATTTATAAGAGCAGAAGTATGACCCTGACCGATGATCTCACCCTTATCAAGGTCAAAATGACAGGCAAGGCCGCCGTTTTCAAGGTTATCTACAAAGCCTCCGTTATTGCCCATCTTAAACACTGCATATAAAATATTAGGTTTGCCGTCGTGTACCAGAGTTACAACTCTCAGACAGTTAAGAGAGTTGGGATAAATTCTTGCGGCATCGGGATGCTGAACAACAACCTCTTCAATAACGCCGAAGTTTTTGTCCTCACGTTTAACATATTTCCAAAGCTCATTTGTATCTTTAAAATCAGAAACCTTTATTTTTTCAATTCCCTTTCCGCTTTCGCCGATATAAGGCTTTGCAAAAAATTCATCTTTACCGTCAATGAATTTTTCAAATTCTTCATATCCTATATCTGCAAGGTCAATTACCTCCCTGCCCATAAACTCTGAAAACTTTTTATCAAAGAGGTTTTTCTCATCAAAAATTCTTGCATACTTTTCATCGTTGAGCATAGTAACAAGCTTTTTGTTTTTAAGCCTTGTAAGATATGTTTTTCTCTCTTTAGCTTTCATATTATAAAACTCAAAAATAATATAATCGTTATATCCTGCTCCGTATTTTACACTGCAAAATATCATATCAAAGAACAACTTTACTTTACTTTTGCCTGTTTTTTCGTGAATTGCATCAATTTTTTCAGACATTTTTTTAAAGCTTGCTCCGCCTAAAACTCTCTTAATATATCCTAAATTCATAATAACCTCATATCCTAAATACTTATATCCCTTTTAAAAAAGCGAAGATAAATCTCCGCTTTTTATTTTTTACTAATCGCCTGCTTAATTAAAGATCAGTATTAAGTATTATAGTGTTTTCAATGCTTCTGCTATTGCATTTTTTAAAATGTTTAAACCCTTAAGTAATGTTTCCTCAGAAATTGTTAAAGGCGGCATTGTTTTAATAACAGAATTTTTTCTGCCGGCGGCTTCTATAATAAGCTTGTTTTCAAAACAGATTTCCTGAACTTTATCACAGAATTTCTCATCGGGGATTTCTGCAAAATCAATCCCCCAAACAAGACCTATGCCTCTGTAACTTAATCTGCTGTCGAGAGGTAAAATTTCTTCCTTTATAAATTTTTCTTCAATTAATGATTTATTTGCAACCTGTTCCTCAACCTTTTCATCAAGCATATATTCAAGACCTGCCTTAGCCGCAACGATTGCAACCTGATTTCCCCTGAAAGTGCCGTTATGCTCGCCGGGAGTCCAAATATCCAGCTCAGGCTTAAATAAAGTCAACGCAAAAGGAAATCCGAATCCTCCGATTGATTTTGAAAGGGCTACCATATCGGGAACAATACCTGCTCTTTCAAAAGAGAAGTAAGTACCTGTTCTTGCACAGCCAACCTGTACATCATCTACAATAAGCAAAATATCATTATCATCGCAAAATTTTCTTAAGCTCTGCAAAAATTCAACGGAATATACATAAATACCGCCTTCAGCCTGTACTGTTTCAATTACAAGAGCCGCAGGCTTTTCTGTTGCGGAATGGTCATCGTCAAGCAAGGTTTGCATATATTTTATTACGTCTAATTCAGGGAACATATAAGGAGCTGGAATATGAACAACATTTTCAAGAGGAACTCCTGCACCGCCTCTGGAGGTTACATCTGTCGTTAAGGCCAGTGCGCCTAATGTCATACCGTGAAAAGCACCCATAAATGCCCAGACCGTTCTCCTGTTTTTTACTTTTCTTGCAAGCTTTAAAGCAGATTCCACAGCATTTGTTCCTGTCGGTCCGGGAAACTGAATTTTATAATTTAAGCCTCTTGGCTGTAAAACCTTTGTCTCAAAAAACTCAATAAAATCTCTTTTTGCTTCTGTATATAAATCAAGAGCGTGAATAATTCCGTCATGGACTAAATAATCAATAACCTTTTCTTTAATATAATCATTGTTGTGTCCGTAATTTTCTGCACCGGCACCGCAGAAAAAGTCAATATATTTTTCACCGTTCTCATCAATGAAAAATGCGCCTTTGGCTTTCTTGAATACAACAGGAAAATGTCTGCAATAAGAACGAACCTCAGACTCATATTTAGTAAATGCTTCAGTATTCATTAAAATACTTCCTTTCACACTACACCTATCATTTTATAACATTTCAATTTTACATTTTTAACATCTTTAAGTCAATAAAAATCCATAAATTGTTACGAAATACAAATAAATTAGTCATATAATTATTAAATTATACAATTATACATTTGATTTTTGTAAAATATTTTTTCAATGATATCAGTGTTGTCATTTGAACAGCAAGAATATATATGGTATATTTAAAATGTATACTATTTTTGTTTTGATTTTTAAGAAAATTATGTGGAGGTAGATTTTATGTTTAGATTTAGCAGACAATCACTTATAAAAAACAACAGATTTATTACGTGTTTTGCCTGCATCCTTTTAGCTGCGATAATTGCAATTTCTTCATTTCAGCCATTTAAGGCAAACGCCGCAGCAAGCATTAAACCCAGATTTCAGCCTGCTTTTAAATCAGAAAGCGCATATGCTTATTATACCTCTAAAAATATATATTATAACTGCGGTTACGGAATGCCCAACTGTACCTGTTATGCTTACGGCAGAATTTATGAAATACTGGGAAAAGAACCGAATTTATGCCATTATGACGCTTCTGAATGGTACGATTATAACATAGAACACGGCTATTATAAATACGGAAAAACACCTAAAATAGGTGCGGTTGCATGTTGGCAATATGGTTCAAGCGGTCACGTTGCTGTTGTTGAAGCTATAGTGGGCGATAAAATTATTATGTCACAATCAGGCTATGGTTACCTTAATTTTTACTTATCATTAGAGGATTATGATAATCCGGGTCAGAAAGGCTGGAACTTTCAGGGATATATTTACCCGGGCGATTTTACATCAGAAGGATTTGATGGAGAATTATACAGAAGCGTTGATTATACGGGCAGTCTTGATTTACGTTCAGGTCCCGGACTTAGCTACAGTGTGCTTGCTACTCTTGATTACCATATGGGATTTATAGTTACTGAGAAAGTAACTAATAACGGATACACTTGGGGAAAAACGACCTACGACGGAAAAACGGGTTATATTGCTCTGACAGACAATACCCAATTTTTATATTCACCATGGACAAGCTCATCATCAAAACCTAATGAAGAAGATGCAAATGAATTTTATATTATTATCACTGCAAGCGGAGTTAATATGCGAAGCGGTGCTTCAACATCAAATTCAAGAATTACGGTAATTCCTTATAACGCTTACATAAGAGTAACACAGGTTAAACAAAACGAAGGCTACACATGGGGGTATACAACCTATGATAATAAAAACGGTTGGTGTGTACTTGATTATGCCGAAAAAATTTACGGCGTAGACAGTTCTCCGTTACTTGAAAATTATGTCCATTCAACCACAGGAATTAGAGGTGATGTTAACGGCGACGGAGAAGTGAATGTAACCGACGCAACCTACATTCAACTTTATTTAGCTAACTATTACAGAATGTCGGAAAGTTCATTAAAATGTGCCGATTCCGATAAGGATAATTTTATTACGATAACCGACGCAACCTTTATTCAATTGGCAATAGCAGGATTGAAATACCTGTAATTACAATTCATTGTTATAAACACATAAAATTTAGGACATCCTCATAAACACAATACCTTGTTTATAAAAAATTTTCTTTATAACTTAACGTTGTAAAAAGTATATTAAATGTAGAAATTTTAGGCAATGTATAAAATAAAATGACCGCTGATTTTTAAATTTATCAGCGGTCATTTGTGGTTAAATTTATATTTATTCTTTTGTTCTCACTCTTATAAGCTTTCTTAAAAGCTCTTTACCGTTGAATGGAATAAGTGGATACAAATAGCTTTTTCCCGATATGGTTTTATTTGTGCAAAGAATAATAATGTTTATGATATTTCCTGCAATAAATCCCCACAGGTTGAAAATTGCAGTTAAAATCAAAAGCAAAACTCTGCAAAATTTTAAGCTGTATCCCAATTCATAGCTGGGTTGGGTATAGTTTGCAATAGTTACAAATGCCATATACAAAATTGCTTCTCCGCTGAACCACCCTGACTTTACCGCAAAATCAGATAATGCGATCGCTCCGATAATACTTAAGGGTGTCGTCAGGCTTGAGGGTGTATTTAATGAGGCAAGACGAAGCCCGTCTATACCAACCTCGATAATTAACAATTGAAAAAGGATGGGGATATTTTGCGCTTCATCAATCAGTATAAACTTAAATGCATCAGGAACATAATCGGGATTTTGCAGGCACAAAAGCCACAGGGGTGTAATAATTACCGATAGTATTGTTATAAAATATCTTGCAAGTCTGAGGTAAGTTCCCGTAACGGGTGAAAAATAGAAATCATCTGCTTCTTCAAGCAAATCAAAAATAGATGTGGGCAATAAAATTGCGGAGGGCGAGTTATCTACAAATATAACAATGTTGCCTTTAATTATTGCTGATGACGCAGTATCGGGACGTTCTGTATGCTTTATTTTTGGGAATGGATTAATCCACAAATTTGGATACAGATTTTCTATAAGGCTTTGCTGGTTCATTGTAAGGGATTCGGCTTTTATATTTTTAATTCTTTTTATTAACTCATTTAAAAGCTTTTTATCTACCTTATCCTCCATATAACAAACTGCTATATCAGTTTTTGATTTTGAACCTGCACGCAGAGCCTTGATTCTTAATTTCGGATCTCTTATTCTTCTTCTGACAAGTGCTGTGTTAAAAACAATGGTTTCTACAAAGCCGTCTTTACTTCCCCGCAGAACCTTATCGTTTTCAGGCTCGCTTGTTTCTCTTTGGGGATATGTTCTTGTATCAAGAAGAATAGCTTTGTTAAAGCCTTCTATCATCAGGGCGCACATTCCCGAAAGAACATCCGTTGTTATTTTTTGTTCGTCGTCTGAGGCTTCAACTTCTATATAAGGAACACAGCAATCGGAAAAAGTTTCTGCGTTTTCAAAAAAGCTGTCCTCTGCATTTTTGTAGAAAAACTCCATCAGCTTTTCTACAATTTCATCTTTTGTTAAGCCGTCTGAGAAATACATTGTTGCCTTATGATTTTTAATTACGATTTTTCTTTCAATCAAATCAAAACTTTCCTGCGGCTGAAGTGTATCTTTTATTATTTGTATATTTTTTTCATAATTATTTGTAAGCATAATTTTTATTTCCTTTATACAAGCATTGCAATATCTTCAAGGTCAAGTCCTTTGTGGAGTGCAAAATTTACCGACATTGAGATAAGTCTTGAGGCTCTGTCTATAAGCAAATCAATTTCTTTCGGCGTTACTACCATCTTTCTGCCGTTGGGAGAAAGCTGTTCCTTTAAATTGTTTGCGTCGTTTTCATTTTGAATATTTAAAAGATCGCTAGCCATTGTTGCGGCATCTACAACAGTTGGTACACCTACTGCAATTACGGGAATACCCATAGTATCGCTGTTGATTTTTGAGCGGTGATTTCCCACTCCTGCTCCGGGAGATATCCCTGTATCGCAAATTTGAAGAGTACAGCCGAGTCTTTCCAATCTTCGTGAGGCTAAAGCGTCTACTGCAATAATTGCGGTGGGTTTTATTTTTTTTACGATACTTAAAAGGTATTCGCCTGTCTCAATACCGGTTTGTCCCGTAACACCTGTTGTCAAAACCGCAACGGGTCTTAATTTATCAAGCCCGGTTGAACGTGCAAGCTCGCCTGTGATATGACGTGTTGCAAGAACCTGTGCACTTGTTTTAGGTCCTAAAGCGTCGGGAGTTATTTCAACATTTCCAAGTCCGCAGACAAGTACAAGTCCGTTTACGGGAAGCAGTCTTCTTATTTCACACCCTATTGTTTGCAGACGTTTATCCGTGTTTGTAAAATTATCTGTTAAAGGCGGTAACTCAATTGTGATATATGTTCCTTTTTCTTTGTGCAAAAGCTGTCCCGCTCTTTGAGTTTTTACTGTAAGGCGTGATATTTCAAGTCCGTTTTCCTTGTATTCCTTAAAATCAACTCCGCTTATTTCATCTCCTGCAATTTCTCTTGCTTCAATGGCAAGATCTGTTCTTAATTCCAAAACTTTCACCTCTTTATATAGCTTATTATTGTTTATTTTTTTTAAAGTATTCTTTACAATAACAAACTAAATTGATATAATTATATAGAAAAGTTAATGGAGGTTTTAATATGAGAAAATTTGTACATTTAAAACCCTTAAAAAAAATAATATCTGCTTTTTGTGTAAGTGTGCTTATGTTATCTTTTGGTGCATTTGGTGCAAATGCGGCTGAGGTTGAAAAAATAGGTCTTAATGAACATTCTGTAGATGTTAATGCACAATCGATTGATGTTGATGAGCTTAAGGCTGGAAACGATTTGCCTGAAAAATACAGTTCTGTAGATATGGGTTATGTAACATCCGTAAAAAAACAAAATGGTGATAACTGTTGGGCGTTTAGTACAATAGCTTCTTGTGAAAGCCTATTTTTAAAAAAAGGTTTTACATTCAGTAATTTATCGCCTTTTCATCTTGATAATTTTGCAACGTTTAGACCAAACGGAAAAGGCTGGCAGAGAAATGCAGGAGAAGGCGGATACAGTGAAATTTCTATGGGATATTTAATTTCAAGGCTGGGACCCTATTCTGTTTTGAATGATAATACTCAGTTTTTTGCAGGATATAATATAAACTCTATTGAATATATAGATAAATCAAATCCGGTAAGAATTAAAGAACTTATTTTGGAAAACGGTGCTGTCACGGCAAATTATAATGCAAACGGAAGTTATACAAGCGATGATTTATTAAATTTCTATTGTTATGATGAAAATGCATCAGTAATAGGTCATGCAGTCAGCATAGTAGGCTGGGATGATAATTATTCTAAAGTGAATTTTGCTTCCTGCGGTAAGACTCCGAAATCAAACGGAGCATGGCTTATTAAAAACAGTTGGGGAGAATACGGACCTCTTAAAGGTTACATCTGGATTTCTTATGATGATGTGTTTTTATTTTCAGATGTTTTTTCTCCCAGTTTTGCAATAACAAGTGCAGAAAAATCAGACGAATATCAAAAGCTCTACCAGAATGAGACGGACGGCTCTACATACGCAATAAACTATTTTACTCTTTATGATGAAGTGTCGTACATTAATTTTTATGATTTTTCAGACGGATATGATAAATTAAACAAAGTTATTTTCAATTCAGAATCTGTTGGAGCAGACTATAGAGTATATTATATTCCTGCACAATACCATAAGATTGAATCCGATAAAGCAAAGTGGACTTTGCTTGCAGAAGGTACTGTTGACTATAAGGGATATATTTCGGTAGATACAAACGGTTTTGATTTACCCTTAGGGTACGGTGCAGTTGGCATAACAATTAATACAAAAAAGATTAATGGAAATCTTAATATGGAAGATGAAGGTTATGTTTACAATACCTTCGGTACTAATGAATGGCTTAGAGATGCTGATACACAAAAATATTTATTTCTTAATGAAAGCACAGAAAATGAGAGCTATGTAATGCTTGATAATGAAATTTATGATTTAAAAAAGCTTTATAAAGATGAATTTAATGATGAAATGGGTGCAACTTTGGTTATTAAGGCAGAAGCTGAAAATTCATCTAAAACAGAACCAAAGGCTACTTTATTGGGTGATGCGGATCTGGATAATGATGTTACTGTCAGAGACGCTACAATGATTCAGCTTTATGAGGCAAATTTAAGAGAAACATCTGTAATCAGAGACTTAAATTCTGATTACGATCAGGACGGAGAGTCAACAGTTAAAGACGCAACATACATTCAGCTTTTCCTTGCACATATGTTATAAAATTATTAAATATTACATATGAAAATATACCTGCAAAATTGCGGGTGTATTTTTTGTTTTACAGAAAACTGCTCGGAAACAGTCGGGCATAAAAGAATGTTTTTATTGTTTTTATATGGTGCTGTCCTCTCGGATATGTGCAGCCCCGGCTGCTTTTTTATGTTTAACTTTGTAATTCTAAAAGTCTGTATTTTTACATATAATTTTAGAAGAAGTATTAGTACTAATATTATAAATTATTTTGTTTTTTAATGATATTAGTATAAAGCGGGTGATAAAGTGAAAAGAAAAGGAAAATTTCTTTTGGGAATAAGAGGCGTCTGCGGTTTTATAATAGTGCTTGTTGCTGCATTATGCATTTTCACAAGATTTCCACAGTGCTTTACAAATGCCGAAACTGCGGTGTTAACTGCCGCTGCATTTACACTTTCTGACGGAACTGTCGGTGTTCCCGAAGATGAAACAGAGGAAACTAAGGAGAGCGAATCCGATACAAAACCAACAGAAGAAAAAGAAAATGAAACAGTTGCTGAAACTCAAGAAGAAACAGAGGAGCGTGATTGGGATGATTATTACAATACATACGCTTCTCATGAAGGAGAAGAACAATACATAGTAACTGAGAAAAACCTTACAGGCTACGGTACAAAATATGAAAATTTTTATGTACAAAATAAAACGGACTATAATTTAAATATCGGAGAAATGCTTAGTGCTCCGTTAGGTTTTGAAATGGAAGATACGGATGAGGTTCAGGTGCTTATTATGCACACTCATACCTGTGAAAGCTATCTTGACGCTGATGAAGGTATTTTTTATGAGAGCTTTTATCCCAGAACTACCAATAATCTTTTTAATGTAACTCAGGTTGGAGATGCAATTGAACAGTCTCTTAAAGAAAACGGAATCGGAGTTATTCACGATAAAACAATTCACGATTACCCCAGCTATAACGGAAGTTATGACAGAAGTCTTGACACAATTTATTCTTATATAGAAAACTATCCTAAAATAAAGGTGGTACTTGATATCCACAGAGATTCTTTGGGAACAGATACAAACAAAACTAAACCTACATTTACATATAACGGAAAAAAGGGAGCACAGATTATGATAATGTCCGGCTACGATGACGGAACGCTTGATTTGCCTGAGTGGAATTATAATCTGAGATTTGCTCTCAGACTTCAACAGAAAACTGAAACAATGTTCCCGGGTATGACAAGACCGCTTGATTTCGGATATTTTAATTATAATATGGATGTAAATACCGGTTCTCTTTTAGTTGAATTCGGCACAGATGCAAACACCTTAGACGAGGCAATTTATTCGGGAAAATTGTTTGGTCAGTCTCTTGCTAAGGTATTGCAAAGCTGAATTGATTTTGTTATAATATTATAGATTATTGTTGTTTAAAAAGTTTGGGGTTAAAAATGAAGTATAAAACAGTTTTAAAAAATTTAACATTGTTTATGCTTATGGTTTGTATGTTAATTGTTTCTGTATTTTGCGCAAATGCAGTAGGTGGTCAGCCGGATATTGACTCACAGGTTGAAAGTCAGGAGGAAGTTCAGCAAGAAACAACTCCTGAGCCTGAAACAGATGTTGTACCCGAAGCCACAGAAAATCCTGCCGAAGAACAAACCGAAACCCCTACGGAAGAGTCTGAGCAGGTTGAACCGGAAACAGATAATACAGATAATTATGTTGAAGAAACGACCGAAGAACAACAGCCCGAAGCTGAAGAAACTCAGGTGCAGGTTCAGGAAAATGAACAGGAAAATAATCAAAGTGAGACAATTCAAACAAAAACACTTCCTACCGTTGCTCCCACAACAGAGAAAAAGATTGTTAATAAAGATGATTTAACATACGGTTATGTTTCATGGTCTTGTGTGGCGGCAGGAATTCTTGTTTTGTTAATTGTATTTATTTCAATTAAGGCGTCGGGTAAAAAACAGTCAAGAAGAAAAAGAAGATAAGGATACAAATTATAAATGAATATTGGGAATGTTCAAATAAAGGGTAAGGCAGTTTTAGCCCCTATGGCAGGCATTTCAGACAGAGCATTCCGAGAGCTTTGTACATCTTTCGGAGCTGCATATGCTGTAAGTGAAATGGTAAGCGCTAAGGGAATTTCCTACAAAAGCAAAAAAAGTGCTGAGCTTATGGTACTTTTTCAAGCGGAACGCCCCTGCGGAGTACAGATATTCGGCGACAGCCCTAAAGTTATGGCTGAGGCGGCAGAGTTTGCAATGCAGTTTTCCCCCGATATTATTGATATAAATATGGGATGTCCTGCTCCTAAAATCTGCAATAACGGGGGCGGAGCGGCTTTGATGAAAAATCCAAGACTCTGCGGTGAAATCGTTAAAGAGGTTAAAAGAGCAGTTGATGTACCCATAACTGTTAAAATAAGAAAGGGCTGGGACGAAAACAGCGTAAATGCAGTTGAGATTGCAAAAATCTGTGAGCAAAACGGTGCATCCGCATTGACTGTTCACGGAAGAACAAGAAAACAGTATTACACTCCGCCTGTTGATTATGATTTAATTAAAAGCGTTAAAAAGACACTGAGTATTCCCGTTATTGCAAACGGAGATGTAAAATCTCCCGAAGATGCAGAAAGAATACTTAAATATACAGAATGTGATTTATTAATGGTAGGCAGAGCTTCTTTGGGAAACCCGTGGATATTTAAAAGGATAAATTCTTTTTTAAACGAAGGCGTTTTACTGCCATTGCCAAGCCTTGATGAAAGGCTTAAAGTGATGGCCGAACACGTTGAAAAAATATGTGAATATAAAGGCGAACATATGGGAATTTTACAGTCACGAAAGCATATTGCATATTATTTAAAAGGTATGAAGAATGCGGCGTCGTTCAGAAAAAAATCAGGTGAAGTCAAAACCCTGCAAGACGTTTATGACCTTTCAAAAGAGGTTAAAGAATATCAGATGAAATTAATTTAAATATTAAAATAAAGGATAATAAGGAGAAAAATTATGAGTAACAAATTACCAAGTATTGATTTTTTAAAAGGCTATGACCCTGCTGTGGGAGAAGCTATGGAGCAGGAGCTCAGAAGACAGAGAAGAAATCTTGAGCTTATTGCAAGCGAAAACATTGTAACACCTGCTGTTATGGCGGCAATAGGAAGTCTTCTTACAAATAAATATGCAGAGGGTTATCCCGGAAAAAGATATTACGGAGGCTGTCAGTGCGTTGACGTTGTAGAAGAAATTGCAAGACAGCGTGCCTGCGAGCTTTTCGGCGCAGAGCATGCAAACGTTCAGCCGCATTCAGGTGCACAGGCTAACACGGCAGTTTATTTTGCAATGTTAGAACCCGGTGATACGGTTATGGGTATGAATTTGTCAGAGGGCGGTCATCTTACACACGGCTCGCCTGTTAATATTTCAGGAAAATATTTTAAGTTTGTTTCTTACGGTGTTGATCCAGAAACTCACGTTATTGATTATAATAAGGTTATGGAGCAGGCTCTTGAGTGCAAACCGAAAATGATTGTTTGCGGTGCAAGCGCTTATCCAAGAATAATTGACTTTGCTAAATTCAGAGAAATTGCAGATGCCTGCGGTGCTTACTTAATGGTAGATATGGCGCATATTGCAGGCCTTGTTGCGGCAGGCGTTCATCCAAGCCCTGTACCGTATGCAGAGTTTGTTACAACTACAACTCATAAAACTTTAAGAGGTCCGAGAGGCGGTATGATTCTTTGCAGAGAAGAATTTGCTAAACAGATCGACAAAGCTATTTTCCCCGGAACACAGGGCGGTCCGCTTATGCATACGATTGCGGCTAAAGCAGTTTGCTTGGGAGAAGCATTAAAACCTGAATTTAAAGAATACGGAAAAAATGTTGTTGCAAATGCACAGGCTCTTGCAAACGGACTTCTCAAAAGAGGAAACAAGCTTGTTTCCGGCGGTACAGACAATCACGTTATGCTTATGGATCTTCGTGATACAGAGGTAACAGGAAAAGAACTTGAAGCAAGACTTGACGAGTGCTACATTACAGTAAATAAAAACACAATTCCAAACGAACCAAGAAGTCCGTTTGTTACAAGCGGTATCCGTATCGGTACTCCTGCCGTTACAACAAGAGGTCTTAACACAGAAGATATGGACAAGATTGCCGAGTTTATTACTCTTGTTCTCAACGATTACGAAAACTCTGCCGATAAGGTAAGAGCAGGTGTTGAAGAACTTTGTGCTAAATATCCTTTATATGAATAATAAAAATATTAAAAAATTGGGGCGGGAGCTTTCCTGCCTTAATTTTATTTAAAATTTGAAAGAGGTGAAATTATGACATCTCCTTTAGCAGACAGGATAAGACCTAAAAGCCTTGACGACGTCGTGGGGCAGGAACATCTTATAGGTCAGGGCAAGGCGTTAAGAAAAATTATTGAGGGCGGAGAAATTCCAAACCTTATTTTTTACGGACCGTCGGGAGTAGGCAAAACAACCCTTGCCTCTTATATTGCTCAAAAAACAAATAAAACCCTCAAAAAGCTAAACGGTACTACTGCCTCGACCGCTGATTTAAAAGAAGTATTTTCACAGCTTGATACTTTTGCAGGCTTAAACGGAATACTCCTTTATCTTGATGAAATTCAGTATTTTAATAAAAAACAGCAGCAGACATTGCTTGAATATATTGAAAACGGAAGAATAACTCTTATTGCCTCAACGACCGAAAATCCATATTTTTATGTGTACAATGCAATTTTAAGCCGAAGTACGGTTTTTGAATTTAAACCTGTTTCCGTTTCGGAAATTAAGCGTGCAGTATTAAGGGGTGTAAAATTTTTATCAGAAGAGCAAAGAATTGAAATTGAAATAAGCGATGAATGTGTTGAGAGGATTGCTCTATCCTGCGGAGGAGACGTAAGAAAATCTCTTAATACATTAGAGCTTGCATTTCTTTCTGCGGACGAAAATAACGGAAAAAGGGAAATTACCCTTGAGACAGTTCTTCAGCTTACTGAAAAAACTGCATTTAAATATGATAAAAACGGGGACGAGCATTACGATATTTTATCTGCTTATCAGAAAAGTATGCGTGGTTCAGACTCTGATGCGGCAGTGCATTATCTTGCAAGACTTTTAACGGCAGGCGACTTAATAGGCGCTTGCAGGAGGCTTATGGTATGTGCCTGTGAAGATGTGGGGCTTGCTTATCCTCAGCTTTTGCCGATTGTAAAATCCTGTGTTGATATTGCAATGCAGGTTGGACTTCCCGAAGCCAGAATTCCTCTTGCTGACGCAGTTATAATGGTATGTAACGCACCGAAATCCATTTCAGGAATCAATGCAATAGACAAAGCCATGGCGGATGTCGCCGCAGGTAAGGCAGGAGCAATTCCCAGACAATTGCAGAACAAGCATTTTGACGGTGAAGATAATAAAAACAAGGGACAGTTTTATCTTTATCCTCATAATTATGAGAATCATTATATTTATCAGCAATATTTGCCCGATGAATTAAAAAATACAAAATATTATGAATACGGAGATAACAAAAACGAACAAAGCTTTAAAAGCTATTGGGATAAAATAAAGAATAAATAGTGTAAGACGGCATACAAATTTTGTGTGTCGTTTTATTTTTGCATCACAAATAATTTGTGTAACCTTAGTTTAGTACAAATTGCTAAAAAGAATTTAAAAAATTTGGCGGATATGTTTTTATTAAAATTCTTATAAAACATTATAAAGCATTATTGAACATTTATAATTATTATGATTTGGTTTATAGGATAAGGTACGTTCTTGTTCAATATATACTAAATATCAATTAAAAAAAGACTTGTTTCAGGTATAATATACTATCTGTGGAATAGGCAAAATATGCTTTAAAATATTATATCGCTTTTAATAAGTGTTTAGTATTAATTATTTAGAAGTTTAGGAGGAAACAAAATGATTAAGTCAATGCACAGATTAACCAGCTTAATTTTAGTTGTGGTCCTTATATTATCGGCATTCTGTGCAAGCGGATTTTCCGTAATTGCAGTTACGTCAGATGATGGTCCAGTCTCTGCGGGGGGAAATCTTGTTTATTTACAGAATACTAAAAATTGGGACAAAGTTTATGTTTACTACTGGATCGATGACAATGACAATGCAGGTTGGCCGGGTAAATTAATGAACCTTGTTGAGGGAACAACAGATATTTATTATTATGAAGTTCCCGCAAAGTATCCCAATTTACTTTTTAACGGCGGCGGAAACGGTGATTTGCAAACAGGTGACTTAAAAGTCTCTGACGCAACAGGTAAGATTTATGACCCGAGTACAAACAAATGGTCAAATTATACAGGTCCTGCCGTTCCTACAAATCCTGAGGTATCTACACAGCCTGCCTCAACAGATCCTCCTGTAACAGGTGATAATGTTGTTTACTGCCAGAATGACGCAGGCTGGTCAAGTGTATACTGCTATATGTGGAATAGTGAAAATGACAAAAACAAAGCTTGGCCGGGAGAACTTATGGAAAATCTTGGCGAAGATGTATGGTGTTATGATGTTCCGAAAAACTATGGCAATATCATCTTTAACAGCGGAAGCGACGCTAACAAGACCGGCGATATGACTTATCCGGGAACAGGTAAAATTTATAACAACAAGACTAATATTTGGGATGTTTTTGACACAAATCCAATAAGAATCTCAGGCTTTTCAACAGATGCTGCAAGTCCTCAGTATAAAGGTATAAATATTATAATTACGTCAAATGCTAAAAGTACGGCAGGAGAAGTAAGTTATCAATATTCCGTTACAAATACTTTAACAAATCAGACAATTATTTTAAGCAGATACGGTTCTGCAAATACTGTTGTCTGGATTCCTACCGTTGCAGGAGAATATGAAATAACCGTTGATGTAAAGGATATAGCGGGCAACCAGAATCAGAGAACTATGAGCTTCTCTATTGCTGATGACAGCAATGTTGTTAAACCAATCATCAAAAGTGTTACACCATACAATAAAGATGAAATTGAATATAATTCAAAAGTTACAGTTAGTGTTAATGCGGGAGGCGGCAACACCGGAACAAAACTCTTGTTTTATAAATATATAGTTACAGATCCTGACGGCGTTAGAAATACACCTTATTACTCTTTAAACAAAACATATCAGTTTACTGCGGATAAATTCGGAACATATACGGTTCAGGTTTATGTTCAGGGCTCTGATAACCAGACTGTAAGCAAAACTTATACTTACACAAGTTTAACCGGTGCATCTACAAGACCAATAAATCCATATCCGCAGGATTCTTTAGGAGATGTTGACCTTGATGGTGATGTGAATATAAAAGATGTAACGGAAATTCAATTATATCTTGCACATTACAGAACATTTACTGATGAACAGATCGTTTTTGCAGATTATGACTGTGACGGTGACGTAAATGTAAAAGACGCAACAAGAATTCAGCTTGTTTTGGCAAATATGGCTTAGGTTTAAAGGAGGAGTAATTATGATAAAACTTAAAGGGTTTTGTGCTGTTATCCTTTCATGCCTGATGATAATTACCGCCGGTATGCTGACGGTAAACGCACAGAATACTGATGAAGCTGATACAAAGGCAGGCAATACTGCATTAACGATTCACTATAAAGGTGACGGTAATAAAGTTCCTTATATTTACTACTGGAACAGTCTGCCAAATAATATTCAAACTAAATATCCCGGTGTAGCAATGACAAAGGACAATTCATTAAAAGGCGAAAATTGGTACACCTATACATTCAATAATATAACAAAAATTAATATGATTTTTACCGATAAAGACGGCAATCAGCTTTCAAAAGAGCTTACCCGCACCACAGATGAGCAAAATGAATGGTGGTACAAGGGAAGATGGTATAAATCAAATCCAGACGAAGCTGACACAGTCGACAGTATTGATATGCGTGAAGAGACTATCTACTTCGTAATTACTACTCGTTTTTATGACGGCGACACAGGCAACAATGTACATTGCTGGGATGACAAAAATGCAAATAACCCTGACAGCGACCCTGCTTGGAGAGGTGACTTTAAAGGTCTTGCAGATAAGCTTGACTACATAAAAGCTTTGGGATTTTCTGCAATATGGATAACTCCTGTTGTAACAAACGGTTCAGGTTACGATTATCACGGATATCATGCATTTGACTTCTCTACAGTAGATGTTCGTTACGAAAGCTCCGACTTTACTTTTGATGACCTGATTGATGCGGTACACGAAAAAGATATGAAAATTATACAAGACGTTGTATGGCAGCATACAGGCAACTTCGGTGAAGCTACATTCGAGCCGCTTTTTGATAAAGTTTATAATACAGTACAGGATTTGGCAGATATTGAAAAATCTATGATTCCTAACGAGCGATTGTTAAGCGAATACGGACTTAAATCAGCAGCAGAATATTATGCACAGCCTGCCGGTACTCAGCATAACCAAAGGCTTAGAATTATGAAAGATATGGATATTACAGCCAATAATTATTCTGCCAGTGACTATAACGGTTTTGTAAAAGGTATTGCATACGATAAGCAGCAGCCTGACAGGATTTCTCATTCAGATAAATATAACAGAAATAACTATTATCACAATAATTATTGGAGAAGCTACAATTGGGATGATTATGCAACACAGTATTCTCAAATTGCCGGCGACTGCGTTGACCTTAATACGGAAAATCCTGAGGTTGGCGAAAAACTTGTTGAAATTTACAGCAGTTATATCGAAAGAGGCGTTGACGCTTTCCGTGTAGATACACTAAGGCATATGTCCCGCTTGTCTTTAAATACTATGTTTAACGACCAGCTTAATGAAGTTGGCGGACCCGGCTTCTATATGTTTGGTGAAGCATGCACAAGAGCCAATGAAACTTGGTATCGTGGTATGGCAAGTGAATCTGCCTGCTTCTATACATGGGATGAGCCGGACAATTCATACATTAATAAATGGAATTGGACTAATACTCCGGAAGCAGTCGGAGAGAATATGAATTTAACCCTTGACCATTGGATTGACAATTATAATCCAAGTGAACAGCCGACAAGTGATAATGCATTATTAAGCGGAATTAATTATCATGAACCGGATTATAGTCAGAATTCAGGTATGAATGTGATTGACTTTCCAATGCACTGGAATTTTGCAAGTGCATCCGGTGCGTTCAATGCAGCAAAATCAGGAGATAAGTATTATAACGATTCTACATGGAATGTAGTATATGTTGATTCACATGACTACGGTCCGGGTACTGAGAACAGATATGAGGGCGGTACTCAGGCATGGGCGGAAAACCTTGACCTTATGTTTACATTCCGAGGTATTCCTTGCTTGTATTATGGTTCAGAGATTGAGTTCCAAAAAGGCGTTAAAATTGATAAAGGTACTAACGGACCTCTCTCAACAACAGGCCGTGCATATTTTGGCGATAATCTTGAAGGTACTGTTACTGCAACTAACTTCAGTGAATACACAAATACATCAGGTCAAATCGAAAAGACCTTAAACTCCACTTTATCACAGCATTTAATGAAGCTCAATGCTATAAGAAGAGCTATACCGGCTTTACAAAAGGGTCAGTACTCAGTTTCAAGTTCAAATGTTTCAGGCAATATGGCTTATATTCGCCGTTATACAAACGCTGATGAAGGCGTTGACAGTCTTGCACTTGTAACAATTTCAAACGGTGCAACATTTAAGGGTATTCCAAACGGAAAATATATTGATGCAGTTACAGGCGATGTTAAAACTGTTACCAACGGAACTCTTACAGTACCATCAATTGGAAAATCAAATATGAGAGTATATGTATGCTGTGCTTCAGGATTTACAGGTATCAACGGTGCAATTGGAAAAACAAACCTAACATACCTTAAATAATCCAAAATTAAATACACAATTTCTTGGTGGGGAACACGAAAGTGTTCCTCACTTTTTTACTTTATAAGAATTGCTTCAAAACAGTCGGGCATAAAAGATTGTTTTTATGCTGCATAAGTTTTTCCCAGAATACTACAAGATCTGCGTTTGGGTTTCTTCTACGCATATCCTTTATCAATTTTAATTCTTCTTCTGTGTGTTGATTTGGGTGATGATGCAGTTTGTGAGCCTTGTCAGCTAAAGATTGAAGTGTACCGTCATACCTTTTTAACCACCTGTAAACATATTGTCTGTTTGTTTTATATCTGAATGCAGCCTTTGTCACACCATATTTTTGAGAATATTTAATTAATGCTTGCCTAAAGTACATTGTTTGTGTTAAAGTATTCATAGCGAATAGTTTCCTCCTGTTGTTTTTGTTTCACAACTTAACTGTAACACAGAGGTTTTCTATTCGCTACTCTTTTTTTCCTTACTGTAACACATCAATTGTGATCCTACAGTTTTTGGTTTTTTAAAAATTTATCAGGTATTGCGTTTTTTTATTAAAAATGCTATTATTTTACTTGGCAATTTTCCATTTGCCGGTCTGTTCGCAAAATCCAGACCATAAAAAAATACTACGGAGGAAATTTAATATGAAAAAAAAATCAACCGCAATGTACTTAGTACAGGCCGCTGTAATTGCGGCACTCTACGCAACTCTCACAATTTTGCAGAATGTTCTTCTGCCGGGAAGTGCCTCTATGGCTGTGCAGTTTAGAATATCTGAGGTTATGACAATTTTTGCGCTGTTTACTCCTGCTGCAATTCCGGGACTTTTTGTAGGATGCATTATTGCAAACATAAGTTCTGTTGCAGCCTTGGGACCGTATGATATGATATTCGGTTCTGTTGCAAGCCTGATCGCCGCACTGCTGATGTATCTGCTCAGAAACAAGCGAATTTTTACGCTTCCTGTTCTTTCGGCATTAATGCCTGCTTTAATTAACGGTATTATCGTTGGATTTGAAATTGAGTTTTTCTTTATTGAAGGCGGATTTCACTTTAAAAGCTTCTTGATTCAGGGCGGACTTGTCGCTTTAGGTGAACTTGCAGTTTTATTTATTTTTGGACTGCCATTTGCTAAAATAATTGAAAAAACAAATTTACATAAAAGACTGTTAAATATTTAAAACAACCCCTGCTGTTTACAGCAGGGGTTACTTTTATTATTTAAGCTTCGTCTGTAAAATTGAATTCGTCTTTAAATCTATCTTTAAAAATTTTAAAAACTGCGTTTAGTGTTTCTTCATCATCTACACCGACATAATTTTCATTTTCATCATCAAGACTTTCTATTTTCAAAATGATTACTTCTTCTGTATCCTCAACATTTTCCATGAGAACAATATATTCATTGCCCTCATATTCAACTGTATCGAGAAATTCAAATTCAACATCGTTGCCCTCATCATCTGTGAGTACAATAATATTTGTCTCCTCCTGAACGTCAGAAGCAAAATCTTCATTATTAAGCATTAATTTATCTCCTTTGCAAAATTGTATATTTAACTATGCTTATAAGATTACATTATTTCACATAAAATTGCAACCTATTTAATCAAAAATTAATATTTATTAATGTTTTATTAATATTTTTACTCTTTGACTATTATTATGCAGCTTTACAAAATAAATTATTGAAGCTGTAACTTTGGGGAATACTAAATAATATTTCTGAATCTCATACAGATTTATGTATTATACAAAAAAATACAAACATATAATAAGTTTTTATTGAAATATATGTAAAAAAGTTATATAATTATAATATATAAATTTACAAATTTTTACTGTTTTTATAACATAAAATTTTACATATATTATATTTTACTTTTTCTTTTAAATGTTATTTTTTATTAAATGTACATACTGTACATAAAATCTTATGCGGGGTTTTATTATGAAAGAAAAAAATTTACTTATAGACCGTGAATTAAGCTGGATAAAATTTAACGAACGTGTTTTGGAAGAAGCCAGAAGCAAAGATAATCCGCTTATGGAACGTATGCGCTTTATCTCTATTTTTCAAAGCAATTACGAAGAGTTTTTCAGAGTAAGGGTCGGCTCTATTACGGACCAAATTTTAATTAAAAGCGAAGAAATAGACGGAGATAAAAGTAAAATTCAAAAAAAGCAGCTTAAAGATATTTTCAGTGCAACAAGCCGCCTTTTGCCTGAGCTTGATAAGGCGTTTGAACAAATTTTAAGCGACGGAAAAAAATATTTTACAAAGGTTACCAGGGAAAATGTTACTAATGCGGAAAAGGTTGTTTTGAGACAAATTTTTGAAAAAGATGTAGCTCCGTTCATATCTCCTTTTATAATTGAAAAAAAACACCCTTTTCCCTTTTTTGATAACGGTGTAATCGTTGTAGGAGTTACACTTCAAAAGAAAAACGGCGGTTCAAAATTCGGTCTTATTCCCATAAGAAAATCGCTTCCCAAAGCTGTATTTTTACCTTCAAGTAATTGTAGATTTATGCTTATGGAAGATTTAATTTTAATGTTTATTAATTCTGTTTTTAAAAGGTTTGAAATAACGGAGAAAATCGTTTTTTCTGTTATAAGAAATGCAGATATAGACGTAAACGAAGGTTTATATGACTTTGATGTTGATTTTAGAACTACAATGTCCCGTCTTATTGAATTAAGGGGAACTTTAGCTCCTGTTGAGCTTAAATATACAGGCGACAACTGCGACAAAATTCTGAAACATTTAAGGAACAATCTTTGCCTTGGGAAAAAACAGCTCTTTCGTCAAAATACTCCCATTAATATGGGATTTTTCTCACTTCTTGAAAAAAAGCTTGATAAAAACAGCTATCCTAAACTTTACTATAAACCTTTAAGTCCACAATATCCTGCCTCTGTTAAGAAAAACTCCATTATAAGTACAATAAGAAAAAAGGATTTACTCCTTTGTTACCCATTTGATGACGTTCAGGTACTCATTGATTTGCTTGAAGAAGCTGCAAATGACAAAAGAGTTAATGAAATAAAAATATCTCTTTACAGGCTTGCATCAAACTCTAAAATAGTTCAGGCGCTTATATCTGCCGCAAAACAGGGTAAAAAGGTTACCTGCCTTGTTGAATTAAGGGCAAGATTTGATGAAGAAAATAACATTGACTGGTCTAAAATTCTTGAGGACTCAGGTTGTACAATTATTTACGGTATGCCAAACTATAAGGTACACTGCAAGCTTCTTCTAATAGGAATGACAGACGGCAAAGGCGATATTGTTCAAATCGGAACAGGAAACTTTAATGAATCCACTGCAAAATTATATACGGATTTAGCACTATTTACCTGCAATAAAAATATTACGGAGGATGCAAGAGAGGTATTCAAATGCTTAAAAGAAGGCAGATTTGTTGAAAAGACAAAAGAACTTTTGGTTGCGCCTTTATGCTTAAAAACAAATTTGATTTCACTTATTGACGAAGAAATTGAAAAAGCCAAATCAGGTCTTCCCTCAGCTATAACCTTAAAGCTAAATTCCCTTACCGATAAAGAGTTGATAGAAAAGCTGATTGAGGCGTCTATGGCGGGAGTCCCGATAAAAATGGTTATAAGAGGTATATGCTGTCTTGTTCCGGGAATTGAAGGCATAACAGATAACATACAGGTAAGAAGTATTGTAGGCAGGCTTCTTGAACATTCAAGAATTTATATTTTCGGCGTTGGAAGAGACAGAAAATTTTTCATATCTTCCGCCGATTTTATGACGAGAAACACGTCTCAGCGAGTTGAAGTTGCAACACCTGTTTATGACTATAAGGCAAAAATGAAGCTTAATAAAATTATTCGCCTTGCACTATGGGATAACCAAAAAGCAAGAATTATGGACAGTGATGCAAATTACACCCTGATTTCACCGTCATTAAAGGCTAAAAAGCATAACTCACAGTTAGAACTTTTTGAAGATGCATACAAAAACAGTGCTGACAATAAAACAAATCAGTCTAAAAAAATAAATAAAGCAAAAACTGTCACTAAAAAATCAAAAGAAAAGACTTAATAAACTTTACAGGAGGATATTTTTATGAAAAAAAGAATAGGAATTTTAACAAGCGGCGGCGACTGTCCCGGATTAAATGCAACGATCAGAGGAGTAGCCAAAGCCTCCTATGAGCTTATGGGAAACGACATTGAAATATACGGAATTGTCGGCGGTTATACAGGACTTATAAACGGTGAATACAAAGAGATGAAAAAACCTGATTTTTCAGGTATTTTAACTCAAGGCGGTACAATTTTAGGAACATCAAGACAACCCTTTAAGCAAATTCAGGTTATAGGCGAGGACAATGTAGATAAGGTATCAAATATGATTGCAAACTACAAAAAAATGAAACTTGACTGTCTTCTTACATTGGGCGGAAACGGTACGCATAAAACCGCTAACCTTTTATCTCAGAACGGACTTAATGTAATAGGACTTCCCAAAACCATTGATAACGATATTTACGGCACTGAAAAGACCTTCGGCTTCCATACTGCCGTTGACATTGGAACTGAAGTTATTGACAGACTCCACTCCACCGCCACAAGTCATTCAAGAGTTATGGTAGTTGAAATTATGGGTAACAAAGCAGGCTGGCTGTCGCTTTATGCAGGCGTTGCAGGAGGCGCTGATGTTATTCTTCTTCCTGAAATGCCATTTAGCTATGAAAATGTTGCCAAAGCCGTACTTCAAAGGAAAAAAGACGGTCATGTATTCTCAATTGTAGTTGTTGCCGAGGGTGCATTTTCAAAAGACGAAGAAAAAATGAAACGTAAGGAGCGTATTGCAAAAAGAGGAAGTACAACGGTCACTCCCCTTGTTGTAAAATATATTGAAGAAAAAACAGGCATTGAAACAAGAAGTATGGTTCCGGGTCATTATTTAAGAGGAGGTTCACCCTCTGCCTATGACAGAGTTCTTGCTACAGAATTCGGAGTTTATGCCGCACAGCTTATTAAAGACGAGCATTACGGCGTAACCGTTGCATTGAAAAACAATACAATCACCCATAATAAGCTTGAAGATATCGCAGGCAAGGCAAAACCTGTTCCGAAAAATTATGAGCTTGTGAACGCCGCAAAATCTATCGGTATTGAATTTTGCGAGGGCTAACAGTCGGTGAAATGTTTTGCCGGGCAGACAGTTCCATATAAAAGCACTCTTTTATGCCCGACTGTTTCAGAGCCGTTTACTACAATAAGGCTTTGTAAGTTTTACCCCCCCCCAAGGTCAAAAAGGATTTCCTCTTTACCTCGGTAACTTTTTAAAAAAGCAATAAAAAACTTTTGATTTTCTTAATTATATTGATTTTTCTAATTCTTTTGGTAAATAACAAACCAAACGCCCCTCATTGCTTTCGCTTTGAGGGGCATTTGGTTTATGTGAATTAAAAAGGATAGGTTAAATTATTCTACATCCTGCATTGCGTCATAGCCTGTTTCACCTGTTCTTACCTTGACAACATCTTCAACATCATAGATAAAGATTTTACCGTCGCCGATATGACCTGTGTAAAGCGCTTTAATAGCAGCGTCTACAACCGACTGAACAGGAACTTTGCATACAACAATTTCTACTTTCATCTTAGGCAGGAGGTTACTTTCAAGAGCAACACCACGATAATACTCTGCTTTACCCTTCTGGGCGCCGCATCCGAGTACCTGTGTTACCGTCATACCTGTAATACCAAGCTTATCCATTTCAATCTTAAGAGCTTCAAGTCTGCTCTGCTTAAGAAGAATATCAATTTTTGTAATTTTAACTTCGCCCTCAGCAGCAGGAGCATATTTACCTGCAAGCTGAACTGGAACAGCTTCTGTAACAGGTGCGTCGCCTGTAACCTGAGCGCCAAGCTCATCAAGAGAAGCAGTTGATACAACAGCAGGCATAAAGTCTGCATAAGAGCTGATAAGACCATGCTCTGTAAGGTCAAGACCTGCAAGCTCTTCTTCCTTAGTTGCACGAAGTCCGATTGTATGTTTAATAATCTGGAATGTAATAATCATAGTAACAATAGTCCATGCAGCTACACAAACTACACCTAAAGCCTGAATTCCTAACTGCTCAAATCCACCACCGTAGAACAAACCTGTAATACCGTCCTGTCCTATACCTGTTGCGAAAAGGCCTACCGAAAGTGTACCCCAAATACCATTTACACCGTGTACTGCAACGGCGCCGACAGGGTCATCAATCTTTAACTTAATATCGATAAATTCAACGGCTACTACAACTAAAATACCTGCAACAAAACCGATAATCGTTGAACCTAAAGCATCTACGTCTGCACATGGAGCCGTAATTGCTACCAAACCTGCAAGTGAGCCGTTAAGTGACATTGAAACATCAGGCTTGCCGTTTTTAAACCAGGTAAACAGCATTGTTACACAAGTAGCAACTGCCGGAGCGATTGTTGTTGTTAAGAAAATCTGACCGAGATTATCTGTTGCGGCAGCAGCGGCACCGTTAAAGCCGTACCAACCGAACCAGAGAATAAATACGCCTAATGCGCCGAGCGTTAAGCTGTGACCGGGAATAGCGTTTACTTTACCGTCTTTGCCGTATTTACCGATACGGGGTCCCAGGATAATTGCACCGATGATAGCAGAAATACCGCCAACCATATGAATTGCACAAGAACCTGCAAAATCAACAAAGCCTAACTGTGAAAGCCAGCCGCCGCCCCAGATCCAGTGCGCTTCAACCGGATATACAACTGCTGAAATGATAAGTGAATAAATACAATATGAAGCAAATTTTGTTCTTTCTGCCATTGCACCTGAAACGATGGTAGCTGCGGTAGCACAGAATACCATATTAAATACGAAATTGTGCCATGGAAAATTAGCAAAATCAGTAAAAATCTGTAAGTTCGGCAAACCAATTAAACCGAACAATGCATCTTCACCGCACAAAAGTCCAAAACCAAGCAACATAAATACTACTGTACCGATACAGAAGTCCATAAGATTTTTCATTATGATATTACCGGCATTTTTAGCTCTTGTGAAGCCTGTTTCCACCATTGCAAATCCGCACTGCATAAAGAATACCAATGCGGCACCTATCAGGAACCATACACCTTCCGTACCAAAAATGGTAGAATTCAGGGTTTCCTGAACAACACTCTCTACTTGCATTTTTTATCTCTCCTTTAAATTTTATGTAGAAAATATAGAAACAAAAAGGATGTGCAAGATTAAGCTTTGCTTAATTTAGCACATCCTTGTGTTTATAAAAAATATTAAGTTTATTTAAATTTTATGCTTATTATGCTGAATATACTCCAATTATACGCTGAAAAGTAAATCGCCGTATGTCGGATATGGCCAGTATTCAGAAGCTGTTTCTGTTTCCATATCATCTCCGATAGCTCTTAATTCCTGCATTTTTGCAAAAACTTCATTGCAGTAAAATTCTGCATATTTTTGAGCATCGTCCTCATACTCAGCAGCGGCAATCAATGTGTTTTCAAGCTCTTCAATCTTTTTGGAGAAGCATACAAGCTTCTGGCTTAAATCAGATACAAGCTTTGTTTCAACATCTGTGGGAATATCAGCAGAAAGTGATTTTTTAGCAAGCGCTGTATCTGTAAGCTCACTTACATAAGCCGTAACAGCAGGAAGAATGTCTTTCTTTGCCATATCGAGCATTGTAAGAGCTTCAATATTGATAGTCTTTGAGTAGTTTTCAAGCTGAATCTCGCATCTTGCATAGGTTTCTTTTTCTGTATATACATTGTGCTTTGCAAAAAGCTCAATGTTTTTCTTATCAACATAACGAGCCATAGCCTCAGGCAATGTCTTTAAGTTATAAAGACCTCTCTTTTCAGCTTCAACGACCCACTCATCAGCATAGTTATTACCGTTAAAGATAATTCTTTTATGCTCTTTAATTGTTTTCCTAATAAGTTCCATAACAGCTGTATCAAAGTCTGACGCCTTTGAAAGCTCATCGGCAAACTGTTGAAGTTCTTCGGCTACGATTGTATTAAGCATAATGTTAGGACAAGAAATGTTAAGAGATGAACCTAACATTCTGAATTCAAATTTATTACCTGTAAATGCAAACGGCGATGTACGGTTACGGTCTGTTGTGTCTTTCATAAAGTCAGGAAGAACATCAACGCCCATCTGCATTTTTGTTTTCTCAGTACCCTCATAGGGAACGCCCTTTTCAATAGCATCAAGAACGCCCTGAAGCTCATCGCCTAAAAACATTGAAATAATAGCAGGAGGAGCTTCGTTAGCGCCTAAACGATGGTCATTTCCTGCTGAAGCAACGGAAACTCTTAATAAATCCTGATACTCATCCACACCCTTGATAATAGCGGCAAGGAAAAGTAAGAACTGTGTATTTTTAGCAGGTTCTTTACCCGGGTCAAGAAGGTTTTCACCTGTATTTGTTGAAATTGACCAGTTGTTGTGTTTACCTGAACCGTTTACGCCTGCAAACGGTTTTTCGTGAAGCAGACATACAAGACCGTGACGCTCAGCAACCTTTTTCATAATTTCCATTGTGAGCTCGTTATGGTCTGTTGCAAGGTTAGTTGTTGTAAAAATAGGAGCAAGCTCATGCTGTGACGGAGCTACCTCGTTATGCTTTGTTTTTGCATAAATGCCAAGACTCCAAAGCTCGCTGTCAAGATCTGCCATAAATTTTGCAACTCTTGTTTTAATTGCTCCGAAATAATGGTCGTCGAGTTCCTGTCCTTTAGGAGCTTTTGCACCAAAAAGTGTACGGCCTGTAAAAATAAGGTCTTTTCTCTGATCGTAAAGCTCTTTATCAACAAGGAAGTATTCCTGTTCAGGACCTACTGTTGTAGTAACTCTTGTTACATCGTCTTTACCGAAAAGCTTAAGAATTCTTACGGCCTCTGTGCTGATTCTTTCCATTGAACGGAGAAGCGGTGTTTTCTTATCAAGTACTTCGCCTGTATATGAACAGAATGCTGTTGGAATATATAAAGAGCCGTCTTTAACAAATGCATATGATGTCGGATCCCATGCAGTATAGCCTCTTGCTTCAAATGTAGCACGGATGCCGCCGCTTGGGAATGAAGATGCGTCAGGTTCGCCTTTAATAAGCTCTTTTCCCGAAAACTCCATAATTACATTGCCGTCATCTGTCGGGTTAATAAAGCTGTCGTGTTTTTCAGCCGTAACTCCTGTCATTGGTTGGAACCAATGAGTAAAATGTGTACATCCTTTTTCAATGGCCCAATCCTTCATAGCATTTGCAACGATATTTGCAACATTGATATCTAAAGGATCACCGTTTTGAATTGTCTTCTGTAAAGCTTTATATGTAGCTTTAGGAAGTCTTTCTTTCATGGTTTTATCATTAAAAACCATAGAACCAAACATTTCTGGAACATTAGCCATCTTAAAACTCTCCCATCCTTTTATTATAGGTTTGACATAAAAAAGGGCGCCGTAGGACTATGCCTACAGCGCCTTTGCTGTGTCATTACTGCAAGTATATACTCTATTTATATCTTTGTCAATAGAAATTTTAAATTTTTCTTATTTTTTGCAAGATTTTATTAAAAACTTGCAAAAACTCTAAATTTAACTCTTTAAATTTAAGAATTTTAACAACACTTAATTAATTTTTGCAATTCAATTACCTAAATTATGCTTTTTTGTTAATTTTTTTAAATCTTTATTCTTATAATCAGCATAGGGTTTGAATATATATAATTTAGATGATAAAAATATTTTGAAAATATGATTATTTAATATAATATATGTTTTAAAAATTCATTTGTTACTTTTATTTTTTATTTTATGTATTATATATTCATACAGTAACAACAAATCTGTAAACGAAAGAATAAAAATAAAAAATTTTTTTATCTTAATTCTTATAAGTAATAACATTTTCGACTAAATACATTACAATTATACATTGGTGATATCTGTGAAAAAAGCGTTGATTATTTCTAAGACCAAGCAAAGTACAGAATCCCTTGCTCAGTTGCTATACTCTGAAGGCTATGAACATTTAAGCCATGCAAGCAGCTCAGCAGCTGCCAAGGATTTTATTGGCAAAGAGGAGTTTGATTTAATACTGATAAATATTCCTCTTGAAAACGAAACGGGACTTGAACTTGCTGTTTTTGCCGCAACTAACACACGGGCCTGTGTTGTTACTATCGTTCATGAACAACATTCGGCGGATGTAGTTGAAAATCTTACTAAATACGGTATCCTTGTAATTTCAAGACCTATTAATAAGCATCTGTTTCATCATTATTTAATTTTTACTGATTGCTACAGAAATCGTATTCTCGGAGTAGTTCAGGAAAATGATAAGCTTAAAAATATGGTTGAAGAGGTCAAACTCGTCAACCGTGCAAAGCTTCTGCTTATGCAGTGTCTTGCAATGACGGAAAAACAAGCTCACCGCTATCTTGAAAAACAGGCTATGGACTTACGCATAAGCAAAATACAAATTGCAAAACAGGTAATTAAAACTTACGAAAATTAATACGGCATTTTGTGAAAGGAATGTTATATTTATGAGCCGCAGTGCATATTTAATTTTGGAAAACGGTAATTATTTTGAAGGCAAAGCCTTCGGCGCCGAAAAAGAAACAACAGGAGAGCTTGTTTTTACAACAGCAATGACAGGCTATCTTGAAACACTCACCGACCCCAGCTATTACGGTCAGGTAGTTATTCAAACTTTCCCGTTGATTGGAAATTACGGGGTCATTCCCTCTGATTTTGAAAGCAAGTCCCCGTCTTTAAAAGCCTATATTGTAAGAAACTGGTGCCAAGCTCCTTCTAACTTTCGTTGTGAGGGGGATCTTGACACCTTTTTAAAAAACAGCGGTATTCCTGCTATGTATGATATTGACACAAGGGCCTTAACAAAAATAGTAAGGGAATATGGTGTTATGAACTGTAAATTAACTTACAGTCTTGACAACTTTGAAAAAGATATTGAAGAAATAAAATCCTATAAAATTACAGACGCTGTAAAAAGTGTTACTTCAGATAATTGTGAACTTTTCGAGTCGGAAGCACACGACTTAAAGGTTACGCTTATGGATTTCGGAGCAAAATATAATATTTGCAGAGAACTTGTTAAAAGAGGCTGTGATGTTACGGTCGTTTCGGGAAACACAAATGCAGACGAAATTCTTAAAATGAATCCCGACGGCGTAATGCTTTCAAACGGTCCTGGAGACCCGAGCGAAAATACGGAAATTATTAAAGAAATTAAAAAGCTCTGCGATAAGAAAATCCCTATTTTCGGAATCTGCTTAGGTCATCAGCTTTTGGCACTTTCTCAGGGTGCAAAAACCTCTAAACTTAAATACGGTCACAGAGGAGCAAACCAGCCTGCCGTTGATTTAAAAACAAACCGTGTTTACATTACAAGCCAGAATCACGGATATGCAGTTGTAAGCGACAGCCTGCCTGCCAATGCAGAAGAAGGCTTTGTAAACGGCAACGACAGAACCTGTGAGGGCGTGAACTATACAGACATGCCTGCATTTTCCGTTCAGTTTCACCCTGAGGCTTGCGGCGGACCCCGTGATACAGCGTTTTTATTCGACCGCTTTATTGAATTGATGAAAAATAACAAAAAATAATACAGTAATATAGATAAACGAATTAAGTTAAGTGAATTTTAAAGTTGAGGAATGATACTATGCCACTAAAACCAAACATTAAAAGAGTAATGGTAATCGGCTCAGGCCCAATTGTAATCGGTCAGGCCGCTGAATTTGACTATGCGGGAACACAGGCTTGCCGTGCATTGAAAGAAGAGGGACTTGAGGTTATTCTTGTAAACTCAAATCCTGCTACTATTATGACCGATAATGCAATGGCAGATAAAGTTTATATTGAACCTTTAACTCTTGAAACAGTTAAGAGAATCATTAAAAAGGAACGTCCTGACAGTTTGCTTTCCACCTTAGGCGGTCAAACAGGATTAACTCTTTCCATGCAGCTTGCAAAGGAAGGTTTTCTTGAAAAATACGGCGTTCAGCTTTTGGGCGCAAACCCCGAAACTATTGACAAAGCCGAAGACAGACAGATGTTTAAGGATACTATGATGTCAATTAATCAGCCTGTTATTCCCTCTTTGGTTGTAAATGATGTTGAAACTGCCGTTAAATTTGCAGACGAAATTGGTTATCCCGTAATCATCCGGCCTGCTTTCACACTGGGCGGTACAGGCGGCGGTATTGTTGATAATGAAGATGAATTAAGAGAAATAACTTCCAACGGTCTTGAGCTTTCCCCTATTACTCAGGTTCTTGTTGAAAAATGTATTTCAGGCTGGAAAGAAATAGAGTTTGAGGTTATGCGTGACAGTATGGGCAATGTTATTACAGTCTGCTCAATGGAAAACTTTGACCCTGTCGGCGTTCATACAGGCGACAGTATTGTTATTGCACCTACCGTTACACTTGCAGATAAAGAATATCAAATGTTAAGAAGTGCGGCTCTTGATATTATTTCAGCATTAAAGGTTGAGGGCGGCTGTAACTGTCAGTTTGCATTAAATCCCGAAACTTTTGAATATGCGGTAATTGAGGTAAATCCAAGAGTTTCCCGCTCATCTGCTCTTGCTTCAAAGGCAACAGGTTATCCCATTGCAAAAGTTGCGGCTAAAATTGCAATCGGCTATACACTTTCAGAGATTAAAAATGCAGTTACCGGAAGTACATATGCCTGCTTTGAGCCTGCACTTGACTACGTTGTAGTTAAACTTCCGAAATGGCCTTTTGATAAATTTGTTTACGCAAAGCGTACATTGGGTACACAAATGAAGGCAACAGGCGAAGTTATGGCTATTGCGCCTACCTTTGAACAGGCTATCATGAAAGCTGTAAGAGGTGCTGAAATTTCTCATAATACACTTGACGACAAGCAATTCCAGGAAATGTCTTACGCTTCTGTCGTAGACCGTTTAAGCGTTTGCGACGACCAGCGTATATTCTGTGTATACGAAGCATTAAAGCGAGGCGTTACAGTTGATGTAATCCATAACATTACAATGATTGACGAATGGTTCCTTGAAAAACTTATCAATCTTGTAAATACAGATAAAGAATTAAGTGAAGGAAATCTTACACAGGAACTTTATGTGAAAGCTAAAAATATGGGTTTCCTTGATGAAACTATTGAAAAGCTCTCAGGCTGTAAAATCAGCCAACCCCTTGTTCCCGTTTATAAAATGGTTGATACCTGTGCGGCTGAATTTGCTGCGGAAACTCCGTACTTTTACTCAACCTTTGATAAAGAAAATGAAGCAGAAGAGTTTATAAAAGAAACAAACGACGGCAAGGAAACTATTATCGTTCTCGGTTCAGGGCCTATAAGAATAGGTCAGGGTATTGAATTTGACTATGCTTCCGTTCATTGCGTGTGGGCGTTAAAGGAAGCAGGCTATGACGTTGTTATTATAAACAACAACCCTGAAACAGTCTCTACCGACTTTGATACAGCCGACAGACTTTATTTTGAGCCACTTACAAAAGAAGATGTAATGGGAATTATAAAAACAGAAAAGCCTTTTGGCGTAGTTGTTGCATTCGGCGGTCAGACTGCTATAAAATTAACTGAATTTTTAAGCACCAACGGCATTAGAATTTTAGGAACATCTTTTGATGCTATCGATACTGCCGAGGACAGAGAGCGTTTTGATGAACTTCTTGAAAAATACAATATTAAGCGTCCTCAGGGCGTAACGGTTATGACAACTGAGGAAGCACTTGAAGTTGCAGAAAATATCGGTTATCCTGTTTTGCTTCGTCCGTCTTATGTACTTGGCGGTCAGAATATGATTATCGCCTTTAACGAAGAAGACGTTAAAGAATATATGGCAATTATTCTTGCACAAAATATCGAAAACCCAATTCTTATTGATAAATATTTACAGGGTACAGAGCTTGAGGTTGACGCAATATGTGACGGCGAGGACATTTTAATTCCCGGTATTATGGAACATGTTGAGCGTGCAGGCGTTCACTCAGGAGACTCAATTGCAGTTTATCCTGCATGGAATCTTTCAGACGAAATGACTGAAATTATTATAGAAAGCTCTAAAAACCTTGCTCTTTCACTTAAAACAAAAGGTCTTGTAAATATTCAGTACCTTATTTATAAGGGCGATCTTTATGTTATAGAGGTAAATCCACGTTCTTCAAGAACAATTCCTTATATAAGCAAAGTTACAGGCGTTCCTATGGTTGATTTGGCTACAAAGGCAATGCTGGGAGAAAAACTCTCCGATATGGGATACGGAACCGGTCTTTACAGAAAAAGCTGTTATACAGCCGTTAAAGTTCCTGTATTCAGTTTTGAAAAACTGATTAACGTAGATAATCACTTGGGTCCTGAAATGAAATCAACTGGCGAAGTTTTAGGTATTGCAGGAACATTGGAGGAAGCGCTTTACAAGGGTCTTATCGGTGCAGGCTATAAAATGAAGAAAAAAGGCGGCGTATTTATTACCGTTCGTAATTCCGATAAAGAAGAAATCGGCGAGGTTGCAAAGAAATACTTTGATATGGGCTTTACAATTTACGCTACTAAAGGTACGGCTGATGTTTTAGAGACTTACGGTATTGACGCTGTGACAGTTAAAAAAATCCATGAATCTCACGAGGACAACACTCTTACGCTTATTGAAAGCGGTAAAGTTCAGTATGTAATTTCAACATCATCAAAGGGAAGAATCCCATCAAGAGATTCTGTTAAAATCCGCAGAAAGACCGTTGAAAGAAACATTCCCTGCTTAACTTCAATAGATACTGCAAATGCTTTGGCAGACTGCCTTATAAGCCGTTATTCGGAACATAACACAGAGCTTGTTGATATTAACAATATGAGGGAGCATAAAATGAAACTTAAATTTACAAAGATGCAGGGCATCGGAAATGACTATATTTACTGTTCAACCTTTGACCAAAAAATTTCAAACCCCGAGGCTTTGGCTGTAAGACTTTCAGACAGACATTTCGGTATCGGCGGCGACGGAATTATTCTTGTTTGCCCCTCAAGTGTTGCAGATGCAAAGATGCGTATGTTTAACCTTGACGGAAGCGAGGGTAAAATGTGCGGAAACGGAATCAGATGTGTTGGAAAGTTCCTGTTCGACCACGGTATGATCGATGTAAATAAAAAAAGTGAAATTACAATTGAGACCTTAAGCGGGATCAAACACCTTAAAGCTTATACAAGAGGCGGAGAAGTTAAACGCTTAAGAGTTGATATGGGCAAGGCTGTTCTTGACCCTAAGGAGATCCCCGTTAAATCTGACAAAGGAAAAATCATTAACGAGCCTGTAAAAATAGGCGAAAAAGAATATAACATCACCTGCGTATCTATGGGCAACCCCCACTGCGTTGTATTTGTTGACAATGTAGACAGCCTTGACCTTGAAAGCTTAGGCCCTGTATTTGAAAACGACCCTCTATTCCCTGAAAGAGTTAATACAGAATTTGTAAAAGTAATTAACGAAAACACAATTAAAATGAGAGTATGGGAAAGAGGCTCAGGCGAAACATGGGCGTGTGGAACTGGCGCTTGTGCAGTTGCAGTCTCCGCCTGTGAAAACGGTTTCTGCAAAAAAGGAACGGATATTACGGTTAAGCTAAAAGGCGGCGACCTTGTAATTAATTACACGGACGACACAGTTTATATGACAGGAAATGCTGAAAAAGTATTTGAGGGCGAAGTTGAAGTATAAGGAGAGTTAAAATTATGACTAAATACATATTTGTAACAGGCGGAGTTGTTTCCGGATTAGGTAAAGGTATTACAGCCGCTTCACTTGGACGCCTTTTAAAAGCAAGAGGACTTAAAGTAGCCGCTCAAAAACTTGACCCTTATATTAATGTTGACCCGGGTACTATGAGTCCATTTCAGCACGGCGAAGTTTATGTGACCGACGACGGTGCAGAAACAGACCTTGACTTAGGTCACTATGAGCGTTTTATTGATGAAAACCTTAACAAATATTCAAACCTTACAACAGGTAAAGTTTACTCAAATGTTCTTGATAAGGAACGCCGAGGCGATTATTTAGGAGAAACAGTTCAGGTAATTCCCCACATTACAAACGAAATTAAATCATTTATTTATAATGTAGGAGAAAAATCAAACGCAGACGTTGTTATTACCGAAATCGGCGGCACTGTCGGCGATATTGAAAGCCAGCCGTTTCTTGAAGCTATCAGACAGGTTTCCCTTGAAGTAGGCAGTGAAAACAGTATATTTATTCATGTCACTCTTGTTCCCTACATAAAAGGCTCAGAAGAACATAAGTCAAAGCCTACACAGCATTCTGTTAAGGAGCTTCGTTCAATCGGTATAAACCCTGATATTATCGTTTTAAGATGTGACGAACCTCTTGAAGAAAGTATTTTTAAGAAAATTGCGCTTTTCTGTAATGTTAAGCCTGACTGCGTTATAGAGAACATCACACTTCCTGTTTTATATCAGGCTCCCATGATGCTTGAAAAAAATAATTTCAGCGATGTTGTCTGCCGTGAACTGAAAATCGACGCACCTAAAGCAGATATGAGCGAATGGGAAGAAATGCTTGAAAGAATCAACTCAAGAGATAAAGAAGTTTCTATTGCACTTTGCGGTAAATATGTTCAGCTTCACGACGCTTATCTTTCTGTTGCAGAAGCTCTTAGACACGCAGGATATGAAAACTCCGCATATGTAAAAATCAAATGGGTTGACAGCGAACTTATTACTGAATATACAGTTGATGACCTTTTAGGCGATGTTGACGGTATTCTTGTTCCCGGAGGATTTGGCAACAGAGGAATTGAGGGCAAAATTACCGCCGCAAAATATGCAAGAGAAAACAATATACCTTATCTGGGAATTTGTCTCGGAATGCAGACTGCCGTAATTGAATTTGGAAGAAATGTTCTCGGATTTGAAGATTCAAACTCAGGAGAATTTACTCCCGAGGGCAAACATAATGTAATCGACCTTATGCCTGAACAGCAGGGTATTGAAGAAAAAGGCGGCACAATGCGTCTTGGAGCATATCCTTGTAAAATTAAAAAAGGCTCTATGATGGAAACGGCATACGGCAAAACTGAAATTGACGAACGCCACCGTCACCGTTATGAATTTAATAATGAATACAGAGAACTTTTTGAGAAAAAGGGTATGAACATTACAGGTACTTCACCTAACGGTCTTTTGGTTGAGGCTGTTGAAATCCCTGAAAATGATTTTTATGTAGGCGTTCAGTACCACCCTGAATTTAAGAGTAGACCTAACTCAGCTCATCCCTTATTCAGAGAATTTATTAAGGCTTCTCTTAAATAACTTATAAATTAATAACCAAAATAAAAGAGAAATTTATTGGAAAGGAAAATCACCGTGAAGACAAATAGAAATTTTAATAACCTTGTTCCCAACTATCTCTTTGCTGAAATTGCAAAAAGAACAAATAAATTTTTAAAGGAAAATCCCGATAAATCCGTAATTAAACTTGGTATCGGCGACGTTACTCTCCCCCTTGCCCCAATCGTTGTTGAAGCAATGAAAAAGGGTGCCGACGACCTTTCAAAAAAAGAGACTTTTAAGGGTTACCCTGATTATGAGGGCTATGAATTTTTACGTCAGGCAATTTCCGATTATTACAAAAGCTTTGGGGTAGATGTTAAAACAGATGAAGTATTTGTTTCAGACGGTGCAAAATCAGACTGCGGAAATATCGGAGATATTTTTTCAGAGGATAATACGGTTTTAGTGACAGACCCTGTTTACCCTGTTTATGTTGACTCCAACATTATGGCAGGCAGAAAAATAGTTTATGCCGCATCAACTCAGGAAAACGGTTTTGCCGCAATGCCTGATGAAAATGTAAAAGCCGATATTATCTATCTTTGCTCACCGAATAACCCGACAGGCTCAGCTTATACATATGACCAGCTTAAAAAATGGGTAGATTACGCAACTAAAAATGACGCTGTTATTCTTTATGACGCCGCATATGAAGCATTTATTACAGAAGATTTACCGAGAAGTATTTATGCCGTTGAGGGTGCAAAATCCTGTGCAATTGAATTTTGCTCGCTTTCAAAAACTGCCGGCTTTACAGGCACAAGATGCGGTTACACAATTATTCCAAAAGAGTTAGAGCGTGACGGAGAAAACCTACATGCACTTTGGTACAGAAGACAAGCTACAAAATTTAACGGTGTTTCATGGCCTGTTCAGTGTGCGGCTGCGGCAGTATTCAGCGAAGAGGGTCAAAAACAAATTAAAGAAAATATTGCTTACTATCAGGAAAATGCAAAAATTATTTCTTCTGCTCTTGATGAGCTCGGCATTTACTACACAGGCGGTAAAAACTCACCGTATATTTGGCTGAAATGCCCAAACAATATGGGTTCATGGGAATTCTTCGATTTTCTTCTCAATGAGGCTAATGTTGTCGGTACTCCCGGAGAAGGCTTCGGTCAAAACGGCGAGGGTTATTTCCGCTTAACATCATTTGGCGACAGGGATAATACAATTGAAGCTGTAAGAAGAATTAAAGAGCTTCTGAAAAAATAATTGATTTTTATAAGAAACCCTAAATGAAAGGGTTTCTTTTTTTAAAGAAAACTTCAACTTAATTAAAATTTTTTCGCCCTTTTGTCGCAGTGCGACAAAAGGGCGAAAAATCTGTCAGGGTTAGATGACTAAGGGAACTAAATTTAACTTTTAATTTTGTGTTCGGCTCCCTCTGACGAGAAATTCCCCTACAAGGGGGCAATGTCACAAAGTGACAAAAAGGTTGCCGCTTTCGCAGAAAAAGCTGTCAGCGTTAGCTGATTGAGGGAGAGATTTTGCCACTTTTCTATTTTTGAAACTAAATTGATATAATTTTAGCGTTTTTTGCGTTTGCAATAAAGTTGTTATAATTTAAGCGTTTTCTCTCCTTCCGTCTGCGGCTTCGCCGCATCCACCTCCCTCGTCAGAGGGAGGCATATTTTTCAAAAAAGCTTTTGGTATAAATAAAGATTTCTCTGACTAAAAATTTTCCATATAGGCAATGTCACAAAGCAACGCAAAAAACTTTTGCTTTTCTTAACCAAAACTTTTATGCTCAGTGTGGTAAAGCCGCAAAACTTCTGTCAAAGGTTATAGTACATTTATATGAGGGGTACTCGTCACTTACCAGATTGCAGATTTTCTTATTTAATTCATCTTCACTCAAATTAAAATCTGACGGCATTACACAATCAAAAATTACGTTTGTATAAGTCTTGCACGCAACTATTTTTAAATCGTGAATAGTCAAATTGCTGTCTATTCCAGCAACCTTTTCAGCTATCCACGTTCTTAAATTTGATACCTTATCCCCTTTGGTAACAATCGGGTCAAAATGAACTATCATATGAAGTCCCTCTTTATTGAAATCACGCTCAATGGTATCAAGTATATCGTGCTTTTCAAGGACATCACCCTCTGCCGCCATTTCGACATGAACGCTTGCAAATTGCCTGCCGGGGCCGTAATCATGAACAAGCAGGTCATGCGTTCCCAATACTCCCGGATAAGTTAGAATTTTATTTCTGATTTCTTCTACAAATTCTCTTTCAGGTGCTTTTCCTAACAATGGGTCTAACGTATCTTTAATAATTCCGATTCCACTGTATAAAATAAACAGTGATACAAGGATTCCCATAATTCCGTCAAGCTGTATTCCCGAAAAATACGAAATCAACATTGCTAAAAGTACCGCAGATGTTGAAATTACATCGTTTCTGCTATCTGCTCCCGTTGCTTTTAGCGTAGCTGATTTTATCTTTTTTCCTAAACTGTAATTAAATAAAGCCATCCATAATTTCAACAGTATTGAAAAAACAAGTATTCCGACTGCAATAAAGCTAAATTCCGCCTCACTTGGATATATAACTTTTTCAACACTGCTTTTTAAAAGCTCAACGCCGATTACCATTATAAGCACAGCAACAATAAGTCCAGACAAATATTCATATCTTCCGTGGCCGTAAGGATGTTCGGAATCTGCGGGTTTTCCTGACATTTTAAATCCAATTAGACTTACAATACTTGAAGATGCGTCCGAAAGATTGTTTATCGCATCGGCAGTGACAGATACATACCCAAATATTGAACCTACCGTAATTTTCATAAAAAATAAAATTGTGTTACAAATTATTCCAACAATCCCTGCTAATTTTCCATAAGAATTTCTCACGTTAGTGTTCTTTATATTTTTATAATCCCTGATGAATTTTCTTACTAAGAAATTCGTCATACAAATAATTCCTCCGCTTAACTCCATTAAAACATAAATAAGTTTGTTTATTATACTACAAAACTTCAGAAAAGTCATTATAATATTTATATTATATGAAAATTTTGTTTAAATGTAATCTAATGTTTTTATTTTGCAGACAAAAGATACTTTTAATTTAATTTGTTTTGAAGTATAATATCTTAGGTTTATTTAAAAAACATTTAAACTTCAAAGCAGAACCGGAGGATTTATTATGGCTGAATTAAAGACCAATGTTATGAGAATATTAGATAAAAATAAAATAACATATAATGCTTATGAATACCCACACGGAAAAGATGCAGTTGACGGTATAACCGTTGCAGGTTTAATGAATCAGAACCCTAAAAACGTTTTCAAAACGTTAGTTACAAAAGGCCACAGCGGAAACTATTTTGTTTTTGTTTTGCCTGTTGAAAGTGAACTTGATTTAAAGAAAGCCGCTAAAAGTGTATCTGAAAAATCTGTTGAAATGATTCATGTAAAGGATATTATGAAAATAACAGGATATATAAGAGGCGGATGTTCACCTGTCGGAATGAAAAAGGAATATAAAACTACATACCATATTTCTGCAAACGATATTGATAAAATAATAGTAAGTGCAGGAAAAATAGGACATCAAATCGAGCTGTCTCCTGATGACTTAATTAGACTTACAAAGGGTCAGGTTGCAGATATTATAAAATAGCGACCTTTGATTAACCCTATCCGAGCAGACTGCGCCATATTTAAACACTCTTTTGTGCCTGACTGTTTCCGAGCAGTTTTCTATAAAGTAAAAATTAATTTGGAAGGAATATACCTATGTTATCAAAATTCAGCGTTAAAAAACCTATGACCGTGTTTGTTGCGGTTATAATCGTCATAGTTTTGGGAATTGTTTCTTTTACAAGAATGACTCCCGACCTTATGCCAAACCTTGATATGCCCTATGTTGTAGTTGTAACTACATATCCGGGCCAAAGTCCAGAAACTGTTGAAACAACGGTAACTAAACCGCTTGAATCCTCAATGGCTACACTGGAAAACATAAAAAATGTTACCTCTGCTTCATCTGAAAACTATTCAATGTTAATGCTTGAATTTCAGGATGATACAAACATGGATTCCGTATCAGTTGATATTCAAGGTAAAATAGATATTATTGAGGGAGCATGGCCTGAGGGCGTAGGAACGCCTATGCTTATGAAAATTAATCCAAATATTATGCCTGTTGCCATGGCGGCAGTAAGCTATGAGGGCAAAGACCGTGCAGAACTTTCTGAGTATCTTGAAAATAAGCTTCAAAATCAGCTTGAAGGCATTGACGGCGTAGCTTCAATTTCTACAATGGGTGTACTTGAAGAAAGCGAAAATGTAGTTATAAATCAGGATAAGCTTGACGCTCTTAACAAAAAGATTGAAAAAGCTCTTAATGATAAATTCGGCGATGCCGAGGAGCAGTTAAACGATGCAAAACAAACCATTTCCGATAATATAAAACAGGCTGAAAACGGTGCAGATGAATTGGAAAGGGCAAAGGATTCACTAAACGAGCAACAGAAACAAGTATCTGATCAACTTGCAAGTGCAGCAGGTGAACTGAATGCAAAACAGCTTGAAATTTTGCAGACAAAATTACAGCTTTTGAATCAAAAGCAAACACTTTTAACTCAAAAAGGTCAAATTCAGCCAATATATGAACAGCTTGTAAGCCTTGAGGAAAGCTATAATAAACTTAACGAGCAACAATCAAGCCTTACCGAAAACTATAATTTTTTAAATCCTCTTAATGAAAATTATTTAAGTTTAATGGAAGAACTTGCAAGCCTTGAACCAAATACTGATGATTATAACCGAATTATAGCTGAGCTTAATATTATTGACGAACAACTTAAAAATTACGAATTTACAAGAAATGAGCTTCCGCAAAGAGTAATGGATATAAAAGATGCTCTTAATAGAATTACAGATTCTATTGATAAGATTAAAACTGCCGTATCATCTTTAGGTTACAATAGAGACAATTTTTTCAGCGATACTGTTTCAGAAATGAAAAGCTCTATAGACCAAATTGATGAGGGTATTAATTCTATTGATACAGCCCTGCAACAAATTGAAAACGGAGAATCAAATATAAGCTCTGCTCTAAGCGAACTTACCTCTCAGCAAAGTGCGGCTAATTTTCAAATGAGCTCCGCTATGTCTGAAATCATAGCAAATCAGTCAACCCTTACCTCAACTATCGCTCAGCTTGACACTGCCGAAAAAGAAATTGATGCGTCTATTGAGGAATTACAAAAACAAAAAAAGCAGGCTAAAGAAGCGGCAAATACCGATAATATAGTAACAATGGATAACATATCCGGTATTTTAACTGCACAGAACTTTTCTATGCCTGCCGGATACATTACAACTAATGAAAACCAAAAATATATGGTGCGTGTGGGCGACAAAATAAAAAGTGAAGAAGAACTTAAAAATCTTCTTATACTTAACTTAGGAATAGCCGGAATTGACCCTGTAAAGGTATCAGATGTGGCAGATGTTTTTATAGTTGATAATTCCGATGAAATTTACGCTAAAATTAACGGTGAAAACGGACTTCTTCTTAGCTTTACAAAACAGTCAAACTATGCTACTGCCGAAGTTTCAGACAATATTAATGCAAAGTTAGAGGAACTTAGCAAAGAAAACGATGGTCTAACATTTACAAAACTTATGAATCAGGGAGATTATATATATCTTATTGTAAACGGCGTATTACAAAATCTTTTATACGGCGCAATTCTTGCTATAATTATTCTTTTCCTGTTCTTACGAGATATTAAACCTACAGTAGTAATTGCCTGCTCAATTCCAATAAGTGTAATTTTTGCAATTGTATTAATGTATTTCAGCGGCGTTACACTTAATATGATATCACTTTCCGGCCTTGCAATCGGCGTTGGTATGCTTGTTGATAACTCTGTTGTAGTTATTGAAAATATCTATCGTTTAAGAAGTTTAGGAGTTCCTCCGATCAAAGCAGCTATGAACGGTGCAAAACAGGTTGCAGGTGCTATAACGGCCTCCACTCTTACAACAATATGCGTATTTTTCCCTATTGTATTTGTTCAGGGTCTTACAAGACAACTGTTTACCGATATGGCGCTTACGATCGGATATTCCCTGCTTGCCAGCTTAATTGTTGCTCTTACACTCGTTCCGGCAATGGGACAAAGAATGTTTGCCAAAACAAAAGAAAAAGATCATAAAATTTTTGATAAATTCATTTCTTATTACGAAAAATCATTAAGATTTACCCTTAAACACAGGGCAATAGCTTTAATTGTTGCAGTTGTTGTTCTCTTAGGAAGTACCGCTCTTTCATTTATGAAAGGCTTTAGTTTTATGCCTGAAATGAGCTCAACGGAAATAGCAATTACTGCTGAAATGCCTGTAAACAGCAAGTTTGAAGATACTGCGCAAGTCGCCGACAAAATGAATAATATTCTTGAAGAAAAGTTTGACTGCTTTGAAACCGTAGGAATTTTGATTGGCGATACTTCTGCAATGATAGGATTGTCTGGCGGTGAAACTGACCCGTCTTCAATTTCTGCTTATTGTGTTTTAAAACCCGAGGAAGAAAAGAACAGTGTTGAAATAACAAAAAAAATACAGAAGGAATTTTCTTCACTTCCATGTGAGGTTGAAATAAACGGCGGTTCATCAATGAGTTCAATGAATGCACTTCTCGGAGAGGGCGTTTCAATTAAACTTTACGGCGATGACCTTGAAAAACTGCAAAGTACCGCTAAAGATATGGCGGATAAAATGAGCGATATTGCAGGAATTGAAGAGGCCGACGCAGGTATTGAATCAACAACGCCTGAAATTAAAATCACCGTAAACAAAAAAAGGGCTATGGAAAAATCCCTGACGGTTGCACAAGTTTACCAACAGGTTGCCGCCGTACTTACAACAGAGAACACCTCTACCGCATTAACAAATAACGACGGTTCGGATATAGATGTTGTGGTTGTAGATACAAACGACGAAAAAACAAGCATAGATGATATAAGAAATATGAAGATAACTTACACCACCTCAGAGGGTGATGAAAAGACTGTAAGACTTTCTGAAATTTCCGATATTTCACTGACAGAATCTTTAAATTCCATAAACCACGATAAGCAAATGAGATACCTTACCATTACAGGTACAATAAAAGACGGCTACACAACAACCGCTGTTACAAATAATGTTAAAAAAATTTTTAACAATTATAAGCTTCCGTCAGGTTTCACAATTGAATACTCAGGTGCAGACGCAACAACAATGGAAGCTATGGGTCAGCTTATGATTATGATGCTTTTAGGTATTATAATGATTTATCTAATTATGGTAGCACAGTTCCAGAGCCTTAAATCACCTTTTATAGTAATGTTTACGATTCCCCTTGCCTGCACAGGCGGTTTCTTGGGACTGCTTGTTACGGGAAGCGACGTAAGCGTTATTGCAATGCTTGGATTTGTAATGTTGTTTGGTATTATAGTAAACAACGGTATTGTGCTTGTTGATTATGTAAATCAGATCCGCCTTGAGGGCAGAGAAAAAAGAGAAGCGCTTGTTGAAGCAGGCAAAACAAGAATGAGACCAATTCTTATGACTGCCCTTACAACGGTGTTCGGACTTTTAATTACCGCATTAGGAACAGGTACAGGTACAGAGATGATTCAGCCTCTTGCAATAGTTTGTATAGGCGGACTTTTATACGGAACACTTATGACATTGTATATAGTTCCTGTTATGTATGATTTATTTAATAAAAAGGAACTTAGAAAGGTATCAGAGAGCGACCTTGAAGAAATTGACGACTGAAAATTTAACAACTGAATATAAAGAAAACAGGCTGAAAACCAGCCTGTTTTTTATATAACTTTATTCCAATCTATGTCACACTGACAATTAGTTCATTTCATATTTCCATAAGAGGGAGCTTATATTATATTGATTTAATATCATTTATCCGTCTTTCCGTTTAATTCATACAGTTGGTTTTTTAATTCGTTAAGTTCTTTTACATTATTATATGCAATATTATGCAACAGCCAAAAGCCCATTTCGTAATTATCAAGAGAATCATTTTTTGAACCGGCACAATATGCAACCATTGCTAATAAATCTTTAATACCTTCTGCTTTAAATACGGCTGTTTCAAGTTTAGTTAATGTTTCAATCATAACAAAAAACTCCTTTACAAAATAAATCTTGAAAGAAGCAGCCGACTGTGATATAATAGATTTCACAGAAGGATACTTCTGGGGGATAACACATTCCGTACTTTTGGACGAGGGCGGTTTGTGTTATTTTTTTAAATCGCTTTCCAACTTTTTTATACCTCTGCTTATTGCTTCGGTTTTATTAACCTTTTCTTGTTCACAGTATTTTTCAAGCAAATTTTTGTCTGTATCGCTTATTCTAATACTTACTTTATTAGGTCTTGGATTATTAGTCGGTCTGCCTGTTCTTGGTGACATTGACTGCCCTCCTTTCTTTTGCCTGACATAAATATATACTATTGCCCGACAAAAGTCAAGAGTTTTTAAAAATATTTTTATAAAAATGACCAATCTAAAAAGAAATAGAGTCTTAAAGGTTTTTATAAAATATTCATTGTGAGTGATATTTATGTTTTTTTATAATTATATATTATTATTTTTAACAAGTCAACTATTAGTTTATAATTAGTATGCCTTTTGAATATATATTTATTATAAAGTAAGTTAGAGGTGTATGCTAATGGTTGATTTAGGTAAACGATTAAGAGATTTAAGACTTGCAAGAAATCTTACACAACAACAGGTTGCCGATAGGGTTTGGGTAAAAAAATCAATGATTTCAAGCTATGAACTTTCTACAAGATTACCTTCATATAAGGTGCTCATAAGACTATCAAAGCTTTTTGGTGTTTCTACTGATTATTTATTGGGGATAGAAACAAAAAGGTCTATCAATTTTAAAAATTTAACTGACAGGCAAATTAAAATTATATTAGAATTAATTGATGAAATGTCAAAATAAAACTTTATTATTTACAAAAATCGGGTGTTTCACTATTTGTGAAATACCCGATACTCTTTTAATATCTTATTAACAAAACCTGCCGAATTATCGCAGGTCATAAATTCAGACATTATGCAAACACCTTTAAAATTTTTTGAGTTTATGTCTTTAAGTTTAGAAATCGTTTCACTGTTTATTCCCCCTATTGCATAAACGGGAATGTTAGAATTATCGCAAATATTCTGCAAAAATTCAGTACCTCTCGGTTCTAAAGCCTTTTTGCAGTCTGTTTTAAAAATATGTCCTGCAAATACATAATCTGCCCCGAAATTTTCTGCAATTTTAAGCTCTGAAAGATTATGAACGGAAGTACCGACAATATCAAAATTATTTTTTATGTCCTTGCAGTTTTTAAGCACATTTAAAGGCAGGTGAATTTTCGTTTGAGATAAGTTTTTTGCGACAGATAAGTAATTATGCAAAATAATCTCTTTATTAAATTCCGAGCCGATTTTAAGGACTTTTTCGGCCAAATTAGAGTATTCTTGTTCAGACAAATCCTTTTCTCTTAAAATTATTTTGCTTACTTTACTTTTAGCAATACAAGAGAGCCGTTTAAAAAAATCATCTTTACATAATTTACGGTTGGTAACGCAAATAACCTCAAACATAAATATACTCACTCATAACAGGCTGTAGTCCCTTTTTAATCAGTGCGTCATAAACCTCTTTTACATTTCTTGTGTCTGAAATTTCAAACTGCTCATCGCCCTTTTGCACATTATCGCCGTGGCCGCCGATTCCCACATCGACCCCTGCGGAAATTTTTGTTGCGGCAATATCAACAACATTATTTCTGAAACGCTCGCATTCCCTTGTAGAAATGGTAATGCTTGCAAAAGGCATAAAAAGTCTGTAAGCACAAATAACCTGCAAAAGCTGAGGCTCATGAACGTCTTTTGGATTAATTTTATCGTTATTTATAATGGGGCGAAGTCTGGGACAGGAAAATGCAATTTCTGCGTGAGGATATTTTCTTTGTATAAGATATGCGTGAACACCTGTTGCAAAGGCGTCTTTTCTGAAATCGGAAAGCCCCAGCAACGCCGCAAATCCTACTCCTCTCATACCGCCCATTACGGCTCTTTCCTGAGCATTAAAGCGGTAAGGAAATACTCTTTTATGTCCTGCAAGGTGCAAAGTTTCATATTTATCCGAGTTATATGTTTCCTGAAAAACCGTTATAAAATCTGCACCGCATTTATGTAAATATGCATATTCATTGCTGTTCACAGGATAAATTTCAAGTCCTACAAGCTTAAAATATTTCCTTGCAATCTTACAGGCTTCGCCTATATATTCCACGTCAGACATTTTTCTGCTTTCGCCTGTTAAAATCAAAATCTCCTGCAAGCCTGTTTTTGCAATAGCCTGCATTTCTTTTTCAATTTCTTCTTTGTTCAATTTGGCTCTGTGAATTTTATTTTTGCAGTTAAATCCACAGTAAATACAGTAATTTTCGCAGTAGTTTGAAATATACAACGGCGTAAACATATAAACAGAATTTCCAAAATGTTTTTTTGTTTCAATTCTTGCCTGCTGAGCGATTTCTTCTAAAAAAGGCATGGCCGCAGGTGATAAAAGTGCTTTAAAATCATCTAAGGTTTTTGTCTGATGAGAAAGAGCCGTTTTTACATCTGACTTTGTATATTTACTATAATCGTAATTTTCAGTTTCAGATATGACCCTGTCCATTATATCCGACTTTATTTGCTCCATATCAGGTAAATATTCCATATGGTTTATTCTTTGTTCCAATTTTATCGCCTCAATTATGTAAGAATCCTGTCAGCGGAGAAGATGCAGACGAACCGCTTTCAAGCACTCTGCCCATACCTGCAAGATATGCCGTTCTTCCTGCTTCAATTGCATTTTTAAATGCTGCCGCCATTTTAGGAATATCGCCTGCCGTAGCAATTGCAGTATTAGCCATTACGGCAGACGCCCCCATTTCCATAGCTTCACAAGCCTGTGAAGGTTTACCGATTCCTGCGTCTACAATAACAGGCAAATCAATTTCATCTATAATTATTTTAATAAATTCTTTTGTGCAAATACCTCTGTTTGAGCCTATGGGTGCACCTAAAGGCATTATACAGGCCGCTCCTGCATCTCTTAAACTCCTTGCAGCATTTAAGTCGGGATACATATACGGCATAACTACAAAGCCTTCTTTTGCAAGAATTTCCGTTGCCTTAATTGTTTCATAATTATCAGGCAAGAGGTATTTTGAGTCGTTAATAACTTCTATTTTTACAAAATCTCCGCAGCCTGCTTCTCTTGCAAGACGTGCAATTCTCACAGCCTCCTGTGCATTTCTTGCTCCCGATGTATTTGGCAAAAGGGTAACTCCCTTTGGGATATAATCAAGAATATTTGCTACATCACCAGAAATTGCTCTTCTTAAAGCAAGAGTAATAATTTCCGCTCCTGCGTTTTCAACTGCGGCTTTTATAAGCTCAAGAGAATATTTACCCGAGCCTAAAATAAATCTTGAATTAAATTTATGTTCGCCGATAATAAGTTCATCATTATTCATTTTTTATCTCCTAACATTCATATTCCGAAAGAATAATTCTAAGCGCTGTATTGCTTTGATGTCCTGCGCAAACAGAAACTCTGGGAGCCATAAGCCCCATACCCTGTTTTGCACCGTTTTCCATATCTCCGCAAATGTAAAACCTGTCTGTGATTTTCTTCGTTTTTATGCTGTTACTGCTGAAATATCCTGCCATTCCAGAGGCTGATATAACATATACATCTTCTCTCTCTTCAAGCAATTTATTAACAAGCATAGCCTTTGATAAAGGATTGTCAAAAGCTTCACAAACAATAGTATCGTCTTTAAAAATTTCAAGACAGTTTTCCTCTGTTATTTTTACATTTTGAATAATAATTTTAACAAATGGATTTATCTGTGAAATTTGCTCTTTTAATGCTTTTGTTTTTTCCATTCCCAAATGTTTCATTAAATATTGCTGACGGTTTAAATTGCTGGGCTCTACAATATCAAAATCAATTAAATGAAGTGTTCCTACACCCACTCTTGCAAGATTTATTGCAATATTTGAGCCGAGACCTCCAAGTCCTGCAATAGCAACACGTGCTTTTTTTACTTTTTCATAAACCTTTGGGGTATGTCTTGCAGAAAGCATACTTTCAAGCTCCTGCTCATTTGGAAATTCACCTTTTTTAATAAGTACAATTTCGTCTTTTTCTTTTATCGGTAAATCTTCCAAGGTCTGAAAACCGTTTATTATCTTTACTGTGGTTTCATCTTCTTTAAAGCCGAATATTTTGCATAAATCAAAAAGGCTGTCACCCTGAAAATCAATTGCGTTTCCGTTAAGCTTTATTTTCATAGCAACCTCCTAATTAACCTCCGCCTACAAAACTGACAACTTCTGCCTTATCGCCGTCTTTTAAAATCGTTTCATTATATTTTGACTTTGGCAAAATTTTTCCGTTTAATTCAACGGCGATACGCTCAGGTTTTAAGTTTTTTTCATTTAAATAATCAGAAAGTTTAATTTCCTGCAAATCAAACTGTTCTCCGTTTATTGTAATCATAAGCTTCTCCTTATTTTTCTGTGCAAAATTCTACTTTTTCGCCTGCTAAAATCAAATTGGTCGTTCTCATTGCGCACATTTTTCCGCACATTGAGCAAGTATGTCTATCTTTTGGAGGTGTAGACTCAAAATATGCTCTTGCCTTTTCACCGTCAATTGCATATTTAAACATTTCATCCCAGTCCACTCTTCTGCGGGCGTCGCTCATTTTATTATCAATATCTCTTGCGTGTGGAATTCCTTTTGCAATATCGGCAGCGTGTGCTGCAATTTTAGAAGCAACAATTCCCTCTTTTACATCATTAACATCAGGAAGTCTTAAATGCTCAGCAGGTGTTACATAACAGAGAAAATCTGCTCCGTTTGCCGCTGCAATTGCTCCTCCGATTGCAGATGTTATATGGTCATATCCGGGGGCAATATCTGTAACAAGCGGTCCTAAAACATAAAAGGGCGCATTATGACAAAGCCTTTTTTGAAGCGTCATATTTGCCGCAATTTCATTTATTGCCATATGACCGGGGCCCTCAACCATTACCTGAACATCTTTTTCCCACGCACGCTTTGTTAAATTGCCTAATTCTATAAGTTCGCTTATCTGGCCTGCATCTGTTGAGTCGTTTATTGAACCGGGGCGCAAAGCGTCTCCTAAACTTATGGTAACGTCATATTCTCTTAAAATATCAAGAACCTCATCATAATATTCATAGAACGGATTTTCGTTGCCTGTCATTTCCATCCATGCAAAAAGCAGAGAACCTCCCCTTGATACAATATTTGTAAGTCTGCCCTGTCTTTTAAATGCTTCTACTGCACGCTTATTAATTCCTGCGTGAATCGTCTGAAAATCAACACCCTCTTTAGCATGGGCTTCTACAACCTTTAAAAAGTCCTTTGCAGTAATTTCAAGCAAATCCTTATCAAGATATCCGATTGCGTCATACATAGGAACCGTACCTATCATTGCGGGGGACATTTTTATAAGCTCCGTTCGGAAAGTATTTGTTTTGCCGTAGTTGCTTAAATCCATAATAGCTTCACAGCCGAAATCTAAAGCCATTTGTACCTTTTGCATTTCTATTGAATAATCTTTGCAGTCACCTGAAATACCTAAGTTTACATTTATTTTTGTTTTTAAACCTGTTCCTATTCCCTCAGCAGAAAGTGAGGTATGATTTACATTTGCGGGAATTGCAACCTGACCGCAGGCTACAAGCTCCCTTAATTTTTCAGGCTCCATATATTCCTTTTGTGCAACTGTTTCCATTTCTGGAGTTATAACACCCTTTTTAGCTGCCTCCATTTGTGTCTTATAATTTCTCATAAAAACCTCCATATGATTTAATCTTTATATTGTATATTGTAAAAATGATTTAAAGGCCCGCTGCCTTTACCGATATCAAGCGAATTTTCAATAGCTCCTGTAATATAATTTTTCGCCTTTTCTACAGCCTTTGAAACTTCATAACCTTTTGAAATTAAGGCGGTAATTGCAGAAGATAAGGTACAGCCTGTACCGTGTGTATTTTTTGTATTGATTCTTTTTGACGTAAATTTATGTATTCGATTATCTATGCATAAAATATCTGTTGCTTCGCCTTGATAATGACCGCCTTTTATAAGGCAGGACTTTGCTCCCATCTTACAAATATCAAGAGACGCATTTATCATATCTTCTTCTGTTTTTATTTTTCTGTTTAAAATAACCTCTGCTTCGGGAATATTGGGCGTAAAAACATTACAGCAGGGAATTACATAATTTCTCAAATATTCAACAGCTGTTTTATTCATAAGCTCCTCCCCGCCTTTCGCAAGCATAACAGGGTCACAGACTATATTTGCTGCATTATTTTTTTTTAAAGCTTCAAAAACGGTCTCCATAATTTCTTTGCTCTTTATCATTCCCACCTTAACAGCTGAAACTTCAATATCTTCAAATACAGCGTTAATTTGGTCTTTTATTATGTCAGGCGGTAAATCATAAACGGATATAACTCGTTTTGTATTTTCCGCAACAACAGAGGTTATAACACTCATTCCGTAAACATTAAGTGCAGAAAAAGTTTTTAAATCAGCCTGTATTCCTGCACCTGCACTGCAGTCAGATCCTGCAACAGACAGGACTGCCTTCATATCAGCCAATAACAACACCTCTCGCTTTTTCTTTAATAATTTTTGCTGCCGTTTCAATATTATTTTTTGAAAGAATTGCAGAAATTACGGCTACTCCAGAAATATTTGTATCTTTCAATAACTCAATATTGTTTTCGTTTATTCCACCAATCGCCACAACAGGAATTGAAACATCACTTGCGATTTTTTTTACAAGTTCAGGTGACATTTCAGATACATTTGTCTTTGTATTTGAGCCGAAAACTGCTCCCACTCCGATATAATCTGCACCGTCCTGCTCTGCCTTTTCAGCTTCTTCTATATTGTGAGCGCTTGTTCCGATAATTTTGTTTTCTCCTAAAATCTCTCTGGCTTTTATAACAGGCATATCATTTTGACCTACATGAACCCCATCTGCGTCAATTTCCTTTGCAAACTGAGGACTGTCGTTAATAATAAAAGGAACATTATGTATTTTACATATTTCTTTTATTTTCAAAGCCCCTTCAAGATATTTCTCATTTTGGAGATTTTTCTCTCTGTATTGAACTATTGTTACTCCATTTAAAATTGCCTTTTCAACTTGTTTGTAAATAGGTTCGGTATCAGTTGCCCAGCGATTATCAGTAATTAGATATAAAAGCAAATTTTCTTTTTTTAATTTCATATTATTTTCCTTAATACAGACAAAGTAAAAAAAGTGTGCCGCCAAAAGCGACACACTTGAATTGCGTTTATAATAAAACCATATGTCCCTACGTTGGCATTATCCAAATCAGGTTACGGGTCGAAATGTCAATCCATTTCCTCTCAGCCTGTCTACAGACTCCCCTATTTTATTTTGTAAAATTATACTACTAAAAATTTGAAAAGTAAAGAATTATTTTAGAATGTTTCTCAGTCACCAACTGCGACAAAGAACTTCCCGCCCTTTAAGCCTATGTTGCTTTTTTAAAAAAGCGGTGCAAAAACTTTTGATATTCTCAGGCTACCGATTTCAGAAAGTTTTTTATTGAAAAGGCTCAATAAAACTTTACTTTTCTTTACTTTCAGACTTTTTTGTTTCCGATGATTTTTTCTTATCTGCTAATTTTTCATCAACACTTTTTACTTTCTTTTCAGTCTTTTTCTTTTCCTTAGGCGTACTCTTCTCTGTTAATTTAAAGATAACTGCACTCATCGGCGGAACTGTTATGGAAATGGACTGTGACATATTATCAGATTTTTTAGCCTTTGTTTTAATCTCTGCGCCGTTTGTAATTCCGCTGCCACCAAATATTTTATCATCTGTATTAAATACCTCTGCATATTTTCCTGCAAATGGCACTCCGATTGTATAATCTTCTCTTAAAACAGGCTGGAAGTTTACAACAACTACAAGCTCGTTTTCAGCTTTGTCTATTCTTCTAAAACTGATTATTGATTTTTCGTGATCGTCATGTCTTATCCATTGGAAACCTTTCCATGAGTAATCTTCCTGCCACAATGCTGCGTTATTAAGATAGAAGTGATTTAATGCTCTGAAAAATCTATTAATATTTTGATTAGTTTCATTTGCAAGCAGCTGCCAGTCAAGCTGTTTTTCAAAGTTCCACTCATTAAACTGTCCAAGCTCTGTACCCATAAATGTCAGCTTTTTACCCGGATGAGTCATCATATAAGTCATAAATGCCTTAACTCCTGCTGCCTTTTGGTTTAAGTCCCCCGGCATTTTATTAATGAGAGAGCATTTTCCGTAAACTACCTCATCGTGAGAAACAGGTAAAACAAAGTGCTCTGAAAAAGCATATACAAGAGAAAATGTAATTTTACCGTGATGATACGGTCTGTAAAGCGGGTCTTCCTTAATATACGCAAGCATATCGTTCATCCAACCCATATTCCATTTATAGTTAAACCCAAGTCCGCCCTCAGACGCAGGCTTTGTAACCATCGGCCATGCTGTGCTTTCTTCTGCAATCATCATAATGTCAGGATGTGCTTCAAGAATACTTGTGTTTAACTGCTTTAAGAAATCAACAGCTTCAAGATGCTCTTTGCCTCCGAAACAGTTAGGAACCCATTCGCCGTCGTTTCTGTTATAGTCAAGATAAAGCATAGAAGCAACAGCGTCCATACGGATACCGTCAATATGATATTCTTCAATCCAAAAGTTAGCGCTTGACATCAAAAAGCTCTTAACCTCATATCTGCTGTAATTGAATACATATGTTCCCCATTCTTTATGCTCACCTTTGCGCCAGTCTTCATATTCATAGCAGGCACTTCCGTCAAAACGTGCAAGACCGTGTGCATCCTTCGGGAAATGTGCAGGAACCCAGTCAATAATTACACCAATTCCTGCCTGATGACATTTATCAATAAAATACATTAAATCCTTCGGCTCACCGTAACGGGATGTAGGTGCATAATATCCCGTTACCTGATATCCCCATGAAGGGTCAAAAGGGTATTCGGTTAAAGGCATCATTTCAATATGAGTGTAGCCCATTTCCTTTACATATGGAACAAGCTCATCTGCAAGAGAACGATAATTATAGCTCTCTCCGTAACCGAACTCATATTTTTTCCATGAGCCTGCATGGACTTCATAAATATTTAAAGGTCTGTCAAGATTATTGCTTCGTTGCTCAAGCCATTTTTCATCATTCCATTGATAACCCGCCAGATCATAAAATAATGATGCGTTATTTGGTCTTAATTCACCGTAAAAGGAATAGGGATCAGCCTTCATAAAGCGTTCTCCCCACTGTGTTTCAACACAATATTTATAAACACTCAAATTATCTATAACATCAGAAATAAAGCATTCCCATATACCTGCATCACTGATTTTTCCCATATAGGTTGCGTCGATATCCCAGCCGTTAAAGTCACCTACAATGGAAACAGACTTTGCCTGAGGCGCCCATACCCTGAACACAACTCCCTCACGGCCAAACATACTTGCACGGTGAGCGCCCATATATTTATAAGAGCTTATGCTGTTACCGCTTAAAAAATCATCTAATGGTGATAAATAATCTGCCATATTCTGCACTTCCTTACTTTATTTCATAACCAAGTTTATATAATTTTCAGTTTAAATAGTTTAAATTATATAATTTTATGCATAACTATATATTTTGTAAGGTTATTATAACTTATTATTATTAAAAAAACAATAAAAATTTCACAATTTTCCCAGCTAATTATGCAAAATCTTGTCAAAAAGTTTCATTTTCTGTAAGCTGACAATAATTTTATGATATATAACACCGATCAAAACGGCGATTAGTATTACATATAAATTTCAGTTTTTTAATTCTTAGATATAAAAAGTCGTTTTTTAATAATTCCAAAAAACAATTATTACATTATTATTACAAAAATTAGTCAATTTTAAAACAAAAATTACACACAGGCATTATTTTACATACAAGATTGCTAAAATTAGGTTACAGTTTTATTTTAATCATTGACTTTAATTACATAATGTATTATAGTTTTTTATGTTAGAGAAAATATTTTTACCATATTGTAACCACAATACGTTGTGGTACTTAACAGTTTTGTAATAAATAAACACAACATATTCTATTTTTCTTTTATAAATCATTTAATTGAATATCGGGGCGTATTTGAAAAATCCCCTATTCTCCCTGATCAATATGCGTATCATACAAAATGTATTGGAGTGTACCAGCTTGGAGAGATTTGTAGTTACAGGCGGAAACAAATTATTTGGAGAAGTTTCAATCAGCGGTGCTAAAAATGCCGCAGTTGCAATTATTCCTGCAGTCATTCTTTGTGATGAGCCTTGTACGATTGAAAATATACCTAATATCAGCGACGTATCGCTTATAGGAAAAATTTTGCAGAATATGGGCGCTGAAGTTAAAAGAGTAAATAAATCTGCTTTATATATAGACCCTACACATATTAATACATATTGCGCAACATCAGATTGCGTAAGAGGTATGCGTGCTTCTTACTATCTGTTGGGTGCTTTGCTGGGCAGATTTAAAAAGGCAAAGGTAGCTCTCCCTGGAGGATGTGATTTCGGCGTTCGGCCTATTGACCAACATTTAAAGGGCTTTCAGCTTTTAGGTGCAGATTCTGATTTAATAAACGGAGCTATTATTAACCTTGATTGCCATGGCAACTTAACCGGCAGTCATATTTATCTTGATGTTGTATCCGTTGGCGCAACAATGAATATAATGCTTGCAGCTGCTAAAGCAAAGGGAAAAACCGTTATTGAAAATGCCGCTAAAGAACCTCATATTGTTGACCTTGCAAATTTTTTGAACTCAATGGGTGCGAACATTAAAGGTGCAGGTACTGATGTAATCAAAATAAATGGCGTTGACTTTTTAAGAGGAGTTAATTACTCAATTATTCCCGACCAGATTGAAGCGGGAACATATATGTGTGCCGCAGCTGCAACAAGAGGCAATGTTTTGGTTAAAAATATCACTCCTAAGCATTTGGAGGCTATTACCGCAAAGCTTCGTGAAATGGGTGTTGACGTAACTGAATATGATGAATCTGTCCGTGTAGATGCAACAAAGCGACCCCTTCGCAAATGCAATATAAAAACAATGCCTCACCCCGGCTTCCCCACAGATTGTCAGCCGCAGTTTGCATCGTTGCTTACAACAGTTCCCGGAACAAGCATTATTAACGAAAATGTATGGGATAACCGTTATCAATATATTAACGAACTTTTAAGAATGGGTGCTCAGATTTCCGTTGAAAGCAGACTTGCCATAATTGAAGGCGGGAAAGAGCTTACTGCTGCTCCTGTTAAGGCTACTGACCTTCGTGCAGGCGTTGCAATGATTATTGCGGCTCTTTGCGCTAAAGGTACTACTGAAATTTCTAATATTCAATATATAGAAAGAGGATACGAAGAAATTATTGCAAAATTTAGTGCCTTGGGCGCAGATATTAAAAAAGTCGTTATTGAAGAAAATACGGAAAATAGAGCAAACGCTTGATTAATTAATTTTCAAGGGGTACATTTTGTACCCCTTTAATTTTTATAAGACTGAGGGATAATTTTGGCAAAAGTTGTACCGCTTTTCAGCGGAAGTAAAGGAAACAGTTATTACATAGGCAGTTCAGGCAAAGGAATAATAATAGATGCCGGAAGAAGCTGCAAACAAATTGAAAACGCAATGAGCATGAACGGTCTTGATATGAGAAATGTTGAGGCTATATTTATCACCCACGAACATACAGACCATTGCTCCGCTTTAAAGGTACTCGCTTCAAGATACGAAACTCCAGTATACGCAAGCGAGGGCACTCTAAAGGAATTGGAAAGAACAGAAAAATTATCAAACCGATTTACGGCAAATGTAATTGAAAATGAAATTGCGCTTTCCGATATGCTCATAAAGAGAATCAATACAAGCCACGACGCAGCAGAAAGCTGTTGTTATCAGGTTACTACAGCTGACGATAAAAAGGCGATAATTGCGACAGATTTAGGCATAATGACCGATGAGGTGAGAAAGGGTATTATAACAAGCGACTTTGCGGTTATTGAATCAAACCACGATATTGAACTTTTGAAAAGCGGTATTTATCCTTATTATTTAAAACAGCGCATTTTATCAAACAGGGGACATCTCTCAAATGAAAGCTGTGCAAAAGAATTGCCTGAATTTGTAAAGAACGGAACACTGAAACTTATGCTGGGTCATTTAAGCCGTGAAAACAATACTCCTGAACTTGCTCTGTCAGCCTCATTAAATTCTCTTGCATCTTTTAATATGAAAAAAAATGTTGATTTTATTCTTGAGGTTGCTCCGGAAGAAACAAACGGAAGGGCAGTAATTTTTTAATGCTCAATATAAACATAATATGTATTGGAAAAATTAAAGAACAATACTGGACTATGGCAATTGAAGAATACAAAAAGCGGCTTTCTGCCTTTTGCAAATTTAAGATAATTGAGCTTGACGAAGAAAAAATCAAAAATAACCCCTCAGACTCCGATATTGAAAAAACTTTAAATGCAGAGGGTAAAAGAATATTAAGTAAAATATCAAAAAATTCTTATACTGTTGCTATGTGTATTGAAGGCAAAATAATATCTTCTGAGGAACTTTCCAAAAAAACTGATGAAATTGCATTAAACGGTTTCAGTACAATTAATTTTATAATCGGCGGTTCTTGGGGACTGTCTGATGAAATTAAAAACGCTTCACAGTTTAAGCTGTCAATGTCCAAAATGACATTTACCCACCAGATGGCAAGAGTCGTTTTGTGCGAGCAGATTTACAGAGCCTTTGCAATTTCCACAAATGCAAAATATCATAAATAATTTAAAATTAAAGGTCTCAGTCTAAAAAATCAAAAGTTTGGGTCGAGATTTTTCAAAAGCTCGTGGGAATCAAAGGGGCAAAGCCCTTTTGTTGCGGTCTGTGACCGCAACACCTACCAAATAATTTATAAAAAGGAGGATTAAAAATGGCGCTTGACGGAATTTTTCTTCACCATATAACATCAGAGCTTAAAGAAATTCTAAAAGACGGAAGAGTATCACAAATTTATCAGCCGAACCGTGATGAGCTATCTATGGTGTTCCGTACATTTGAGGGAACAAAAAGACTCCTAATTTCAACCCGTGCAAATTCCCCCAGAATAAATATCTGTTCATCCATTCCCGAAAATCCTCCCACCCCAACAATGCTTTGTATGCTTTTAAGAAAAAGGCTTTCCGGAGCAAAGCTGACGGAAATCACTCAGCCATCTTTAGACAGAACAATATTTTTAGATTTTGTATCTGTAAATGAACTTGGAGACAAAGTAAATTTGAGACTTGTTGTTGAAATTATGGGCAAACACAGCAATGTAATTTTAACTGACGACAGAGGCGTTATTATTGACGCTTTAAAGCGTGTTGATTTAACAATGAGTTCACAAAGACTTGTACTGCCAAATATTAAATACGATTTACCTCCTGCTCAGGATAAATTGAATATTTTAGAGCATACTCCCGATGAAATTATAAAAAGAATAAACGAAGAGTTGCCTGAAATGCCGCTTAATAAGGCCTTGCTTAATACGTTGCAGGGCGTTTCCCCTATTATTTGCAGGGAGCTTGAAAGCATTACTGCAAAAGGCAGTCAAATTTCCAATAAAGAGCTTGGCGTTTCCGAAAAAATGGTTCTATTTAATGAGCTTGAAAACCTAAAGAAAACAGCAGAAAATTCATCGGGAAAACCATATATGGTAATAAGAACAGGAGAAAATAAGCCTTTTGACGTATCATTCCTGCCCATTACACAATACGGAGAAAGTGCGGTAATAAAAGAATATAAAAGCTTTTCAGAACTAATTGATTCTTTTTATTTTGAGCGTGATAATGCAGACAGAATGAAGGTTAAAAGTCAGGATCTGCATAAAACTCTTTCAAACATTATTGAAAGAATTTCAAAAAAAATAAATATTCAGCAGACTGAGCTTGAAAAATGTAAAGACCGTGACATATTAAGAATAAAGGGTGATTTGTTGCAGGCAAACCTTTACAGAATTCCAAAAGGAGCAAGCAGTGTAAAGGTCGAAAATTTTTATGACGAAAACAAAATTATAGAAATCAAGCTGAACCCTGCAATTTCACCTGCCAATAATGTTCAGAAATATTATAAAAACTATCGAAAAGCCAAAACAGCAGAAACAATGCTGACAAAACAGATTAAAAACGGAAAAGAAGAGCTTGTTTACCTTGAATCCGTATCAGATACTTTAGACAGAGCCGAAAGCGAAAAAGACCTTTCTCAAATTCGCCTTGAACTTTCTGAACAAGGATATATTAAAACTCAAAGAGAAAAACAAAAACCTCCTCAGGCTTTGCCTCCTGTTGAATATTTTACCTCTGACGGCTTTAAAATTCTTGTAGGCAGAAACAATAAACAAAACGATAAGCTTACCCTAAAAACTGCAAGAAAAACAGATTTGTGGTTTCATACAAAGGATATACACGGCTCACATACAATTCTTGTTCTTGACGGCAAGGAACCGACAGAAACAGCAATTAAGGAGGCGGCACAAATCGCCGCATACCACAGCAAGGCAAAAAACAGCAATAATGTTCCGGTTGATTACACACAGGTTAAAAACGTAAATAAACCAAACGGTGCAAAGCCGGGAATGGTGATTTATCTTACAAACAAAACCGCCTATGTTACCCCTGCAATACCTGAAATTAAAGATTAAAAGAAAAGGTTAAAATAATAATTGTTTGTGACCTTGTATAACACTGTATACAGTATTGTAAAATACAATTATCTTGCAAAAAAATAGATTTTTAAGAATTAATTGTAAAAAATCTTGATTTTATTTAATTTCTGCTCTACAATGATAAGAGCATCAAAATTGAAAAGGAAGATTGTTATGCTTACTTTAGATAAAATATATCATGCGTCTTATGTTCTTAAAGATGTAATAAGACCTACAGGCATTGTTAAAGCGCCTGCAATCAGCGGTGATTGTGAGGTATATTTAAAGCCTGAAAATTTGCAGATCACAGGTTCTTTTAAAGTCAGAGGAGCCGGCTATAAGATTTCTCAGCTTACAGAGGAAGAAAAAAAGCACGGCGTAATTGCCTGCTCTGCCGGTAACCATGCTCAGGGCGTTGCTCTTGCCGCTACAAAATACGGTATAAAATCACTTATCTGCCTGCCCGACGGCGCTCCTATTTCTAAAGTGGAGGCTACTAAAAGCTACGGTGCAGAGGTTTGTATGGTTCCCGGAGTTTATGACGACGCATATAACGAAGCTCTGCGTTTAAGAGATGAACATAATTACACATTTATTCACCCTTTTGATGATGAAAACGTAATTGCAGGTCAAGGTACAATCGGACTTGAAATTATGGAAGAGCTCTCTGATGTTGACGCAGTTGTTGCTGCAATCGGCGGAGGAGGACTTATCTCAGGCGTTGCCTGTGCAATTAAAAGCCTTAACCCTAATATTAAGGTTTACGGTGTTCAGGCCGAGGGTGCACCGTCTATGTATAAATCAATTAAAGAAGGAAAGCCTGTTTGTCTTGATAAGGTTTCTACCGTTGCAGACGGTATTCAGGTTAAAGAGCCGGGCACACTTACATATGAGCTTGTTAAAAAATATGTCGATGATGTAGTAACCGTAAATGACGATGAAATATCTGCCGCAATACTTAAGCTTATTGAAACTCAGAAAATGATTTCAGAGGGTGCAGGCGCTGCTCCTGTTGCAGCAGTAATGTTCAATAAACTTCCCCTAAAAGGCAAAAAAGTTGTCTGCATTGTTTCGGGCGGTAATATTGATGTTACAATTCTTTCAAGAGTTATTAAAAGAGGCCTTTTAATTTCAGGCAGACAGCAGACTGTCTGCATTGAATTACAGGATAAACCGGGACAGCTTTTAAAGGTTTCCGAAATTATTGCAAAAAGAGGCGGAAATGTTATATCCATTCACCACGAAAGAGCAAGTGAGGGAACAGATATAAACGGATGTTACCTGAGAATTGTAATGGAAACAAGAAACTATGACCATGTTAAAGAAATCACGGATGCTTTAACTAACGCAGGCTTAAAGCTTGTACAAAATTAATTTAATGGAGGTAATTAACTATGGAAAAAATCTACACAAAAAATGCTCCTGACGCAATAGGACCATATTCACAGGCTGTTGTTGTAAACGGACTTGTATTTACTTCAGGTCAGATTGCAATTAATCCTGCAAGCGGGAATGTTGAAGCTGTAACAATTGAAGAACAGACAGAACAGGTATGCACAAACCTTAAAAACGTTCTTGAAGCAGCAGGAAGTTCACTTGAAAAAGCAGTTAAAACAGTTTGCTTTTTAAAGGATATGAACGATTTTGCCGCATTTAACGCTGTTTACGGCAAATATTTTACAGAAAAACCCGCCCGTTCCTGCGTTGCGGTAAAACAGCTTCCGAAAGATGTCCTTGTTGAAGTTGAGGTTATTGCAGAAGTTTAATTAAAATGTAAATAAAAATTTTATAAACATAATTTACCCCGTTTGTAAAGCATTATCGCCTTACAGACGGGGTGTTTTGCTCTAACAAAAAACGGTAATTTATCCTTCGATAAATTACCGCTTTTGTCAAGGTTGAGCAAAAAAGATGTTTTTTCTGATTTTTATGGTAGTTTTGAACCAACGAATTCAGAAACAATTAAAAACTTCATAGTTATTATTTTATTTTTTCTCTGCCGTGTATAAGCAATATTATATTACACAAAACTGCCTGAAGGGCAATATCAAGTGGAGTAAATCGCATTTCACTACGAAGCAATATAACACACTATAAAACTAATACAACTGAAAGAATTTTTCGTCTGGGAGGTGACATTTGAATTCTCATACCGTCGTAATCACGTTTTGTGACGAACGGGTAACTGAGCACGACTTTTGTAAAAAATAAGAGCAATCGATACATAACTTACTCCAAAGTGTGCTAATGCGATATGATTTATATTGTAGATAAATGACCATATCACAAACCAAACCGAAACTCAGAACAGAAAGTCCAATACCAAAAGGCTGAGGTATAGCTTCATCGGTTCGTCCGCAGTACTACCGTTTCTTAGTTATTTGAAATCTGAACACGCTGGTGGATTTTTGCAGAGACATCATCATACAGATCAACATTAAAACCTTCTGCTACTTCAAAACTAACAAATAGACAGTATGGTATTGCTTCGTTAATTTTGGCAGCTTCTTCTTTACAGTTTACTTTTATGATAAGGTCATCATCATTCCAGACAATTGAATTTTCTCCAGTAAAAATCTCATGTTGTAAAGTACCCTTTCGGACTGCTTGCCATTCCGTATTTTGTCGGTCGGGGACAAGACCCTTTCCACCGTCATCAATATTAAACCACAGTTGCGCACCGCGATATGTTTGCTTATTTGAGACAACAGGAGAAATGTAGGATAATGTAACGGTTAGCCTTCTTTTTATTAATCGAGTTGAAAAATCCACAGGAAGTGGGAGCTTAAAAATATCTCCCTTATCTTTCTTTAGTGCACCAAGCCCAATAAGTGTTATGCGTTCTTTAGTACACTCTATAACACGGTTTATATTAGGTATGCCGTTTCCGAGCCACTTACTTAATTGTTTTGGTGAAGCACCCATGGTAAGGGCGAGTTTGTCGGCAATTGGTTTCCATGAAGCACCATGAGCAAGCATCGCCTTCAAAAGGATTGCGGTAGAATCAACTGGCATATTAGTACCTGTTTGGTTAAGAAAAACTTGATCAAGTACATCATGGCATTTGGCGGCTTCATGTGTTATTTGAGCTGCGGCATCACTAGTTCCAAATGAAAAAGCACATCCATCGATATCGCCTGTCCCATATGGAGCGGCAAATAAACATCCCGGTTCACGCGAAGATTCTACCCAGTCGATTTCACCATTATGTTTTCCCCTGATGAACTCTCTGCCACCATAGTAAAACAAGTCCGGAGCAATAACAGAGCGATAGCCCTTACCAATTGCAGATATAGGGGAAGGTAGCCCTCTATCGACAGCCAAAATACGACGCTCTGTTTCATTTGTATTCGTAAAATCATCATATAGTGCGCCAATTGTCAGTCCGTTCAAACTTTCTGCTGGTGCAAGTATTTTTAGATTGCGTTGGTTATCCTTAATGATTCCACCAAAAACTTTGCTTCGCTGTATCATATCAAGAGATTTTAGCTCGTCGAATGATTTGCCTACAAAGTTTACGACCTCTGGATGATTTCCAGCGCTTATAATAAACAGAATTTTGTACTTATAAGCGAGAAAGTCAAGCAATCGCGCAGTTGGACTCATTGTGACAGCCAATTGCCGAACAGGATCCCCAATGGACAGATTAATTACTTTGGTATTGGGGGCAGTTGCGCTTTCCTCGCCATCGCCTTCCATCATTCTCCTTACAGCCCGATGAAGAACATCAATAAATAAGCTGTCATCAGGAACACTTTCTGTTACTTTATCAAATCCGCTTTGCTTTGGTCGGAGAATAGGACGCACATAAACAGGACTACTAATAGGGGTATCATTTCTCTTGAGGTCGCCGTAAATAGCAAGTGATACCATTGATGTACCGTGAATGCGATATTTGCTTTCATATCCCGAAGCGTAGTCATCAGGATCATCAATGATAACTCGTCCACGTAGTAGGTGGTGATTCTGCATTGGCATACCGTCAAAAACAGCAACAACAGCATCCCCCCTCGGTAATGGTACATCTTCCTCGTTAGCAACATAACTCTCGGAATCAGTTGTCGAAACAAACACAGATTGGCATGTAGGCCGGAAAAACATGATATCGTCAACCTGCGATAATTCAATTTCTTCGTATCGATCAACTAAACCTTCAATAGAAATTCTCGGAAGTTCAACTAACATGCCGTGGTAATAAATTTCACTTATTATACAATTTTGAATCACACGACCGCCTAATGATTGAATTTCTCGGCGAATAGTTTCAGTAGCAATATTTCGTTTTGTTGCATCATTTCTAAAAAATAATTCGATTTCAAATGGCACAGGAGAATTACCGTCGAATTCCAAAGACTCACGCCAGTACTCCACAGCATGCGTTTCTGCAATTCTATCCTGTGCATCCCATTTCCTTATGTTCTTTATGTGAGTAAAAATATCACGGAGTCCCGTGAAATTTCTCTTGAATACGTCAGCCTCTCCATTTTGGTATCTTTGCCACAATGATAGTAATTGAAGCATTGCCTGCTGGTTGGACATTACGCAATATAGCTTTCCGTTTAGAAAATCATCAACTCTTTGCCCAGAGTCTTTATTGATTTGATAGAAATCATCATCCGGTTCAAACGGATCAGATTCGCTATCAAAAATCCATTCAAAACCTTCAGTGTGCTTGACTGCGGTATAAAAACTATCGACCGTTCCAATTATTTCAAAAACCAATGCAAACTCAGGATTAATTCCAGTTGGAGACTGTTGAATCTTCAGTGCCTTTTTCTCAAAAGCGGTTTTGAGCACACTAAAGGATGGCTGTAATCTAGTGAATTGCCTTCCGAAAGATGGTTTAATGGTTCTGGTAAAAACAGGAGTTTTGTGTTCACGATCCGCATGCTCTGGAGACGGAAACAGTATTAAAGGTCTATCTGGCATGTTTCTACTCCTTTCTGATCTTTATGTGCTACGATTACTTGAGATTGCCAACTATGAATTGCTCTCTCAGTAATCTCTTTCACATTATCATTTGGCAGATTTAAAACATATTGTCTATAAACTGAGAGTGCGAATTCCTCTGCTTCTGCATAGCTTATACCTAAAGTTTTCTTAGCCAGTGTGCTTGGTTGCAGGCCAAACTTAAAATCTTTTTCTTTTTCAAAAAAGCGATAATATTCTTCCAAACGACTTCGGGTTGGTCTGGGTATTTCAAGCCGGATTTGAAATCTCCGCCATGCTGCTTTATCAAGCAGAGTATCATGATTTGTAGCGGCAATAGCAACAACATAACTAGGAAGAGCATCAATCTGCATCAGTAAAGAACTTACGACTCGCTTAATTTCACCTGTTTCATGAACATCGCCACGTTCTTTTCCCAATGTCTCAAATTCATCAAAAAACAGGACACATTCTCTTGTTTTAGCGTACTCAAACAATTTCGATAATCTGGATGCTGTTTCGCCGAGATAGGAGCCAATGATACTCTCATATCTAACCGTAAGGAGTGGAACCATTAACGCTTCTGCTATTGCTTCTGCCAACGAGGTTTTACCATTTCCGGGTGGGCCAATTAATAAAATTTTATTTCTAGGTTCTATTCCATATGATTGCAGCAAATCAGAACGGTTTTGCTCTATAATTAAATCTTGACAAGCTGACCGAACATTGTCTGGAAGAATTAGATGGTCCAATCTCTTTCGAGGGACCTTTTCGGAAAATAAGCTTTGTTCATTCATACCACCACGAATAATCGCTGGCGAAGTCATATTTTCTTTTGCAGTTGGTCTGCGCGAATTTTTTAATAATTCATCAATTTTTGTTGCAAGTACAGTGTGCTGCTTTGCACGTTCTTCTGCGCATAATGCTTCTGCGGCTTTCCTAAAACTCGCAGAATCATTTATTAAACCGTATTTTATTAATTCACATAACAAATCTGCTCTTGCCATAATTATTTACCTCCTAATATTTCCAATGATAAATGGCAAGCAGTGTCATAACAGGCCATCAGGAACATCGATGAAATTGTTTTCGCAAAAATCATAAAAACTCTTTACCGCCAAATTGCTTGGTACAACATGACCATTTTCCCAACGGTTAATAGTTGAGTAGCTAACATTAATTGCAGTTGCCAATTGTTTTTGGCTTAGTTTAAGTTTCCTGCGGACAGAAATGACAAACTCTGAAAAAGTCATTGTTGCACCTCCAATATAGCATATGCTACAATTCTTTTACTATATCAGTATAGCATATGCTATACTGATATGCAATGACTTTTTGATACATTTTGCCACTTAATAAAATAAACTTTAAATTTATATAAAGGTATATTTTTATAACTCCTGTTCCACCTCATACCCGCCGACAAATACCACCTTGATTTTCTCCTTTGATTCAACAATTACGCAATCAATGATTTGTCTTATTATTACATCGTTAAATTCCATAGGGTGATTTTTAAGACCTTCGATGATTTGGAAGATTTCATCAAGTCTTGTTTTTGTATTTGCCTGTCTGTTGCTTGAGTTTTCATATATTTGCAGTTCATTTTGTAGGCTGTGTTTTTTTATTACGATTTCCTCAAGCTGCGATTCCAAGGCTTCTGCATTTTCCATATCGGAGGTTATACGATTAAGTATATCGTCATATTCTTTGTCAAGCCTTGCAATTTCTATTTGAATTTCTATTGTTTTATCCTCAGTTTCTTCGCCTGAAAGTCCTATTCGTATGTGTTGCTTAAGCTTTTCAAGCACTTCCGAGCATCTACCTATGTTATTCTGAACAGCTTGTACAATAGCACTTTGCAGGACGCTTTCTTCAAGTGAAGGGGAGTGGTGACAATACTTTTTTCCGTAGTCAAGTCTGTTTATACACCGCCAGACAATTTTCTTTTTGCCGTCGGTTGTTGTCCATGTGCACCGTCGATAGGGAGTATGGCACTCACCGCAGATTAGGAGTTCCGATAAAGCGTATTTGCTTGAATACTTACCAAGCTCGGTCTTTGTGCCAACTTGTTTAACCTTTTTCTTACTGCTTCTCCTTGCCATTTCTTCCTGCACCCGATTAAATTTTTCGGGTGGATGTATACTAAAAAAGTAGACAAGTGTGATAAAATAAAGGACAAGGAAAGGAAGGATAAAAATGAGTAGCAAAA